>CAIJPN010000033.1 GCA_903822545.1 uncultured Anaerolineae bacterium | reverse complement strand
CATCCCCGCTCTTTCCTCCCGGCGAAATCGAAGCCTTGCGCC
This sequence comes from uncultured Anaerolineae bacterium, assembly GCA_903822545.1. Classification (GTDB taxonomy): domain Bacteria; phylum Chloroflexota; class Anaerolineae; order Anaerolineales; family Villigracilaceae; genus CAIJPN01. The sequence goes on along the minus strand of CAIJPN010000033.1, from coordinate 9,428 downwards.
GATTAGAGCAATTTACCATGGAGCCACAGAGAACACGGAGCAAAACCCAATTAAATATCAGTGACTCGGTGGCGAAAATCTCAGAATACGATAAAAATCGTAATCGTTTAGATTTAGATGGCACATCCGCGCTCTCGCCCTACATCCGCTTCGGCATGATCTCCATGCGCCAGGCTGCCCACGCTGCATTGCTCCCCTCTCCCAACGGGAGAGCGGCCAGGGATGAGGGCGCAACCACCTGGCTCAACGAACTCATCTGGCGCGAATTCTACATCTCCATCCTGTATCACTTCCCCCACGTTGCCGAAACCGCCTTCCATCCCGCCCTCGCCAACATCCCCTGGCGCAACAACCCCAGCGAGTTCGACGCCTGGAAACACGGCCAGACCGGCGTTCCGGTAGTGGATGCCGGGATGCGCCAACTGCTCGCCACCGGCTGGATGCACAACCGCGCGCGCATGATCGTGGCATCGTTCCTGGTTAAAGATTTGCTGGTCAACTGGCAGTGGGGCGAACGCTGGTTCATGGATAACCTGATCGACGGCGACCCGGCGGCCAATAACGGCGGCTGGCAGTGGACCGCCGGAACCGGCACTGACGCAGCACCCTACTTCCGCATCTTCAACCCCATCTTGCAAAGCCAGAAATTCGACCCAAACGGCGATTACATCCGGCGCTGGGTTCCCGAACTGGCGCATCTCCCTGCCCCCGAAATCCACGCCCCGTGGGAGAAAAATATCAACGTCCCCGGCTACCCATCCAAACCGATTGTTGATCGCGCTGAAGCGCGTGAGCGCACACTCCGGGCATATCATTTGTCGAAAACGTTATCTGGTCGACCGGATAGCTGAACTGGAATCTGCTTCATGGCATCTCACACTTCCGACCCCCAACTTGGCCTGGCCGTCCTGAAAGCCTTCCTGGCTGAAAAATCGCCGCTTGGCCCGCTGCGCGTCATGGCCGAGCGGGTTGGACGTTTTTTCCAGGTTCCACTGCCCGGATTCAAACCCTACATTGTTTTTGGCCCAGAAGCCGTCCGCAAAGTGCTCATCACCGAACGAAAAAAATTCCTATGGCGCAACCACGACCCCGTCGCCGATCTGCTCAATCGCGGCGTACTCGTCACCGATGGCGAAGAACACGACCACTACCGCGCCCTGATGGAGCCAGCGCTCTCGCACCAATCCCTGCCCGCCTACACTGAAATGATGTGCCGCCAGACCGACCGGGTCAGCGCTGCATGGAAAGATGGCGAAACCATCGATATGCTGGTGGAAGGTCGCAAAATCGCATTGCTCATCATCATGGATGCGCTTTTCAACCTCGATGCTTGGGATGATATCCCGAAAATCTGGCAGCCTATCCTAAAGACCATCGACTACATCTCTCCCGGCCCATGGATTTTGTGGCGCAACATCCCCCGCCCGGGCTACAAAAAACACATCAAGGCGCTGGATGAGTACCTTTATCAAATCATCAAAACTCGCCGCGCCCAACTTTCCACTTCCCACTTACCACTTTCTACTGATCTTCTCCAGCATTTAATAGATTCCGGCCTCCCCGACCCCATCATCCGCGACCAGATGCTCACCATGCTGATCGCTGGTCACGATACATCCACCGCGCTGCTAGCCTGGACTTTTGCCCTGCTCGGGCAGCATCCCGCTATTTTGGCGCAACTAACCTCCGATCTGGATTCCGCACCTGAGGGAGAACACCCGCACCTGCTGGATGAAGTCATCAAAGAGAGCCTGCGCCTGTATCCGCCCATCCACATTGGCAACCGCATCATGGCCGAAGATGCCAGCTTCGGCGAAGGCCAGACCATCCCGACCCATGCGCGCATGTTTTACTCCATTTTCCTGACCCACCGCGATCCCCAAATCTGGGAAAAGGCCGAATCCTTCTGCCCCGAGCGCTTTGCCCGAGGGAGAAAAACTCCACCCATGAGCTACATCCCCTTTGGGGGCGGGCCGCGCGCCTGCATCGGCGCGGCCTTTGGCCAGCAAGAAGCCCGGATTGTGATTGCCCGGCTCCTTCAAACCTTCAACTTTGAACTTGTCAACAAAAAAATCCACCCCCACATGGGCGCAACGCTCGAGCCCAGACCGGGGGTGATGATGAAAGTCACAAAAAAGTAACGCGGGATAACATCCCGCGCAACATAGAACCACCTGACTCAAGAATCAATGCGCGCTACTCAACTCTCGCGCAATCAACCCGGCCAGGCGGGCATTATTCTTCAAAAACGCGAGATTCGCGCGCATCGACTTGCCGCCGGTCAGCTCGTTCACACGGCCCAGCAGGAAAGGCGTCAGCGCCTGGCCGTGAATGCCGCGCTCCACCGCCTCACGCGAAGCAACTTCCTCCACCCGCTCAATCTCATCCAGCGGCATAGCGGCCTCGGCCGGGATGGGCTGGCACACCAGCACCGCTGATTTCATGCCCAGCGCCCAGTGCGTTTGCGCAAACTGCGCCACTTCGGCTGGAGAATCCAGCCGCACGCTGACCGGCAGCCGCCCGCCCGGCGAGAAAAACTCGGGGAAACGATCCGTACCATAGCCAGCCACCGGCACACCCAGCGTTTCGAGATACTCCAGCGTGGCGGGCAAATCCAAAATAGATTTGGCCCCCGCGCACACCACAATCATTGGGATATTCGCCAGCGCCTGCAAATCGGTGGAAATATCAAACGCACCTTCACGGTGGACTCCGCCGATGCCGCCGGTGGCGAAAACCTTGATCCCAGCTTTTTGGGAAACGAACATCGTACCCGCCACCGTTGTTCCGCCAAACTGTTTTTTGGTCAACGCTGTAGCAAAATCGCGCAAACTGACCTTGAGCACATCATCTGCTTCGGAGAGCTGCACCAGCGCTGGATCTTCCAGCCCCACCCTGATTTTTCCATCCATCAGGGCAATGGTGGCCGGGATGGCGCCTTGCGCTCGGACAGTTTTTTCCATATCGCGAGCCAGCTCCAGGTTGTGCGGGCGCGGCAGCCCGTGGGTGATCACCGTCGACTCGAGCGCGACGACTGGCTGGTCATTTTCCAACGCGGAAGAAATTTCGGGGGTCAGGGAGAAATTTTCGGGGAGATTTAAGTTGTTCATAGCGGTATCCAATCAAAAGCCGGGGCACATTGAGGAGTGGCACCCCGGCAGGTTTAACGGTGGCAATTGTCAGGGCGGTTAAAGTCCGAGTTCGTCATAGAGCATTTGCAGCGTTAGTGTCGGTAAAACAGTTCCCGGATGGCGCAAAGTCAACGAGGCAGCCGATGCGCCCATCCGAACGGCATCGTCCAGATCAATATCGTTCAGCATCCCGAAGATGACAGCGGCGGTCATGGCATCTCCCGCGCCGGTCGGATCGGTGACGCGCGTGCGCACGGCAGGGATGTGCCCGCTGGTTTCGGATGTGGCGTAGCACACGCCATTCTCGGCCAGGCCGATCACCGCCACGTTGGTGCCTTTATTCACCAGCAAGCGGGCCACTTCGATGGCGGCAGTCTGGTCGGCCGGGTCAAATTGCTGGCCGGTCAGGGCGATGGCTTCGGCGCTGTTGGGCGCAATCAGGTGCAGCTGGCTGAGGTAGGGGGTAATGCGCGGGGCCAGGGTAGATGTGGTGGGGTCGGCGCAGATGGGGATGTTGTATTTGCGGGCCAGTTCAAAGCTAATCGCCAGGGTGGTTCCAGGCAAGTTGGCATCTACAAATACCAGGCTGGCGCTTTCAAACAAGTCTGCGTTGTATAGCAGGTAACTATCGTTTAATGCTGTGAGGATGCGCATATCGTCGATGGCAAATTTGAGTCTGCCGCGCGGGTCAAGCACGCCCATGTAAAAGCCAGTGGGGAATTTTGCGGTGCGAAAAACGCCACTGACATCCACCCCGGCATCGCGGGTGTAGGCGAGCATTTCATCCCCAATCTGGTCTTTGCCTACCACGGATAACAGGCGTACTGGCTGGCCGAGCCGGGCCAGGTTTTCGGCCACATTACGGGCTACGCCGCCATAAGATGCACGAATCCGCGCAGGGTTGGAAGTGGCATTCTTGATCTCGGTTTCGATCCGGCCTACCACATCCAGCCCGGCAGCCCCAATCACGAGGACAGGGTTATCGCCAGGGATATTTATTTCTGGCATGGGATTCCTGTCACTGGAAGCCGCCGCTTTGCCATCGTTGGATCGCACTGTAGATTGCGGCCCTACCACGTAGCGATGGGTTGTTGTTCACTTCTCGTCGGATTAGATTGATTGCTTTGTCTCGGTCACCAACCATGCTGCTAAGTTCATCCAGCAGGATTTCTTCTGATTTTGTTTCTGCTCCTTGCACCGGTTGATCAGCCTGGGCAGATGGTGAGACATATTCGCTTTCGGCAGGGCGAGCGGCTGGCTTTTGAACGAGTTTTTCCAGTTTCTTTCGCGCAACTGCTATCTGGGTTTCCATGGTAACGTAAATCCCATCATCAGCTTCAAATTCGTTCTGCTGATCCAGGATAGCCATGGCATCATCCAGGATACCCCAGTAGGCACTCAGCAACTCGTTGACGATGTAATCGAACGATTTTTCTCTTTTATAAGAATAATAGAACCGATTAACGATCATCTCATTCAAGATGCGATAATACTCTTTCTGCTTGGACTCTCTCTCTAATTTGCCAATAGCATCAGCGTTGCTTTTGGAAAAGTTCTCCCTGCTGAGTTTCCAAGCTTCCATGTGCTTGGCAGGGGTGATTTCTTGTGGCATCGACCAGGTGCCAACACCAATCCATTTTATTTCTATGCCACGTCCGGCAGTGCGCTTTTTGAAACCTTCGTCATAAAAAATGCCAGTAAGCGCGCTTCGGGCAATTTCATTGGGCTTGGCATCAGGGGTCTCCGGCTCGCCGATATTGGAGAAGAAATCACTCAGGAGACGTTTGCTCACAAAACCACCCACTTCGCCACTGATAGGCCCGCCCTGCTGGGATGGGAGAGGGGTTTTCCAATCTGGGGTGGCGCTGGGTTTCCCACCGGGTTTCACAACCCGTGTTGTGCCAAAAACCAGGCTTTCAACAGCTTTTTTTTCAAAGGGGAAGGGGATTTGCAAGGTTTTCGCAGCATTTTCGCCACGATAAATGCTGTAGGTAAACTGGATATCTTTGGCCGTAACAGTAATCCCATCGCGACTGCGAACGGTTACAGAGGTTGACCCCGCATTATCACGCAGGTCAACACACTGGCGGATGCGCTCGAAGCCATCCAGGATGACATGCTTTTTCTTGTCGCTAGGCCCAAAAACCGCTACCTGGCCATTGGGTTGTTCAAACAGCGCAGCACTGTCCAGGTCAAGTTCAACATAGCCCGGGCCGCCAATCTGGACAATGGGAGAAACTTCATCTTCCGAGATAATCTTCCCGCCCCGAATGTGGATGGTGGTGTAATCGACGCCAAAAGCAGCCTGGCGAATAAATTTTCGGGCAACTTCTTCTTCTTTTTCAAAGATGTCAGCCAGGTACAAAGCTGAAAGACGATACATCAGCACGTATGGTGCAACAAGCGCGAACATGCGTCCAATCACGTTCGGGTGCAGGATGGTTTCAAAGATAAACTCGACAAACAAACCCAGAAGCAGTACTCTATCTTCGGTGAGCCCTTTTATCAAAGTTGCGTAATACCCTGCAAAATTGCTGTTCCAAACATCTGGCGTAAAGAGGATATAAACCGAAACTGCCCAGGCCAGGAAGAAAACTGTCCACCGGGCCATGTTGCGGAACTGCCCGGCAGAATAGGTGAGGCCAAATATCCAGTCATTCAGCAGGCTGTCAGCAAAGCGCCTGATGCTTTTGAAAATTCTTTCAACCAGGGTGGGTGCAGGAGTGACGGTCATGAACCACCTCGTTCTTTGTGATTGTGACGCAGCCAATTACGAATAAAAGAGATGTTAGAGAGGTCGGAAGGGGTTCGGTTGGGTTCGCGCCGCACACCTTTAAAGGTAGCACGAATCAGCATATCAAGCGCCTGGGTTTCATTTTGCGGTTCATTTTTATAGAGTTCTGCCGCAACATCTTGCGCAAACCGTTTTTTGGCATCTTCAATACCACGCTCTTCTGTTTCTTTCAGGAGGGTTTCAATCCGTTTCTTTTCTTTTTGAGCATTTTTGAGCCACAAGGGGGTCCAACGGGTGACCATGGAATCTTCAACATCTTTTGGCAGGAAAAGCTTTTTGATCACGACATTAATGATACGCAAGCCCATTTTTTGCAAATTTTCATATTCAAGGCTGTTTACTTTTTGACCTGTCAGACGACCAAAATCATCCATGCCATCGACAGTTTCATTCTGCATGCGAGCTTTGATCAAACCGGCGATGATTTGCAGATTCGTTTCGGTTTTGCCCTCCGCAAGTTCAAACAGCTGCTCTTGTTTGAACTTACGCAGGTATTCACGCCACAGGTCAGCTGCCATTTTGGCCGGGAGTTGACTCCAGACCGGGTCGTTGAGTGACGCGCCCTGGGTGATACATTCAATGATCAATTTCCCGGTGTTATCTGCGTTATAGCCGAAGCGGGAACCACCCTCGTCCGCTTGAGCATTAATGCGGAAGGTGACCGCGATGAGCGGCACAACCTCTATGTTGTCGCGGGTAATCCCGCTGGTTGCCCAACGACGCTCCTGAACTTCCTTATCCTTTTCCTTGTCTTCAAGGGGTGTAAAAGGCTCATCATTTTCATCAGGCCCGATGTTTTGGATCATGTTGTGCAGGTCAACGGTTGTTGCAATGGATTCATCTGGTTTGGTGAAATAGACACCCGGCCCAATGGCTTTCGTAAATTGGACGCTGGTGCGCAGCATGGCAGCGCTGGCCGAATCCAGCCACAGGACGCCCGGCCCTTTGCGTTTGCGTTCCCCGGCGCTTTCATGCACGATCCCGTTGGAAATAAAAATGGCCGGGCCGTGGGTGCCGATCAAGTAATTAAATAACCGATCAATAATCTTAATGCGATCAGGAATGGATTTGACTGGCAGGCTGAATTGGGCAAAAAACACCAACCAGAAAACCAGGCCCCCACCGCACAACAGGAAATCCCAGAAAACATCAAAAGCCGGGTTCGAATCGGGAGGGTAGAACCACCGGCTGATCAATTCCCACAGGAAATAGCCGATGATAAAGGAGGCAAATACAATGATGGCCCGGGCGGCCGGTTTTTGGTAGAACTTGAGTTCGTCATCCATAAATATGATTGTATAACAAAACCGGGATTTTTGTCATGCTTTGGATAAAAAAATCCCCACACACTGTCACAAAGTGGGGAATGTGAACTAATCAACAAAGCGATACTTGATCAGCGCCCAGACGGCTTCAAAGGCATCGCGCAGGCCGATTTTTTTGCCTTCAGAATAATCGCGCGGGTTGAAAGCGATCGGCACATCGAAAACCCGCACACGACGTTTGAGAATTTTTGCGGTAAATTCCGGCTCAAAATCGAAGCGGTTGGCGCGCAGCTTCATTCCGTCAACCACCTCACGGCGGAAAACCTTGTAGCCGGTTTCCATATCCGTCAGGATGGTGTTGTACAGGATGTTAGTCATCAGCGTAAGCAGCTTGTTGGCAACCATATTCCAGAACAAAATCGCCCGGTGAGGCGACCCCAAGAAACGGGAGCCATAGACCACATCCGCCATGCCTTCTTCGATCGGTCTGAGCAGTCCCGGGTATTCGCGCGGATCATATTCCAGGTCAGCATCCTGGATTAACATCACCTCGCCGCGCGCATTCTGGATGCCAGTTCGCACCGCTGCGCCCTTACCCTGGTTTTTCTCGTGCAGGATCACACGCACCCCATCCTTACCATCCATCTCCGGCAGGATATCGCGCGTGCCATCCTTCGAGCCATCGTCCACGATCAATATCTCGGTGGGTAGGCCAGTGGCTTGTACACGTCTGACTATCTCGCGGATGGTGTTACGTTCATTGTAGACAGGAATAATCACGCTCAAATTTATCATGGCGCGATTATACCGCCCGCACATCTGTTTTGTGAATTGAGCAAATGATAGATTTTATAACGGTACGTTATGTGCAACAAATTTAAACAGCGCTCGTTGCCACCAGGCACGCCTCGTTCTGCTATGAAATCCCCACCATACAAACACAGCATGTCCACACTTGACATGCTATAATTTTTAAATACTTTCGGTTTGCTATCCTTTTTTAGGAGGATATTCATGTCAAATATGATCCCGCCCCGACCTCCATCATCGGGAGGAGGCCCTGCCCGACCAAACACAGGGCAGGCAGCAGCCCCAACAGCAGCACCATCATCTTCATCAGCCGGTTTTGTGCCCCCATCACTTACCCGGTTGGATGATACTGGCCTGGCCGCACTCTGGCTGCAAGACCTGGCCCTAAAAATCATGTATTTCCAGGGCTATTTATCGGGCTTCAAAATTGCAGAAGAGATCGCCCTGCCTTTTGCGGGCGTCACCGACCAGATCCTTGAGGCGCTCAAACGCGAGAAACTGATCGAAGTCAAATCCTCCCAAATGGGGTTGGGCGAAGGCGCATACCAGTACGCCATCACCGGCGCCGGAATTGCCCGCGCACGCGAAGCACTCGACCGCAGCCAGTATGCCGGGCCAGCCCCGGTTCCGATCGAAGTTTACAACGAAGCCATCAAACGCCAGAGCCGCCAGCGCGTGGCCGTCACCCAGCGCCACATGCGCCAGCTGCTTTCACAACTCATCCTTTCCAACACCACCTTTGAGCGGCTTGGCCCGGCGCTCAACTCAGGTACATCCATCTTCTTGTATGGACCTCCAGGCAACGGCAAAACCAGCGTAGCGCGCGCCTTTGGCAACCTGATCCTCCAGCAAGATATGTACATCCCCTATGCTCTGTATGTGGATGGACAGGTCATCAAACTCTACGACACCGTCAACCACCAGCGGGTCAGTGATGATGAATCCACCGCATCTGGAACTGGTTCCCTGCGCTCCGGGCAGCGCCGCGACCCGCGCTGGGTGCACATCCGCCGCCCCTTCATCGTGGTCGGCGGCGAATTAACCCTGGCCGGCCTCGACCTGGTTTTCGACGACACCCACAAATTCTATGAAGCCCCCTTCCAGGTCAAAGCCAACGGTGGAATCCTGCTCATCGACGATTTCGGCCGCCAGCAAGTGCGTCCGCGTGACCTGCTCAACCGCTGGATCGTGCCGCTCGAAAACCGCATCGACTTCCTGACCCTGCACACAGGCCGCAAAATGGAAATCCCATTCGACGTACTGGTGGTTTTCTCGACCAACCTGCCACCGCGTGACCTGGTAGATGAAGCCTTCCTGCGCCGCCTGCGCCACAAAATCGAGATCGGCGATCCCAGCTACGAGGAATATCGCGCCATCTTCCAACGGGTGGCCCAGGCCAAAGGCGTGGTTTACAACGACCAGGGCCTG
>CAIJPN010000032.1 GCA_903822545.1 uncultured Anaerolineae bacterium | reverse complement strand
TTTGACGGCCAAAACGACGCGGCGCATTTGTTTAGCGTCGAGGTGGAGCGCGGGCGACAGTTTTTCCTGGCAAACCAGGGTGGTGGGTTTGAGCCGGTAGCAGCCGGGCGCATGACGGCCCGGATTGTTGACCAGGAGCGCAAGTATGACCCGTATAACAGTGCCAGCCCGCTAAATGGGCTGGTCATTCCAGGGCGGGCATTCCGGCTGCGGGTGAAACGCGAGAGCGATGGAGTCGTGCTGGATGTGATCGCTGGCGAAATTGATGACATCAAACCCGATTACGGGGCCAGCGTGCGAACCGTGACCATCAGCGGAATTGACAGCCTGCGCAGGCTGCAAAATATCCGTATATCCAGCGCGGTGCAGGTGACGATCCAGTATGACAGCGCGATTGCGCAATGCCTGGCTGCTGCTGGTTTTAGCAGCTATAGCGTTGATACAACGGTGAGCGATTCGATGCCCTACTGGTGGACATCGGGCCGCAGCGCAAACGCGGAGATCAATAGCCTGGTGGATGCCGTGCTGGGCTATTTTTTCATTGCGGCGGATGGCACCCCCACCTATATCAGCCGTATACCGGGTGATGCGTCGGTGATCACGCTGACAGACAGCCTGATCCAGCGCGGGATCGTGGTGCTGAACCCGTGGGACGTGGTGCGGAACATTGTGCGTGTGTATGCCAGGGCCAGGCGCAAACAGAGCGGCGTGGAAATGTGGCGCATTTCGGATGTGCCACAAATCCCGGCGGGCGAGAGCAGGACGATCTGGGCCAAATACAGCTACAACAACGATGACACGGTTGCGGCCACAGCCATCACCAGCCCGGTGAGCAGCACCGATTACACGGCTAACAGCGCGGCAGATGGCAGCGGCACTGACCTGACAGCTGACATCAGCATTGCGCTGACGGCGTTTGCATCGACCGCCAAACTGGTTGTGACCAATGGCGGCGCAAGCGCAGCATACATCACCCTGCTCAAGTTGCGAGGGGATGTGATCGCCGCAGACGCCTATACCTATGCCGAATCACAGAGTGCGGCCAGCATTGCGCAATATCGTGAGCGTGAGTTGGTGATCGAGAATGATTGGCTGCAAGACCTTAACACGGCCATCAGCCAGGCCGATGCACTGCTCGACCGCTTGGAGATTGCGCGCCGATTCCCGCGTGTGTGGATCAAGGCTTTGCCGACGGCGCAATTCCTGGAATTGTTCGACCTGGTTACTGCCGCGTTTGCATCGGATGGCATCAGCGGTGACATGCGCGTGGGATACATCAAACATACCAGTGTTGACCGGCGCTGCCAGATCATCAGCACGGAGCTGCACCTGGAGCCCAACCTGGCCGAAGTGCCGAGCGGGAAATGGGTATTCCCGGCTACCTTCCCGATGACTTTCTAGCCGTATGCCACAGAGACACGGAGACACGGAGAATTTATGAGCTTTATTATTGTGCCGACTTTTGCAACTGGTGACAGCTTCAGCGCGGCCCAGGCGAACACGTACTGGCGCGATAACATGGCGGCGCTGTGGCCGTATACCACCAACGGTGATATGGCCTACATGACCGGCAGCGGGGTGATCTCGCGGCTGGGAATCGGGACGGCGTACCAGCTGTTGCGTTCCACCGGAACGGCCCCGAGTTGGGACAGCCTGGTGAACCTGCTGGCGAATGCGGCAATGGTCAGCAGCCAGGCCGCAGAAGATTTGATTATCGGCTCATCAGGCACGGCCATCAAGCGGCTGCCAAAAGGCTCAAACTATGACATGCTACGCATGAGCGGTGCGGGCGTGGTGGAATGGGGCACGCTGGCCACGCTGTTGCAGGCGGCGGCCATGATCAGCGGCCAAGCTGCCGAGGATTTGATCATCGGATCATCAGGCACGGCCATCAAGCGGTTGGCAAAAGGCTCGAATTATGACATGCTGCGCATGGGCGGCGGTGGCTTGATCGAGTGGGGCACGCTGGCAACACTATTGCAGGCGGCGGCCATGATCAGCGGCCAGGCGGCGGGCGATATTGTCTATCCAAACGGGGCAACATCGGTTGCCAGGCTGGCAGCCCCGGCGGCGGCTGGGGTGCTGGGGCACAATGCCAGCGCACCGATGCACGTGACCCCAACTGCGCCCAACCAGGTGCTGGTGGCTAACGGCAGCAGCACCCCCACATTTGCCAACATTGGGCACATTACCCAGGTGGGGCGATCCAGCGGGCTGAGTTATTCGCGCAGTCCCAGCACAGCCATCGCCTGGAACAGCGAAACCATTGACGACGACGAGCTGCACAGCAACACCACAAACCCCAGCCGGATTACGATTGCGGCAGATGGCTGGTACCGGGTGACGGCGTTTTTGTCGTTTATCGTTGCGAATTCGGACTGGGCACTGTTC
>CAIJPN010000031.1 GCA_903822545.1 uncultured Anaerolineae bacterium | reverse complement strand
GGGCGCAGCCCAAAGCGCTCGGCATGGTGTAGGACAAACTGGCTGATGAAAAAGTCGTGGACGGTTCCTGAAACCCAGTGAAGTGTGGTCATGCGCTCTCAATCATTAGATTAATATCTAATGATTAGATAATAACCTAATGAAGAGTATTGGTCAAGTTGATTTTTGAGGAGATGTGGGGGCTATACGCGCGGGCTGTAGGAGCTTTCGGGGATTTCGAGTTGGCAGGTAACGCCGTTTTTGGCAGTGAATTTAACTTTACCGCGCAGTTGGTGTTCGACCAGTGCAAAGATGATTTGTATGCCCATTTTTCCATCGCGACGAAAGTCGAAACCGGGAGGAACACCTATGCCATTGTCTGAAACCTTGAGGATGAGGGTGTTATTGGGTTTGATGTGCAGTTGCAGTTTGATTTCACCAGTGGCCCCAATGGGGAAAGCATGTTTAATGGCGTTAAAGATGAGTTCGTTGATCAGCAATCCGCAAGGAACGGCGATATCGATCAGCACAAAGGCATCGTGCAGGTCACAGGAAAGGTGTACATCATTGGTGAGCGGCTGATAGTTGGTGATGATCAGGTTGGCTAGTTCCAGTGCGTATTCTTTCAGATTAATGCTGGACAGGTTCTGTGATTGGTAGAGTTTCTGGTGTACCAGGGCCATGGAGTAAATGCGGTTTTGCATTTCGACGAAGGAGCTGACCAGGCGAGGATTGTCGATGTAGGAGGCTTGCATATCGAGCATGGCGATGATGACCTGCATGTTGTTTTTGGTGCGGTGGTAAAGTTCGCGCAGCAGGGCTTCTTTTTCGGCCAGGGAGGTGCGCAGGGCTATTTCGGCCTGGATACGGCTGGTAACGTCGCGCCCCACCGATTGGATTTCAACCACGATCCCGGCATCGTCATAGATGGCCTGTTCGACCCATTCCTGCCAGGCGATGCTGCCATCAGGCCGGATAACACGGTGGATGTCGGTTTCCTGGTGGGTTACACCAGAAACCAGCCGGTGGATTTTGTCACGCACGCCTGGGCGGTCATTTTCATCAACCAGATCGAGGAAGTTGATGAAGAGCGCTTCCTGGGGCTGAATATTAAAATAACGGCAGTAGGCTTCATTGACGAAGGTGCGGGTGCCGTCCAGCTTCCAACGAACAATGAATTCGGACTGGTTCTCGACAACGGCGCGATAGCGGGATTCGCTTTCAAGCAGGGCAACGTTCATTCGTTTTCGTTCGGTGATATCGCGGTTGCTGCCGCGTATGCCCAGGAATACGCCAGCTTCATCATAGACTGGCTGACAGTAATGCCCAATCCAGCGGACATCGCCATCGATGCGTTTGATTCGAAACTCGATCTCCTCAGCATGGCCACGCCCGCTACTGTTCCTGCGATGAACCTTGAAGATTTCCAAATCATCCTGGTGAATGATTGATTCGAGCAGGCGCGAGTCCTTGAGGAAGGATTCAACCGAATAACCGGTAATACGTTTACAAGCCGGGGAACAGTAGGCAAAATTTCCTTTGGGATCGAGCCAATATTCCCAATCGTAGGTGTTTTCGGCCACGATGCGATATTTCTGGGCAAGGGCGCGTTCGCGCTCTTCGGCGCGCATGCGTTCGGTGATATCGTGAATGATGGAAAACAAGACAGACTGGTTGCGAATGAGGATTGGGGACGAGTGGACTTCAACAATGCGGACTTCACCGTTGGCCTTGCGATGTGGAAAGATGAAGAAGTTCCGGCGCTGGCTGATGGCGCGCTGCCGGTCAGCGGCAACCTGGTTGGCTGGCAGACAGTTGATTTGGGAGATATTCATACTACACAAGGTGGCCCGGCCGTAGCCATAAAAACTGGCAGCGGCCGGGTTGGCATCCACAATATTCCCGGTTTCAGGGTCTATTAACAGCATAATGGCGTGATGGCTTTCGAACAGTAAGCGGAAATGCTCCTCGCTTTGCCGCAAACCCGTTTCTGTCTTTTTGCGTTCGGTGATGTCGTGGAAAAAAGAAAAAATTCGACCCGAGCGCGGGGCATAGATGCTGCTGACTTCCAGGTCGATAAAATGATTATCTTTGCAGCGATGACGCGTTTCGTAACGGTCTGATCCATTTCGCCAGATTTGGTTGATGTGACTCATGGCCAGCTCTTGCGATTCGATCACATCCACATCCCAAATGAACCTGCCCAGCAACTCATCCCGGCGAAAACCTACCATGTTGCAGTAGCCATCATTGATATCCAGCAAACGCCCATCCAGGCCAATCGCAACCAGGCCATCCAGCGAGGCGCTGGCAATGATCTGATATTGGTCAGATTGTTCCCACAAGATTTTTTCAACTTCTTTTTGGGAAGTAATATCAGCCAACATGGCCATACGCCCAATCAATCGGCCATTTTCATCCGTCAGGGCAGCGGTTGAGATGCTGACATCCACCAAATGCCCATCTTTATGGCGACGGATAACATCCAGGTTAACCAAGTTTTTTCCTTGCAAGACCAGGTCATTCAGGACTTGATATTCTGCCGATTTTTCTGGCGGCACGAGCGGGTTGGGATGGCCAATAACTTCCTGGGCTGTCCAGCCAAAAAGCTGTTCACAAGCCGGGCTCCAAACAATGATTTTCCCATCTAAATCAAGCACAACAACAGCCAAAGGAGATACCCGGATCAGCTCTCGCAAAATTTGGGTATCTGAAAATGTGCTAGTGCCCGAATCAAACAAGGCCTTGCCTGTTTTCAGTTCGGCGAGTTGTTGCTTTAGTTCGGCATTCTCTTTTTCAAGTTCCAGCACACGCTTTTTCGACATGAGATACTCGCTCAAGGATAGCGTTGGACAATGTCACATTTCCTCGATTCTGCTGCACAAAACCAGCACGGGAAATGCGCGCCAGCCTTCACTCAGTACCGTAAAAAAAGAGCGAAGTGGCAGTGCAATATCAAAAGATGGTAATTTGAGTTAATTATACGCTTTTGCAGATTTTTTTTGTTCAACCCGCACAACAACTGCAAATCTTCCTGAAAATCAATGGAACTTTCTCAAAAATCCCAAACATCAAAACCGCCAGAAAGCCAAGATTCGCCAAGTTTTTGTTTTTAATGGCACCCTGGCAGTTTCTTGTTAGAAGATAATCCAGGCATGGATGCCAGGAAGTTAAATGCGCCAGCTTTGGGATTAACCCGCAACACTGAAAACCCAGATAAAGTGATTTTTGTTATTTGCGTCAACTTTCACTTTTGTCTATACTAAAAGGGATGATGTTCAACACAACCATTCCCAATTCCATAAGGAGCAAGAATGACCGAAGCACGTAAAAAGATTACCCTGCCGTACCTGTTCCAGAAAGTTGAAAAGAAAGAACCCATCACCTGGTTGACCTGCTACGACTACCCGACCGCTTACCTGCAAGACCAGGCCGGCATCGAGATGATCCTGGTAGGCGACAGCCTGGGCATGACCATGCTGGGCTACGATTCCACCCTGCCAGTAACCATGGACGATATGATTCGCCATGCCCAGGCTGTGCGGCGCGGCGCGACCACCGCATTTGTGGTTGGCGACATGCCATACATGACCTACCAGCCCTCGGTAGAAACTGCCATCCGCAACGCCGGGCGTTTCATGGCTGAAGCCGGATGCGATGCCATCAAGCTGGAAGGTGGCGCGGCAATGGCCGACCGCATCAAAGGCATTGTGGATGCCGGTATTCCGGCCATTGGGCACCTGGGATTGACTCCGCAATCGGTCTCAGCCTTGGGCGGGTTCAAAGTCCAGGGCAAGGATGCGCACCTGGCCAAGAAAATCATCGACGACGCCAAGGCGCTGGAAAAAGCCGGGGCCTTTATGATCTTGCTGGAGATGGTTCCCGATCGCGTTTGCAAAATCATCACCGAACGGGCCGAAGGCTGCATCATCATGAGTCTCGGCTCTGGGCCAGATGCGCACGGTCAGCTTTTGATCTACCACGATATGTTTGGTCTCTACCCGCGGTTCAAACCGAAAATGGCCAAGGTTTTTGGCAACGCCGGTGAAGTAATTCTCAACGGGCTGAAAGGCTATCACGACGAAGTCATCGGCGGACAGTTCCCCCAACCAGAAAATTGGTTTGGAATGAAGGATGAAGAGTTCGAAGAACTCAAGAAAATGTTGGATTAATTGATCGCAGGGGCGGGGCAACCCCGCCCCTACCCCATGCATGGAGAGAAAATGAACATTCGTGAAAAACTTGCCATCCCCCACAGCCGCCTGGACGACATAAACGCCACCTTATTGAACCCTGATACCGAAGTCATCAACCGCTTTCTCGCTGTAGTTGCCAAGTATGGCACGCCAGAAGAAATCAACGCCAAGCACAAGGCTGCGCGCAAGCTCGAAAACCTGATGAAAATCGTCCAGGAACGCGCGCCGGGCCATATCGCCGACCTGAAGTGGTTAATGGAACAACGCGACAGGGGCGCATTCGCTACCGTAGCGGAATACCGGCAAAAAGTCCTGGGTGAT
>CAIJPN010000030.1 GCA_903822545.1 uncultured Anaerolineae bacterium | reverse complement strand
CCTTTTGGGGTAATTTTTTCCAGGTGACTATCACCTTTGGCTAAATTTTTAACGCGACCCTGCTTCGCAGGGAAACTTTGACTTCTCACCGATTATCTTGACTTGCACAATCAGAGTACAGTGGTTCAGAGCCCCAGAGTCCAGAGCGACAGAGACCAGAGTCTAATGAGAGAAGAATGGGGAGCAAACTACCACACGGAAACCGCCGTAGTCGTCGCGGGCGACGGGGAAGTCCCAGCCGCGGTAGGCACAGCGGACGAAGACAGTGTCATTGCGGAAAGAACCGCCGCGCAGCCCATAAACAATGCTATTCCCATTCTTATCTTTATGCTGGTTTTTTTCATATTCCGCTGCCGTGAAAATTTTCTCGCGGTCATCGCCCAACTGGTATGGATAAGAATAGTAAAACAGGCTGCGTGTCCACTCCCAAACGTTGCCGCTCATATCCAGCAGGCCATACGGCGATGCGCCTTCCAGGAAGATACCCACCGGGGTGGTGCCGCTAAGACCAAGTTCGCTGGAATTACATTTGGATGAGTCAAATTGATCTCCCCAGGGATAGGCGCGTTTATCCTGGGAACCACGCGCCGCTTTCTCCCATTCGGCCTCGCTCGGCAGGCTGATATTCTTGCCGGTGACTTTGCCCAGCCATGCGCAATACGCCATCGTATCAAACCACGAGACATTCACCACCGGATGGCTTTCCTTGCCTTTGGGCGGGCGGCCTTCCTCCCAGCCGGACGGCGCCTGGTAGCTGGCCGCTTTGACAAAGATGGCATACTGCGCATTCGTCACCGGCACACGCGCAATCTGGTATTCCGGCAGGGATAGCTTGTGGACAGGTTTTTCATCGTCATATTTGTCACTGCCCATCCAGAACTCACCCGCCGGGATGGTGATCCACTCCGGTTCGCCGTAAGGTAGTTGCCAGAATGACTCTGTGTTAAGCTGAATCTTAGAAAGCGCCTGGGCAGCAGCCACACGCTGCTCCCGGCCAAAACCCAGCCGATTTATAAAGGTTCCTTTTCCCAGGCTTTTCTGGAGTTTCGATAGGATCGTTTCCTTGATGTTTTCGGTTGTTCGATTTTCGCCAGCATCCCGTAAACATTCTGCTGCCAATACAAGGTTGTAGAAAGGCTCTGGCTCTTGCCTGTTCTTAACCAGCGCCCACACAAATTTAGTGGTTTTTTCTTTGCTCACTGTGCTCAAATACCCTGCCGCAAGAAGGATGACTTCCCGCCACCAGGGATTGCAATGCCTGACCGCATATTCCACATAATCATCTCGCGCCGCCACTGCCAGCGCCGCCAGGTATTCCTGGAAGGTCAGGTGCGAGAAGGCGTAGACGCCCTCGCCACGCGCCGCCAGCAGGCCGGTGCGCTCCTCCACCACCGTCAGGAACCTGTCCACCGCCCGGCGGGCGGCCGATTCGTCCGGCGTCATGCCATGAAAGGCTTGCATCAGCAGCCCGCGCAGTTCTGCGGCTTCCAGTTCCTTTTTCTCGCGCTCGTGCATCGTCAGCGCGATGTATTGCAGCAGCAGGCGGCGATCACCGGCATCGAAAGGCCGGTCATCCAGGATGGAAATCTCGCCCACCCCGCGCGCTTCGTCCCATTTGCCCAGCAGCACATCCACCGCTTCGGCGTACAGTTCCGCCCGGCGGTCAGGCAGCTTGACCCGGTCGCGGTGTACCAGCGCGATCACCGTCAGCATCAACGGGTTGATCGCCAACTCGCGCACGCGCTCATTGGCTTCGATGGCGCTCAAAAGCTGGCTGGTCTGG
>CAIJPN010000029.1 GCA_903822545.1 uncultured Anaerolineae bacterium | reverse complement strand
GGTTTGCGTTTAATTCCTGCCCGATAAATGCGTCTTTTTGCGCAATTTTGGGATTTCGGAGTTGTCTCCCCTTCGATTTCGAACCGTTTTCGGCGGGAGTCTGGCTCCAGCGGGCGAGTCTGATGGGCCGGTTTCTGAGAACAGGCGTTGAGAATGGCCTGGAGGTTGGAGCCGTTACCAGAAACGAGAACAACTAATCGAGCAGACATTTACAAAAATTTCCTGTAGGGGCAGGGTTTCCCTGCCCAGGTTGGGCGGGGAAGCGGGCGGGGAGACCCCGCCCCTACGATGAATTAATGGTGAAACAGCCTTACCCCTGTAAACGCCATCGTCATGCCGTAATCGTCGGCGGCCGAGATGACATCGGCGTCGCGGGTGGAGCCGCCGGGTTCGAAGACGTATTTGACGCCGGATGCGGCGGCGCGGTGGATGCTGTCGGAGAAGGGGAAGAAGGCGTCGGAGCCGAGGGCTACGTTGGTCAGGACGTCGAGCCAGGCGCGTTTTTCTTCGGGGGTGAGCTGGCGCGGGAGTTCGGTGAAGATTTCGGGCCAGGCGGCTTTTTCGCGTGGGGTGATGTCATCGCGCAGGAACTGGTCGATGGCGTTGTCGCGCTCGGGGCGTTTGATCTCGGGCCGGAAGGGCAGGGCCAGCACGGCGGGATGCTGGCGCAGCCGCCACAAATCGGCTTTTTGCCCGGCGAGACGGACGCAGTGGACGCGCGACTGCTGCCCCGCGCCCACGCCGATGGCCTGACCATCGGCAACGAAGGCCACCGAGTTGGATTGGGTGTATTTGAGCACGATCCAGGCAATTTGCAAGTCGCGCAGGGCAGATTCGGGCAGGTTTTTGGACTTGGTGACGATGTTATTGAAATCGGCGGCGGTGACGGGGCGGGTGTGGCGGCCCTGCTCGAAGGAGACGCCGAATACATCGCGGGTTTCGGTGGTCGGGGCTTCGTAGGCCGGGTCGATCTGGACGACGGCGTATTTCCCGGCCTTCTTTTTCTTGAGAATTTCGAGGGCTTCCGGTTCGTAGCCGGGGGCGATAACGCCGTCCGAAACTTCACGGGTAATCAGCCTGGCGGTTGGGACATCGACAGTGTCGGAAAGGGCGATGAAGTCGCCGAAAGAGCACAGGCGGTCGGCGCCGCGCGCGCGGGCGTAGGCGGTGGCGAGCGGGCTGAGTTCGGCGTCATCTACAAAGTAGATTTTCTTGAGCGTGTCGTTGAGCGGCACGCCAACCGCCGCGCCCGCCGGGCTGACGTGTTTGAACGAGGCCGCGCCGGGCAGCCCGGTGGCGGCTTTCAACTCACGGACAAGCTGCCAGGCGTTCAACCCATCCAGCAGGTTGATGTAGCCGGGCGAGCCGCCCAGCACCTGGATGGGTAAATCTGCGCCGTCGCGCATGAAAACGCGGGCGGGAGATTGCTGGGGGTTGGTTCCGTAGCGCAGGGGCAGGGAGGATGGCATAACGATGAGTCCTTTCGATGTTTGATGGAGTCCAAAGTATCCCAACTTTGGCTTGGCATTCCAACGCCATGAGATGTTGGACTCCGTTCCAGCGCCGCAATTATCCCCGCTTTTGCTGATATTGTATAGACACTATTTCACGCCGGGGAGTGTAAAGTAAAAAGTGGCCCCTTGGCCAGGCTGCGACTCGGCCCAGATGCGTCCACCATGCCGGTGGATGACGCGCTGGACGATGGCAAGCCCCACGCCGGTTCCCTCGAAATCTTCGGCACGGTGCAGGCGCTGGAACACGCCAAACAGCTTGCTGGCATACTTCATGTCAAAACCTGCCCCATCGTCTTTGACAAAAAAGACCGTTTCGCCGTCTTTTACCAGCGTATCTACGCTAATTTTAGCGGGATCACGGTGACGGGTAAATTTCAGCGCATTGCCGAGCAAATTCAACCAGACCTGGTACAAAAGCGTCGGGTCGCCATGCGTTTCCAGCGATTTCGGCAGGAAAATATCAACATTGCGATCTTCCATCTCCGGCTGGAGAGTGTGCAGCGCACGCTGGATAATATCCAACTGGTCGATCAGCTGGAAATTCAAAGGCTGGCGGCTCAGGCGCGAGAGCGCCAGGATGTCGTCGATCAGGCGTCCCATCTGGCGAGCATTATCATCGATGCCCGAAAGGTACTTTTTGGCATCCGGTGGCACCTGCTCGCCAAAATCGGTCATCAGGATACGCGCATACCCATTCAGCGCGCGCAGCGGGGCGCGCAGATCGTGCGAAACCGAGTAAGAAAATGACTCAATTTCTTTAATCGCCTGCTCAAGCTGGGCGGTGCGTTCAGTCACGCGTCGTTCCAACTCTTCATTCATCTTCAATATTTGCTCTTCAGCCAATTTACGATCGGTGACATCTTGCAAAATACCAATCGAACCCTTCGAACGGCCGTCTGCGCCGAGCACTTCCACGGCCACATCATAAATCCAGCGCAGCTCGCCGCTGGCGGTGCGCACCAGGTTATCGGCCTGCCAGATGGAGATTTTCCCGGCGCGCGCCTGCAAAATGGCATTGTGCGAATCGTATTTTGCACCTTCGCCCAGCGGCACCGCCTTTACACAGACTTCCTGCCACAGCGATGGTGTAAACTCATCGATGCTGTATCCCAAAATCTGGCGAATATTCTCCCCGATGAAAACATAAACATCCGCCTGGTAATCCTGGTAATACGGAACCGCCCCGGCAGCTTCGATGGCGCGCCGATACAGGTTTTCAGAGTTCCTGAGTGTATCTTTGATTGCCAAAAACGAATCCTGGAAACGCCGGCGATCAATCGCCATGGCCACCTGCGTGGAGACGAACGATAAAACATCCTTGTGCTCATCAGTCAGGCGCTCATCGGCACGATAGGTTTGCACACACAAAACCCCCAATATTTTTTCCTGCGTGCGCAGCGGCACCCCCAACCAGTCATATGAATCTGCGCCGAGCAGTTCCACTTCGCCGCGCGCGATCATCTCCTGCAACACATCCGACGTAACACGCAAGGGCTTCTGGTTGCGCAGCACATAAGTGGTCAGGCCGGTGTCAGGCGCATGCGGCTCCGGCACGCGATCAAAATCATCCACAAAATAGGGGTAACTGATAATGTCATACAACTCATCGTACAGGGCAATATAAAAATTACGAGCGGGCATCAACTCATCGATCAGGCTGTGAATAGAGCGATAAAACTCATCCAGGCTGTGCGATTGCAAGGCCGCGTTCGAAATCCGATAATAAGCCAACTGAACCTGGGCCGCGCGCTTGCGCCCGGTAATATCGCGCACCGTCACCAGCAAACGCTGGCGACCACCAATTTCGGCTGCGCGCATATTCGCTTCCACCCAAAAAAGAGAACCATCCTTATGACGGGTATGCCACTCGGCCACCTGCGGCTCGCGCTTCAGGCTCTTTGCCATCTGGCAGGTACGCTGCATGGCCAGGTGCAGCTCGCCCGCATTCGCCAGGCTAACATCCAGCCGCAGCAATTCATCGCGCGAAAACCCAAAAAGCTCGCTGGCAGCCTCGTTAACATCTATCACTGCACAGGTTTCATCATCCAACACAAAAATCGCATCCGTGATGTAATCATAAATCTCACGGAAACGGTTTTTGTTGGATAATTCAGATGGGGATTCTGCTCTGACCCTGGCTTTTTTGCTGGGAACTGGCATAACCCGTACCTTTTCCTATTTCTCGAACCCGGAGCAGGCTGCCGTTAACCGGACCTTACACCAGCTCCACCTTTTTCTCACCCGGGGCAAGCTCGCCAATGATATAGGTCGTCTCAGGAATGGATTGCTGCAACCCGGAAACAGAATCCCGATCAACAATCGCCACCATGCCGATGCCCATATTAAAAACCCGGTGCATTTCTTGGGTTGAGATTGTACCAATCTTTTGGATGAGCTCAAACAGTGGCGGCACGTCCCAGGAGCCAATTTTGACTTTTGCAACGAGATTATCAGGCAAAATGCGCGGGATGTTTTCGATAAAGCCGCCGCCGGTGAGATGCGCCAGGGCCTTGATTTTGTCGAGATGCGGGAAAAGCAGCGGGTAGTACGAACGATGCGGGGCGAGCAAAGCCTCGGCAAGCGGCAAACCCAGCTCCGGGTAAACCGTATTCAAAGATACAGATGCGAAAATCTTCCGTATCAGCGAATAGCCGTTGGTGTGCGGCCCGCTCGACCCAAATCCCACCAGCACATCCCCGGCATGCAGCGAACTGGAACGCGGCAAAATCCGCCCACGCTCCACCACCCCGATGATCGTCCCGGCCAGGTCGAACTCACCCATCTGGTAAACACCCGGCATCTCGGCAGTTTCACCACCCAAAAGCGGGATCCCCGCCTCGCGGCAGGCCGCGCTGATGCCTGCCACCACTTCAGCAGTAATCTCTGGCGTTAGTTTGGATGTGGCAAAGTAATCGAGAAAAAACAAGGGGCGCGCGCCCTGCACCAGGATGTCATTGATGCAGTGGTTGACAATGTCATGGCCGATTCCCTGGTAGCGCCCGGCAGCAGCCGCCAGCTTGACTTTGGTGCCGACACCATCCGTGGATGCCACTAAAACCGGGTTTTCCAAGCCACCCAGCTCAGAAATATCAAAAAGCCCGCCAAACGAGCCGATCCCGGCCAACACCGCCGGGGTGTAGGTGGATTTAACCGCATCTTTCATCAAGGCCACAGTCCGATTTCCGGCGTCGATGCTGACGCCGCTGGAAGCATAAGCCGATTGTGGCAAGGCCCTGGCGGCGATATCTTTGCGATACTGCATCCCATCGAAATGGATTTTTGCAACAATACCATAAGCGCGCCGGACAGCGCTCGCAAGCGACTCATCCCAGGCAGTCACGCCAAAAACGCGCCCGCCCGCCGTGATAATTTTGCCGCCCTCGTGGCGTGTGCCGGCATGGAAGCAGATGCCCTGCTCGTATTTTTGCCGCCCGCCATCGGTAATGCGCCCGTAAACCAGTTTGCCGGGGTAGCCCTCGGAGGCCAACACCACGCAAACCGCCGCGCCGGGCTTCCAGCGCACATCAGTGGCCGCTAAACGGCCATCCACACAGGCCATGGCAATCTCAGCCAGGTCAGAATCGAGCAGTGGCAGCACAGCTTCTGTCTCAGGGTCGCCAAAGCGGCAATTGAACTCGAGCACGCGTGGGCCGTTGGCGGTCAGCATCAGCCCGGCAAAGAGCACGCCCACAAACGGGCGGCCTTCCAGACGCATGCCGCTGATGGCGGGCAGCAGCACTGTTTCAGTCAATTCTTCCACCAGTTCAGGCGGGCAGATGGGGGCCGGGGCATATGCACCCATGCCGCCAGTGTTCGGGCCGCGATCCCCATCCAACAGGCGCTTGTGATCTTGGGCCGGGATCATCGGCACAATGGTTTTGCCATCGGTAAAAGCCATCAGCGAAACTTCCGGGCCAGAAATGCGCTCTTCGATAACCACTTCCGCGCCAGCCGCGCCAAATTGGCCGTGCAGCAGCATGGCTTCGAGCGTTTGGTGGGCCTGCTCTCTATTATCAGGCAGGATCACACCTTTGCCAGCGGCCAACCCGTTGGCCTTGATGACCACCGGATAATCGACCGTTTCCAGGTGCGCCAGGGCTTTTTTGATATCACGGAAAATTTCATACCGCGCGGTGGGGATTCCATGCCGCGCCATGAAGTTTTTGGCAAATGATTTGGACGATTCGATCTCCGCTGCAGCCTTGGTCGGCCCAAAACAGCGGATTCCAGCCCCCAGCAGCGCATCCGCAATTCCGCTCGCCAGCGGCGCTTCCGGCCCAACCAGCACCAGGTCGATCTGGCGATCATGGCAAAGCTGGATGATAGCCGGGTAATTATCCACCGAAATCCCGTGAATATTCTCAGCCAGCAACGCAGTGCCAGAGTTCCCCGGCAGGGCAAACAGCTTCTTAACATTGGGTGACTGAGCCAGCTTCCAGGCAATGGCATGTTCACGGCCGCCCGAACCGATGATGAGGATGTTCATAATGTCTCCTTTGGGGGTTGGCCCTCATCCCCGGCCCTTCCCCCGGCGGGGGAAGGGGGTTTTAAAAGTCCCCTCCCCCTGTGGGGAGGCGGAGGGTGAGGGTTTCACTTCTTTCCACGCTCGAACCCGGTCTTGGCGCTGGATACATCCACCGGAACCGGATATGTGCCCGTAAAACAAGCCTGGCAGTAACCATCTGAACGGCCCACAGCGCGCATCATACCCGCCAGCGAGAGATACACCAGCGAATCAGCCTGCACCATCTGGCGGATTTCGTTCACGCTGCGTTTGTGGGCAATCAGGTCATCGTAAGTGCCCATATCTACGCCCATAAAACAGGGGTGGACAATCGGCGGGCAGGTGATGGCGACGTGCACTTCGCTGGCGCCAGCATTCTTTAATAATTTTATCAGCGGGCCGGTGGTATTGCCACGCACAATGCTGTCATCTATCATTATTACACGCTTGCCAAGCACATTTTCATTGATGACGTTAAATTTCATCCCCACGCCGCGCTTGCGCAGTGAATCAGTCGGCTCGATGAAGGTGCGACCCACGTAACGATTTTTGACAAAACCATCGTTGTAGGCAATGCCGCTGACACGCGCAAAGCCTATCGCTGCCGGGATGGAAGAATCGGGGATGGGGATGACCACATCTGCGGCAATTTCCATTTCGCGGGCCAGTTCTTCGCCCAGTTTTTGGCGCACAGCATGAACGTTGACCCCGTCCCAGGTCTGGTCGGGGCGGGCAAAGTAGATGTGCTCAAAAACACACCTGGCAGAGGGGCTGACCGGCGGCACAGCCTGGGTGACGGTCAGGGCGTTGCTGGAGAGCGCCACGATTTCGCCCGGTTTCACATCGCGGATGGCTTCGCAGCCCAGGGTGCGTAGGGCGCCGCTTTCGGATGCCACAGCGTAGCCTCCGCCTGGAAGCAGGCCAACACATAAGGGGCGGAATCCCCAGGGATCCCTGACAGCGTAGACACAGTCGCGGGTCAGGAGCGTCAGCGAGTAGGCGCCAACCCAGTTCCCCATCGCGTCTTTGATGCGCTCTTCCCAGGTGGCGCCGGCATCACGCGCCAGCATCATGGTCATCACTTCACTGTCAGATGTGGACGAAAAGCCGACACCCTGGCGCAGCAGTTCATCGCGCAGTTGCAGCGAATTGACCAGGTTGCCATTGTGCGCCAGCGCCAGCGGGCCGTTCATGGTTTCGATCATGAAAGGTTGGGCATTGCGGATGAGCGATGATCCCGTGGTGGAGTAACGCGTGTGGCCGATGGCGTAGTGGCCCTGCAAGCCGGTGAGCGTTTCGGGCTTAAAAACCTGCGCCACCAGGCCGACATTTTTATACATCGACATAGCGTTACCATCCGAGACGGCGATACCCGCCGCTTCCTGCCCGCGATGCTGGAGAGCGAACAGGCCGAAAAAGGCCATGCGCGCCACATCTTCATCCGGCGCGAAGATGCCGATGATGCCGCATTCTTCTTGGGGAGATTCGGTTATCAGTGACCAATGATCTGTCATCAGTTTCTAATCCTTTTGGGATACGGATTTTTCGATTTATCCGCAAAATCAGTTCAATCCGTGTACAGCCGTTGACTTTTGACTTTCGACTTAAAGTTTCACCTGCTTCACTTCCACCACCGACTTCATCGCCCGCAGCCCGGCCAGCACATCATCGGGCGCGGGGTCATCGAGATTAATGAACGAGAGCGCCGTTCCGCCGGGGAAATCGCGCCCCAGGCGGTACTCGGCGATATTGACGCCCGCCGCGCCAAGCAGCGAGGCCGTTTGGCCGATCACGCCGGGCACATCGCGGCTCTTGACCACCAGCAGGTGTCCGGCAGGCAGCGCATCCATTGGAATATCATCCAGGCGCACGATGCGCGGTTCGCCGCGGGTCAGCAGTGTCCCGGCCACAAAGCGGCGCTCTTCGCCCGCCGACACACGGCAGGCAATCACATTGGCGTACTCGTCCACACCCGGCAGCGCGGCCTGGCTGACCGCCAGCCCGCGCTCCGCGGCCAATTGCGGCGCATTGACATAGTTCACGCTGTCACCCAAAATCGGGGTGAGCAGGCCCTTGAGCAGCGCCACCGTCAGCGGTTTGGCGTGATGCCCAATCTCCGCGCCACGATAGGCCACCTGCACACTCACCAGCCCCTTGCCCATCGCCAACTGCATCTGGAGCGAGCCAATCTTCTCAGCCAGCGCCATAAATGGGGCAATCGCGCGATAATCGGCATCGCCCGCGAAAGGCAGGTTGACCACGTTGCGGTAGCCCGTGCCGCGCAAGGCGTCCAGCACCTGGTTGACAATGCGAATCGAGACATCTTCCTGCGCTTCAAGGGTGGACGCGCCGAGATGCGGAGTCGCCACGACATCGTTTCGCCGCGCGAATCGGGCCGCCCCGGCGCCGGTTTCCGTTAAATAGACATCCAGCGCCGCCCCGGCCACCTGCCCGCAATCCAACGCATCCGCGAGGGCATCTTCGTCGATCAATCCGCCGCGCGCCGCGTTGACGATGCGCGCGCCGCGTTTCATTTTGGCAAACTGCAGAGCGGAGAGCAAATTGCGGGTCTCATCGGTCAACTGGCAGTGCAGGGAAATGAAATCTGACTGCGCCAAAAGCTCATCGAGCGTTTCCACCAATTCCACGCGCAGCGATTCGGCCAGATCTTCGGGCACGTAGGGGTCAAAGGCGATCACCCGCATCTCAAAAGCGCGCGCCCGGGCCGCCACCAACCCGCCAATCCGTCCCAACCCGATGATTCCCAGCGTTTTCCCGGCCAGTTGCACACCGAGGAATGGCCCCCGCTCCCAGACCCCTTCGCGCAGCCGGGCGTTGGATTGCGGCACATGGCGGCACATCGCCAGCATGAGCGCCAGGGTGTGCTCCGCCGCGGCCAATGCGTTGACTTCGGGGATGTTCATAACCATCACACCCGCGGCTGTCGCGGCAGGAATATCCACATTTTCGAGGCCGACCCCGGCACGGGCAGCCACTTTCAGCCGGCCAGCGGCCTGTTTAAAGAGAGCCGCATCCAGGGCGGTTCCGCTGCGGGTGATGACCGCATCATAAGCCGGGATGCGCTCACAGAGTGCATCCCGCCCAAGACCGGTTTCCACATCCACAAGAACATCGGGCGTGGAAAGTAGAAAATCGAGGCCAGCTTGATTAATTTCGTCGGTGATTAAAATTCTATATGACATGGGTTTTTAAGAATTTCACCACGGAGACACGGAGTTCACAGAAATTTTTTTAAAGGTTTTCTCCGTGTTCTCTGTGTCTCCGTGGTTTCATGGTTTTAGAGTTCATTCTCCAAACATTTTTTCGGTTAACAAACCGGAATGCGCCCGCAAAATGCGCTCGCGGTAGGTGTTGTCTTTGAACAACACTTCTCCACTTTCCACTTTCTGCAATCCATCGGCAAAAACCTGCGGCAACCGGCCAGAGAGTTTGCCCGCGCCATGCGGGGAGAGCGCCACCGGCAGCAGCCCGGCCAGCCCCGGCGATTCGATAAAGACCTCCGCGCCGTTTTTAACTGCCGGACGGCTTTCCACGCCACCAAAACCAACAAACAAACGCACGGCATCTTTGGTGACCAGGTCTGTCGAGCCGTCACCGACCATCATGGAGCGTTTGCCTTCCGCGATGACGCGCACCACAGCCGTTTTGCCGGTTGATTCGGCCAGCGGGGTGGGGGCAAAGTCAAAATAGGTTTCCTTGGGGTTGCCCGTGTAACGATGGCGGGTATAGTCCCACCACTCGCCGCTGAGTTGGTTGAGTTCTACCGTCACAGCATGGACGTTGGCCGCCGGAATGTCGAGCATCTCGGCCAGGTCGAGCACGGCCGCCTTCAACCCGCCGCTGACAATGAACACTTCGACACCCGCCGCGTGCAGGGCAGCGATAACTTCTGCAGCCTGCGGCACCAGTGCGCGACGATAAATGCGCCCTACCTCGTCCAGTTCGGCGCGAGTCGGGCGCAGCAGTTCCAGCCGTTCAGCGTAGACCTTCTCCAGCGGGATTTGGCCATCCATCGCCAGGCGGGTCAGCTCGGCAATATGGTCGGTCTGCCCTTTCAGACGGGCAAGCTCATCGATGCCCTCGACCGTGACAAGGGTGGAATCGCAATCAAAAATGACACGCTGGAAGCCAAGGTGACGGGCAAGCATGGCAAAAGTAACAAGTAAACACGTAAACAGGTAGACAAGTACGGTAATCATGGGAGAAACATGTTTACTTGTGTACTTGTTTACTCACTTACTTGCCTACAAGTTCCTCCAGTTCTTCAATTTTATGAAAAATTTCATCGTGAGTCCCCGCCAGGACCGTCACATGCCCCACTTTTCGACCTGGCCGCGGGGATTTACCGTACACGTGCAGGTGCGCACCATCTACATCCAAAATGGAAGCTACATCCGGGATTTTCCCGATCAAATTGAGCATGGCACTCACCCCCAGCGGATGCCCGCTCCCCAGTGGCAACCCGGCCAGCGCCCGCACATGATTCTCGAACTGAGAAGTGACCGCCCCATCAATCGTCCAGTGACCGCTGTTGTGGACGCGCGGGGCCATCTCGTTGGCATACAGCTGATCGCCCGCCTGGAAAAGCTCCAGGGCCAACACCCCCACATAGTTCAGGGATTGCATCAGACCGCGCATATACACCTCGGCCAGCGATTGACTGGTCTGGCGGTAAGTGATCAACGAACCAGTTTGTGGGCGGCGGTGCGCCGGGGCAACCGTCCGGCGCAGGATGCCATCCTGGTGGGTATTCTCAGCCAGCGGGTAAAAAACCACATGCCCGGCCTGGTTGCGCGCACCGATCAGTGAAAGTTCGCGATCAAACAAGATGAAGGACTCGAGAATCAGCGGGGTGCCCTTGAGTTTTTCCCAGGCTGGTTCAACTTCCGATTCAGCGCTGATGACCACCTGCCCCTTACCGTCATACCCCATCCGGCGCGTTTTCAACACTGATGGTATCCCAACCACCCGAACGGCGTTATCCAGGTCTGCGCGGCTGTTAACTTCAGCGAAAGGCGGCGTCGGCACCCCCAGCGAACGGAAAAACGATTTTTCCACCAGCCGATCCTGTGATTTTTCGAGCGCCGCCGAAGGCGGATAGACCGGCACAAACTTTTCAAGGAAGCGCGCTGTTTCCACCGGGATATTCTCAAACTCGTAAGTGACCACATCCAGCCCATGAGCGAACTTTTCCAGCGCGGCCCAATCATCGTAAGCGGCAGCAATATGCGGGGCGAGTTGCCCGGCAGAAGAATCCGCCGCCGGGTCGAAGAAACGGAAATTCATCCCCAGGCGGTATCCCGCCAGGGCCAGCATCCGACCAAGTTGTCCAGCGCCTAAAATTCCGATGGTGGTCATATTTATCCTGTAGGGGCGCGGCGATTCTGCAAAGATTTGATGTAATTCTTTGACT
Organism: uncultured Anaerolineae bacterium; assembly: GCA_903822545.1. Lineage (GTDB taxonomy): Bacteria > Chloroflexota > Anaerolineae > Anaerolineales > Villigracilaceae > CAIJPN01. The sequence goes on along the minus strand of CAIJPN010000029.1, from coordinate 83,722 downwards.
GCCGCGCCCCTACAAACAATGCTAAGTGCGCGGATCAGGGTTGTCCAAAACCGATTGCGTTTGCTTCTGCCGATATTCTAATATCGAATCGCGGTATTCGGGGTGCGCGTTTGCCACAATCGAAGCCGCCAGCAGGGCCGCATTGATGGCTCCCGCCCGCCCAATCGCCAGCGTGCCGACGGGAATTCCGGCGGGCATCTGCACAATCGAGAGCAGCGAATCCAGCCCGTTGAGCGCCTTCGATTGGACAGGCACGCCCAGCACCGGCAGGTGCGTCTTGGCAGCAACCATGCCCGGCAGGTGCGCCGCGCCACCCGCCCCCGCAATGATAACCTCGATTCCGCGCCCAGCGGCAGATTCGGCATACGCAAACAGCAAATCGGGGGTACGGTGGGCCGAAACCACCTTCACTTCATAGGGAATTCCCAACCCGTCGAGCGTTTCGGCGGCGTTTTGCATGGTTTCCCAGTCCGATTTTGATCCCATGATGATTCCGATGAGAGCGGTCATGTGTACCTTTCCTTGCGGACGGCAAACGGTAGACCGCAATAAAAACGGTCGATTGTCCGCCGTCTGTGGTCATTTTTGCAAAAACAGTTTCATTCCAACATGTGATGGTTTGAAACCCAAATCAGTATAAAAGCGATGGGCATCCTTACGTTCGGCGTTGGTGGTCAACTGGACAACGTAACAGCCCATTTGACGGGCAAACTCAATCGACCAACGGAACAGCGCCTTGCCAATGCCCCGCCCGCGATGGCGGCTATCCACTCGCACCGACTCGATCTGCGCCCGCGTGCCGCCCTGGAAAGACAGCCCGGAGATAAAATCCAGTTGCAGCACGCCGATGATTTCGTTTTGCATCTCGGCCACCACCAATTCCACATGCGGATTGGCCGCGACCCGCTCAAACGCATCATAATACGATTGCGGCAGCGGGTCTTCAGAACGCTCACGCTGGCTGCCCAGCATATCATCCGCCAGCAAGCGGACAATCGCGGGCACATCCGCACGGGTGGCGGGGCGGACGGAGATGTTGGGGAGGATTTCAGTTTTTTCAAAGGTCATATGGATATCTGTAAAGCAAATCTATAGATTTGCTTTACCCCAATAACTTTCCAGATTCGTCACCAACCGCTCATTCACCGGATACGTCCCCGGCACAAATTCCTGCCCGGTGAGCATCTCGTAGATGGTCATGTAACGCTCGGATGCTGCTACCCACAGTTCATCGGGCATTTTGGGCGGTTCGCCATCACCCAGGTAGGGGCGACCCGGCGGGTCGCCCCTACCCTCGGCGTAGGCGATACGGACAAACTCCTTGTCAAAGTTCTCCGGTTCCTGCCCGGCGGCGAGGCGGCTTTCGTAGCTGTCGGCCTTCCAGAAGCGGGACGAATCGGGGGTGTGGACTTCGTCGATGAGCAAAATCCGGCCATCAGGGGCGCGGCCAAACTCATATTTGGTATCCACCAGCACCAGCCCGGCTTTTTGGGCCAGTTCCTGTCCGCGTTTGAAGATCGCCAGCGCGGCAGTTTGCACCTGCTCCCAGGTATCGGCGTCGAGAATGCCCTTCGAGACCACTTCCTCGCAGGTCAGGCGCTCGTCGTGGCCGGTCGCGCCGCCCTTGGTGGTCGGCGTGATAATCGGCTCGGGCAGCGCCTGGTTCTTTTTCAGCCCTTCGGGGAAGGTATAGCCGTAAATCTCGCGCTCGCCCAGCTTGTAGCGATACCACAGGGCGGTCGTCGTGACCCCGGAGATGTATCCGCGCACCACCACCTCCACCAGCAGCGGCTCGACTTCGGTCACGATGGCGGCGTTGGGGTCGGGGATGGAAATCAGGTGACTGGGAATGATCGATTGGGTTTGATCGAACCACCAGGCGGATAGCTGGTTCAAAACCTGCCCCTTATACGGGACTCTCGCCAGAATCCGGTCAAACGCTGAGAGTCTGTCGGTCGTGACAATCAACCGCTTCCCGTTTCCAAGCGGATACCACTCCCGCACTTTGCCAACAGTTTTTCCGGGCAGTGGTAAATCCGTGTCACTAAATGCTAAGGGCAATAATTCGAGTATCTTTTCCTGAGAAATCATAAGTCCTCGCACAGTTTTACTTTATTCTGTTTCTGATTTTGTTGTAAATGCTTTTCTGTCGAAGCGCCTGAGGAACAAAACCCAGAAAACCACACAAACCCACTATTATTGATAAGAAGAGATAGATCGCCACCGCGAATATTGTCATCAACGGTATCTTATCCTGACATGATGCAGCCCCAAACATACAATACAAATAATTTATTGAAAAGGACGCCACAACAAAAATACCCAAAAGCAATAAACTGAGACGAAAAGATCGAATAGAAATAAGCTGAATCCAAAACATTAAGATCATCAAAATTGGGACAACAAAGTCAGATTTAAAAGCAAGATGCAGAATAGGGACTGCAATGCCTCCAACCAGAGCTATCACCCCCCAAACATTTCTGATTTTTTCAAGACTCCATACCGGGTATTTTATCGGTTCATTCATAGTTTTGACGCGTAATTAACGCCATTCTCAAACAGCGCCAGCCCGCTGCCGCTGCTCTCTCCGCGCGTGTGACGGGGATGCTGCCAAGGGTGGATGTGATTTTCCGGGTGGGGCATCAGCCCGAGCACGTTGCCCGCCGGGTTGCAGATGCCCGCGATGTCGAGAATCGAGCCGTTGGGGTTGGCAGGATATAAGCCGTTAGCGGGAGAGCCATCGGGGTGGGTGTAGGTCAGGGCGATTTGATCGGATGAAACGAGATTGGTAATTAGTAATTGGTGATTGGCCTGGAAATTGCCTTCACCGTGAGCGATGGGGCAGGTAATGATTTCATTAAGGCCTTGAGTCCAAATACATTTTTGCGAAATCGGCTGTAAATCAATCCAGCGGCACTCAAAATGGCCTTCGGCGTTGAAAGTTAACGTAGCCTGACCTTCGCCTTTCGACTTTTGACTATCATTCCCCGGAAGTATGCCAGATTTAACCAGCGCCTGGAAGCCATTGCAAATGCCAATCACGGGTTTGCCAGCCTCCACAAAGGCGGAGATTTGATCGGTGAAATAGGAGTTCAGGTCGAGGGCAAGCAGTTTGCCCGCGCCGAGGGCATCGGCGTAGGAAAAACCGCCAGGGACGATGAGCATCTGGTAGTCGGAGAAGGATTTTTTCCCGGCGCGCAGTTCGTTAAGCGGGGCAAAGACCGGGTCGGAGCCAGCCAGGGTCAGGGCTTCGGCGACATCGAGGTCGCGATTGGTGCCGTGGGCTTGGAAGATAAGGGCGAGGGGTTTCATGGGAAAATCTCGATATTCGATAGTGGGTATTCGGAATTGATATTCGAGTATCGAATTATCGAATATCGCCAGTGAAGGCTTTGACGAGGTCGGCGACGGGGATTTGTTCGCCAGCCAGTTTGAGCACAGGTTCGGCGGTGACGTGGCCGATTTTCGTCAGGGGCAGGTGGGCGAACAGGGTTCGGAAGGCGGTTTCAGCGGCGGGGTTGATTTCAGCCAGGAGACAGCCGTTCGTCTCGGCGAAACAGGTTTCGGGGCGGATGGATTCGTCCAGAACCAGGCCGAGGCGGCCTCCAATGCACATTTCCGCCGCTGAAACTGCCAGCCCGCCTTCGCTCAAATCGTGACAGGAACGAACTAAACCTTGTTTGATAGCCTGGTGGAGAGCGCGGTAGAGAGCTGGAGCATTTTCGGGGATGCTGGGGATAGGGTAATTGGTAATGGGTAATGGGCCAACGAGGTAAATCGCGTTTCCTGGCGCTTTCAAATCCATCGTGATGGCGGTGGAGACATCGTCGATGATGCCAATGGCGGAAATCAAAAGGGTGGGCGGGATGGAGTGGCGCAGGCCGTCGGCGCCAAGGTATTCGTTGTTGAGTGAGTCTTTGCCGCTGATGAAGGGTGCGCCAAAGAGTAGCGCGCCATCGTGGCAGCCGCGCGCCGCTTCGACGAGGGTTCCCATCGTCTCGGGACGTTTGGGGTCGCCCCAGCAGAAATTATCGAGGATGGCGATGCGCTCAGGGTCAGCCCCCACGGCCACAGCGTTGCGGATGGCTTCGTCGATGACGGCCCAGGCCATTTTGTAGGCGTCGCGTTTGCCGTATTCAGGGTTGATGCCATTGGAAAGCACGATACCCTTTTTGCCTTTGGTGCCAATCGGTTTGAGCACGGTAGCATCGGAGGGGGCATCGGCCTGGATGCCGGTGAGCGGCTTGATCACCGTCCCGCCCTGAACTTCGTGATCGTAAAGGCGAATGGTGGCGGCTTTGGAGGCGATGTTGGGATGGGAGAGAAGCGCCAAAAGCCTGTCGTTGACAGTGATCAGTGATCGGTGATCAGTGGTCAGCTTTTCGGTGACTGGTGACTGGTCACTGATTACTGCACGAAGCTGCCGCTGCGGAATACCCTCGTGCAGGAATTCATTTTCAAGCTCGAGCACAGGTTTGCCACCGTAGCGGACAATCAGTTTGCCATTGCCGGTGAATACGCCGATGTCGGTCAGTTCGGTGTTGAAGGTGTCGCACAATTCTTGCAGGGCAGGAAGTTTTTCAGGGGCAACCGACAACACCATACGTTCCTGGGCTTCTGAGAGCCAGATTTCCCACGGGGCCAGGCCGGGGTATTTCAGGCGGACGTTTTGCAGTTCGATATCTGCACCGATGACGGATGCCATTTCGCCAGCGGCGGAGGACAGGCCGCCCGCGCCGCAGTCGGTGATGTCGTTATAGAGATCGGCGTCTCGGGCGCGGGTGATGACATCGATCAGCCCTTTTTCGGTGATCGGGTCACCAATTTGCACTGATGCGCCGGAAACTTCGCCCGTCTGGGCATCCATCGTCATCGAGGAAAAGGTCGCCCCGCGCAGGCCATCGCGCCCGGTGCGCCCACCGAGCACGATCACATGATCGCCGGGCTGGGGATTTTTGCGGTGTTTGCCCTTGGGGGCGATTCCGACGCAGCCGCAAAAGACCAGCGGGTTGGCGGTGTAGCCTTCATCGTAAAGAATCGCGCCGTTGACGGTGGGGATGCCGATTTTGTTGCCGTAATCCTGCACGCCCGCCACCACGCCAGACTGGATGCGGCGCGGATGCAAAACCCCATCCGGTAGGGGTGGGGTGACCCCGCCCCTACTGCCCAAATCTTGCGGGCCAAAGCACAAGATGTCGGTGGCGGCGATGGGTTTGGCGCTGACCCCGAGCACATCGCGGATGACCCCGCCGACGCCGGTATTCGCCCCACCAAACGGCTCAATCGCTGATGGGTGGTTGTGCGTCTCCACCTTGAACGAAACTTCAAATTCATCGTCAAAGTCGATGATCCCGGCGTTGTCCACGAAAGCGGAAATCACCCAGGGCGCGGCAATTTTGTCGGTGGCGGATTTCAGGTAGGTTTTAATGATGGAATCCACAACCTGGCCCTCACCACCTGCCCCCTCTCCCAGCGGGAGAGGGGATGGGGTGAGGGTGATTTTCGCCTTGAACGTTTTATGAACACAATGCTCGCTCCAGGTCTGGGCGATGGCTTCAAATTCGATGTCGGTGGGGTCGCGATCTACGCGGCGGAAATAGTTCTGGATAGCCTGCATTTCGGCCAGGTCGAGGGCGGCGCGGCGATCTTTGGAGAGATCGAGCAGTTGGTCGGCGGTCAAATCCCGAACGGGCAGGATTTCCACTTCCCCACTGGAGGCGGCTTCTTCGGGGAAGGATGGGGTGATTTCGCCAAGTTTCCAGTGCTGGATGACGTTGTTGGCCAAAAGTTGTTTCGCCAACCGTTCAACGGGAAAACTGGCTGATGAGTTATCCGGTTTTTCGGTTTTCCAGTTAAGCAAGAAACGGAGGCCAGTCGCAGCGCGATGGATACCGTCAAAACCAAGCTCATGCGCAGCGCGGATAATTTCATGTGCCACGGGGTCGGTAACGCCGGGGCGAAGGGCCACTTCTACCATAGCGGCAGCAGGCGGCAGGGCGGATGAATCCGATGGAAGAACAGCCCAGGCAGTAGTTTGCACCACCGGGTCAGATAAAAGGTTGAGGGCCAACTGTCCACATTCTTCATCAGACAATTGACCCTCGATAAAATACAAATCCTGGCAAATAATTTGCTCTAGCGCGCCAAACCCCAGCGCGTGGGCATCGGCCAGATAGCCCGCCGAGCGCGGGTCGGGCCGGTTGAAACTGACGACAAAACGGGTAATGGTCATTGATAATCCTTTTGGCAAAGTCGCCTGATTGTAACCGGGGGAAATTGTATAGTCAACAAAACTCCAGCTACAAAAGCTCCTGAACCAGGGAAGGATTTTTAGCAACCTGAATGTAGCATTCTTTGAATTAAGGCTTTTCTTATCAACCATAATCAGGTATAATTTGGATAATGTATATCCAAATTATATAATTCCGATAGCGCACACTCATCGCGAGGTGAGGTCGCAAAGTTATGGGTCTATTCGTAGATCGCCAAACCGCCGAAGATTGTTCAATCGGCGGTTTTATTTTTTCGAAAGGAGGTGCTTTAAATCAATTCCGATGAAGTTTTTTGAAAATTGATCACATCCAAATCTTATCGTTTGCAAAAGAGGAGACAACATGTTGAGAGGAACGTTTCGTATTTTATTTGTAGTCGTTGTAATGGCAGCCATGTTAGGCACTGCCCCGGTTGCATTTGCCGGTTCCGAATCGTGTGATATGCGTGTCAATAATACGCACGAAAAATTGCTGGCGTGCGTTACATTGGAAGGCGTGCGCGAGCACCAGGCAGCCTTGCAATCGATTGCTGATGCCAATAATGGTATCCGCACATCTGGCACACCTGGTTTTGACGCTTCGGTGGCCTATGCCCATCAAGTATTTGAAAGCGCCGGTTACATTGTGACCGTACAACCTTTCCAGTTTCAGACCTTCATTTCTCTTTCGCAACCCATTTTGGAACAGGTGGCGCCCGCACCCACTGGCGCAATTGCCAACAATCTCATGTCTTACTCGGGTAGTGGAGATACGACAGCCTCGGTAACCGCGCTGGTTGCCGAGGCGACACCTGGCTGCGAAGCGGCTGATTTCGCCGGTTTCCCCGCAGGAAACATCGCATTGATCAAACGCGGCGCGTGCACCTTTGCGATTAAAGCGACCAACGCATATAGCGCTGGCGCTGCCGGGGTAATCATCTACAACAATCAACCCGGAGTAATCAACGGCACGCTTGGCAATGGCTTTACCCTGAATCTCCCCGTGACTTCTGTTACCCAGGCCGTTGGCGAGCAATTAGCAGCTACTGCCGGGCTGGTCATGCGCCTGAAGACCGACACTTTCCGCGGAATTGCCACAACTTACAATATTTTTGCAGAGAGCGTGGATGGTGATCCAAATAATGTTGTGATGGCAGGTGCGCATCTCGACTCGGTCAACGCTGGCCCTGGCATTCAGGACAACGGTTCCGGATCTGCTGCCATCCTGGAAGTAGCCCAGCAGATGGCGAAAGTCAAACCGGTCAACAAAATTCGCTTTGCCCTGTGGGGCGCAGAAGAATCTGGCCTGGTTGGCTCTACCTATTATGTCAACAACCTGAGCGCAGTGGACAGGCAAAAAATCGCCCTTTACCTGAACTTTGACATGATCGCTTCGCCAAATCACGTCTTCTTCGTGTACGATGGCGATGATTCTGATGCCGTAGGCGCTGGCCCCGGCCCGGCAGGGTCTGCCCAAATTGAGGATGTTTTTGAGAATTACTACAGCATGCATGGGCTGCCCTTCAAAGGCACCGACTTCACCGGTCGCTCAGACTATGGCCCCTTCATCGCGGCGGGCATTCCTTCCGGCGGACTTTTTACCGGCGCGGAAGGTGTCAAAACCGCGGCTGAGGCAGCCACCTGGGGCGGCACAGCCGGTCAGCAGTATGACCCGTGCTACCACCTGGCCTGCGACACCTATAACAATGTCAACACCTATGCGTTGGATGTAAACTCAGACGCTGTGGCATTTTCTGTTTTGCAGTACGCCATGAACACATCAGATGTCAACGGGCTGGGCGGTAAGGGCAACTTCCCCGTAGTGGCCCCGGTGCCTTCTTCCATCCCATCTGATATTGGAAGTGGCGGCGGCCTGCACGACCACGATCATGAACCTGTGACCGAGTAATTTAGAGAATCCGTTTCAAAAACAACCCGCGTTCTTATAGAGCGTGGGTTGTTTTTATTCCAGAAGTGCCAGCTGCTCGCGGATGATTTTAGCGTTATGACGCGCATCCGCGGGAAAGCGCGGATGGAGGTGGTTGGCGACCTGGAACTCGACCGCAGCAAACACAAAGTCTGGCAGGGGAAACAACTCATCGACCTGACCCCGCTCGAATTCCAGATACTCGAAATCCTGATGCAAGCCCCCGGCCAGGTGGTGCGCCGCGCCGATCTAGCCATGCGGCTGATGGAAAACGGCTACACCGGCTCTGAAACCACGCTCAAAATCCACATCCGCAACCTGCGCCTGAAACTGGATGACAACCTGAACCAGCCGCGCTACATGGAAACCGTTTTTGGCATCGGCTACCGCTTTTTGGAGGGGCATGAAACATTCCCTGCAAAACAAGCTGATTTTTTCTTACCTGGCGGTGGCTTTGCTGACGGTGCTGGTGGTTTCAGCCCTCACCTGGCTTTCGTCCAGCCAATCGCTCAAAAGCCTGGTAGCCAAACAGCAAACCGCCCAGCTCAAACAGACCGCGCAGGATTACTACACCTCCAACGGCTCGCTGGACGTTTTTTTTGCCTATTACATCGAATTCAAGATGCCAGTTATCGCGCCACCCTGCCCACGCTGAAATATGATATCGGTCAGACCGTGCCCAAGGGCAAGATTCAACAAAAAGTCGCGGTGGATGTTAACGGGCAGACCATCGCCTGGATTTTGCCGGATACCAGCTCACAGTTCAAACTCATTACCGCGACGGATCGATGAAAATCTACGATGAAACCCAGACCACCGCCCAGCACCAGAAGAAAGCTGATTGTTTTATCCCCAGCCCGGGGAGAGAATTGCGCGTCGAAGAGCACAATTCTCTCCCTTGTAAACTATAATATGCATAAACATTCATGGAGGCGTTATGAGCACACACCAAAATTGGGTAGAAAAAGATAAAAAACAGCTTCACCCCGTCTATCATCCAAAAAGCCACATCGACCCGCTGGTGGTCGATCACGGCGAGGGCGTCTGGCTGTATACCACTGACGGCCAGAAAATCCTGGATGGCATGGCCGGGCTCTGGAACGTCAATGCGGGCTACGGGCGCGAGGAACTGGCCCAGGCTGCCTTTGACCAGATGAAAAAGATGGCTTTCACCTCGAATTTTGCCGGAATGACCAACCTGCCCTCCATCGAACTGGCCGATAAACTGGCTGGATTCGCCTACGAGGGTCTCAATACCACCTTTTTTGCCTCCGGCGGCTCTGAAGCCAACGATTCGGCCTTCAAAACCGCTCGCTACTACTGGAAACGCAAAGGCAAACCCGAAAAAGTGAAAGTCATCGCCCGCAAAGGTTCGTATCACGGCGTGACGATGTATGCGACGTTTGCCACCGGGCTGGAAAAATACCACACCATGTTTGGGCCAGCTGTCCCAGGCTTCCTGCACATCCCCGCCCCCAACCCCTACCGCTATGATGGAGACATCAAACCCGGAGAAACAATCGGACAGGCCGCCGCGCGCGCGCTGGAAGAAGCCATCCTGCGCGAAGGGCCAGAAACCGTTGGCGCATTCATCGCCGAGCCGGTGATGGGCGTGGGCGGCGTAATCGTTCCGCCCGATGACTACTTCCCACTCGTCCGGCAGATTTGCGACAAATACGAAGTGCTGCTCGTCGCCGACGAAGTTATCACCGGCTTTGGACGCACCGGCGAATGGTTCGCGCTCAAACACTGGGGCATCCAACCCGACATTTTGAGCTTTGCTAAAGCAATAACCAGTGGCTACGCGCAGCTTGGCGGCATCCAAATTTCGGACGAAATCCGCGAAACGATTGAAACTGCATCGGAAGGCGAAGCCTGGATGCACGGGTACACCTACTCCGGGCACGCCATGGCCTGCGCCGTGGGCCTGAAAAACCTGGAATTGATGGAAAAAGACAACTACCCGGCGCGCGCCCGCGACTTGGGCAAACGCCTGCTGGAAGGCCTGAAAACACTGGAAGAATTCCCGTTTGTGGGCAATGTGCGCGGCAAAGGGCTGGTCTGCGGCGTGGAAATTGTCTCTAACAAAGAGACCAGGGCCGCTGACCCGGCTACAGCCATGAAAATCTTCAAAGCGGCGCAAAAGCACGGGCTGAGAAGCCGCCCGCTGGGCGCAACCCTGGCTTTCGCCCCGCCGCTGGTCATCAACGAGGAAGAAGTTGATGAAATCGTAAAGCGCCTCGGCGCGGCGATGGACAGCATCAGCGCGTAAAAAGCAACTGAAACGGCATCCATAAAAAAGTAAGGGCGACCCTTCCAGGCGCAACGAGAAGCATTTTTGCAGGAAATTCCAGCATAAGCTGATGCTTTTTCGACCAGGGGCGGGTCGCCCCTATATTATCACCAGAAAAAGTTCAAATTTTTCAGGAGCAACATATGGACATCCAGGTTATCCAAATTGAAAAGCCCGAGCCAATCAATTTCATCCTCGGGCAGTCGCATTTTGTCAAAACCGTGGAAGACATCCACGAGGCGCTGGTTAACACCGTGCCGGGCATCAAGTTTGGGCTGGCGTTCTGCGAGGCCAGCGGGAATTGCCTGTTGCGCTTCACGGGCAGCGATGAGGCCATGATCGAACTCGCCAGGAAGAATGCCCTGGCGATTGGCGCGGGTCATTCCTTCATCCTGTTCCTGGGCGAAGGCTACTACCCCATCAATGTGCTGAATACCATCAAAATGGTGCCAGAAGTTGCACGCATTTATTGCGCCACAGCCAACCCAACCCAGGTTTTGGTGGCACAGACCGAGCAAGGGCGTGGCATTATGGGCGTTATTGACGGATTCTCACCCAAAGGCGTTGAAGACGAAGAAGGAAAATCCTGGCGCAAAAACTTCCTGCGCATGATCGGTTACAAATTTTAGGAATACTACACGACTGAAACGGAATTAATAGAAACCACAAAGGCCAAAGTGCTACAATTAGCATAGTTTATCCAAGAGGCCTTATGCACGCACTTAATTTACCTCGCAAAAACCTGCCATCCCCCAAAGAAATCCTACCACGCGCCTTCCCCGGCATTTCGGGACTCGAAATGGACGAGTTAATGGTGCGCGCCACTGTAAAAAATTACCCGCCTGGGGCGGTCTTGTGCCAGGAAAGCCGGGTGGAAAGCACCTTCTACATCCTGCTGGATGGCGAAGTGGGCGTTACAAAAGTTATCAACAACTCGGAACAACGCCAGCTCAAATCACTCCACGCCGGAGACTTCTTCGGCGAAATGGCGCTGATCCACAACGCCCCGCGCGCGGCCACCGTCACCACCAAAGGCCAGGTCACCGTGCTGGAAATCGAAAAAGAAGACTTCACACGAGTCTTGCAGCATTCCAGCAGCGTTTCACAAGCCATGGTGCGCGAAATCTCCACCCGCCTGCGCCAAAACGATGAAATGGCAGTGGAAGACCTGAAAATTCGCGCATCCGAATTGTCGCATGCATACCAAAAACTGGCCGAACAAGAACTGGCCCGCCGCGAATTCCTGACCAACATCGCCCACGAATTACGCACCCCACTGATGGCCGCCGGTGGCTTCTTGCAACTCCTGCAAAAAGGTGCCATCCCGCCCGACCGCCTGCCGATGACCATCGACACAGTCTCGCGCAACATCCAGCAGATCACCACCCTGGTGAACGACATCCTGTTCCTGCAAGAGATGGATTTGATCCTACCGAAATTCCAGCCGGTAGACATCGTCAAAATCGCCCGCGAAGTGGCCGAAAAATACCAGGACAAAGCTGCCGCCAACCTGCTGACCATCGGCGTGGAAGCCAGCCCCAACCTGCTGCCTGTTTCTGGCGATCTTAAATCGCTGGAACGCGCCATGACATCGCTGGTAGATAATGCCGTCAAATTCAGCCCCAATGGCGGGCATGTCACCATCAGGTTGCGAGAAGAGGATGCTTTCGTGGCCGTCGATATTATCGACCAGGGTATCGGCATCCCCCCCGAAAACATCACCAAAATCTTCGACCGTTTCTATCACGTCGAGCGCAGCGGCGAAAACCTGTTTGGCGGCATCGGCCTGGGGCTGGCAATCACCAACCAGGTCATCAAACAGCACAACGGCTCGCTGGATGTAGTCAGCGAACCCGGCAAAGGCAGCACCTTCACCATCCGGCTCAAAGCCATGCGCGTCAAACTATAATCGCCAGGCCACAAATGAAAACAAAACGCCAGACCAAAATCTGGCGTTTTGTTTTCACTGGACGAATACCAAACTTTTCACTCACCAGGAATATTACGAGGCTGCAAAATTGACAACCAAATGCCCATCAGGGTCATAAAAAGAGCGCCCCGAAAATGGCGGGGCAGATGGCTTCATCGAACGCACTTTTTCAAGGAAAATCGGGAGATCATCCACACCGGGGATCGAATCCAACATCTCAAACGGAATCCACTCTGGCACTCCTTCGCCACTCGGAACCAACTCCCCGGAGCTGTATTCGCCGCCATAAACATGCAGCTCAATCCCGAGATCTTCGCCCGTATCTACAACCAGAATACCGATTAATCGCAGGGATGCCGCCACCCCGCTTTCCTCCCGCAGCTCGCGGTGGGCCGCCGTTAACGGGTCTTCTCCCCGCTCAATGTGACCGCCCAGGCCGTTATAACGCCCTGTCCAGCGCGTGACTTTGCCGTTACGCGGAAGCAGCTTGAGCAGCAACACACTCTCCCCGCGCGTCACAAACACCAGCACGCGCGGAATGACCGAGTAACGAGAGCGGTTCAGGTTTTGTTCTTCGGCAGCCATAAGCAAACTGAACTCTAACATCTTCCGGCGTTGGACTTTAATGCCCTCATCCCCGGCCCTTCCCCCGGAGGGGAAAGGGGCTAATCCCCTCTCCCGCCGGGAGAGGGCCAGGGTGAGGGAGAATTAAATTAGTCAGCCAGGTCGTCGGCCAGTTCTTCTTCCACATCTGCGCCCAGGTAAAACTTCAAATCTGGCGCAACTTTGATGAGTTTGATGTACTGATCGACATACTGGCGGGTGTCTTTCAAACCGAGCAGATTGAATAATCCGCTAAACTGGGCTTCCCAGGCCGCATTGAGTTTGGCCTTATCAGCTTCGGGCAGCGCATACGATTTGGCTTTGAACGCGCCCACCGAATTTTTACGAGCCTTGTAATAGAACTGTTCATCGGTCATCCCGGCTTTACGCTCAGACGCGGCATTGACCTTGACCCACTCATAAATCTCAGCCTTGAAATCTGCCGGGATGGTGTCGAACCACTTGTTCATGAAATTGGTCGCCAGGTGGACTTCGATGGCCTCGTTCTGCGGGAATTTATCGAACATATCCTCGGGCAGGGTCGATGCGCCGTGCTGGACGGTTCCGCCCAGGCCATAGCTGGCGCGTGATACGCGGCTCAGGTTGCGCAGGGTGTCAAAATCCAGGTTGACTTTGGCGATGGTGCCATCGGGCAGGACGGTGCCGCCATGCGATGTGCCAGTCTGGATGCTGATCTTGCTCAGGCCGGGTTTGCCAGGCACGAGACGCGCCATCTCGGCGTTATAACCGTCCATGTAAGCGCACAGTTCTTCTTCGGTGGAGTTGTGGCCGCCGACTTCGCCAATTTCGCCGCCGATGGAGATGGTCAGGCCCGGCTCAATCGAGCGGATGTAAGCCCCAAAGTCAGCAGAAAGCTCATAGTTCAGCTTCTGCTGCGCGGGGACGGTGGGTTGGTTGATATCTACCAGCGTGGAAGTATCAATATCAATGTTGAAGAAGCCCGATTTGACAGCTTCGGCGGTTAAATCCTTGACAGCGTTGATCTCAGACTGGGGGTCAGCCGCATATTTCTTGGCCGACATCTGGAAGTGGTCACCCTGCAAAAAGACCGGGCCGCGCCAGCCTTCAGCAATCGCCGCGGCGAGGATATTGGTGGAATATTCCACCGGACGCTGGGCAGTGTAGCCGATTTCGGAGCGGGCGATCTCAAAGATGAACGGCCCGGCATTGATGGCCAGCGCCGAGCGGAACATCATGCGGGCGGCATGGAAAGACAGCGCGCGCAGGTTAAAAGCCGGGGTGGAGAAGGTCATCGGCACTTCGCCACGGCCACGCGCCATATACAGGTCATGGATGGAGCTGGGGACGATGTCCAATTCCAGCGCAGCAGCGCGGATGAGAAAACGCGCCCAGCCCTGGCGTGCGCCACTTTCCAGCGCGGAAACTTCCACCAGCTTGCCAACATTGGCGCGGAAGGTGGTTTCATCCGTCACTGTAACAGAATGCCCATCTACAGACAGGCTGTTGCCAACTAAAGTTAGAAGGTCTTGCAATTCGTTTGCCATTTAAAACTCCTTATGGAAGTGTGTGATTTGGGTATGACACCTGTTTTATCTAAAATCCCGAAGCCCTGTGGGGCGGTGGAAGTGGAATTCCGGAGCGCCAGATGGCGCAACTTTCTACGCAGGCGGGCGTAAAGATAGGTGTACCAGCACAAATTGGCTTGATTATAACCATAATCTGGACAGGAAAAACCCAAAAAAGCTGAAACAAAACTGCCAGATTGGTGTCAAGTCGAAGTATAATGAATTTGCTGGCTCGAAAACCACCCCCATTTTCCCCAGGAGGCAACATGAGCGACTTTTTGCAGAACGTAACCGGCGCGCAGGATCCGCTGCGAAAACTTGTATCTTACATCCCAGGCTTTGGCGGCTATATTGACCGAGAAAATCGCCGCTCGGCCGATAAACTCCTGCGCGACACCGTTGCCCGGCGTTTTGAGACGCTGGTCAAACGCCTGTCAGCGCTCCAGGCAGATCTGATCAGTCAGGGCGGCATTGAATTCATGGATGATATGGAAAAGGCCGCGATCCAACTGCGCACCTTTGCCGATAAAATCCGCAATGCCACTTATGGCTACTCTGGCTTCTTCGATGCCGTGAAAATTAACGAGGAAGAACTGGCAAAACTCTACGCATTTGACAGTGCCTTCTTCCAGCTCGGCGATAACATCAACCAGGCGCTCGATACCGTTGAAAACAATCTGGGCAACCCCGATGGCCTGCCAGCCGCCATCCGCAACCTGGTGACCATGGCACGCGAAGCCACCCAAACCTATGACCGGCGCTACGAAGTCATCACCGGTTCAGGGCAATAATCCAACCGCCATCCCAGACCGCAGACCACAGACCGCCACCGCCCAACCGAAAAGCGGCCTCCGGTCGGCGGTCTGTGGTTATTTTTAACTAAGGAGATTTCCATGTGGCATGAATACGTCAATGCTAAAACCACAAATGAAGTCCTGAAATTGTTAGCCGAGTGCGGCCCGCGAGCTCGCATCGTAGCTGGGGCCACAGACCTGATGCTGGAACTGGAACGCGGCACCCGGCAGGGGATCGACACGCTCATCGATGTGACGCGCATCCCTGGCCTCGACAGCATCAGTCGCGATGAAAATGGCATCATCCACATCGGCCCGCTGGTGACGCACAATGATGCCGCATCATCCAAGCTCATCCGTGAGCAGGGTTACCCGCTGGCGCGCGCTGCCTGGGAAGTCGGGTCGCCGCAGATTCGCAACCGGGGTACCGTGGCAGGCAATATCATCACGGCTTCGCCCGCCAATGACACCATCACCCCGCTCATGGCGCTGGAGGCTTCTGTCACACTGGCTTCCACCCGTGGTGAGCGCACCTTACCGCTGCGCGAGTTTTATACCGGCGTACGCAAAAATGTGATGCAGCCCGATGAAATGCTGGTGGATATTTCGTTCAAGGCGCTGGATTCCAGCCGCCGGGGGACGTACATCAAACTGGCATTGCGCCGTGCCCAGGCAATTTCGGTGGTCAACATCGCCATCATCCTGAAGATGGAAGCTGCCATCATTAAAACGGCTTCCATCACGATGGGAGCGGTGGCGCCCATCATCATCCACGCCAGGGATGCCGAATTATTCCTGGAAGACAAAGAACTGCGCGATGATGTTATCGAATACGCCGCAAAACTGGCGGCCAACGCAGCCAGGCCGATTGATGACCTGCGCGCTTCAGCCTCGTACCGGCGCGAGATGGTGCGCGTGCTGAGCGTGCGCGGGTTGAAATCCCTGCGCGATGGTCAGGAGCAGGCCGGATTTCCGGCGGAGCCGATCGTGCTGACGGGCGGGAAGATGCGCGAGGCTGCAGCCCTGCCTGAGGGCAGCCACCAAACCCCAGGCCAGGACATCCACACCAAAATTAACGGGCGCGAATACACCTTCCAGAGTGGTTTTGGTAAGACACTGTTGCACCTGCTGCGCGAGGAAGCCGGGCTGATCGGTTCGAAAGAAGGTTGCGCTGAGGGCGAGTGCGGGGCCTGCACGATTTTCCTGGATGGCAAGGCAGTGATGGGTTGTCTGGTTCCTGCCCCACGCGCGCACGGCGCTGAGATCGTGACTGTGGAAGGACTGGCCCAACCGGAACGGCTGCATCCCGTCCAGCAGGCGTTTATCGATGCTGGGGCGGTGCAGTGCGGTTACTGCACACCGGGATTCCTGATGTCGGCGGCAAAACTGCTGGAGGAACGCGCGCAGCCGAGTAGAAACGAGATCGAGCAGGCGCTGACCGGGAACTTGTGCCGCTGCACAGGGTATTATAAAATTGTCGAGGCGGTCGAAAAGGCCAGCGCCGGGGAAGTTTCCGGCAAATGATATATTTGAGAGGTAGCATATGACCAGGTATAACAAATTCCAACGCCCCGAATTCAAACGGCCACCCATCCATCCCATCTGGCGCGGGATTGGGCTGATTATCTTGCTGCTAATCCCGATCATTTCCTGGTTCGGGGCAGAATCGCTGGTAGATGAAGGGATGAAGCGCGGCTGGGCTTTTGTGGTTCCGCTGGCAGGGCGGCTGATACTCCCGGCTGATGTGTATTACATGCCCGGTATGGCGACGATTGGGCGCTATCTTGCCAACCAACCGAATATGGGCGCGAAGTTGATTTTCTTCGTGCTGATCGCAATTTCATTCTTTGGGTTGATCTCGCTAATTTATGCAATTGCGTATCGATTCATCGGCCCACCGCAATACCTGCCCATCGATGCGCCGCCACCGAAAGTGAAAGTCAAGAGCTATAAACGGTAATCTGGCAACTTTCCTGTTGCAGAGAGCGCGATGAAACTCAACATCCTGGCCACTTTTCTCTCTATCGTGATTTTGACAGCCTGCGGAGCCACACCGCCGTCCACAGTAACGGAGGTTCCGCAGGCTGTTGTCTTGGAGAAGATTTTATGACAACCATCGTAGGACAACCTGCTCCACGTATCGATGCGCTCGGCAAAGTAACCGGGCAAGCGCAATATTCCGGCGACCTGGTGATGCCGGGAATGCTATATGCAAAAATCCTGTTCGCCGGGCGTCCCCATGCCCGGATTTTGAGCCTGGATACATCCAAAGCCGAGGCCGTGCCCGGTGTGGTGACGATCTTGACCGCCAGGGATGTGCCGGTGAATGAGTATGGCTTACAAATCAGCGACCAGCCGGTGCTGTGCGGAGTCGCACTCACCCCTCTCCCCTCCCCCTTAGGGGGAGGGGAGAGTTCCCCTTCGGGGGAGGGGCCGGGGGTGAGGGTTGACCCATCCATCGTCCGCTTTGTGGGCGACCAGGTGGCAGTGGTGGTGGCCGAATCGGATGAAATCGCCGCCAGGGCGCGCAAACTCATTGAAGTGGTGTACGAAGACCTGCCGGTACTGACCGACCCGGAAGAAGCGCTCCGGCCCGAAGCCATCATCCTGCACCCCGAACGCGGCGCGACAAATGTCTGCGTCCACGACAAAATTCGCAAAGGGAACATGGAAGAAGGCTTTGCCAAATCGGACATCATCATCGAAAGCAAATACCATGTTCCGGCACAGGAACATGCCTATCTCCAGCCGGAAGCGGGATTGGCCTACGTGGATGAAAACGGCCTGGTAACGATCAAATCTGCCGGCCAATGGACACATGCCGACCAGAAACAGATCGCCCACTCGCTGGGGCTGCCCGTCGAAAAGGTGCGCGTTCAGTACCCGGTCATTGGCGGCGCATTTGGCGGACGGGAAGACCTGTCGGTGCAGATCGTACTGGCAATCGCGACCATAAAAACCGGGAAACCGGTCAAAACCACCTGGAGCCGCCAAGAATCGCTCATCGGGCACGCTAAACGTCACCCGATGGTGATGTACGCCCGCTGGGGCGCTACCAAAGAAGGCAAGCTGCTGGCCGCCGAAAATACACTCATCGCCGATGGCGGCGCATACATGTACACCACCAACAAAGTGCTCGGTAACTCCACCATCACCGAAGTTGGCCCGTACGCCATCCCCAATGTCAAAGCCGATGTGATTGGCGTCTACACCAACAACGTGCCAAGCGCGGCCTTCCGCGGTTTTGGCGCACCACAGGCGCTCTTCCTGGCCGAATCGCAGATGAACAAACTGGCCGAAAAACTGGGGCTTGACCCGGTCGAAATCCGGCGCATCAACGCCCTAAAAGAAACCGACACCATGGCGGTAGGAACTGTCCCACCAAACAAACCCACTATTCTGGAAGTGATGGATGCGGCAGTGGAAAAATTCGGTTGGACAGGCAACCTATTATTAAGCGGCAGCCAACCCGCGCTGAAACGCGGCACCGGCTTTGCAGCTGGATTCAAAAACATCGGCTTCAGCTTTGGCTACAAAGAAAACTGCTGGACGCGCGTCGAAATTCGCGGAAAATCGGAAATCGAAGAAGTAGTTGTCTGGAACGCCGCCAGCGAAGTCGGGCAGGGTAACCACACCATCCTTGCGCAAATCGCAGCCGAAGTGATCGGCGTCCCAATGGAAAAAGTAACCATGATCACCATGGACACGCTCGACATGGGCAGCGCCGGGTCGGCCTCCGCTTCGCGGCTGACGGTCATGTCGGGCAGTTCCGTTAAAGGCGCAGCCGAACGAGCCCTGGAGAAATGGCAGAATGAAGAGCGTCCCGCCACCGTCGAGTACACCTTCTACGGCCCCACAACCACCCCCATGGATAAAGAAACCGGATACTCGCATCCCAACTTCCTCTACACCTACGCCGCCCAGGCCGTGGAAGTGGAAGTGGATACTGAAACCGGCCATGTGCGGCTGGTGCGCGTTGTTTCGGCGCACGATGTCGGCAAAGTCATCAACCCCACGCTTCTGGAAGGCCAGATCGAAGGCGGCGTGATCCAAGCCCAGGGTTACGTCATTCAGGAAAACTTCATCAGCAGAAACGGCTACGTAATCACCGACCAGTTCAGCACCTATCTCATCCCCACCATTCTGGATATCCCGGAAAAGGTGGATTCGGTCATTGTGGAAGTTCCTGTGGAAGTCGGCCCGTACGGCGCAAAAGGCATTGGCGAACTGCCCTACCTGCCGCTGGCTCCCGCCATCACAGACGCCATCCACGCCGCCACCGGAGTCTGGTTCGACGATTTCCCACTGACCCCCGAGCGAGTCTTGCGCGGGCTGGGCAAAATCAACTGACCCGCAGCAACACCCGAAAGAAAACATCCCTTGCCAACCAGGATGATCTAATGGATACCACGCTTGTGCATGTAACAATCCAAACCAACGGAGTCAACCTGCACGTAGTCCTCGCAGGCCCCCAAGATGGGGAGCCCATCCTGCTACTGCATGGATTCCCGGAGTTCTGGCGAGGATGGCTGAAGCAGGTAACGCCATTGGCTGGCAAGGGATACCGTCTCATCATCCCAGACCAGCGTGGGTACAACCTGTCTGACGCCCCTAAAGAATTAAGCGCCTACACGCTAGATGAACTGAGCAAAGATGTGGTCGGCTTGCTGGACCATTTTAGGATCGAGCAGGTAAATCTGGTAGGTCATGATTGGGGCGCAGCCGTAGCCTGGACAGTGGCCATTTTGTATCCACAAAGGATCAAAAAACTTGGGATTCTCAACGTCCCGCACCCGGCAGTCATGTTTAAATTCCTGCGAGGCTCCCCCCGTCAGATGCTAAAAAGCTGGTACATCGGGTTCTTCCAAATACCGGGGTTGCCCGAATGGCTCATGGGGAGCAATAACTTCGCGGGGATGATCGCCATGCTCAAAGGGAGTGGAAATCCATCCACCTTTAGCGCAGGGGATCTGGAAGAGTATCGGAAAGCCTATCAAAATGCCGGTGGGCTGAGCGGTATGATCAACTGGTATCGTGCCCTGGTGCATCAACGCCCGGCCATGCCACAAAACATTAAACTAAAAATGCCCGTCCTGGTACTTTGGGGCAAAAAAGATGTAGCCTTGAGTTTTGAAATGGCCGAAGCCAGCATGAAGTTTTGTGAAAATGGCCAACTTATCCCGTTTGAACAGGCCACTCATTGGGTGCAGCACGACGAAGCAGGAAAAGTAAACCAGTGCTTGCTCGAATTCCTGGCATGATGTCGGGTTAGCGCCAATTTTACAAACAACAGCAAGAAATCCACACCCGGAAACCTTATGGTGAGTACAGCGTATACAGTCACAGTAGCTTGTGTCCAACCCACAACGAAAGCTGTGAACCTATGAACAAAAAATGGCTGTTCCTGACCCTTGGCCTGTTTGCGCTGGCCCTGGCAAACGGATGCGCTCAAACTACCCCAACCAGCACACCCAAAACCGCCACCCCCACTACCCAAGCCACACAAGTCCTGCCGCTGCCGACACCTTTTGCATCCGGAGAACAGACCACCTGGCAGGATTTGCAAATTCGCATGGCATCCGCCGAAATCAACACGCAATTTGTAACCGAATTCGGTTCTGAGAGAAACCCCTCGCCTGGACAAAAATTTCTCTGGGTGCACATCTACATTAAGAACACTGGCAAAAACGAAATCAACCTGCCTGCCAGCGAGCATTTTAGTGTGCTTTACACCAACTCTGAATTGAAGCCAACCTACGGACACCGTCAGGATTATCCCGATTACATGGCCCTGACCGCACCGCTCTACCCGGCCCAGGGAATCGACGCCTGGCTGCGATTCGACATCCCGGCAACGGCTGGGCTGGAAAATTTACGCTTCGTCTTCCTGCCTGAGAGCGCCCAGGTGGGCGTCAAGCCATCCTCGCCGGGCTACCCCTGGGGCGGAGAACATCCGGTGTATGTGTGGGAATGTAGTAAACCATAGAAAAGAGAATGGATCGGGTCAAAAGCCAGGCTAACGGAGATATGTTCGGCCCAGTCATCCCAGCCTGGCTGGAATTATGTTGACCTGTGGGATATTCTCCTGGCAACGAAGTTCACTGACAGCGTAATCCATCGCACCCCCACCGGAGAAAAAATGTTCGCCAGCGCGATACGCGAAATTATCATCAAAAACCTGTGCCCATAACGATTAAGGGATATTGCGCACCTGCGCTTGTGGCAGCCGCGAGCTTGCCCCAAAAGCGGGGCACAATATCAACAAAGAAAGGATTTTCTGGAAAGCGATAATAGGAAAATCATAGCGATATGATAGTTCACGCTTGCAAAAAAGTGCGCGCTCTTCTATAATGATTCTATTCTGGGTTTGATATGCCTATCCAACTAAACGAACTTGAACGCAAACTCCAAAACTTGATCGAGGTTCACCTTGTCAAGCTACTTCCGGCGCCATCGCTGCCCGACCGGCTGGCCCAGCGTTTAACTGAGGCTGTCCGCGCCAGTGTATCAACCCGTGAGCTTTCAACCTCCAATATTTCCAACCAGTTTGTCCTAAAAGTTCATCCTTCTGCCCTGCCGCTCTGGCAAAAAGACCAGCGCCTGCTAGATGGCCTGACCAAAATCCTGCGGCTGGCTGCCATTGATGCGGGAGTCCAGTTCAACGGCGCTCCCAGCATCAGCCTGGATACGGACCCAACCCTGGCGGTGGATGATGTGACAGCAAGCATCATCAAAGAAGAAATCCCCGAAGAAACCGCCAACATGGAAACCGCTCTTTCCGAAGACCCTCCAGCGGGGCGTACGGCGTTCCTGATCGTCGGTGGCACAAAAGTCTACACCATCACCCAATCTGTAACCAATATCGGGCGCAGGCTCGATAATCACCTGGTAGTAGATGACCCACGGGTTTCGCGCTATCACTCCCAGATCCGCTTTGCCAATGGGCGCTTCATCATTTTTGATCTGAACTCCACTGGCGGGACGTATGTCAACGGCCAGCGCATGAACCAATCGGTGCTGTATCCGGGGGATGTTATTTCACTGGCCGGGCTGCCGATCGTTTTTGGGCAGGATACCCCGCCACAAAGCCTGAGATCGGGCAGTACCGGGCCACTCTCACCCAATTCAGCCAACCGGCAAACGGCCATACTCAAAAACCCGATCGACGAGAAAAACTTCAAGAAAAACGATCTGTAAATGAGCGGACTAATCCTGTTAGGGCTGCGCATCCTGGCTGCGCTTGCGCTGTATGCGTTTTTGGGGTGGGCGCTCTTTTTAATTTGGCGCACACTTAAGTCCCAGGCCGAACTCCAGATGGCGAACCGGTTGGTACCCATTGACCTGGTGGAAACTTCCCCACTTGCACAAGACAAAATCCATCATTTTTCTGAACCAGAAGCCCTGATCGGGCGCGACGCTGGCTGTGCCTGCCGCCTGGATGACTCGACTGTTTCGGCATACCACGCCCGGGTGTCATTCCACCACAATCACTGGTGGCTGGAAGACCTGAATTCCAGGAATGGCACCCTGTTAAACGCAGAAAAACTACGCACGGCGACCATCCTGATTGACGGGGACGATATCCAGTGTGGCAACATCCACCTGCTGGTGCGAATGCAAGCCCGCCAATCCACACCAGGCCGCCAAGCCGGGCTATAATTCACTTGCGCGATCGCTTCGTTCAGTGCAAAAAAGGAGATGCTAATGTCACAACCCTTCGCATTTGGCGTTATTGGTGGTTCAGGCCTTTATGGTATGAAAGGCCTGACCGACACCCAGGAACACAACCTGGAAACCCCTTTCGGTAAACCCAGCTCGCCCATCGTCAGTGGGATGTTGGAAGGCCAACGCGTGGCTTTCCTGGCACGGCATGGCATTGGGCATTTTATTTCGCCCACCGAAGTCAACTACCGCGCCAACATCTACGCCCTGAAAAGCCTGGGCGTTGAGCGGGTCATCAGCATCAGTGCCTGCGGCTCACTGCGCGAAGATTATGCGCCCGGCCATATCGTCATCCCCAACCAGATTTATGACAACACCAAAGACCGCGTCCGCAGTTTCTTCGGGGAAGGCCTGGTGGCGCATATCGGCGTAGCTGATCCATTCTGCGGTGATTTTTCTGCCCAGACCTACGAGGCAGTGCGCCAGGCAGGCGCAACCGTTCACCAGGGGGGCACATTTATCACCATTGAAGGCCCACGCTTCTCCACCAAGGCCGAATCGAACGCCTATCGCGCCTGGGGCATGTCCATCATCGGCATGACAGCTTCGCCCGAAGCCTTCCTGGCGCGCGAAGCCGAAATGTGCTACACCACCATGGCACACGTCACGGACTATGATGTCTGGCATATCAGCGAATCACCCGTTACCGTCGAGATGGTTATCCAAACCCTCAACAAAAACACCGAAGTGGCGCAGGAATCGCTGCGCATCCTGGCGCGCAACCTGGGCGCAGAACGTCACTGCGAGTGTGGCAGCGCCCTGGCAGCAGCGCTCATCACCAACCCGGCAGTCATTCCGCCCGCCACACGCCAAAAGCTCGATCTGCTGGTCAAAAAATACTTGAAATAGCCTTTGTCCGAAGAACAACACATTCCCGCCACACAGATCCAGGCCCGGCTCATGCAAATAGCCGGGCTGTTTCTGTTCATCCTGAGCATCACCCTGACCCTGGCCCCGGCGGCGCGCGCGCGCAGTTTTGATATCGGGCTTCGCTGGGGGCACTGGGCCGGCTTCGCCGCCTGGCTGGCCTGCGCCTGGATGGCACAACGCATCACCTCACGCCGCATCCCAGATTCCGACCCTTTCATCTTGCCCACTGCCATGCTGATGGCAGGCTGGGGGCTGCTGAGTATTTGGAGATTAACCAACACTTTTGGGCTGCGCCAGATGGCCTGGCTGCTGGCTGTGGTCATCTTCCTGCTAATTGGATTAAAAGCCCCGCCCAACCTGGGGTTTTTACGCCGTTATAAATATCTTTGGCTCAGCGGGGGCATTCTCATCACCGCCTTAACCTTTTTCTTCGGCTCCAACCCGGCAGATACCGGCCCGCGCCTGTGGCTCGGCTGCTGCGGAATCTACTTCCAGCCATCTGAGCCGCTAAAACTATTACTCGTCATCTACCTGGCCGCCTACTTCGCCGAAAATTACCCCATCCAAAACCGGCTCTTACCCACCATCCTGCCAACGCTATTCATCAGCGGATTAGCGCTAGCCATCCTGATCATCCAACGCGATCTTGGCACAGCCTCCATTTTCACCTTCCTGTACTGCGCCATGCTCTACCTGGCCAGCGGACGCCGCCGCGTAATGCTCATCAGCTTTGGAATGCTGGCCGCCACCGCCCTGGCCGGGTATTTCTTTGTCAACATCATCCAGGCGCGCATCGAAGCCTGGCTCAACCCCTGGAACGACCCCAGCGGGCGTTCTTTCCAGATCATCCAATCGCTGCTGGCGGTTGCCAATGGCGGCTTGTTCGGGCGCGGACTTGGCCTGGGCTCGCCCGGCCTGGTTCCAGTGGCTCACTCCGACTTTATTTTCACCAGCATCGCCGAGGAAACCGGGCTGACCGGCAGCTTTGCCCTGTTCGCGCTGGTCGCGCTGTTTGTCATGCGCGGGTTTATGGTCGCCATGCGCGCGCCGGGGCAATTCCAGCGTTTGCTAGCCGCCGGATTATCGCTTTATATTGGAGCCCAAAGCATCGTCATCATCGGTGGCAACCTGCGGCTGCTGCCGCTGACGGGTGTCACACTGCCCTTCATCTCATACGGCGGCTCTTCGCTGCTGACATCCTTCATCGCGCTGCTTTTACTGCTGCTCATCAGTAGTGAAAGCGAAGAAGAACCCGCCCCGCTGCGCAATGCCGCGCCCTATAAGCACATGGCCGCATTGGTTCTGCTTGGGCTGCTGGCAACTGCCCTGGCAAACGGCTGGTGGGCCGTCTGGCGCACCGACGATCTGCTGGCGCGCACCGATAATGCCCGCCGTGCCATCTCAGACCGCTATGTGCCACGCGGCAGCATCCTTGACCGAAACAACGAGCCCATCAATACCACCATCGGCGAGCCAGGTGGATACCAGCGCATTTACCCATACCCGGCACTCTCCTCGGTAGTTGGCTATATTCATCCGGTTTACGGGCAAAGCGGCATCGAGGCCGGGCTGGATGATTACCTGCGCGGGCTGCGCGGCAACCCCACACTGCTGATCTGGTGGGATCACCTGCTCTATGGGCAGCCACCCGCCGGGCTGGATGTGCGCCTGAGCATCGATTTAAACCTGCAAAAAGTGGCCGATGCGCTGCTGGAAGGCAAAACCGGCGCGATTGTGCTGCTCAACGCTCAAAATGGGGAAATCCTGGCGATGAGTTCCAGCCCGACTTTTGATGCGAACCTGCTCGACAGCATTGGTGAAACGCTGAATCAGGATAAAACCTCCCCACTGTTGAATCGCGCTACCCAGGGTTTGTACCCGCTGGGAGATGCTGCCGCCCCGTTTGCTGGTTTCGCTGCCAGCCAAGCAGGTCGGCTCGAGCTTTATGAAAAGCTTGGGTTTTTCCAATCACCCCAGGTGCCGCTGGAAGTTTCACAGCCGCCCACCCGCGCCGCTGGCCAGGCGATCTTTATCAGCCCATTGCAAATGGTTCTCGCGGCTGCCACTATCAGTAACGGTGGGCTGTTACCGGCTGCGTATCTTGCCACCAGCGTGGATACGAGTCAATCGGGCTGGGTCATCCTGCCAGCCGGGAAAGAGCCGCTGGCGGTTTTCCCATCCACAAAAATTGAGGCTGAAATGCCCAAATTGGCCATCGAAACCCCGTTTTGGGGCCAGCAAACCTGCACCAATGCCCCGGCTGGCAGCCAGTGGTTCATCGGCGGAACTCAGCCAGACTGGCAGGGCCTGGAGTTGGCGGTGGCGGTGGTGATCGAGTCGCCGGGCGAAGAAAAGGATGCCTGCCAGCTTTTCCGGGTGGCGCGTAACATTGGAGTGGCTTTGCTGCACGAGAGTATTAACCACTAAAAATCCCCCGCAAGGTTCGCGGGGGATTTTTAGTGGTTGTTTCTCGGGGTTACTTGGCGTTGTAGCCAGGGCCTTTTTTGTAATAATCGTAGTTCAGCTTGATGTCGGCTGTCAGATCGACGGTTTCGCCTGCGCTGAGTTTCTTGGCGGTTTCGAGGACAACTGCTTTGCCGTGATGATCTTTGGCTTCGTAGTGGCCAGAAAGGCCAACGCGGCTGATGAATTCCCCGCCCTTGGCGGTGTAACTCGCCGGAACTTCATCTTCGGGGAAGATGGCGGAATACGGGCATTCGGGCACGCACGCGCCACAGTCGATGCAGGTATCCGGGTCGATGTAAAACCAGGGCCACTGCTCGACCGGTTTGCCGGGGGTGATGCACTCTACCGGACACACTTCAACGCATCCGCTGTCGCGCAAACACAGGCTGGTGATAATGTGAGACATAGGTTGTTTCCTCCATGTGAGAATTAGGGAACGAACACAATCATTATATCTACCTTGAGGGCGGTTTGCAACCGATTGGGGGAATTCTTATCAAATACATCCTGAAATTGGGTGCCACCATGGGGAGAAGGCTTGTGCGAATGGCTGGGGTGCGCTCAAACAGTTGCTGATTAAGCAGCCAGGTTACTTTGTCTTCTTCCAGGTTACGGCCTGGCCGGCATGGATTTCGCGAACGTGCCGTTCGGTGTCGGTGTTCACAACATACCTGCCGCACTCTTCGCATTTGAGCAGTGCGAAATCTGTTGGCCCGCCGGCAGGCTTGGGCGCAGGTTTATCTTTGCGGGGGCGGGCCGTTTCTGTCTTTTTGGGCACGGATGCGGGTTTGGAGGCTGTTTCGCGCATTTCGTCTTTGTGCCGCTCGATAAATTCCAGCAAAATTGATCCTTCGGGACGAGTGATTGAGTAATTAATCGCCTGTTGGAATGCCGAAAAAAAAGAAAATAGCTCTAGCCCCTCTATTTTCTTGATCACACTGGCTTCAATCAGCGGGAAGCGCTGCACAAGGCGGCACCTGGCCCAATGATCCACACCGCGTGTGATGCTGCCGGGTGGCAATTCAAAGCCATCGTTCAAATCTTTCTCGGTGGGTTCGTAGGGGCACTGCTCAACCAGCATGACTGCGCAAATGCCGCGCTGTACGCTCGCTCTCCAAAGGAAAACTGTGTCGCCTTTGCGAATGCGCTCAGCATAACGGGTTACAGCGCAGGTAATTTGCGGGTTGTGGTCAATCAGGCGTTCATCGAGCCGATAACGTTCAGGGTTGATTTTGAAAATCCAGTAATTCAAGTCTAAACTCCTTGGGGTAATAGTCAAAGTTGTGTCATCACCCTGGACTTATGATACCCTATCTCACTCCTCAAAACGAAAATCGGCTAGCCCTTGATGAGCAAATGCCCTAAAGAAAAAGGTGCATTGCACCTCGAAAAGCGCCATGCACCTTTTGGGATTCACCCAATGCTTATCCGTTTGCCCAGGCGAGGGCTTCTGGCGGGACCCAGAATTCACCCACGCCAAAAACGAACTTGAACACCAGGAAAGTGATGAAGATGGCCAAACCCAGCCCCATGAAAATATAATCGCGCGGCGCAAAGCTCAAGGCGCGGATCCAGGTGCGCGGGGCAGTGCCAAAGGCGCGCAAATCCATCGCGTCGATAACTTCTTCGCCGGTAACAGTGGACTGCATGGTAACCGGCACAATTAATGGGGCCAGCCTGCGCAGCCGCGCCACAATACCGCCTTTCAGGCTGTCCATCTCATATCCGCGGGCACGCTGGGCATCGATGGTGATGCTCAAATCACGCGCCAGGGTCGGCAGGAATCGGAAGGCCAGATCCATGGTGAATGAAACTTTGTCCGACACACCCATGCGTCGAAAGGTGATGCCGTAGATGTTCGGATCCATGGTGTAGGGAATGGGGATCGCCAGGATGGCCATTGAGAGCATGCGCATGATCTGTGTCATCGCAAAAAAGACCCGCACAATGGTGATCTTCAGGACAAAACCCCATGTTGTTCCGGGAATGAAGAGCGGGATGGAAAACAATGGCGCAGAGGTATCTTGCATCACTGAAGTTGGCCCGCCGCGCCCAGAAAGCAGCCCGTTCAGGCCTACGATGAAGAAGATCAGGATGAAGATGAACAACCAGGTCCGCCGGACATCTTTCCACTCAATCCGGGCCAGCAGGTAGAGGCCCACTGTTATCAGGAAGAGTGGAAAGATGAGTCGGATATCCCAGATATTGGGGATGGTAATACCAAGAATTACACATGCCAGGAAGATCAGCCGCGAGCGTGGGTCGAGCCTCTGGATGATGGTATTACGGGGCCGATACTTCCATGAAACGAGCATTACCGGCCTCGACGTGCGTTAACAGCGGCGAAAGCGATCATCAGGATCGGCAACAGGATGACTGTAACCACCAGGTTGCCGATGAAAGCCGGGGTAAAGTAACCAACCAGGGCTGTGTTCAGATCGATGCCGCCAACGAACATTTCAGTCAGCGAGGAGAATAGGATGCCTACGGCAATGCCGGCTACACCCCAACCGATGGCTTTGGCAATATCCATCTTATCTTTGTAATCCTGGATCATGAGCATGGCCAGGCCAGGGATCATGCCCATGATGCCATTGCCCAGGCTCCAGTTCCAGTAAAAACCCCAACCGGCGAGCGAATCGCCCAGGGTGTTGCCGATGAAACCGGCCAACAGGCCGACCCAGGGGCCATAAGCAACGCCGAAAAAGATCAGGATGGCAACGGCCGGGCGGAAGGTGATATTCCCGGCGGCAGGCAGCGGCACAAGGTTGGTAAGCAGCGAAAAAGCGCCATACAGCGCAGCGCCAATCGCACCGTAAACAACCTGGCGTGTACCGAATTCCCACAAACTCTTCTTTTCCATAACTTGTCTCCTTTTACATCGATGGATGAGATAACAGGCTGACCCATTTGAAATAAACCCTGCTTCCTCGTAATGGTTGCAGGGCAAAGGCCAAATCAGGGTAAATACTGCGCCAGTTTTTCAGCAGGCATAAAACTGCCGGTCTGGGAAAACATCTCCAGGTTCAAGCGCAGCAGCGAGCTGGGACGCACCCGGCAGCGTTCGAGCAGATCAAAATCTTTGAGCACATCCTCGGGGCGGCCATCTGCCACCAGCCGCCCGGCGCTGACGATGAGAACGCGATTGGCATAAGTCACAGCCAGGTCAATATCGTGTGTGATAAACATCGTGGCCGCGAAATTCTCAGCCAGTAGTGATTTTTTACGTTCAGTCGCCCCGCACATTGCATCCATAAAACGGGTATAGTTAGCATAATCCTGCCCGGCTGTGGGTTCATCCAAAACCATTATTTTGGATTGCATTGCCAGCACAGCCGCGATCGTGGTGCGTTTTTGCTGCCCAAACGATAACCCCAGCGGTGGATATTCTTCCAACCCGTTCAGGTTTACCGTTTCGACGCTTTCCCTCACCGATTTATCAATGGCAGCTTTGGGGAATTCCAGGTTCTGCGGGCCGAATGCCAGCTCTTCTTTGACAGTTGGAGCAAACAACATGTGCGTAGGGCTTTGGAAGACATAACCCAACACGCGCGCGACCTGCGCCACGCTCATTTTACGTGTGTCTTTGCCTTCCACAAGCACCTGCCCGGCTGTCGGTTTAAGCAGCCCAATGGCATGTTTTACCAGCGTAGATTTCCCGGCACCATTTGGCCCCAACACAGCGATCAAATCACCGCGATTGATCTGGAAATTGATATCGTATAAAACTTGTTTCTCTTCGTTATACCCAAAATTAACGTGATTAAAAACCACCAGCGGGTCACTGTCCGTTTTCAGCTTGGCTGGAGGAACATAATCCATCCTCTCACCCAAGGCGCGGATACGTTCCACAACCCACGAAGCCGGTAATTTCACTTTATGGTGATCGATTTCGGGGGGCAGCTTCTCAATCCCGCCCAGATAACGCACCTGTCCATCTTCCATGTACATCAAGCGGTCGGGGCGGGCTGAGATAGCATCTTCAACACGATGTTCGATCAGGATGATGGTGGTGCCCTCATCTGCCAGCCCGCGGAAGATTTCCAACGCTTCATGCGCCGAAGCCGGGTCAAGCGAAGCCAGCGGCTCATCCAGCAGCAAAATGGACGGTTGCATCACCAACAGCCCGGCCAGCGCCACCTTTTGTTTTTCCCCACCCGAGAGATTAAACGTTTCCCGATCACGCAAGTACTCAATTTTCAAACGCTTCAACACCTGGTCAATCCGGCGAATGATTTCATCGCGCGGCAGCCCCAGGTTTTCAGGCCCAAAAGCGATTTCACTAAACACATTACTGGCCACGATTTGCCGTTCTGGGTCTTGCAGCAACGTTCCAACCACCTGGGCCACATCTGCCAGCGGCATATCGGCAATTTCTTTGCCATTCAGGCGAATACTGCCCTCGCGCTTACCCCGATAACTGCGCGGAATCAACCCATTAATACAACGGGCCAGTGTGGTTTTGCCACAGCCGCTGGAACCAGCGATCAGCAGCATCTCACCCTGATGCAACTCAAAAGAAATATCTTTAATGGCAACTTCAGGCCGGGTGCGATATTGGAAAGAAAGGTTTTCAACAACCAGAGGGGCGTCTGCCATCATCCACACTCACTATCTATTCAATGATTACTTCAAGCGCATCACCAACTTTAAGGTTAAAACGCGCAGCAGCGCTGCCATTGACCACCGAAACAATCAGGCTGCCGGTACTTCCCATCAGCGCAATCAACTCACCCACCGGGCGGTCACCAAACGTATTGACCAGCCCATGGATATCCTGACCCGCCACACGCACCGTCATGTGATCTTTATGCCTGGAGGCATCGCCAAGCGTTTCGGTGCGAATATTGGAAGAAACATTCCCAAAATGATCAATGTGCATCACCTCGCCCCGCCAGCCACGCTCGGTTCTCTCTGGTTTGGGAATGTCGAGCAGCACCGGGTCTTCGAAAGGCGCTCCTAATTCAGAGAGAGGCACACCAGTCGCCAGGTAAGCAGCCGCCGGGGCAAAAATATCGCGCCCATGAAAAACATGCGAGATGGATGGAAGCCAGTATTCATGCTTATTCAGGTGAATAAACTTCTCCCCCAAACCATCCCGCCGGGCACGCTCTAACAACAGCGTAATGGTGCCATTATCCGGCCCAACGTAATACTGCATCCCAATTTTAGCCGCCATGGGCCTGCGCGTCGTGCCCACACCTGGGTCAACCACCACAATATGGATAGAGTTGGCCGGGAAATACGGCGCAGAACGCACCAAAACCAACGCCGCCTCGCGCACATTTTGGGGAGCTACCATGTGACTCAGATCAGAAATATGAATATTAGGCGCAATTCCCCAAATAACACCCTTCATCACACCAACATTTCCATCTTTAATCCCAAAATCGGTCATCAAAGAAATCACAGGCATAAGACACTCCATCACACAAGCTGTTTCAATTATCTAACACCAGCGCAAAAAGTCAAGCATTTCAGGTAAAGTGACGGTGTTTTCTTAAAGTCATTACAAAAAACACCAGGAATCCAAAAATAAAAGCAAGGTGCCAGCTATTCCAAATTTGAAACCAATGGACTTAACGCAAAGTCGCAAAAATGCCAAGTTTTTTGACTTAGTGTCTGTAAAAGAATAACTCCGCATTTTCGGATACCCCGTTTGACCCCCATCCCCCGCCTTCCCCCAAATACGGACTGAAGAGCGTCCGTATTTGGGGGAAGGCGCTGAAACCTGGCAAAAAAATGGGTTTCTCCTCCCCCAAATCCCCAAAACCAGGGGATTTGGGGGAGGCCGGGAGGGGGTCTACGAATGTTAAAAAATCAATCTGCGTAGTAATACTTTTACAACCCCTTATCCGCGCAAACCGGTAAAAAGACCAATTAAAGCAACGGTCAGGCCAAATTTTCTAAAAACCTTTGCGACTCTGCGCCCTGGCGTTAGGATTTTGGCCCTATTGCCTGCGACTCAATTTTGAATTTGGAATTACTGGCAAGGCGCCAAGATCTTTGTAAAAACTCGGTAATCAAAAATCTCAACGCATCACTCGCCAAGCAGGCTGGCAAACTCCTGCTCAAACGCATCCTGCGAAACATTCCCAAACCACTTCTTCACCACATTACCCTGCCCATCCAACAGGTAAAACTCCGGCTGCACAAAAAAACCAAACGTTCTCCGGAACTGTTCCGTATTGGGATCATCCGCATCGATAAAATAAAAATCGAGCTTGCCGGCATACTTCGCTTCCAGCCCATGCACCATGGGCGCCATTGAGCGGCAGGTCAATCAGGTAAAGCGGAAAAATTCCACCAGCGCAGGCTTACCATCTCCAAATTTAATGGAAGCTGGATCGCTGGCGATAAGTTTATCGCCGCGCGAAGTGGCTGCCGGTGCCGGGGCAGTTTCCAGCTCGCCCACACCGCCCTGTAACGGCGTCGCCGTCAAACTGACCTGGGGCGCAGCTGTAGGTTCTGCCGCTAACGGGGCACAGCCCACCAGGAAAACAACCAGCAAAAACAACCCGAACATTTTTCCCATCATCCCATCTCCTTATCATCAATCCAAAACCTGGAGATTTTGGTCTCCATTCTGTTCCCGGGCCCCAAAACCCCCGGGGGGTTACAAAAACAGCTGCTCCATCACCGGAGCAACCCCGCACAAATCCTGCACACCATCAAAAGCCCGGCGCGCCTTTCCTGGCCCGGCCAGCAGCAGCGGCACCGGGTTACTCGTATGCCGTCGCGTGGATAAATCTTCAAGGTTACCATGGTCAGATGTAAGCAAGATCAGATCATGCTCAAAATCCCAGGCTGAGAAAAGGCCGCCCAACACTGCATCTACCTTTTCGAGCAGTGAAACAGCCGTTTGCATATCCTGCCCGTGACCAGCATAATCTGTCAGCCAGTACTCGAAGAAAGAAAAGTCAAGGCGCCGGGCCAGCCCGGCCAGGTGGATTCCGGCTTCATACGGAGAAAAAGCCGGGATGTCAGACACGCCCAGGCGTTCGCGCCAGCCCTCGGCAGTAAAATCCGCCGAAATGGCCTGTCCATTTTTCAAATCATCAGCGGTGGAAAGCGGCAGGCCAGCCTTTGTCACCGCCAAAGGGATGGCCGAATACAACCGCCTGCCCGATTCGACGCCGTGAAAGTAACCCGGCGGGTAGGCATTGACCAGTGCGGCCCGCTTCCCGGCGCGCGCCAGCCTGCCAAAGATACCACCATCCTGTAAAAATGCAGCGGTTTCAGGGTTGGGCTTTGGCCCATAGTGGTAACCCAGTTGCGCCGGAACATTGATGCCTGTCAATAAAACCGCCTGCCCTGTGGCTGATTGCGGCAGTCCATCCACGCCCAGGTTGGCGTCCAGCGCTTTTAGCGTGGCGCGCGTTGCTTCAGCGGGCGCAGAAGTGGCCACGAACCGCCTGCCAGCCAGCAAACTGGCCAGGTTGGGCATAGCAGCCCGGGCAAAGGGGTTGGTATGCGGGTCGTCTGCGCCCAGGCCAACACCGTCTAGAAAGAGAAAAAGGATGCGCATGGTCAGGGAGCTCGCGTCTCTCCCCGGGAGAAAAGCAGGAATGATGGGCAGGGATTCATTGCGCCCACCTGAAGGGTGATGAAAAACGAATAACCATTTCCCATTTTATTTTTTTTGGAACGTGAAATAGGCTGAGGGACGTTCACCACGGGCGAAACCATCCTGGCGGGAGACGATGGAAAAATCAGCCAGGAGCAAGCCCAGGTCGGCCTCGGCCAGCCCCAGGGCAGATTCATCCAGCCCAGAGCGCAGGAAGCTGTAGAGGAACCAGAGTCCGCCGGGGCGTAGGATTCGCTTCAATTCCCTAACATAATCAGCCCTGCGCCGCAGCGGCAGCCCGTGGAAACAACCCAAATCCAGCGCGAAATCATAAACCTTATCTGTTACACGCAGATCAGTAACATCGCCAACGAAAAAATCGGCTTGCACAGCCGCTTTTTGGGCTTTCTGGCGCGCAAGCTGGATGGCGCGGGCTGAAAAATCGACGCCGGTGGCCTGCCAGCCCATTTTAGCCAGGGTGATGACGTTGGTGCCGGTGCCGCAGCCCAGGTCGATGGCGCGCGCAGGTGTGAGGCCAGGCAGCAGGGCCAGCAGTTCCGGGGGTGTTTGGCCGCTGTCCCAGGGCGGGTTGCGGAAGTACCAGATTTCGAAGAAAATACGACGTAGGAAGTCCATATTGATGAATGATGACATCATACATGACATTTTGCACTTTGACAATTACGAATTCTTCTTTTAGAATTCACGGGCTTTCCCTTGTATCCCAAATCTTAAGAGGAGTAGAACTCCATGAAAGAGTATTCAACTGAGAACCTCCGTAACATCGCACTGGTCGCCCACGGCGGCGCAGGTAAAACGATGATGGCGGAGGCGTTTTTGCATTTTACCGGCGCGACAACCCGCCTGGGTAAAGTGGAAGATGGTACGACCGCATCAGACTATGACGAAGAGGAAATCCGCCGCAAGATTTCGATCTATACCGGGATGCTTCCGGTGGAATACCGCGATCATAAGATCAACCTGCTGGATGCGCCAGGTTACACCGATTTTATCGGTGAGACCATCTCGGCTTTGAGTGTGGCCGATGGCGCGGTCATCCTGGTTGATTCTGTAGCCGGGATGGAAGTTGGCACCGAACTGGCGTGGAATTACTGCGATGAGTTCAAGTTGCCGCGTTTTGTGGTCATCAACAAGATGGATCGTGAAAACGCCAATTTTGCCAAAGCTTACACTTCGATAGAAGAGTTCGCCCACGCAGCCGACCGCCGGATTGTGAAGGTGCAGTTGCCCTGGGGCGAAAAGCTCGATTTTAAGGGTGTAATTGACCTGATCCACATGAAAGCCTATGCTGGCGATGGCAAAACCCCGGCTGAAATCCCGGCTGATCTGAAAAGCGCTGCCGAAGAGGCCCGTCAGGTACTGATGGAAGCCGCTGCTGAAGGTGAAGATGCCTTACTGGAGAAGTATCTCGAAGCTGGTGACCTGACCAGCGAGGAACTTTTGCGTGGCCTGAAGCAGATTGTCCGCAGCGGCTCTTTCATCCCGGTTTTTGTGGCCGCTGCTGGTCACGAAAAGGGCGTGGCCCCGCTGATCGATGCGATTGTGGAGTTGATGCCATCCCCTGCCGAACACCCCGATGTTTTGGTGCATGGCAAGGCTGGCGATGAAAAACTGCATGAAAGCGATGCTGGCCCAGCGGTGGCATTTGTCTGGAAAACCACTGCGGACCCGTTTGTGGGCAAGATGACCTATTTCAAAGTGATCTCTGGCACCCTTGTGGCAGATGCGCACTTGTGGAATAGCATCAAAAATGCCGATGAACGCATGGGCGGCCTGCATTTGCAGCGCGGCAAAGAACAGATCGCTATCAAATCTGTTCACGCGGGCGATATTGCTGTCGTTTCAAAATTGAGTGTGACGATCACCGGTGATACGCTCTGCGATAAAAATCACACGGTTGTAATTGACAAGCCCAATTATCCGGCCCCGCTCTACCAGGTGGCCATTCACCCGAAGACCCAGGGCGATGCTGCCAAGATTTCTCCGACCCTGACCCGCCTGTGCGAAGAAGACCTGACCCTGACCTGGCACAACGAAGCTGCCACCGGGCAAACCATCCTGGCCGGGATGGGTGACCAGCATATCGATGCCGCCATCCGCCGCGCGCAAACCAAATTCCAGGTGGGGCTGGTGATTGACGAGCCGAAAGTGCCCTATCGCGAAGGCATTACGCGCAAAGCTGCGGCGCAGTACCGCCACAAGAAGCAATCTGGCGGCGCTGGTCAGTTCGGCGAAGTTCACCTGCGCATCGAGCCGCTGCCCGAAGCTGATTTCGAGTTCACCGATGAACTGGTGGGTATGAACCTTTCCAAGTCATACCTGCCCCCGATCGAAAAAGGTATCCGCGCAGCCATGGAAAAAGGCATTTTCGCCGGTTACCCGCTCAGCAACGTCAAAGTCATCGTCTATGACGGTAAAGAGCACCCGGTGGACAGCAAGCCTATCGCTTTCGAAACCGCTGGTCGTGAAGCCTTCCGCCTGGCAGTGAATGATGCCGGCCCGGTATTGTTCGAACCGATCATGAATGTGCGAGTGACGGTTCCGGATGCTAATATGGGCGATGTGATGAGCGATATGAACACACGGCGCGGACGCGTTCAAGGTACCGAATCAGAACGCGGGAATACCATCGTGAATGCCCATGTTCCGCTGGCTGAGATGCTGCGCTACACCACTCAATTGCGCTCCATCACCGGTGGACGCGGCTACTTCTCGATGGAGTTTGACCGCTACGACATTGTGCCACAACACCTGGCTGCTCCCATCATGGAAGCTCACAAGAAAGAAATGGAAGCCAAGAAGGAAGAGTAGGCCTGGCTCCAGGTTTCAAATTCAAGGTTGGAAGGCTTTGAGCTTTCCAACCTTTTTTATTAAAATTATGATAGAAATTGTCCAATTCGCTTGACTTTCAGACTGGAATCCGTAAAATAACTGCATGACTACGATTAACTTTTGCTCCTGTCGCAGGCGGGGTTCGTAACCGCTGCCTGCTGAGAGAAAACCTGCCAACAGCTCAGAGACGGCGCGCGAACTCCGCTTGTGACCACAATTCACAAGGGCGCTTGCACGCCGTCTTTTTGTTTGCAAACGCAACCGAAGCTGTTGGCATTTTATTTTTAACGGGTCTCCAGGATGCACAGGCAGGGGCGACGCTGCCAGGCAAAGCGAGATACATTTTCACACAGGGCAGGCTGCCCTGACATTTTTTACAACAAACCAGGAGATTTTAGAGATGAAAATCGCAGCGAACGTAACAGAATTGATCGGCAACACCCCACTTGTGCGGCTGAACCGTATCACAACCGGGGCAAAAGCCGAGGTGGTGGCAAAACTGGAGTTTTATAACCCGGCCAAAAGCGTGAAAGACCGCATCGGGTTTGCGATGATCGAAGCAGCTGAAAAATCCGGCGAATTGACGCCAGGAAAAACCATCGTCGAGCCGACCAGCGGCAACACGGGCATTGCGCTGGCAATGGTGGCGGCTGCGCGCGGCTACAAGTGCATCCTGACCATGCCCGAAACCATGTCAAAAGAACGGCGGATGCTGCTGCGAGCCTACGGCGCAGAGTTGATCCTGACCCCGGGGCCAGAAGGCATGGGCGGGGCGATCAAACGCGCGGAAGAACTGGCAGCGTCCGACCCGGCCAAATATTTCATCCCACAACAGTTTAAGAATCCGGCCAATCCCGAAATTCACCGCAAAACCACCGCTGAAGAAATCTGGCGCGATACCGATGGAAAAATCGATTTTCTGGTGGCGGGTGTGGGCACAGGCGGCACCATCACGGGTACGAGCGAGGTGTTGAAAGCCCGCAGGCCATCGTTTAAGGCTATTGCGGTTGAACCGGAGGCTTCACCGGTGCTGTCGGGCGGCGCAAAGGGGCCGCACAAAATCCAGGGCATTGGGGCAGGCTTCGTCCCGGCGGTGCTGAACACCCAGGTTTACGATGAAATCATCCGCGTCAGCGATGACAACGCGATGGAAACTGCCCGACGGCTGGCAAAGGAGGAGGGCAT
This sequence comes from uncultured Anaerolineae bacterium, assembly GCA_903822545.1. Taxonomy (GTDB): domain Bacteria; phylum Chloroflexota; class Anaerolineae; order Anaerolineales; family Villigracilaceae; genus CAIJPN01. Next base: position 45,715 of record CAIJPN010000029.1, on the reverse strand, counting down.
CCTGGTTGGGATTTCGTCTGGGGCTGCCACATGGGCCGCCCTGCAGGTTGCCAACCGCGCTGAAAATGCCGGCAAGCTGATTGTGGTGATCATCCCCTCGTTCGGCGAACGGTATCTCTCCTCGGCGCTGTACGCGCACCTGGCAGATTAGCCTGCCACTTAGGAGTGCGTCGTTCGAGTTACCCAGTTGAAAACAAGAGGCCATCATGCAAGCTGAACTAATCACCCCCAAAGTGTCACAGCAGCCCAATTTTTTCGCTTCGCTGCGCTATGATTTGAACTCGGCGCTGGAACGCGACCCGGCAGCGCGCACCAAATTTGAGATTATGCTGCTCTACCCGGGGCTGCACGCCATCTGGGTGCATCGCATCACCCACTGGCTGTGGATGAAAGACTTCAAGCTGGTTGCCCGCTGGCTCTCACAGCTTGCACGCGGAATAACCGGTATCGAAATCCACCCCGGCGCAAACATCGGTCAGGGATTGTTCATCGATCACGGCATGGGCGTAGTCATCGGCGAAACAGCCATTGTCGGTAACGATGTAACGCTGTATCACGGTGTAACGCTCGGCGGCACATCGCTGAACAAGGGAAAACGCCACCCCACCATCGGCGACCGGGTGACAATTGGCGCGGGCGCCAAAGTGCTCGGCAACATCACCATCGGCGCAGACAGCCGCATCGGCGCGAATGCGGTGGTGGTCAAATCGGTGCCGGAAAATTCGGTGGTGGTGGGCGTGCCAGGACAGATCATCAAGCGCACCAGGGCCCACCACGCCGGTGATGCCCCAGACTTGAACCACACATCCATGCCCGATGTTTTTGCCGTTGCCATCAAAGAACTGCTGGCGCGTGTGGATGATCTGGAATCACACGTGGCCGGGCACGAACATCCCAACCATGTCCACCTGCCACACGGCGAAGAAGCCTGGGAAGGCAGCGATTTTGCGATTTGAGATCTCATAGATAAGGAAAAACTCTAAACTTTCTCAGTGAGCGGAATTTGGGTTTGCAAATCCCGGCGAAAATCAGTAAACTATTCCTGGCCAGCCCAACACATTCCCGGGAGAAAACCATGAATCGTATCCTTTTCGTCATCCTGATCGTTGCCCTCACGTTTTTGCTGCCCTTTTCCACGGCACAGGCCCAAATTGCGGATGCCAAAATCCGGATTTTGGATAAAAACGGGGCCGAAACCAATAAAATCACCGACGGGAACAGCCTCCAGCTACAGGTGACATTGCCTGCCAAAGTGAATGCCGCCAGCCCGGCCCGCTTCTTCTTGGATGGCATCCCCGATGCTGTGGCAGCCTGCACCATCCCGGCTGGCAGCGCCGAATGTAAAACGGAATCCTTCAACAGCCTGGGCTGGCGCTGGAATCCCGGCGGCGAAGCAGTGACAACCCGCATCATCCGCGCGGAAGTGGGCGGAGCGCCGCAGCCGGGCAGCGCCCAGGTGGAAGTGGCTCCGCGCCCGGTGGTGATGGTGCATGGATTCATCTCCAGCGCTGAAACCTGGATCAATTACCTTGGCCCGGGCGGTTACCTGGCTACGCTGGGACTGCCCGGCTTTGCTGTGGGCGATGGGCAGACTCCCGGCACACTCAACACCGGGCTGATGACAGATCCATCGCTGCGCACCAACACCATCGCGCAGAACGCTGAAATCATGGGGCAATACATCAGCGGCGTGCAAAAAATTACCGGCGCAGAAAAAGTCGATTTGCTCGTCCACAGCATGGGTGGGATGATCTCGCGCTATTATCTCGACCGGGTAATGAACGGCCGCAACATCGGCCAGCTCATCATCCTGGGCACGCCCAACGCTGGGTCGGCCTGTGTCAGCCTGGCTGCCGCACTCGGGTTTTACCTGCCTGGCTCGCTCGAAATCCTACCGGAATACATGGAAGGCATCTTCAACCAGCAAATTACCCGGCGTCATGGTGTTCCGTTCTACGCCCTGGCCGGAACTTACCTGCTGGAACCCGTCAGCGCACCCTGTACCGGCGTGCCATCCGACACAGTTGTCTCGTTTGAGAGCCTGAACGCCATCACGCTGCAAAAGGCCGAACAATCGCCGCTGATGCACCACGAATTAACCGGTTCTGCCGAAGTTTTTCGGGACTTTGTCCGCCCGCTGTTGCAGAATCCGCCCGGAGATAGTTTCAACGCCCCCGAGCCTGGCCCGGCCACCAACTCCGCCCCGATGCAGTTCACCCGCATCTACACCGGCCACGTCAACCCCGGCGAGAACGCCCAGGTCACCATCAACATCGATACCAACGTAGCGGTGGCCAGTTTTGCACTTTTCGATGATACCCACTCGTTGGAAGTCAGCGTGCAAGGGGCCAGCGGCAAGACCATCCAGCTTGACCCGGTCAAAAACGGCCTGATCAAAGTGGAAGACCCCGAAGCGCTGGTATATCTCGGCTACGGATTTAAGCAGCCCAAACCCGGAAAGTGGGTTGTGACCCTGCTACCAACAGCCTCCACCCCGGCAAAAGGCGCAGACTTTGCGCTTTCGGCCCGTTTCGATGGTGGCGCACAGCTGAGAGTGGAACCGAGTACCACACTCCCCGCGCTGGATACACCCATGAGCATCCATGCCACGCTGACAGCCGATGGCTCCGCGCCGGCCATCGACTCCGCCCGGGCGCTGCTGCGCAAGCCGGATGGTTCCACCGAAACAATTGATCTGCTCGCCGCGGGCAGTTCGTACACGCTGACATACACGCCCAGCCAAACCGGCCTGTACGCGGCCGAAATCAGCGTCAGCGCCCAACAGGATGGACTGCCGATCGACCGGGCAGCCTTCATCACTTTTGAAGTCCAGCCCCCGCCCCAATCCGCCACAGCGACATGGCTCAAGGTTGCGGCGCTAGGACTGGGCTTGCTGCTTGCCATCATCCTGATAATCCTTGGCGGATTCAGGCTGGCACGCAAGCGCAAATAGCAAAATGGGGCGAGATTGCATCTCGCCCCACTCTTTTTAGAGTGAAAAAGCTCGCTTTTCACCCCAAATATTACCCGGCCAGGGTCACATAATCGCGGGTCAGGTGTTCACCAGCGCCAGCGCCAAGCAGGTTGACCAGTTCCAGCGCCAGGGCGGCCTTGATTTTGGCGTCTTTGCGGCTCCAGGTGCGGCTTTTGATCTCCAGGAAAGTACCCAGTTTGGGGGTTTCGAAGCTATCAAGGTTGATGAAAAACTCCTCGCCTTTGAATTTGACATGCCAGCGCAGGCGGTCTTTTTCGACCACTTTTTCACTCACCGGCTTGAAGTATTCACGGTAAAAGCGCAAGGTTTGGGCTGCCGGGGCCAGGAAACGCGAACGCGAGAGCAGCACATCTTCTTCAAACTCGCCTGCGTTCTGCCCAATCAGCGTCAGCCGCGCCCGGACGTTGGTCACGTTGCCTTTGACATCTACAAAATCGTCTTCGCGGTAGCGCAGGCGTCCTTGTGTTGGGTCGCTGAACTCAAAATAGGTATCATACTGGCGATAATGACGCTGGTACAGGATTTCCAATTCGGGCGATTTGACCGAATTCTGGACTTTGGCCGGTTCAACCAGTTTGACTTTCAACTGCACTTCGAAGCTCTCCTCCTCCATCGAACCGCCGAGCGCGATGAGTTTGGATAACACTGATTGTTCACGCGCCATCAAGAAAGAATCAATTTTCTTGGCGTAGCCAGCGGCAGCCTGCAACAGGGCAGATTCATCCAGCGTGAGCAATTTGCGAGAGCGCATCAGCCATTTGCCGTTGACCATTACATCGGTAACATCCGTCGATTTCCCGGCATAGACGATTTGGGCGTAGGCGTTGTTCGGGTCGCGTTCAAAGCGCGGGGAGTTGTGCAGCGGGTCAATATCTACCAGGATGATATCGGCGCGTTTGCCGGGTTCGAGCGAGCCGGTCAGGTGACCAATGTGCAGGGCGCGCGCGCCCAGGCGGGTGGCCATGGTTAAGGCCTGGGGAGCAGGCAGCGAAGTTGGGTCGTTGGAGGCAGCTTTGGCCAGGAACGCCGCCAGGCGCACTTCCTCGAACATATCCAGGTCATTGTTAGATGCCGGGCCATCGGTGCCGATCCCCACGTTCAGGCCGGTTTCGAGCATTTTGGTTACCGGGGCAAAGCCCGAGGCCAGCTTGAGATTAGACGACGGGTTATGGGCCACGCCCGCGCCCGCATGGAGCAGGGTGCGCATTTCGCCCTCGTCGATGTGGACGCAATGCGCCGCCAGGACTTTGGCCTCGAACAATCCCTGCTTTTTGACGTAGGGCACGACCGGCATGCCGTTTTCGTTGCGCATGTTTTCGACTTCAAAAGCAGTCTCGGCGATGTGCGTGTGCAACGGAACATCAAATTCCACCGCCAGTTGGGCGGTGGCGCGTAAAATCTCGGGGGTGCAGGTGTATGGGGCGTGCGGCGAAACTGCCGGGACGATCAGCGGGTGGTCTTTCCAACGGATGATGAAATCGCGCGCCAGGGCCAGCGAATCTTCATACGATTTGGCATCGGGTGTGGGGAATTTGAGCACCGTTTGGCCGCACACGGCTCGCAAACCAGCATCGGCGGTGGCTTTGGCGACATCTTCTTCGAAATAGTACATGTCGGCGAAGCTGGTGACGCCGCTTTTGATAAATTCGGCACAGGCGATGAGGCTGCCCAGGCGGCAAAAATCAGGTGAGACAAATTCGCGCTCAACCGGCATCATATAGCCCATCAGCCAGACATCCAGGCGCAGATCGTCGGCCAGGCCGCGCAGCAGTGTCATGGGAACATGGGTGTGGGCATTGACCAACCCCGGCATCAGGATTTTCCCGCCGCAATCGACAATCTCCGTGGATTCAAACTGGCTTTTCAACTCACTTTCGGAGCCGACGGCCACGATTTTATCTCCGCTGACGGCGACCGCACCGTTGCGATACTGGTTCATGGGTTCGTCCATGGTCAGGACATGGGCATTGACGAACAAAGTGTCAACTTTTTGGGTCATTCAGTCTCCTTTTACAATGTGGTCTCAGGGCTGCTTTGTCTAATTATGGACTTGTCTGACATTAAAGTCAACACCTGAGATGTGCTCCACAGGGCTGGCTTAAAGTCGTTGTGCGTCGCACCACAAGAGAACCTGACTGTGCTTTGTGGGGATAACAAGGTTCCCGGTGTCTCATTGAGAAAACGCTCAAAACCCAGAAAACAGATACGTTACGGATTCCAGCTTATAAACACCCCTAAAACGCGCAAATTTTGCTCAAAATCGGTATCCCGGTGATTGGTCAACTCAATATCAATCGCCGGGATACCGCGCGTGTTGGCGGCCCAATCCGTCAGGTTGCCGGTGTAATCGCAACCGGTGTCGATGGGCGGATAGGAGTAATCACTCACGCGGGCAACCGCCTCCGCCAGCCGCACCGATGGCGCGAACTCCGGGTTGCCACCGGGGAAAATCCCCAGGGCCGCGCTGTGATAACTGATAATGGCCTCCGGCCCAATTTTATCGATGAAAGCCATCAGCGCCTGTGTTTCCGGCTCCGAGCCGCCCTCGCTGCCACCGGTCAGTGTGCGCCAGGCCCAACAGCCATCGCGGCTCCAATCGAGCTGCCAGTTATAGGGAAAGTTGTGGTTCAGGTCCACGTTATTAGCGTTGGCGCGACCATCGATACCCTTTTTGCGCGCATATCCATCCGGATTCAGGTTGTGCAGGATATACAGGCTGGTATCCGAAGGGATAATCCCATCATTCGCGTCAACATAAGCGATCAGCTCCTCAGCCAGCGCCACCGTATTCCATTCATAGCCGCCATGGATGCCCGCCACGATCAGCTTTTTACGCTCACCGCTGCCAAAACGATACACTTCCAGGCTGCGTCCTTCCACCGACTGGCCAATCACCATCAGGTGCGCGGGCGGCAGCACCAGCGGCGTAGTGGTCGGTGGCCGGGTCATCGCAGGGAAAGGTGTGATGGTGGCTCTCTGGGTAGGCGGGGGAATCGGGGTGATAGTGGGACGTTTGGTGCGCGTGGGCTGGTTCGGGTGGATAAAAGCATCCACCTGCTGATTAGCCTCCTCAATCGGGGCCGGAGCTGGCATCCCATTATAAAAAGCTGCTGCCACCCCCAGGCAGACCAGCATATTAACCAGCCAAATCCCAACCAAAATCCCGCGAAGTTTTTTCATTTGAAGTATCAGCACCCAAAAAAACATTATAACGGCTTCGGGGGCGCTACCCACTAGAAAATGTTATCGGAACTTGCTATAATTTTTATGCAATTCAGACTATTTTTATCTTATCACCTGGAGGCTCGCGTGCACCGTACCCTGAAGACCTTGCTATTCGCAACCTTGATGATCGCCCTCATAGCTTCCCCGGTCACAGAAGTCCTGGCCCAAACCGGCTGGGAAATTCGCACGAGCCTGGTTACCACCCTCGAAACCCCCGATGCAATGATCTTGAAGGTTTACTTCAACATCTACGACCCCAAAACCAGCCTGCCAATCACCGATACGGGCATCACCAGCGCAGAAATCGCACTACCCCAAACCAACTTCAGCGCCCCAGCCGAATTCAAAAAACCAGATGTACCCATCTACATCGTCATGGTACTGGATGCTTCCGGCAGTATGGGTGGAGCCGCCGAAAACCTGAAAAAAGCCGCCAAAGAAGCCCTCAACAACACCCCCGACAACGCCTTCTTCTCCGTGGTGCAATTCAACGAAGACATCAAACTCATCCAGGACTTCACCCAAAACATCCCGGCAGTCAGCTTTGCCATCGACCAGTACAAAGTAGCCAACAAAGGCACGTGCCTGTATGATGCCGCCTACAGCGCCGCCGAAGCCCTGCAAAAAGCCCCGCCCGGACGCCGCGCCATCATCCTGTTTACCGATGGCAAAGATGAAACCGCCGCCGGGAAACCATGCAGCAAACATAGCTTTCAAGAACTCTCCGATTTTGCCCAAAGCACCCAAATCCCCATCAACACCATCGGCATATCCTTCAAAGAATCTGCGCTAAACGATGTCGAACTCAAAGGGCTGGCAGCCAGCACCGGCGGCTTCTCAGCCATCGAAAAAGAAGGCAACATGGCCCAGGCCTTCCAGAACATCATGGACGGCCTGAAGGCCCAATGGATGATCGAAGCCCTGATCTACCCCAAACGCGGCAAAAACCAGGTGGTGATAACCCTCAACCGCAAAGACCAGGATAGCCTCAGCCAGGCCTTCACAATCGAATCAAATATCGACTACCCCGGCCCGCCCAGCCCGGTTAACGGACAACTTGTCGGGTTACAGTTCCAACCAGAAAGCCAGACCTACGACATTCAACTCGCCATGACATCCTCCGAACTGGTGCAATATATCAAAATCGCCATCTGGGATGTCAAAGCCGGCTCAAAAGTGGCCGAATACCAGTTCGATGATGTCGCCCAACAAAAAGCCTACAACATCCCCACCGACAAACTAAAAATCGGCGGTGACTACGAACTGCGCATGATCGCAGTGAGCAAAACCGACCAGACCCTCTTCACCTGGTTCAAAGACAACGATGGAAAAAGCTTCCAGGAACTGATCCACGATTTCACCTTTGCCCCCGACCTGCCCTCACTCGCCATCCAGGCCGTCGCCCAAAAAGACAATGACCTTGTGCTCACCGTCACCACCAGCCAACTCAACCTGATCGGTGGCTTCGATGGCTGGCTGGTGGATGAAAACACCGGCACCAAAGTGAGCGGTTCCGATTTCACCAGCCCGCCCCCTGGCAGCGAAGCCGGAAACGTGACTGTAGCGCTAGCTGACAGCGAAGTACCAACCGGAAAATACACCATCATCGTGCGCACCCTGGGCAAAAACAACCAGGTCTACTCCACCGCGCAATATGAAGGCATCAGCTACACCCGCAAATCGCCCAACTACATCGCCATCGCCATCGCCGCGCTGATCGCCTCCCCCATCATCCTGTTCATGATCGTCGCCATTATCGCCGTGGTGGTTGGGTTCATGATGTATACATCCTCGCGCGAAAAATCACTCAGCGGCACGCCAGTTTTGCAGGGGCGCATGGGTGGGAAGCTGAAAGATGGGAAAAAATCCGGCGGGCCGGTCATACCCATTGCGGATGAGCCGATTCCTGCCACGCGTGGGCGAACACCACCAGCCCAGGCAGATTCAAACCCCAGGCCGCCAGCGCCACCTTCCGCCCCGGCAGTGGCTCCCATACCCCCGGCAGGTGCTACCCTGATCGCCGAAGATGCCAGCGCTGGAGCAACGATGGTAGCCTATGCCAGCCCCAGCCAGAAAACTGCTTCCATAACGGTCATCCAGGCTACCGGGGCGGTCATCCCGCGCGGAGCCATCCCGGTGGCGCAAATCCCATTCGTCATCGGCAGGGCCGAAGGGCAGTTGATCATCCAGGAAGGCAACATCTCACGCAAGCACGCCCAAATCACTTATGATGCAGCCAAAGGAGTTTATTTCATTACAGACCTGAACAGCAGCAATGGAACTCGCATCAACAACCAGCGCATTCCCCCCGGCCAGCCCGTCTTGCTGACAAGCGGCACCGCCATTGGGCTTGGGCCAAACGTTATCATCCGATTTGATCTCAGCTGAGCGAGCAAAAAAATGTCAAACATGATCCAGCTAAATTACGATGACCTGCACAAAATCGTAAAAACCCTGAACAATGAGGGTGACGACACCATTCAGATTCTCTCAGACACCCGCCAGCGAGTCCAAAACCTGCATGGCGAGTGGAGCGGCGAGGCCGCCGATAAATTTTTTGCCGAAATGGAGGTTGAACTGCTGCCCGCGCTAAAACGGCTGGCAAATGCGTGCGATATGGCCCAGGATAAGCTGCTGGAAATTATGAAAATCATCCACGAAGCTGACCAGGATACCGCCGGGAATTTCACCAAAGGTGATTTTAGCGGCGGGATGTTCGGCGCAATCCCTGGCGGCAGGCCGCCAGGCGGGGCTGGCGAAGATTTTGGTGCCGGAAAATTTAACGAGGCCGGGCAGGCTGCCGGTGGCGGTCAACCCGGTGACGATTTTGGGGCTGGTCAGTTTAACGAGGCCGGGCAGGCATCGCAACCCAACGCAGCTGGATCAGATGTTCCCAGCCAATCTGAAACACCGCTGGGGCCAGATGAACAGGCCGCCACCGAAACACCCGAGACCACGCCCGAAGCCAGCGGAGGCGGAGGTGGCGGAGGAGGTGGTGGCTCCAGCCAGGGAATGCAGGGTGATTTACAGGGCCTGGGCACAGGCTCGGTAGGGCCGCAGCAAAACGCCTTTGCCGGTGCAGCTTCGGGCGGGGCACAAAACCTGCCCGATCACGATTTCGGCGGTGGCAGTGGCGGCGGCGCAGTACCGCCCGTTGGCAGCACCCCACCCACAGGTGGAAGCCAGCCCACACCGGATAGCAGCGGCGGGGTTGTGGCCGGGGCCGCCGGGTTGGTCGGCAGCGCGGCCGTCGGCGCAGCCGTAAAGGCCATCAAAGACAAACAGGATGAGTGATCTTTACCACGCCAATTTCAAATAGCGCCTTTTCGCTGATCCCCTTGCACAATTTGTGCCGGAGATGGAAAAGCCCCCAAAAAAGACTACTTGACTCTGAATTACAAAAATGCTAGAGTATTAGTGTAGTTTGCTAAAATGTAAGGAGGTTGCAGCTTACAAAATAAAACACCACCTCGCAAAGTTTTTCCCTGGTGCCTGGCTGGTCAGGAATCAAGAAAATGGTCAAACCAGCATGTATTGAATTATCCACTATGCACTGGAAAGGATGAAAAATGGCTGGAACTGTTCAAGTCAATTATGATGAGATGGAAAACATCATCAAACTCATGCAATCGGAAGAGAACGAGCTCCGGGCTCTCTTACAGCAGACCAAAGGGAAAGTTGAAAGTCTGCATGGCAACCAATGGGTTGGCCAGGGAGCAGATAAATTCTTTAACGAGATGGAGGGCACCGTATTGCCCGCCATGGGCAGGATGGTGCAGGCCCTCGACATTGCCGGAAATGTCGCCAAGCAGATCATTCACACCATCCATAGCGCCGATGAAGGCACTAAGAGTTTCTTCAGCAATATCGGATAAGAGAGGCGAAAAATGTCAGACCAAATCCGTGTAAATTACCCTGCCCTGGAAGAAATGGCAGCCCACTGCCAGGGTGTGTCAGACCGATTGGCACAAACCGCATCCACTGCCCAGAAAATCGCCGCTCAAATGCAAAATGGCGCGCTGGTTGGGCCTCCAGGTGAAGCCTATGTACAGGCTCTGAATATTTTTGTTTTCAAGGTCAACAAACTCAGTGGCAAGTTCTCTGAAGTTTCAAATGACATCAAACAGGCCATGAACGACATGCGCCAGGCCGATAATTCAGCCGGAAACAATTTCTAATCCCAGGAGGAAGCCATGTTTGGATTGTTTAAATGGGTCGAAGACCTTGTCGGCGATATCATCAACCAGATTCTCTCTCAGGTTAATATTATCCAAGATGCCGTGACGGCCCCGTTACGCGCCCTGGTTTCTGCGGTCATGGCAGGTATGTGGAAAGGCGAAGGCGCCAACCGCTTTGCCCAGGAAATGACCGACGAAGTTATCCCGATGCTGGTCAATATTATGGGTATCAATACCAATTTTGCCAACGGCATTAAGAAATCCCAAGAACAGATGGCCCAGGCTGTGCAACAGGCCACCCAACAGGCCAACTCGCTACTTGAAATATTTGGCGGGATTTTCTAGACGGTATTAAGGAGAAACGGACATGACAGACGAAGTCTTTATGGATATCCCCGCTGTCGAGAAGATGAGCAAAGATTTCCAGACCTTTGGCAGCATTCTCGAAGGCGTTGCAAAAACCCTTGAAGCGCTCAGCCTGGTTTTGAAAGCCACTGCCTGGCTCTCGCTCGGCGCAACTGCCGCAGTTGCCACCTTCATTGACCGCATCAAACCCAACGTCCAGAAAGCTGCGCAGAAAATGCACGAACTTTCCGGCGACATCCAGAGCGCTATCCGCGCCTATCGCGATGGCGACTTGTCAGGCTCCAGGCGATTCTGCTAATTCCCCCGGTATATTGACACATATTACCTGTCTCCCCCAAGGCAGGTAATATGTGTCAATCCGCCTGTCCTCTACGCAAACGTCCGCGTCTGCTGAGAGCGCACCGCTCTTTGCGGCGCGGACTGTTTTTACCAGCCCAGGCAGAAGCCCTCATCCAGCGAGGCTTTATGAAGCGAATTTGTCAGAGATGTAACATCATTTCACAAGATTTTAACCTGTGGTGTCAGGAAAAATACTGCCCGGCAGAAAACGCCACCGAGATTTTCGACAACGGCGAATGGTTCGGGCCAATTGAAATTATTGAACCGCTTATCATTACCCGCTCAGCTATTGTTTACCACGCCCGGCGCGATAAAGAAAATATCCTGCTCAAAGTTGCCAATGTGGGCTGTGAAGAAAAGCTGAAACTGGAAGCCAAAGCCTTTTTGCAACTGGCCAAAGCCGGGCAGCACCCACTCTTGCCAGTGCTTTTACCCGCTCACATTCAGGGAAGTATCGAACAGCACCCCTATGGCTGGATTGTGATCGAAGGCCGTTTGAAATTTTACGCCATCTTCAAATATGCCGAGGGGACTGTGCTGCGCAACCTACTGCTCAAAAACCCGCAGCCCTGGTACCAACATGCTGGCTGGATCGTCATCAGCATCGCGGATGTGATCTATTACCTGCACCGGGCCGGGAAATTACACCTGTGCATCAATCCCGATGTGATCTTGATCCGCTTCGATAAGCAGGGCATTCCCCGCCCGCTTTTGCTCGACCTGGGCATCAGCGCCAGCGGACAGGCTGCCATCGACGCCTGGAATGGCAACTACAACCTGCCTGCCTATACCGCCCCTGAAATTCTCAGCGGAAGCAGCAGCCCGGGCCCCGCAACCGATGTGTACGGGTTGGGAATGTTGCTCTACGAGATGCTGGCAGGGCGTCCAGCGTATGAATATCACCTGAAGAAGGATGAAGCCGTTGTGGGCGAAATCTCCCAGGCAGAGTTCAAACCCACCGGGCGCATCGACCTGAAAAATGTCCCAGAAATTGCCGAAAAAGCCATCCAAAACCAGCCGGGCCAGCGCTTTGCCGATGTGCCAGCCTTCGCCCGCGCACTGCAATCCAACTTCCCGGCCATCCCAGCCGAAAAGAAACCTTTCCGCGTTAACTGGCGGATGGTGTTCATTGTGCTTGGTTCGCTGCTGGCAATTTCACTGCTCCTGCTTCTGGCAATGTCAGCAGTTCCGGTAACCCCATAGCCAGGGAGAGATGATATGGCAAACAAAGTTTATATCGATAGACCGCCCCGCATAGAACCCGGGCTGCCATCCGGGGCCAACAACATCCCCAACCCGCCAGATACCGAAGTAAAGATTGGGCAGGTGCTCCAGCAGGCCTTCCTGCCAATGGTGATGATCCTGGGTTATATTCTCGTCTCCATGTTTAGCCAGGGCCGCAACATGATGATGATGATCCCGATGATGCTCTCGGTGGTAGCCACAGTGGCGCTGGCCATCTACACCAACATCTCTGAGCGCAAACAGAGCGATGAAGCCGAAGCATCCTATAAACGGCGGATTGGTGAGCTGCGCCGCAAGATGGAGAGCGAGCACGAGCAGCAACGCATCTATTACTTCTACAACTATCCCAACCCAGATACCACCCTGCGCATGGCCGCAGATATTGACCTGCCCGCCGAAGCGCGGCAAGAGGCCATTCGCTCTGGCACACGCCTGTGGGAACGCCGCCCCACCGACCATGACTTCCTGCACCTGAGACTCGGTCTCAGCACCCGCCAATCGACCGTCATCTACAAAATTTCTGAAAACGAAAAAACCGATAACCCGCTGACGCGCGAAGCCACCCGCCTGGCCGAAGACTCACGCCTGCTTTTTGATGTGCCGGTGACCATACCAATGTACGCCCCAGCAGATGAAAAAGAACAAAAAAAGGTTGAAGCGAAGAAACAGGATGAGGAAGAGAGCAGGCCTGAGCAGTCACAAGAAGCAAAAGGCATCAGCGTCCGTCATGCCATTGGCGTGGTGGGGAACATTCCCGAAAAAGTCCATGCCTACCTGAATACGATACTGGTCGATTATGCCGCCTTCCACTCGCCGCAGGATACCATGCTCTACGTAGCCGGGACGAGCGCCGCGCGCCAGTACTGGCGCTGGGCTTACGCCCTGCCCCACTGCAAGGAAACCGACAAAACCGAAACCCTGCTCTTCGAGGCTGACCAAAAACCGGGCGAGAACGAAGCCGATCGGATGCGCCTGTTCTGGAAGAACATCCGCACCATTTTGGAACGCCGCCGGATGCGCTTGCAAGATAAAGAAAGCGGCGCAGATGTGCGCCTGCCCTTCTTGCTGGTCGTGGTGGATGTGCGCACCCCAGCCCCCGATTGGTCGTGCCTGCGCGACCTGGAAGGCGAAGCCGCCATCAGCACCATCATGATGGATGGGCAAATGCTCGGGGCGGGCATCATCTTCCTCGTGCCAGAACGCGCCAAAGTTCCCAGCCGCTGCAATGCCATCATCGAAGTGGATAATCACCCAGACGACGAAGAATCCGCCATTTTCCGCTACGCTGAAACCGGTTTCAACACCATCCGCTATGTTGGCGCAACCAAACTGGTTTCCACCCAGGAAAAAGCCCGCGATTTTTCGCGCCACCTGGAACCGCTCGACATCCGGCGTGGATACGGCTCCAGCCTGGCATCCACCGTCACACTGCTGGAGATGCTCAACATCCAGTCCATTGACCAGCTTCAGGAATTCGCCCGCGAAAACTGGCGGCGCAGCATGGACCCCAAATCTGCCGACTGGCTCTACACGGCGGTTGGCCTGCTCTCAGGCAATGAACCGCGCGTGCTGACCTTCTCAGCCAAAGCGGATGGCGTCCATGGCATCATCGCCGGTTCAACCGGCTCGGGCAAATCTGAGCTGTTGATGACGCTCATCATCGGCATGGCGCTCAACTTCAACCCAGATGTGCTCAACTTCGTACTGGTAGACTACAAAGGCGGCTCGGCCTTCGAACCATTCAAGCGCCTGCCCCACGCCGTAGACATCGTCTCAAACCTGGACCAATCGGCCACCGCGCGTGTTTTTGCATCCATCATCGCCGAACTGGATCGCCGCCAGCGCCTGAACACCTATACCAACTCCAAAGACATCGTCCACTACCGCCGCAAAGGGTTGAACCTCGACCCCGAGCGCCCGCCTTACCCACACCTGTTCATCATCATCGACGAATTCGCCGAAATGATCTCGGGGAATGCCGAATACAAAGCCCAACTTGAAAGCATCACCCGCCTGGGCCGCGCGTTGGGCGTTACACTCATATTGGCAGCGCAGCGCCCGGTAGGCGTCACCGACCAGATGCGCGCCAACATCAAATTCCGCATCTCCCTGCGCGTGGAAACACCCGATGACAGCCGCGAAGTTCTGCGGCGCGCCGATGCAGCCTTCCTGCCGCCCGGCATCCCGGGGCGCGGCTACCTGCAAATCGGCAACGAGAACATCGAACTCATCCAAACAGCATACACCGGCGGCGACTACAAAGGCCCGCAAGAAGAAAACGTCGTCCAGCACGTCATCTGGCAAGACCGTCCGCGCAAAAGCGACAAGCAAAAATCTGCCGAGCCGCCCAAACTGTACGATGTCATCGTCGAGATGATGGCTGGCCTTTCCACACAAGAATCACGCCCACAATGGCGGCCCTGGCCGGCCTTCCTGCCCGTCCAAAGTCACGGCAACGTGCTCAGCCTCGAGACCGCCCTCGACACCGCCTACATGAGCGACGCCGACATCGACCTGCTCAAAGTCAATGACCATGAAACCACCCCGGCCCTGACCCTCAACGAGCGCGCCATTAGTTTTTGGGAAGAAGATTTTCGGTGGGAAGGGGCAGGATGGGGACGAACAGCTATGCGCCCGCTGATAGGGATCATTGACAACCCGTACCAGGCCTCGCAAAAACCCCTCAAAATCGACTTCCCGAATGGTCACGCCGTCATCTTCGGCGCGTCTGGGCGCGGCAAAACCACCTTCCTGCGCACCATCATCACCAGTCTGGCCCTGACTCACTCCCCAGACGAATTACACATCTACATCCTCGACTTTGGCGGCCGCGCCATGAGCATTCTCAGTGACCTGCCACATGTTGGCGCAGTGATCACATCCGAGGAAGAAGAGCGTGTATTGCGCGCCCTGCGCAAAGTCAACGACATCATCGATGCGCGCCAGATGCTCTTCAGCGAAGCCAAAGTCAACAGCCTGGATTCGTACAACCAGGCCCACCCACAAAAGATGCTCCCAGCGGTGCTGGTGGTCATTGATAACTTTGCCGAATTCAAGGAATATTACGAAAACCTGATGAGCCCGTTGATCTCACTGGTGCGTGAATCGCGCGCCTATGGCGTACACTTCCTCATCTCGGCAGACCTGCCCAACGCCCTGACCGGCAAACTCTATAACCTG
This sequence comes from uncultured Anaerolineae bacterium, assembly GCA_903822545.1. Classification (GTDB taxonomy): domain Bacteria; phylum Chloroflexota; class Anaerolineae; order Anaerolineales; family Villigracilaceae; genus CAIJPN01. Next base: position 30,187 of record CAIJPN010000029.1, on the reverse strand, counting down.
ATCACCGAACGATTCACCCTGAAACTCTCCGACCCGTCCGAGTATTCCGAAATCGTCGGGCGCGGCGTTCCTGCCGATCTCAGCGCCGTCCCGGGACGCGGATATGTGCGCGTGGGCAACATCCCACTCGAATTCCAAACCGCCCTGACCTTCACCCCCAATGAAAAAGACCCCGATGCTCTGGGAAAAATCAGCAAAATGGCCGCGCGCATGGCCGAAGTTTGGGCCAACCAATGGAAGGGTGAAAAGCCATCCACCATAGAGACACTGCCGCTGCGCGTCCTGCTCGAAACCGTGATGCAGACCGCCCAACTCCCCGAAGTGCGCCGGCTGAATGCCATCATGGGCATCGATGACCGCACACTCTCCCCGGCCCTGATCGACATCGAGCGCATGGGGCCGCACATGGTTGTCATCGGGCAACCGTTTTCAGGCAAGACCACCACGCTGCGACTGATCATGCTTTCGATTGCCTACAACTACACGCCAGATGAAGTTGTGATGGTGCTGATTGATTACTCGCGCAAGCTGTGGAAAGCCAGCGAAACATCCCTGGCCGACCTGCCGCATGTCGTCCAGACCATCGAAGATATTGGCCAGTTGGATGAGTTCCTGGTAAATATGCAAGCCGAGTGCGCCGAGTTCGAGGTCAAGCCCAAGCGTCGTAAAATCATGATCTTCATCGACAATTACGATGCCTTCACCGAAGAATCCAGCCGCAAGAAGATGAGTTTCTTTGAAAATCTCTCGGGGCTGATCCGCAAGTACCAGACTTCAGGCATTTCACTGATTGTGTCAGGCTCGCTGGCCATCACCAGCGCATCAGATGACCTGCGCAAAGTGTTCATGGCCCCCAACTTTGGCATTGCGCTGAAGGGCGCAGATGCTGTCAACCGGTTGAACGGTAAGTTCCCGCGCAGCCTGGCCGAAGCTGAGTTGCCAATGGGACGCGCCTTCACCGTCCGCTCGGGGATTACCAGCATGTTGCAGCTTGCCACACCCTATGCCAACGACGATGACGTGGAAGGCTCACTGGATACGTGGGTGCGCCGCATCCGGGGCAGGTATCTGGGCAAAAAAGCGGAATGGCTGCCAAAACCAGATAACGGTGGCAAGCCACAGTCCCAGGAATCTGCCCAAGGGGCCGCAGCTGCCCCGGCAGTCGTTTCCGCTCCCAAGGCGGACGATTCTTCCAAATACAATATTCCCGAAATAAAGAAGAAGCTCGCTGAAAAAGGCCTGCCGGAATCTATGTTCGAGAAGATGTCGGACAGGGATATTGTGGAAAATGCCCGCGCGTTTGGTATTCTTGATGATAAGAAATAGGCGGCGCTATGGAATATATTGATGTAAAGATTGATGTGTTCGAACACACCGGCCAGCGCGCAAAAGTGGATAAAAGCCTGACGGTGGCAGGCCTGATTGATGAGATTTTGCGCGAGTTTGATGATATCACCGCCGATTCTCCGGGCAAGTACGCCCTTTATCTGAAAGGCATGGATCGCCCCCTGGCTGCGTCGAAAACCATGCTGGAGTTGGACATCCAGCCGCAAGACCAGCTGGTTTTTGAGTATATCCGCCAAACCATCCGGCAGATGCTGGAACCGGGCCAGTACGCCATCCTGCGCGAAGAAAGCACCGGCAAAACCTTCGATATCCAGTGGCAGCCTGCGGTGATCGGGCGGCCTACCAACGAGGTGGATCATAATATTGTGCTGGCGGTGAATGTGCAGCTTTTACCAAACGGCATGACAATTTCGCGCAAACAGGCACAGATCACTTTTGCCGCTGGCAAATACTATGTCGAACTGCTGGCTGATAATAACCCGATTTATATCAACGGCAAGGAAATCCCGCTGAATGTGCGCCGCGAAATCAAAAATGGCGATAAGCTGTTAATTGGTCGCAGCAAAATCCCGATGGTGTTCCAAACCGCCCCGGCGGTGGCGCAAGTTTCAGCAGTGCGCGATCAGCATTCGCAACCTGCCGGGCGGACGCCGCAGCAGCAGCCCCAGCCGCAGGTGATCCAGCCACACCAGCCCATCACCCCGCCCGAAAAAACCTTCCAGCCAGAAGAGTATTCAGATAAAACCCATTTGGCGGTGGAAGAAATCCGCCAAATGGCGCGCCTGGTGGTGGAAGCCGCCCCAACCATTGCCACCGGGCAGCGATTGGAATTGACCGAATTCCCGGTGGTGCTGGGCCGCAGCACACCCATGCTGGCGAACGAAATCAAGGTTTCGCGCCGCCATGCTGAGATCAACTACGATGCAGCCGCAAAACGATATACCGTCACCGACCTGCAAAGCACCAACGGCGTGATGCTGGACGGCATCCGCATTGACCCGAACCGGCCCTACGAACTGCGTCCCGGCACGAAACTGGGCCTGGGCCAGGAAGTGGTAATGCGCTTCGAGACCTGACCTACGCTTGCGCCAACAAAAAGACTTTTGCTCTTTGGGGCAAAAGTCTTTTTGTTGTACAAATTGGGGGTTGCCCCATGAGGCAATCGCCGCGCAACAGGGCTCTGGATTACAATTACCCCCAAGCGCCTCCCTCGCCAAAAAAGTTCCATCCCTGCTCGGGGATGGTTCGATAGTTACCCCAAAATTTGAATAATGGATAAGGATGAATATGTACCATCGCCAACGCTGGACACTGGAAAAGATTCGCCAACGGCTCGGGCTGATCGCCCCGCTCGCATACATCAAAACCGCCCCTTTGCCTGCCTTCCGTTATAAAGAACTGGATAGCCCCCTGTCATCTCCCCCCGTCGCCCCAAATGTGGACGACTCAAAATGGCCTGAAATTGGCGCAACAGATTACTGGGGTTTCTGGATGCAGGATTTCATCCTGCGGACAACATTTACCGTACCCGAGGGCTGGGACACATCCCAGCCCATCGCCCTTTACCTGCCGCTCGGCGATGCTGGCGACTTTTCGCACCCCGAAACGCTGGCCTACATCGACGGCGCGCCCTATGCCACCGCCGACCGCCATCACCAGGAGATTTTGCTCAAACCCGAATGGGCCAACGGCCAGCCCCACACCCTGGCCCTGCACGGCTGGACCGGGCTCGGCGGCTACGCCAACGGCGATTCGTTCACCAAACTCTACATGCGCCAGTGCCAGGTGGCCCAAATCCACCAGCCCACCCGAGACTTTATCACCCTGGCGCGCGTGGCCTGTGAAACCGCCGCCAAACTGGATGAAGGCAACCCGGCCCGCCACGGCATTCTCAACGCCCTAAACGAAGCCTTCGCCCTGCTTGAAACCCGCAGTGTAGAGATTTTCCCCGATACTTTCTATCCCAGCGTCGAACCGGCCGCTGCCGCGCTGCGGGCCGGACTCGCCAAAGCCGGCCCACCGCTGGATGTTACCATCCACGCCAGCGGTCACGCCCACATCGACGTGGCCTGGCTGTGGACACTCGGTCAGACCCGCCGCAAATCTGAGCGCACCTTCTACAACGTCCTGCGCTACATGGAACAGTTTCCCGGCTACCATTTCAGCCAGTCCCAGCCCCAGCTTTATGAATTTATTCGCCAGGATCAACCCGAATTGTTCGAAACCATCCAACAGCGCGTCGCCGAGGGTCGCTGGGAGCCGATGGGCGGGATGTGGGTCGAGGCTGACTGCAATCTCTCCGGCGCAGAATCACTCGCCCGCCAGTTCCTGCTCGGGCGCAGCTACTTCCGCCAACACTTTGGCAAAAACGCCGAAACCCCGGTGCTCTGGCTTCCCGATGTTTTTGGCTACGCCTGGGCGCTGCCGCAGCTCATCCAGCAGGCCGGACTGAAATACTTCATGACCATCAAAATCGGCTGGAGCCAGTACAACCGCCTGCCCTACGACACCTTCCTGTGGCAGGGGCTGGACGGCACCCAAATCCTGACCCATTTCAGCACCGTCATGGAGCTGGGCAGCCCCTATTTTGCCACCTACAACTCGATGGCCAACGCCACCGAATCGCTGGGCGCGTGGAGCAACTTCCAGCAAAAGGAACTCCAGCGCGACCTGCTGATGGCCTACGGATACGGAGATGGCGGCGGCGGCCCGACCCGCGAAATGCTCGAAAACATCGAAGTGATGGGCAACATCCCCGGCCTGCCACGGGTCAAACAGGCCAGCGTGCGCGAGTTCTTCCAAACCATCGAGCCGCTCACCGCCGATAAAAAAATGCCGGTCTGGAATGGCGAACTCTACCTCGAATACCATCGCGGCACCTACACCACCCAGGCCCGCAACAAACGCGCCAACCGCAAAAGCGAATTCCTGCTGCATGACGCCGAGTTTCTCGCCACTTTCGCTGCGCAAATTGCCGAATACCAATACCCAATTTCCCAATTTACCAGCGCCTGGCAAACCATCTGCCTCAACCAGTTCCACGACATTATTCCCGGCTCCAGCATTGGCCCGGTGTATGAAGAATCGCTCCAGCAATATGCCGATTTGACGGAATCCATCACCCGTGAGCGAGATTCCGCTTTAGCGGCCATCGCCGCCACCCTGGGCGGGGATGTGCTGCTCGTCAACCCGACACCGTTTCCGCGGAACGATTTGGCATTCCTTCCTGGCGATTGGCAATCAATAAATGGTAATTGGCGAATCCAACCAGTCGAAAGCGGTGTGCTGATTGACGCGGGCGAACTTCCGCCCTACAGCGTGACCCCTGTCAACATCGATCAATCTCCAATTACCAATTACCAATCACCTGACACCTGGAACCTGACACTGGAAAACGATTTTCTCCTCGTCACCTTCTCCGAAACCGGCGACATCACCCGCATCTTCGACAAATCCGCCAACCGTGAAGTCCTCGCCGCTGGAGCGGTGGCCAACCAGTTCCAGGCTTTTGAAGACCGCCCCAAGGATTTCGACGCCTGGGACATCGACATCTACTACGACGACAAGATTTACCTCGCTGAACCTGCCTCCTCCATCAGATTGGTCGAATCCGGCCCGCTGCGCTGGACGGTGGAAGTGACCCGCAAGATTCTCAATAGCGAGATTACCCAGCGCATTTCCCTGCGCCACAACTCGCCCCGGCTGGATTTTGAGACGAAAATCAACTGGATGGAGCGCCACACCATGCTCAAAGTGGCCTTCCCGGTGGAAGTTTTCTCGCCGCTGGCGACCTATGAAATCCAGTGGGGCAACGTCCAGCGCCCGACGCACAAAAACACCAGTTGGGACTGGGCGCGCTTTGAGACCTGCGCCCACAAATGGGTGGATTTGTCCGAAGGCGGTTACGGCGTCAGCCTGTTAAATGACTGCAAATACGGCCACGACATCCACGACAATGTCATTCGCCTGACGTTGCTGCGTTCGCCAACCACGCCCGACCCGATGGCCGATTTTGGCGAGCACACCTTCACTTATAGCCTGCTGCCACACTCCGGCTCGTGGGAGGAGAACACCCAGCGGGAGGCGTATGCGTTGAATGATCCAATAATCAGTTATCCATGTTCAGTGAGCGGTAGAAAACTGATTACTGAATGCTGTTCACTGATTACTTCATCCGCCCCGAACGTCATCATCGAAACGGTGAAAAAGGCTGAGGACGGGAACGGGGTCATCGTCAGATTGTACGAAAGCCACCGAAAACGAGGGCCGGTCACAGTCCGGTTTGCGTTCGCGCTGGAAGCAGCCTGGGTGACGAATCTGCTCGAGGAGAACGAATCCGCTCTCAGCGCGGAGAATGATTCCATCCGCCTGGATTTGAAACCTTACCAGATTATGACCATCAGGGTCATAATGCGGCATTAATGCCACGCCACCAATATGATTATTTCTGAACAAGAATTCCTGCTGTTTCTCAACCAAAACGGATTCCGCTACGAGCGCATCGAGCACCCGGCAGTCTTCACCTGCGCCGAATCGGAGCAGCACCGGCCACAAACCCCCGCCATTAGCACAAAAAACCTGTTCCTGTGCGACAAAAAGGCGCGGCGCTTCTTCCTGGCGGTGACATCCTGCCAGAAAACAGTTGACCTGGCAGCGCTGGCTCCGCAATTTGGGGTCGCACACCTGCGCTTTGGCTCGGAGGAGAACCTGTACCGTCTGCTGGGCGTGACGCGCGGCTCGGTGACGATGATGGCGCTGGCAAACGATGCCAGCCACCAGGTGGAGTTGTGGATGGATGCCGAAATCTGGCCGGGCGAACACTTCCTGAGTCACCCGCTGGTCAACACAGCCACGCTGGTCTTGCCAAAGGCTGAATTGGTGCGATTCTTCGCGCTGACCGGTCACGAATTTCACCTTTTTAAGTAATCAATGCCTCTGCAGGGAGTGCCGCGCAGGAAAACTGTGGCACTCCCTGCAATTGGAAGATCATTTTCGGGGGAATTTTTCTCATCCATTCCTTATCTACACGGCATAACTTTTCACCGCCGGGGGCGACTACTCCTTTGAAACCATTCAATCACGCAATCAAAGGAGATCATCATGCGCAAAAGCACCCTGTTTATATCTGCCGCCCTGACCACATTCATCCTGGCCATCCTGTTTGGGGTTGTATCGGCGTACCAGAAGACCGCCGCCAGCACGCCACCCACCCCCCAGCCAACCCTTGAAACCGTCCAGGCAGTGGCAGAACCCACCCCCGTGACGGTGGAACAAGCCGCAGCCCTGGCCGCCCAATTCATGAACAAACAAGACCTGTACAGCGCTGAAAAATCCAGCTACAACAACCTGCCAGCCTACCTGATCACCTTCAGCAGCGGCGACAAAGTTTACATCGGCATGGATGGGCAGGTTTTGGCAAGCGTGGCCCCGCAACAGGTAGCCTTCGTCAGCGAAACAAACACCACCTTCCAAGATACCCAAAAAGCCCCGGCAAAGAAAAATAAAAACCAAGAAGCCTCCAACAACAGCGAACACGAAGACCACGACAACGAAGATCACGATTAGGAGCCAGCCATGCCCGCCAAACCCAACCCCAAAAACTGGAACGACATCCAAATGGCCCTCGCCGCCCTTTCCATCACCGCCACCATCGGCCTGTGGAACATCTTCGCAACCCCGGCAAAAATCGAAACCGCACAAAACCTGGCCGCACCCGAAGCAGCCATCAGCGCCAGCCCGGCCCCGGAGTTACCCCCCAACGTCAAGGTATATTTTGGCGGCAGCGCCCCACAAACCCGGCAGGTAGCCCAGGGAGCGCAACAACCAACCACAAAACAACAAAAACAAGGCCGCCAGAACAATTCAGGAAGCGCCCCAGCCCCGGTTGCCCAAACTCGGAGTTCGTAATGCTGCACAAGAAATCATTTCACGCCATGGGCTGCCAAATGCAGGCGCTTGTGGATGGGGACTTCATCCACACCCGCGCTTTGGATGAAGTCCCGGGCTGGTTCGAAGGCTGGGAGCAGGTACTCAGCCGCTTCCGCCCTGAAAGTGAACTCAGCCGCCTGAACCGGGAGCCCGGCTGGAGCACCCCCGTCAGCCAAACACTCTGGGATGTGTTCCTGGCCTCCATAGCGGCAGAAACGCTGACGGGCGGCCTGGTCACACCCACAGTGTACGATGCGCTCATCCAGGCCGGATACGACCGCAGCTTTGAGACCCTTCCGCGCCAGCAGATTCTCCCCAACCGGCCCATGTGGAGTGCAGTTTCCGCCCTCGAAAAAATTCTCTGGGATGCCGCCACGCAGACGATTTGCATCCCGCCAGGCATACATCTCGACTTGGGCGGGGTAGCCAAAGGCTGGGCTGCGCACCAGGCTGCGCAAAAGCTATCAGCCTTTGCCCCGGCGCTGGTGGATGCGGCTGGCGATGTGTCGATCAGCGGGCCACAAACCAGCGGAAAAGCCTGGCCGGTTGGGATCGCCGATCCGTTTGATCCGAGCAAAAACCTGGTGGTGCTGCACCTGTCAGGTGGCGGAGTCGCCACATCTGGGCGCGACCGGCGCAACTGGACGCAAAACGCGCAGCCGCGCCATCACATCATCGACCCTCGCAGCGGCCAGCCCGCCCAAACCGACTTATTAACCGTCACTATCGTGGCCCCATCCGTGATGGAAGCCGAAGCCGCCGCTAAAGCCGTATTCATCCTGGGCAGTTATGCCGGGCTGGAATGGCTGGCCCAGTACCCGGAAATGGCCGCACTGCTGGTTCTGCAAGATGGCCGCTGGCTGTTCACCGAACCGATGCAAGCATATTTATAACGCCCATCAAATAATCATCATTCAAAAAGGATTTGTCCCATGCCCGCCCCCCTCAACGAAGCTGAATACAATGACTCTGCCTTAAATTTGCAATCTTTCCTTTTGTTCCTATTGGCAATGGCCGCCGGCGCGCTGGCCGCCGTGCTGCTGCTGCCCGCCTGGATGCCCAACCTGGCCGCCTCGCTGGCCGGGGATGGCCCCAAAGTCTACTGGTATCTCTCACGCGCTACATCCTTCGTCGCGCTGGCGCTGCTGTGGGCCTCGATGGCGCTCGGGCTGGGTATCACCAACAAAATGGCGCGCCTGTGGCCCGGCGCCCCGGCAGCTTTTGCCATCCATGAATACGTCAGCCTGCTGGGATTGGCATTCTCGCTTTTTCATGCGCTGGTGCTGATGGGGGATCACTACATCAACTTCAACCTGCTCCAGGTGCTGGTGCCATTTTCCACTGTCAGCTATCGTCCCACCTGGGTTGGAATCGGGCAAATCGGCTTTTACCTGTGGCTGATTGTGGCGCTCAGCTTCTACCTGCGCCAGCGCATTGGCCCCAAAACCTGGCGCGCACTGCACTACGCCAGCTTCCTGATGTATCTTATGGGCATCTCACACGGATTGATGAGCGGCACAGACACATCCACAGCCTGGGCGCAGTATTTTTACTGGATTTCTGGCGGCAGCCTGGTTTTCCTGCTGGTCTACCGCATCGCCGCCACCATCACCAGCAAACTGGAAGCCAACGCCCCTAAACCGGCTCCGGTTCGCCAGGGATAAATTATCCAGCCTTCAGCAATTCACCTGGCAGCGGCGGCCAATCGGGAAGTTGTTCGGCCTGCTCCTGCCAGTTTTCTTTTCCTGTCATTGATTGGATTTCAATGGCATACACACTGGTGCGGGCCAACTCATTATCGGTAATGGGTCGATATTCCTTGCCGGGAGTCAGTTTCGGGAAGTATTTGCCGAGCAGGCCATACAGCACAGCCCGTTTTTCATCGGCATTTTCGAGAATTGTGACCGTCCCGTATGCCATCACCGAGCGATACTGCGTGCTGAATTCCAGCGCGGTATTGGCAGGCAGGAATCGTCCAAACTCACTGGTGACAAACGCCACTTTGGGAGAATTTTCCAGGTTGGAGCGCTGCCGCCCGGAGATATTGGAATGAAAAATGATGCGGTGTTTGGTTTCGTCAAACCAGAAATTGGTCGGGGTGACAAACGGCTGGTCGCCGGAAAGGTGCGCCACATGGCCGATCAACGCCCGGCGCAGGAATTCGCGTGTCCAGGCTTCGTCGCGAGTATATTCGGGCAGGCGCTGATATTGCGCAGGGGCGGCTTTCTGGTAATCGCGGGGCATATTTTATCCTTTTCCCTCATCCCCGCCCTTCTCCCAGGGGGAGAAGGGGTTCGTAGTCCCCTCCCCTACAGGGAGGGCGGAGGTTGAGGGTCGATCCATCATATTTTTTTGATGCTGCGCCAGAGTTGTTTCTCCGGGTCGGGGATTTCGCGGGCCGATTTGGCCAAAATCTCAAAGCTGCGCTCGATCAACATGTCCAGGTGCGCTGCTTCGGGTGGATTCCCACCGTCAGCCGCATCCAACGCCTTGATCAGTGATCCGCGCAAACCGCTAGCCCGCCGCGCCCAAATCGAATCCACCGAAAGACGTTCCAGCCGGGCTGTGAGCATCCGCAAAAGGGTCAGGCGAGGAGATAGATCATTATCCATAACGTTTTGTAAAGCAGGAAGAAAGAGGAAAGAAATTGATTCTTTCCTCTTTCTTCCTGCCTACTTCGGTATTCCCACCAAAATCTTGCCATCCGCCACCCGCACCGGGTAGGCCGGGATATCGACTGCCGCGGGCATCATCTTCACTTTGCCAGTAAGCACATCGAATTCCGCGCCGTGACGGGGGCAAACGATATTGTGGCCTTCCAGGTCGCCATCCCCGAGCGGGCCATCGTCATGGGTACAGACATCGCCAATGGCATAAATTTTCCCGGCAATGTTGAACAACACGATGGGTGTCTCGCCAATTTCAACGAACAGGCGCTCGCCATTGGGCAGTTCAGCACTGGAGGCTATCTCAAAAAAGTCAGCCTGGGATTCGTCGAAGGTTGTGTAATTGAACATGCTCCTCCAAAAACAGCCAGTGGAAAGCATCCAGTGATTTCGCAGTTTTCCACTATGCAGGAATTTTATTCCACCAATGAATCGGAGGCTTCACCCAAACCGTACACCCCGGCCTTGAGCACTTTCAGCGAAAGCAGCGCGCACTTCAGGCGCACCGGGCCGAGTTCGATGCCCAACAGGTCGAGCACATCCTGTTTGGTCAGGTGCCTGACATCTTCCAGCGGTTTGCCGATGATGGATTCGATCAGCAAATCAGCTGAGGCCTGCGAGATGGCGCAGCCATGCCCATCGAAACGGGCATCGCTGACAGCGCCATCCGCGCTGATTTGCAGGGTGATTTCGATGTGATCACCGCACAACGGGTTGCTATCTTCGAACGAGTAATCGTGCGGGTCAAGATGCCCCCGGTAGGCGGGGTTTTTATAGTGCTCAATGATGACTTCGCGGTAAAGATCGTCCATGGGTGTTTTCCTGTTGCCCGGTTACCGGTTGTGAGCCAGATAACCGGGCAACCAAATGACCTACAAACCTATTTGGTTTTCTTATAAACTACGAAAATCTCATTCCTGGTGCAGCCCATCGCATCGATCATGGCCTGGTTGTCGAAACCAGGCAGTTTCTGGAAAACCGGCAAAACCGTCTCTTCACCAGTCGCGCCCATGGGGAAGTGCAGGGTAAATTTGCCATCCGAGATGTGCCAGATCACATCGCTGCCCCAGGGGCCGCTGTCATTGGTTTCGATGGCAATCCCGATCACGTCTGCCAGGCGGATTTTGGCGCGTTTGCGGGCGGGCGTGGCAACGCGCAGGAAGCCATCGCGCACATCCACATTCCAGGCTTTTTCGTTCATCTCAACTGAAAATCTTTTTGACTTTGTAAATGCCATCCACCAGCCTGTCAACTTCTTCCTTTGTAGAATAAAGGTAGAAGCTGGCACGCGAGGTGGCCGGGATGCCAAATTTTTCGTGCAGCGGCTGGGCGCAGTGATGCCCGGCGCGAACGGCGACGCCATCGCCATCCAAAATTTGGGCGACATCATGCGGATGCGCACAATCGAGCGTGAAGGCGGCAACCCCGCCCTTGAATTTTGCTTCCGGGCCGAAAAGTTTTACTCCCGGAATCTCTTCCAACCGCTCGAGGGCGTATTCCGTTATCTCATGTTCGTGCGCGGCGACATTATCCATGCCGACGCTGTTGAGATAATCAACCGCCGCGCCAAAACCGACCGCTTCGGCAATGGCGGGCGTCCCGGCTTCAAACTTGTAGGGCAGGTCGTTGGCGCGAAAAGAGCGCAGCTTGACTTCCTTAATCATGTCGCCGCCACCCAGGAAAGGCGGCATGGCTTCGAGCAGGGCGGTTTTTCCATACAGCGCGCCAATGCCAGTGGGGCCGAGCATTTTATGGGCGGAAAAAGCCATAAAATCCACATCCAGCGCCTTGACATCGACCGCAAAATGGGGAACAGACTGCGCCCCATCGAGCATTGTCACCGCCCCGGCAGCGTGCGCCAGCGCGATAATCTCTTTGGCCGGGTTGATGGTGCCCAGGACGTTGGACATGTGCGTAAACGAGACCAGCTTTGGGCCTAATTCCAGCAGTTTTTTGTAAGCGTCCAGGTCGAGCAGGCCATTTTCAGCGACGGGAATAAATTCCAGCCGGATGCCACGCTCGGCGGCCAGCATGTGCCACGGAACGAGGTTGCTGTGGTGCTCCATTTCGGTCAGGATGACCAGGTCACCAGGTTTCAGGTTGGCGCGCGCCCAGGTGTAGGCCACCAGGTTGAGCGACTCGGTGGTATTGCGAGTGTATATCACCTGGCGGGGCGAGGCGGCGTTGATGAAACGGGCGATCTTCTCGCGGGCCTGTTCATACAGGGCGGTGGATTCTTCAGCGAGAGTGTGGACACCACGGTGGATATTGGCATTGGACAAACGATAAAAGGAATCCATTGCCTCGATAACGGAAGCAGGCTTCTGGGCGGTGGCGGTCGAATCCAGATAGACCAGTTTCACCCCAGGGCGCAGTTCCCGCTTGAGAATGGGGAAATCCTGACGGATGTGTTCAATATCGAGAGACATGGTTTTAGTAGTCGGGGATGTCTTTCTTGACGATCAGCGGGGTTTTCTTGCCAGTCCCGGCTGGCCGGATCTGGTCAGAATTGGTGGGGTACCACAGAATGCGGTCGGGAACCATCCAGCCATCGGTGAGAAAAACGTTGGAACGGAACTGGACGGCGACCATTTTGTTGTCAACCTGCACGACAATGCCTTTCAGCCAGCCGCGCACACGGTCGCTGCCCTTTTCGTGGTCGCACAGGGCTTCGACAACGTCGCCGACATCGAATGAGTATTCGGGCGTAGGCGAGCGCATAAAGGAATGTGGGCCAGAGCTGCCACGAGGGCCGCGCTTGCCATCTTCGGACTGGGGTGAACCGGTGGATCGAACAGGTTTCATACTTTCTACCCTCAAATTGAGATCGATCTGGCGGGCCGCGCCGCCACAAATCGGGGTATTTTACATCAGTTTACAGTAGAAAAGCAAATTGACCGCAAACCGAAATTATTTGGTTCATAAGAAGGATATGTCGCACCGGACTTTCAGGCGGATTTCCGTTATAAGAACCTTTTCTTGCCTGGAAATTTTCCTTCAATCTGGCGCGACATCTTTTTTATAACAAATCGGGGTGCCGAAACGCTGATTCAGCACGTGCGCCATTGTTGCGCACTCCAACAATCTTACTCTGACATTTTCGCGGCGATGTATTCCTGGAAGCGTTCGCGCACACCTTCGAAAGGGATGCGCTGGAAAATCGGGTCGAAAAAGCCTTCCACGACCAGTTTTTCGGCTTCTGCCTGGGGAATGCCGCGCGATTTGAGATAGAAGAGCGGCTCCTGCTCCAGTTTGCCGACGGTTGCGCCGTGGGTGCAGCGCACATCATCCGCCAGGATTTCAAGGCCGGGGATGCTGTCGGCGCGAGATTGGTCACTCAGCACAAGGTTGCGGTTGGCCTGGTAGCCGTCGGTTTTCTGCGCGCCGGGGGCCACATAGATCATGCCTTGCCAGACCGAGCGGCTTTTGCCTTTCAGCGCGCCCTTGAAGAGCAGGTCGCTGGTGGTGTTGGGAGCCAGGTGATTCTGCTGGGTGTCATGGTCAAGATGCTGGGAGCCATCGGTAAAGTAGAAGCCCGACATGCGTCCCTGCGCGCCCTGACCAGCCAGGTCAAGTTCGGAGAAGTTCTTGGTCAGGCGCGAACCAATCGCGCCGAAAATCCAGTCGAGCTGGCCGTCACGCTCCACGCGGATACGTTCATGGCTGAAATTCCAGACGTGCTTGCCCCAGGATTGCAGTTCGACAAATTTCAGGCTGGCGCCCTGCAAAACCTGGATCTCGACCAGCCCGGCGTGCATGGTATCGGTGCCGGGTTCATCCGGCGAGGCAGCTTCGTGGACATAGGTTACGGAAGCGCCTTCATCCACCAGCACGATCAGGTGCGAGATGTGGGCGAAAGAACCCGGGCCCCACAGGATGCTGTGGAGGGGTTCTTCCACCTGGACATTTTTCGGGACGTAGAGCACAACACCATGCTGGGCCAGCGACCCGGCCAGGGCAGCGAATTTGCCTTCTTCGGGGTTGACCGTGCGCCCGATCATTTTTGCGACCAGGTCGGGGTGTTTTTCTTCGGCAGTTTTCAGGTCGGTGAAGATAACGCCCTGGGCAGCGAGTTTTTCATCCAATTCGACCGTTGATCCACCAGGGAGCAGGATAATCTGCCCGCCATGTTGGCCGTCGGCCAGTGGGCGCAGCAAATCCTCGCGGACGGGCGGCAGGTCTTCAAACGCGCCAGCTTTGGGCAGGGTGAAAACGTTCGCGGGCAGGTGCCGCAGGTCAGTGCGCCGCCAGGCTTCATCGCTAGCCGATGGCATCGCGGCGCGAGTATAGGCCTGCCAGGCGCGCTGGCGATACTCGGTCAGCGTCCCGGCACGAACATCAGACTGGCTGAAAGCAAATTCCTTCGAGGCAGCATCAGCGCGGCGGGAGCGGGAGGAGACGATAACTTTGGGTTTTTCTTCCATATTTTGATTGTCAAAAGGTTCTGCTTTCCACTTTCAACTTTACAGGATTTGAAAGTAGAAAATACGTTAGCCGATTGACCCCTCCATTTGCAATTGGATAAGCCGGTTCATTTCCACAGCGTATTCCATCGGCAGTTCTTTGACCAGCGGCTCGATAAAGCCGGAAACTACCATGGTGGTGGCTTCTTCTTCGCTCAGGCCGCGTGACATGAGATAGAAAAGCTGCTCCTCGCCCACTTTGGAGACCGAAGCCTCGTGGCCGATGGTCACGTCCTGCTCGTCAATTTCAATGGATGGATAGGTATCTGAACGGGATTTCGGGTCGAGCAGCAGTGCATCACATACCACGCTGGATTTCGAACCTTTGGCATCTTTATAAACTTTGAGCAGTCCACGGAACGAGGCGCGCCCGCCACCCTTGGAGATGGATTTGGAAACCACTTTGCTGGTGGTGTTTTTTGCAAAGTGCACCATTTTTGTCCCGGCATCCTGGATCTGCCCGGGCCCGGCAAATGCCATCGAAAGCATTTCACCGTGCGCACCGGGTTCCATCAGGTAGCAAGATGGGTACTTCATGGTCAGTTTCGAGCCCAGGTTGGCATCCACCCATTCATGGGTGCCATTTTCAAATACTTTGGCGCGCTGGGTAACCAGGTTGAACACGTTGGTCGACCAGTTCTGGATGGTTGAATAGCGCGAACGCGCACCCTTTTTGACAATAATCTCGATAACACCGCTGTGGAAAGAGTTGGTGGTGTACTGCGGCGCGGTGCAGCCTTCCACATAGTGAACTTGCGCGCCTTCATCGACGATGATCAGGCTGCGCTCAAACTGCCCGACATTGGCAGTGTTCAGGCGGAAATAGGCCTGGAGCGGAAGATCGACTTTAACACCCTTTGGCACGTAGACAAAAGAACCACCCGACCAAACGGCGCTATTCAACGCAGCGAATTTGTTATCTTCTATGGGGATAACGGTCCCAAAATATTCGCGGAACAAATCCGGGTGCTGGCGCAAGCCATCTTCGATGGAGAGAAAAATGACGCCCTGTTTTTCAAGATGCTCCAGGACGGAGTGATATACCATTTCCGACTCGTACTGCGCGCCCACTCCCGCCAGGAATTTGCGCTCGGCTTCGGGGATGCCGAGCTTGTCAAAAGTGCGTTTGATGTCATCTGGAACATCGTCCCAGGATTTTTCGCTTTTCTCGGTCGGCTTGACGTAGTAAAAAATGTTATCCAGGTCGAGATCGTTCAATTCCGGGCCCCAGTTGGGCATCGGACGCTGCATATAGTGCTCCAGCGCCTTCAAGCGGAAGGCGAGCATCCATTCCGGTTCGCCCTTCATGCGCGAAATGTTTTCAACCACTTCGCGGCTCAAACCACGCTGGGATTTGAACACATAATTATCATCACGGTCATGAAAACCGTACTTGTAATCGCCAATTTCATCAAGGATTTTTGCGTCTTCGCTCATAAGAACTCCAGTTCGGAGATAATGAGATAAGGAGTTACGAATAAAACCTTCCGCTCTTTATCTTCTTATCTGCAATCCAGGCTACTTCCTACCCTTCGGGCACTCCGTCATACTTCTCGCGCACCCAATCGTAGCCATGTTCTTCAAGATGCAGCGCCAGTTCAGGGCCGCCGCTCTCTACGATGCGTCCGCCCATCATGATGTGGACAAACTGCGGCTTGATATAGTTGAGCAAACGCTGGTAGTGTGTGATGACCAGCACGCCTAAATCCGGCCCACTCAGGGCGTTGACGCCCTCCGAGACAATGCGCAGCGCGTCGATATCAAGGCCAGAGTCGGTCTCGTCAAGGATGGCGATCTCCGGCTTGAGGGCGGCCATCTGCAAAATCTCGGCGCGTTTCTTCTCGCCGCCAGAAAAGCCATCGTTCAGGTAGCGGCCGGCAAAAGCCGAATCCATTTTCAGCATGGACATCTTATCTTTGAGCATCTTGCGAAACTCAGGGATGGCGATGCCCTTATCTTCGGGGTTGTCGGCGCGGCGGCGGGCGTTGATGGCCGAGCGCAGGAAGTTGGCAACCGTCACGCCCGGAATGGCAACCGGGTACTGGAAAGCCAGGAAAATCCCGGCGCGGGAGCGTTCGTCAGCTTCCAATTCGAGTATGTTCTGGCCTTTAAACCAGACTTCCCCTTCGGTGACAGTGTAATTGGGATGCCCCATCAACGTATAGGCCAGGGTGGATTTCCCGGTGCCGTTGGGGCCCATAATGGCATGAACCTCGCCCTGTTTGATCGTCAGATCGAGACCTTTAAGGATTTCCTTGTTTTCAATGCTGACATGGAGATTTTTGATGACCAACTCAGACATATTTGCTCCTTGCGTGCTCTCTTTTGTGCTTTAACGCCCTTGGGCGGATTTTTCGACAGGCCCGCATTATAGCAAATCGGACTAAAAAAGTCAATATTTATGATATTTTTCTAGTATATTAAATAAGCCAGCCGCGCGAGGCGGCTGGCTGTAGCGACAAACTGTTAGTACGATGAATTAGAGTGTGAAATCTCCAGGTCGTTGACGCGGATGAAGGTGGGCAGGATGACCGAGGTGGGGTTGCGCGCGCCGTAGCTGCTGGAAGTGTTGTTGACGGTTTCAGCTTTGGACATCCAGGCGACTTTGTCACCGAAGATGTCGAACAGGCTCTGGGTGACGCGCACATTGTACGGGACGACGATAGAGCCATCCTTTTTGAGCAGCAGCGCCCCGAAGCGCGAACTGGCAGTGACAACGCCCTTGGACGGGTTGACCAGGTTCATGTAGTGCAGGTAAGGGATGTAGAGAATATCATTGTCGCGCGGCTGTTCAATCAGTTCGCGGAGCGTGGCGGCGGGGAAATCGCCGGGTTTGAGCCACAGACTTTTGTGCATGACGGTGTGACCGGTAGGCTGCGCGCCAAATTCATCGGCGTCATCCTGGTACCAGGTAAAACCCTTGAAAACACCATTCTCAATCAGTGGGAAGGTGCTGCGCTTTATGCCCATCAAGTCGATTTTGCTGGGGAAGGTCTCCAGGCGGGCGGGTTCGTCGAGCAGGGTAAACTTGTCGGAGAAAACTTTCTGGCCAACCTGTTCTTCTTTCAGGCAGGAAAAGCCGCGTTTGAGCGCGCCGCCGCTGAAGCCGATCCAGTTCATGAAGCTGATCAGGTCACCGGTGGCTGCCGGGCCAAAAACGATGTCATAGCGCCCGAGCGGAATCTGCTGCGGGGCATCGTTCTGGTAGCGTTCGAGCAGGAAGGCCAGATCGTCGTGCAGGGCTTCGGGGGTCAGGTCGCTTTTTTGCCAGGCAGATTGTTCGGCAATGACTTCCCATTTCAGTTTGGCGTGCGAGAGCACGGCTGTCACCTGGGCATCAGATGTTTTGATGTAGATGGAATGCTCGGAGCGGGTGTTGGCGGCAGCGACAATGTTCGAGCCGGAAGAAAAGATTCCGCCCAGTTTGACATCGTTCGTTTCGAGATTCCCGGCGAGCCGGTTGAAGTAGGCGAGGCGCTCTTCGTTGCTGAGGGAAGCCAGGGCGGGGTCAAATCCGCCTTCATCCACAAAAGTTTCGGTGTAAACCGGGATGGTGGGATCGTAATTGAGCGGCTGGGCATGTTTGACCATCTCACCAGCGATGTCGATCCCCTGTTTCATCTCTTCGAGCTTGCCCAGGTCGGTGATGAGCGCGTAGCTGGCGCGTTTGCGGCCTTCGTAGGCGGTGATTTCGAGACGGATCAGGTGCTCGTTGGTATTGAGCGAAATGGCTGAGTTCGCGAAGCGCATCAGGTAGCTGTCTTCTTCGTGATAGAAAAAGGTGGCTTCGATGCCTTTCCCGATAGCGTAGGCGCGCAGATCGGCCAGGATTTGCAGGATTTTCTCTTTCACAGTTATTCTCCTATTCTCACATTGTCAAACCGGCAAACCGGGACGCCGTGCCCGAGCTGCATGATCTGGTTGGGCTGGCCTTTGCCGCAGTTATTGACATATTCCACCTGCCAGGTGGATTTGTCACCCACCGCGGAGAGTGAATTGTAGAATTTGAGTGTATCGCCCTTATAGGTGGAATTTTTGACCACTTGCTGGATTTTGCCATCTTCCACCAACCAGCCGATATCGGTGGCAAAGTGGAACTGCTCGCGGTTGGAGCCAATCGACCAGCTTTTGGTGCCATCGAGAATGATGCCTCGCTCGGTGCTTTTGACAATGTCATCGAGCGTGCCGTCTTCGCCGGGATCGATGTTGATGTTGGTCATGCGCTCAATCGGCACACGATAGAAAGCCGTGGCGCGGTTCGCGCCGCTGGAACCTTTGAAAATCTGTTTTTTGGCGCGGGCATTGGCTTCTTCCACCATCTGGCGGCCAGTGATGGCGCCTACCAGGATGCCTTTGTCGATGAGCAGGTTGTCCTGGGCCGGGACACCGTCATCGTCGTAGCCAAAGCTGCCGGGGGTGTTGGTCAGCGTGGCATCGGCGCGGGCGGTCAGTTTGGGCGAGCCGTAGCGCAGCTTGCCAAAATCGTCGAGGGTAACGAAGGAGCCGCCAGCATAAGCCAGCTCATAGCCCAGGATGCGATCCAACTCGAGGGCGTGGCCGATGGTTTCGTGGGTTTGCAAGAACATGATTCCCGGCAGCAGGATGACCGAACGGTCTTCCTTGGGGCACTCATCCGCAACGAGCACTTCTTTCATCTCGCGGACGATGCGCTCGGCGTTTTCGAGGAAAATGCCACGGTCGATGGTTTCCCAGCCGCGTGTGTCGGCGATGCGCCCAGGGCTGAAACTGCGCTGGTGGCTGACACCCTGCTCATCGACGCCCATCACCATAATGCCGGGGAAAACTTCGACGATGTTCTTTTCGATTTCGCTGCCTTCAGAATCGACAAAAACGATCTGCTTGCGCATGAAAATCAGTTCGCCTACCCGTTGCAGCACGCCGGGC
Organism: uncultured Anaerolineae bacterium; assembly: GCA_903822545.1. Taxonomy (GTDB): domain Bacteria; phylum Chloroflexota; class Anaerolineae; order Anaerolineales; family Villigracilaceae; genus CAIJPN01. The sequence goes on along the minus strand of CAIJPN010000029.1, from coordinate 10,878 downwards.
TGGTTCAGCTTCTCATCCATCTCTTTCAGGAAGGAAATTTTATCGGACAGCGAAACCACAAACGGGTCAATCTTGGTCGGACTGTTGAAAGTGGCTTGCAGGGCATCCTTTTCGGCAAGACGAATCGGGAAGGTAACGCGTTCGGCAGAGATGCGGGCATTATCAAAAGCCTTGTCAAACAGGCCGGTCGGGTTGCTGACATCTGACGAGGCTGAAAAGCCCCAGGCGCCCTTGTACAGCACGCGGATACCAACTCCGCTCTCACGGCTGGATGAGGCATCTTTCAGATTGCCATTCCACATGGTCAGCGCATTGCTTTCCTCATAGGGGTACCAGCGCGCATCCACATAGGTTGCGCCGGCCGCTCGCAGGCGCTCAATTTGTTGTTTCAAATCTTTAAGCATTCAAAATCTCCTTTATGAATTGGAAACCACACTACTTGATTATGACACCAGGGATTGCGCATTGCCAGTGAAATTTGTCATGTAAACGTAACCTGTCAATATCCTCGCATATTTTGCCCCAACAACTGGCAGAAACCGCTATTGGGTAGCTCAACCCGTCTTGCGGAAAAGGAAACAAGTTTAAAATCTTGCCAGTTATGCCGGATTTGTTGTATGATAATCCATAGCTTGGCTCGTCAAGCCAATGAGACAAGCAAGCCATATGCTGGATCCCCAAGGCAGCACGCTTCCGAGAAGTTCATCCCGCCAGCAAGCGCACAAAACCCCGTAAATGGGATCATATCCCATTGTTTTGACACACTACCAATATCAAGACTCTCACGGAGATTATTATGCACTTTGAATGGGACGAAAGTATGAGCACCGGGGTATCCAAACTGGACAAGCAACACCAGATGCTCATCCAAAAATTTAATGAATTTACCGACTTGCTCGATGATTCCACCATGATGCGCGAAAACGCAGAAGAAGTGTTGGACTTCCTTCAATTTTATGCCACCTGGCACTTCAAGCAGGAAGAAGCCTGCATGGATGAGTACAAATGCCCGGTTGCCATCGAAAACAAACTAGCACATGCTGATTTCCTGACCCAGTTCGGCGATCTATATGAACGCTGGCAAAATGGCACCATGGATTTGAAAACAGCCCAAGGTACTCACGTAGCCCTGGGGCAGTGGATCAAAAACCACATCATCGATACTGATACTCGCCTGAAGCCTTGCATCCCCGGCCGGCGTGAGATGGCATAAAACCTGGCGCACTCACAACGCCCCACCAGGAATATCCTGGTGGGGCGTTGTGTTATTTCAACCCAAAAGTTGCACTGACCTCGGCCTTGACCGAAATTTGCCCGGGGCTGACAGGTTCGTCACCTGTGCCACCTTGCCCGGATGGGCTGGGGGCTACATTTTGGACAGTATTTTGCGTCCACTGGTTCTGACTGGGGCCACCCCACCACCAGCTGTTGTAATACGTCCAGCTATTTTCACTGATATTCAACACACAGCCGGCTTCTGCGCCCGCCGCCGAAGCCAGGGCCTGGGCTTTTTCGCGGGCAGCTTTTACTGCCAGTTCGCGCGCCTGGTCACGATACTTGCGTAGCTCGCTGGTATAAAACTCCACATTGAGCACCTGGTTTGCGCCCGCCCCAAGCGCTGCCACCAGGATGCTGCTGGTCAGATTCACTTTGCGCAGTGTCACCGAAAGCATGTTGTTGATGCGGTAGCCTTTGATATACAACGAATCATAATCTTCGTAAATCGGCTCGATCACATATAGCGAGGTGGCAATATCTTTCGACTCCACCCCCTGGGCCAGGATCGCCTTCATGACTTTTTCGATGGCTACGGCATTGGCCGCCTGAACCAGTTCGGGCGTCTGGCCGTTGGATTGCACCCCAAGCTGGATCAGCGCCCGGTCAGGGGCCACGTTGATCATGGCCGAGCCGGTCACCTGCACGGTGCGGGATGAGTCACAGGCCGACTCGGCCTGGGTAACGGCAGGCGGAGTCGGGGCGGGGGTTGATCCGGCGGCCTGGGCAGCGCGGAAGGGGAATCCAGCCGAGAGCAGCAGGAAAACCAGCACTGCGGTTAAAATCGAGTTAAGCATTGAATAGGAAAGGGTCGAGAGCTGTTTCATGGGAGCCTCCAGGGAAAACGTTTCCTTGAGGATAGCACAATTTTGCGGCAGGCGGTGAGGATGGTACAATCTGGACGCTTTTTATCTAATCTACCTGGAGCAAAATGAGCTACACTTGGCTGCTTTTTGATGCTGACGATACCCTGTTCGATTTTCCGCGGGCCGAAGCCAACGCGCTGCAATGGACGCTGGAGCAGCTTGGCCTGCCCAATACGCCCGCCTATTTTGAAATCTATTCCCGCTGCAACAAACAGGTCTGGGGAGAGTTTGAACGCGGGGAAGTGACATCACTGGAACTGCGCACCAAACGCTTCCGGTTGTTTTTTGATGAAATCGGACAAAATGCCGACCCGGCAGCTGTCAGCCCGCTTTATTTGCAAAACCTGGCCCGGGGCGCAGACCTGCTCGAAGACGCTGAAAGTGTTGTGCGCAGCCTGAAAAGCCGTCATCACCTGGCACTGAGTACCAACGGCCTGGCAGATGTTCAAAGACCCCGGCTGGGGCGTTCGGCTATCAACGACTGCTTTGAGCACATCTTTATTTCTGAAGAAATGGGAACGGCCAAACCCTCCCGCGAATATTTTGAGATCATTTTTACCGCCATCGGCCAGCCACCCCGCGACCAGGTGCTCATCATTGGTGACAGCCTGACTTCGGATATGCGCGGCGGGATCGATTACGGCATCCACACCTGCTGGTATAACCCCCGCGCCAAAACCACCGACCTGCCAGTCACCTACCAGATTCATGCGCTGAAAGAACTGCTCCAAATTTTGAAATGATAGACGAGAAAGCGTTATACTCAAATAAGACACCAGCTGGCAAAACAGGAGCGTAGCCCATGCAAAACATTCTCGTCACTGGCGGCAGCGGATTTCTCGGCTCGGCACTCATGCACAGGTTGAAAAAGGCAGGGTACGCCTCCGTACGCAATTTTTCACTGACCAAAAATCATGAATTTGAAAATGATAATATCATCGGCGATTTGCGCAACCCCGAACAGGTGCGAAAAGCCTGCGAAGGGGTTGATACCGTTTTCCATACTGCCGCACTGATCGACTGGGGACCGCGCAACCGCCAACGCCTGTATGATATCAACGTGCAGGGGAATCGCAACCTGATTGCGGCCTGCCAGCAGCAGGGCGTAGCGCGCCTGGTTTACACCAGTTCGATTGATGTGGTTTTCGATGGCACGCCCATCACCAATGGTGATGAAAGCCTGCCATATCCCAGCCAGCACCTGGATGATTACGGTGACACCAAAGCCCTGGCCGAACAGGATATCTTGCGTGCCAATACTATTGCAGGAGTGCAAACCTGCTCCCTGCGCGCAGCGGGAATTTATGGCCCTGGTGACCGTCACCGATTCCCATCGGTAATCAAGGCCAGCAAAACGGGCAATATGGTGTATATGGGCGATGGCCGCGCCCGATTTAATCACATTTATGTCGGCAACCTGGTGGAATTGCACCTGCGCGCTGCGCTGGCATTGCGGCCTGGTTCACCCGTCAGCGGACAGGCCTACTTCACCACAGATCACACCCCCAGCAATTTCTATGATTTTTTCACACCCTACTTAACCGCCCTGGGGATGCCCATCCCGCGCACGCGCATTCCCACTTCCATAGCTTATGGATTGGCGCTTGTGACAGAAAACCTGGGCAAACTGGGGATCGGCCCCCGGCCGCCACTCTTGACCCGCTATGTGGTCTTGTCCACCTGCCAGGATTTCTACTTCAGCGGTGAAAAAGCCCGGCGTGACCTGGGCTACCAACCGGTTATCTCCCCAGAGCAGGCCTTTCAGGAAACCCTGGCCTGGATTAAAACATTGCTCTAGCGTTGGTCAACGCGAGCTTCAGCGCGCTGCTTCGCAGCTTCGGCGCAGGCTCGCAGACCAGCCTCGATGCGTTTCCCATAGAAGATAAATACCAGCGGCGCAAGCGGCCCCCAGGCAAACTCACGGTTGACCAGCCTGAGCCGCTTTTCATCAAGCTGCTCAAGCACCTGGCGCCGTTCTGTCCATAGCAGCAAGGGAACATTTGTCTTGCGCCAGCTCAACTCGCGACCTGGTGACAGGGCGCAAATGAGATGCCGGGTAACCACCTCGCTGCCATCCGAAAAGCGCACATTTAGCCGGACTTGTGTACCCAACTGCGGCACGCCCTCGACGTGATATGTAAAAGGATTCCACTCAGGATAATGCTCAAAATCAACCAGAATATCCCATATCACCCCTGCCGGAGCCACAATTTCTGTAATCGTTTGAATTTCCATTTTTAGCCTCGATTTCGCAAACCCGGATGTTAATCATTGCAGGCAAAATCACCACACAGCATTGCTGCGAGGTGAGTGACACCCTTTACCCAGGAAATAAAAATGCACACCAAAAACACATCCCTTCCCGGCCTGATTGCCGGTCTTGTAGCTGCATCCATCTGGGGCGGCATGTATGTAGTCAGCAAAGTAGTGCTAGATGTCATCCCGCCATTCAGCCTGCTGGCGCTGCGACTGGTGCTGGGCGCGGCCAGCCTGTCAGCAGTCATCCTGCTGCGGGGCGGATTTACACTCTCCAAACGCGATTTCTGGCGCACATTTGGCGTTGGCGTGGTGGGATACGGCATCTCGCTCGGCTTCCAATTCGTTGGGACAAAACTCTCCACCGCAGCAAACGGCTCACTGGTCACATCCGCCACGCCCGCGCTGGTGCTGCCCTTTGCCGCCATGCTGCTGAATGAACCGATCACCCTGCGCCGCCTGGCCGCCATCGTTGTCGCCAGCCTGGGCGTGCTGGCTGTCATCGACCCGCGCACCGCCAACCTGTCTTCGGACCTGTTCTGGGGCAACCTGAGCCTGCTGGCCGCTGCGCTAACCTGGGCGCTCTATTCGGTGCTCGTCCGCAAAGTATCACAAGGCATCGACTTACTGCAAGCCAGCACGATCATGCTCATCGGCGGGCTGCCTACCAGCCTGGCCTTCAGCGTTTGGGAAATCCAAACCAGCGGGATTGGGACAATCACCCCCGGCGTCATCGGTGGGGTGCTGTTCCTGGGGATAATTTCCACCGCGATCGCCATGTTCCTGTGGAATTATGCTTTTGCCAAACTCCCGGCAGCGGCGGCCTCGCTGACATTTTTTGCCCAACCCGTGGTCGGCACACTGCTGGGATGGTTCTTCCTGGGGGAACAAATCACCGCACTATTCATGCTCGGGGGGCTGCTGATCGGGCTGGGAATTATCATCTCGAACGAAAAATAAAAAAAACAGCCATTTCCCGCCCTGCCCGCAGCGTGCGCGGCAGGGCGCGCAGCCCATCCTGGCAAACCGGGCCGGGGAGAACGCCAGGATTTTTTGGCAGTTCCGCAAAAAATTGTATTGGTCAAATAAAGAATGGAAAACATACCGAAACTTTTTGCGCAAAAATCAACTTAGAAAACCAAAAAAACCACAGAGACACGGAGTTCACGGAGTTTTTAAATGCTTTTCTCCGTGTTCTCGGTGTCTCTGTGGTGAAACGCTTGGAATTTTGAGCCCATTCTTTTTGTGACCATTACAAATCCGCAAAAAAATAAAGCCGATTTTGCGCTTTTTATCTCCTAGAGCTTCTCTCCTACATTATGCAATAAAGCCATATTCGGCGGCCTGACGGCATTGACCGGGAACCCGCTGATGACCACAACCTGCTGGCCGGGCTGGATCCAACCCGTGGCCAGCAGTTTTGTGTCGGCCTGGTTAACCATCTCGCGCAGGGAGGTTGCCATCGTCACCAGGCTGGGGCGCACACCCCACAACAGCGTCATCTGTGAGTAGCTGCGCAGCGCCGGGGTAAAGGCAAAAATCGGCACGCGCGGGCGGGCTTTCGACATCAGGCGCGCGGTGCGGCCGGTGTGAGTAAAGACTGCCACAGCGGTCACATTCAGGTCGTGGGCCAGTTCACGCGCTGCGCGGGTCATGGATGCAGCATCGTCGTGGGTGGACATATCCGGGGTGTTGTAATGGCCCCATTCAGCGGCGTTAGTTTCAGCCTGGCGCACAATCCGATCCATCATCTGCACCGCATCAACCGGGTACATGCCGCTGGCGGTTTCGCCAGAGAGCATCACGGCATCGGTGCCATCAAAAATCGCGTTGGCAACATCTGAAGATTCGGCGCGGGTTGGCAGTGGGTTAGAAATCATCGAATCGAGCATCTGCGTGGCGGTGATGACCAGCTTACCGTGCCGGTTGGCAGCCTGGATGATGCGTTTTTGGGCAATCGGCACAATTTCGGGCGACATTTCCACGCCCAGGTCGCCACGCGCCACCATCACACCATCAGCGGCAGCTAAAATCTCTTCGAGATTGTCCAGGGCTTCGGGGCGTTCCAGCTTGGCAATGATCAGCGGCTGGGAACCCTGTTCGTCCAGTTCTTCCACCGCCGCGCGGACAGATTTGACATCCTCCGCCGAGCGCACAAACGAGATGGCGACAAAATCGATGTTCTGATTCAGCCCAAAAGCCAGGTCGGCGCGGTCTTTTTCCGTAAATCCGGGGATGGGGAGCCGCACACCCGGCAGGTTGATGCCCTTATTGGAGCTTAATCGCCCCCCAACCAAAACCGCCGCCCGTAAAACGTTTTCTCCCGTTTCGACGATTTTCAGCGCCAGGTGGCCGTCATCCAGCAATATTTTGTCGCCGACCGAAACACAGGCGAATAACTCGGGGAAAACCACCGGAATCCACTTTTCGGCAGTCAGGCCGGGCTGCGTGCCTTCGGCATACATACGCACCATCTCGCCAGAAACCAGTTCGAGGGCCGGGTTGAGCACGCCAACGCGGATTTTCGGCCCTTGCAGGTCTTGCAAAAGCCCAACTGGCTGGCCAACCCGCTCTGAGATGCGCCGGATATTGTTGATGCGGGCTGCATGTTCTTCGTGTGTGCCGTGTGAAAAGTTCAGACGGGCAACATTCATCCCGGAGTAGATGAGTTTTTCGATTGTTTCTTCGGTATCACTGCTGGGGCCAAGCGTGGCGACGATTTTTGCGTTTCGTTCCATAAAAAATCCCTTTTGCAAGATTATGTCTCACTCTAAATGTGAAACCTATCCTAAAATTTTACTGCAATAACCCTGTAAAAAGAGCCGGGTTCTTACCGAAACCCGGCTCTTTTTGTTGCCTGCTTCCAGACAGAAAAGGCGTGATATTACAGATAATGCAATTCGCGCGCCTGTTTCGTCAATTCCTCACGGAATTCGGGCGCAGCGATGTTGATGAGCGACTGCGCGCGCTGGCGGATGGTTTTGCCGTACAGTTCGGCCACGCCATGCTCGGTGACGATGTAACGCACATGGTTGCGGCTGGTGACCACACCTGCGCCCTGTTTGAGCATCACTGTGATTTTGCTGATGAGCGTTCCATCGCGCAGGGTGGATGTGCTCGGCATGGCGATGATCGGTACGCCGCCCTTTGAGCGGGATGCGCCATAGATAAAGTCCAGCTGGCCACCGACGCCAGAGTAGAGCTTGGGGCCGATGGAATCGGCGCACACCTGCCCGGTCAGATCAACTTCGATGGCGGAGTTGATAGCCACCATCCGATCGTTTTGGGCGATCACAAACGGGTCGTTGACGTATTCGGTGCGGTGCAGTTCGATCAACGGGTTGTCATCCACCCAATCGTACAGGCGTTTGGTGCCAAGGATGAACCCGGCCACGATTTTCCCGGCATGGAGGGTTTTGCGGGCACTGGTTAGCACACCCGCTTCCACCAGGTCGATAACGCCTTCAGAGAACAGCTCGGTGTGGATGCCCAGGTCTTTTTTGTGGAAAAGGAATTTCAGCACCGCATCGGGGATGGCGCCAATGCCCATTTGCATGGTTGCGCCATCGGGGATGAGTTCGGCGATGTGCCCGGCGATTTTTTCCACCACCGCGGAATCACCTTCTTCGGCCATAGCCATCTCGGGGATGGGGTAGTTGACCGGGACGATGTGGTTCAGCCGGCTGACGTGGATGAATGAATCACCCAGCGTGCGGGGCATCTGCTCGTTGACTTCGGCGATGATTACTTTGGCGCTTTCGGCGGGAGATTTGGTCAGGCCAACTTCCACGCCCAGCGAGCAGAAACCATGCTCATCGGGCAGGGAAACGTGGATCATGGCAACATCCACCGGCAGGATTTTGTTTTTGAACAGCAGTGGGAACTCAGACAGCAGCACCGGGGTAAAATCGGCGCGGCCTTCTTGCACGGCCTTGCGCACGTTGGCGCTAATGAAGAGCGTGTTAACGCGCAGGTGGCCTTCCATGGCAGGCGAAACATAATCCGCCGGGCCGATGGTCAGGGCCTGGCAAATTTCCACATTGGTCAACTCGGGCGCGCGACGAACCAGCGCAGCCAGTACCGTTTTCGGAACTGAGACATTGCCGGTAAGGAAAACCCGATAGCCAGATTGGATAACTTTGACCGCATCATCGGCGCTCACAATACGGTCTTTGTAACGATTACTCCACTCCATCATTGCCTCCTTCGTTCTGGGCCATGCGCGACAGGTTATAGATCTGTCCATTATGTGTATTGATGGCAGCCTGGATAGCAGGATTGTCGGCGATGGCCTTTTCGGTACCCTTATTGGCGAGTTCTTCGATGTAAGGGATGGCAACGTTCATAAAAGCGTGGGTGGCGCTGCGGCCCACCACACCCGGAATGTTCGGCACGCAGTAATGCAAAATGCCTTCATCCACATATGTGGGGCGGTCGTGCATGGTCGGGCGCGAGGTTTCAAAGCAGCCGCCTTCGTCAATCGACAGGTCGATGATGACGGAACGGGGCTTCATGCCTTTCAGGTAGTCGCGCGGGACGATGACGGGGGTACGTTCGCCCGGCACCAGGATGGCGCCCACAACAACATCTGCATAGGCGCAGGCGCGCTGGACGTTGCGGCGTGAAGCGTACATGGTGACAATGTTGGGGAAGCGGTCGAAAGCGCGTTGCAGCGCTTCCATGTTGCGATCCAGCAGCGTGACGTGCGCGCCAAGACCCAGGAAGGCCTTGGTGGCATGTGTTCCGGCTGTGCCAGCCCCAAGGATGACAACTTCGGCAGGCGGAACGCCGACAATGCCACCCAGCAGGATGCCTTTGCCACCCCAGTTGTTCTGGAGCAGGCGCGCAGCAATTTGGGCGGTCATCATGCCACCGATCTGGCTGAGCGGGCGCAGGATGGGCAGGGAACCATCCGCACTGCGCACCTGTTCCCAGGCAATGGCAGTGATCTTGTTTTCCAGCAGGGTCCTGATGCGGTCTTCGCGGGTTGAAGCCAGGTGCAAGAAACCGGCGATTGCAGCCCCAGGCTGGATCCATTCCAACTCTGACTGCAATGGGCGGGCGATTTTCAAGATCAAATCCCCACGCCCAAAGATTTCATCCGCAGAATATGCGATCCGCGCTCCGGCGTGTTCGTAATCCTGGTCGCTGAAGCCAGCGCCCACACCTGCATCGTGTTCTACAAATACAGCATGGCCCTGACGAGACAAATAATCAACACCGGCAGGCGAAAGGCCCACACGGTATTCAAACGGGCGTCTTTCTTTTGGAACGCCAATATACATAGTGCCTCCTTAACAATAAGAGAGCGACTCGACCGAGTCGCCCTCACTAGAATGGGTTATTCCATGTTCAGGACTTCGCGGATTTTCGGCAAAGCCCAGTCGATCGTTTCCTGGTCGATCACTAGCGGTGGTGCAAAGCGGATGACGTGGTCGTGTGTTTCCTTGGCAAGGATACCACGCTTTTGCAATTCCACACAGAAGCGGCGCGCGCCCCCAGCCTGCGGTTTGAGTTCCACGCCAATCAACAGGCCACGCCCACGCACTTCCTTGATGTGCTTGCTGGGGATTTCACTCAACTGCTCGATGAAGTAATTGCCCAACACCGCAGAACGCTCGGCCAAATTTTCTTCACGCAGCACAGCAATCGCGGCGCGGCCAATCGCCGCGGCCAGCGGGTTGCCGCCAAAGGTGGAGCCATGCTCACCCGGGACGAACAAGCCCAACAGGGGTTTATCAGCCAAAACGGCTGAAACAGGGTAGAAACCGCCCGAAAGCGCCTTGCCCACCACCACCATATCCGGGCGGATGTCTTCATACTGGTGCGCAAAAACTTTACCAGTGCGGCACAGCCCGGTCTGGATTTCATCCGCAATCAGCAGGACGTTGTTCTGCTTGCAGATTTCAGCCACCTTTTTGAGATAGCCTGCCGGGGGAATGACCACACCCGCCTCGCCCTGGATCGGTTCCAGCATCACTGCGGCAGTGTTCGGGTTGATGGCTTTCTCAATCGCGCCGACATCCCCATACGGAACGGTGACAAAGCCGGGGGTGAATGGCCCAAAATCATCCTTATAAAGCGGCTCGGTGCTAAAGGAAATGATGGTGGTGGTGCGCCCGTGGAAATTCCCGGCCACGGTAACGATCTCGGCCTGGTGGCGCGGCACACCCTTGACGCGATAAGCCCATTTACGGGCCAGTTTCAGCGCTGATTCAACCGCTTCTGCGCCGCTGTTCATGGGCAGGGACATTTCATAACCGCTGAATTCAGAAAGTTCTTTGTAAAACAGCGGAAGCTGGTCGTTGCGAAAAGCGCGCGAGGTCAGGGTAACCTTTTTGGCCTGCGAAAGCATGGCATCCAGAATGCGCGGATGAACATGCCCCTGATTAACGGCGGAATAAGCAGAGAGACAATCGAGATATTTGTTGCCTTCTACATCTATGACCCACACACCTTCGGCTTTTTCGATAACAACATC
>CAIJPN010000028.1 GCA_903822545.1 uncultured Anaerolineae bacterium | reverse complement strand
GACCTGATGCGCCATGCCAATATCGCCTACGGAACCGCGCTCAGGCTCTCGAAGGGCGAGGCCGAGGCGATTTCGTTTGAAGTGCTGGAGTCGCTGTGCAGGTTGTTTGGGGTGCGGGTGGAAGATGTGATTGAGTATGTGCCGGAGAAATAGGGAACGGGATAACCATGACAGACAACGATTATCAGGAAAGTGTTTATACCGAGGAAATTGAAGACCTGGTACATGAAATCCTGCGCCGGATGAACAAGCCCTATCCGCAGGATATTACCGACCAGGTGTTTCTGGCGATTGAGCGGGACTCGAATAAGTTGAAACGCTACAAGATATTTGCAGGACAGGATATCGCAACTGCAAATTCCTGGATTGGGCGGGTGGTGAAAGAATATACGGGATTGAAGGTTAAAGGAACCTGCACCGATCCCAAAAGCACACTTATCAAGACTTATTCAATTTTGGGACGATAGTTGTTGCTACTGGGAAAAGAGAAAAAGTGGATCAGCAAACAATTGCAGATTGCGCAAAGATGCACTAAACTCAGGGAAGCAGGAATTAATCCAGTAACAGCATTAACGCATCGTAGATGACCTACAAAATTGGGTACAACCACAATCGGTGGGTGATAACTCAGCAGTTGTGATAAGATAGCGCCCCGACTCCATTCGACAAAGGCGCCTCTTATTCTGTGAGACAAACCTGGCTCTTCTGGCTGCTATTCACGCTCTTGATCCTGCTACCACTGCTCATCCGACAACTTCACAAGCTCGGGAAACCGCAAAATAGTCAACTCAAGTCAGCTTCCACCCCGAAACCACGTAAGCTGAAGCCAAAAACAGACAAGGACTGTCCCTGTTGTAGAGCAGAAATCTCTGGCGGACCTCACCCACAGGTTTCTTGCCCGGATCATATCATCCCCTGGAGCATGCGCAAAGGGCCGGGTGGTAAAAAGAAATCCATTCCCACTCAGGGCTACTTCTGTTCCAACCCGCATTGTTACTACTACTTGCTCGATGATCAAAACATTCATGCCCTGGTTGGCTTTGGCACCCATGGCAAATATGAAAGTATCCAGGATCTGCGCTGCCAGTTCTGCCGGAAGAAATTCACCGTCCGGCGGCACACGGTTCTCTATCGCCTGAAAACCCTGTCCACTACGGTTGCCAAAGTCTTACACCTGCTGGCAGCCGGTTTGGATGTTTCAGCCGTTGAAGAAGTTTTCAGGATCCGCGAATCAACTGTGCGCACCTGGCTCACTCGTGGGGGTAGTCATGGGCAGAAACTACATCAGCGCTTTTTTGCCAATCTTGAACTGGCACATGTTCAACTCGATGAGTTGTGGGCCAATATCAAGCGATCGGATCAGGATGTCTGGGTATGGGTGGCCTGCGAAGCAAAATCGAAACTGATCCCGGTTTTACAACTCGGGCCTCGCACTCAGGAGATGGCCTATTCTGTTGTGCATGAACTGAAATCCAGGCTCAAACCCGGCTGTATCCCCGTCTTCAGTTCCGATGGCTTGAAGCATTATTTCTATGCCCTCACCGCCCACTTTGGCGAGTGGATCAAACCAGACGATCAGACCAAACCAATCTGGATGATCATGACTGACTTTGCCTATGCCCAGGTCATCAAACAGCAAAGACGCTTCCGCCTGATCAAGGTGGAACACCGTAACATCTGGGGTACTGCATCAGAATATGTTCTCCGGCTGAAAGCCAACGGATTGAGTGGCAAGATCAACACTTCATTTGTCGAAAGGGTCAATCTCACGATCCGGCAAGGTGTCTCGAAGTTGACGCGCCGTACCTGGGGCCCCGCTCAGTTCACGTCAGAATTATCTGAGCATTTGTATTGGTGGTTAGCCTATTATCATTTCGCCAGGACTCACGAAAGTTTGTGTGTGAAATTGGAGAAACCAATTACACGGAAAGGAAAGCAACTACACAGACGCTATCAAAAAATGACCCCTGCTCTTGCCGCTGGTTTGACCACCAGGCGGTGGTCAGTGCTACAAGTGATCAGTTATCCGCTCCCATAACCGAGCATCGCTGATCAAAAATGACCTGTCTGGGCAGATCCCGTCCCGATTCCACCGGACTTCCCCCCCAGGCTGCTCTTTTCTACACAAAAACCCTGTCTTTTGGCACGGTTTTCGTTATCACCCATCGATTGTGGCTGCACCGATTTTCGCACTCTCCGGATTGCGATTCTTACTGTGCGAACTGCGTTTGTGCGCCGGTACCACCGGAAGCTCCCCAGCATCCCAATCTGGTCGCGTTTCTGAGAACTTCTTCTCGATCTCTTTATCGCAGGCCTCGATCTG
>CAIJPN010000027.1 GCA_903822545.1 uncultured Anaerolineae bacterium | reverse complement strand
CTGTCCAAATTCTTCAACGGCCCACGAGTTTTCTGCGGTTTGCGGTTTCTCTGCCATCTCTCTCTTCTCGCTTGGTTTCTTTAGGATGCTCACAAGTCTAACCGCTTTCCCTACTCACTCGAAAATGTGGGTAATAGATTGGCCCCGCAGAATTTACCAGGAAAATTTGGGTGAAGGTATTGTTTTGGCAGAGCTAAATGTCAGTAAAAAATACGGGGAGCGCTTTGCCTTTGAAGTAGTGGAATTTCCTATTGCTTTGGGGAGGAAATTTTGCTATAGATAGGGTACTAAACAGCAGGATGGGTGTTTACGCCTGATCTTTGGGGAGCACAAGGGCGGGTGTATCATCGATCAGCTGCATCATTTGACCACTTAATATCCCTGAGCCAACAATGACACTTTGTTGCAGGCATATCCTTTATGAAGAAACCGAAGAAGAAGTTGAATGCATCTATCAACGTACAAACGCCAACCCGTGAAGCCATCCTGATGGGCGTTTTGCACCAGCTTAGCCATGAGCTTGATGCGCAGGCTATTTTGCAAAAAGCGGTACAGGCTATTTTCCAACTAAATCGCTGGCAAAGTGTGGGTTTTTCTGTGCCAACGCTAAATGGGCAAGCATGGGTGTCAACCACTGAAATATGCGCCCCGGCAGGAAGAACCAATGAGTGTTACCCCATTGATCGGGGGGTTATTGGCCGGGTGTATCGCACCGGGGAAACCCAACTGGTTCCAAACACAGCTCTCGACCCTGATTTTTTTGTTGGGGCGGGTTTGCAGCAGGTGGGCAGCGAACTGGCTACCCCGATCAAGTTTGATGACCAGATCCTGGGGGTGATGAACCTGGAGAGCCAGCAGGCGGATGCTTTTTCTCCCGAAGATGTGGATTTTGCCCATTCGCTTTCTGGCATCATAGCAATTGCCTTGAAGAACGCCGAACGATTGACTGCCCTGAATGCTGAGATCGCTGAGCGCAAGCGCGTTGAAGAGTCGCTGCGCAGGAGCGAAGCTCTGCTCGCTGAAGCCCAAAAACTGGGGCGCATCGGTCATATCGAATGGAATATTGGCAATAATGAGCTGGTTTTTTCAGATGAGATGTATGACATCCTGGGGCTGCCTTACAACACTGTCATTACCCAGCATACCCTGGCTTTCATGATATCGCCGGAAGATCGCCAGCGGCTGCGTGAAGCTGACCGGCAGGTATTGGAACAGCGCTCCGAACTGGATTATGAATATCGTGTGACCTTGCCAGATGGGCGTGAACGCTGGCTGCGCCAGCACGGTCGCTTTAACTTTGACGAATCTGGCCGCCCCGTGCGCATGATGGCTGTCTGCCAGGATATTACTGAGAGCCGGCAGGCGCAGATCAAGCTCAAACACAGCGAAGAGAACATGAATCGCGCCCAGGCGGTTGCCCACATTGGCAGTTGGATTTTAGACATCCAGACCGGGGAATTGGAATGGTCAGATGAAACCTATCGCATCTTTAACCTGCCCATTGGCCAAAAGATGACCAGCCGTGAGTTTTTCAGCTTTGTTCACCCCGATGATTTACGAGACGTGGCCCAGACCTGGGCATCTGCCCAGCATGAAACTTTCTACCAGCAGGATCATCGCATTATCTTGAAAAATGGAAATGTGCGCTGGGTGCGTGAAATTGCCCAGTTGTTCTTTTCTGTCGAGGGCAAGCCCATCACAGCCATTGGCACAGTCCAGGATATCACCGAGCGCAAGCAGGCCGAACTGGCGTTGTATCACTCGAACGAGCGTTTCTCTGAGTTGATCAATAATATTACAGATGTTTTTTGGGTTGCTGACCCGCAAACGGGGAAGAATATATATGTCAGCCCGGCCTTCGAGGCGATGATTGGCTTGAGCCCTGCCAGCGTTGAACACCTTCCCGGCGGGTTCCTGGATGTTGTGCTGCCCGAAGACCGGCACATCCTGGTTGAAGCGCGTGAGCAGGAAACCTGGGGGATGAAAACTGATATTCAATATCGCGTTCGACGTCCAGACGGTAGTATCGTCTGGCTGCGCGATACCGGCACCCCGGTGCTGGATGAAAACGGACGGGTGCTGCGGGTGGTGGGCATGCTCCGCGATATGACCGAGTGGGTTGAATCTGGGATGCGCCTGCTTGATTCAGAAACCCGCTTCCGCCAGATTGCTGAAACAATTGATGAAGTTTTTTGGGTGTCAGACCCCGAGATCAGCCAGACCATCTACATCAGCCCTGGTTACGAACGTATCTGGGGGCGCACGCAAGACAGCCTGTACGCTGCGCCACAGTCATTCATTGATGCGGTAGTTCCAGAAGACCGCGAAAAGGTAATGGCGGTCTTTGGACTGCAACAGGCGGGTCTCCAGTTTGCTCATGAATACCGCATCTGCCATACCGACGGTTCTATTCACTTTATCTGGGATCGCGCCTATCCGGTTCGAGATGAGACCGGCCAGGTGATCAGGTATGTTGGCGTGGCGCAAGACATCACCGAGCGCAAACAGGCTGAAAACCGTCTGCGCGACAGCGAGGAGAAATACCGCAAACTATCTGAAGAGCTGGAACTGCGCGTGCAGGAACGCACTGCCGAAGTGCGTGACCTGTATGAAAATGCGCCGACTGGCTACCACTCGCTTGATCCCGATGGCAGGTTTTTCATGGTAAACCAGACCGAGCTAAACTGGCTGGGCTACCAGCGCGCCGAAGTGATCGGCCAACTGTTTCAAGAATTGATTACCGAAAAAAGCCGCCATGTATTCCTTGAGACTTTCCCCAGGTTCAAAAAAGAAGGTTTTGTAAAAGATCTCGAATTGGAATTTATTTGTAAAAGTGGCAGTATCTTGCCGGTTTTGCTCAACAGCGTGGCCATCTACAGTCCTGATGGTCAGTTTGTTATGAGTCGTTCAACCATCATGGATAACACCGAGCGAAAAATGGCCGAAATTGCCCTGCGACACAGCCGTGACGAGTTGAGCATTGCCAATGCCGCCCTCGAAAAAGCCTCGCGCACCAAAGATGAATTCCTGGCGAATATGAGTCACGAACTGCGCACCCCGTTGACCGGCATCCTTGGCATGGCAGAGATCTTGCTAGATGGTGTGCGTGGCCCGCTCAGCGACTACCAGCGCAAATTGATCAGCACCATCGATTCCAGCGGGCGGCACCTGCTCAGCCTGATCAACGATCTCCTCGACCTGTCGAAAATTGAAGCCGGGCGGTTGGAAATCCACCCGGAAAAGGTTTCCATTGTGGATGTGTGCCAGGCCAGCCTGTCATTTGTCAAAGAACCGGCCATGAAAAAAGGCCTGCTCCTTAAATTTATACCAGACCCCACCGCTACTTCCATGCTGGTAGATGCGCGCCGCCTGAAACAAATGCTGGTTAACCTGCTTGGTAATGCCGTCAAATTTACCCCATCCCCGGGCAAAGTTACCCTCCAGGTGACAGCCAGGCCGCAGCAAAACGCCATCGAATTTTCAGTCTGCGATACCGGGGTGGGCATTTTGCCAGAAGACTTGCAGCGCCTGTTTACCCCCTTCACCCAGGTAGATAGCAGCCTGACGCGACAGCACGAAGGCACAGGCCTGGGGCTGGCGCTGGTCAAAAACCTGGCCGAACTTCATGGCGGCAGCATTACTGTAACCAGTGAAACCGGCCAGGGCAGCTGCTTTACGATCGCATTACCCTGGCAGGATTCCCAAGCCACGCCAGGGAATCCTACGGCAATGAACACGCCGCTGACGGAAAATGCCGCCAGCACATCACAGGTCTCTGCAACTATCTTGCTGGTTGAAGATGCCGAGAACAACATCCTGGTCATGGGTGAATACCTGGGCAAACTTGGTTACCAGATGATGTTTGCGCGCAGCGGGCGCGAAGCGCTGGAAAAAATCGCTATCAACACCCCCGATCTTATCTTGATGGATATCCAGATGCCGGTTATGGATGGGCTGGAAGCCACCCGTATTTTGCGCGCCACCCCAGAATTTGCCTCCACCCCGATTATTGCCCTGACCGCCCTGACCATGCCCGGTGACCGGGAGCGTTGCCTGGCTGCTGGCGCCAACGAATACATCAGCAAACCTGTCAGCTTGCGGCGGCTGGCTGAACTTATCCAAAAACTGCTGGATGAGAGAACCTCGCCCTGAAAGCGGTTCTTAGCGAGGCGAAAAAATGTCTGAGAAAAAACGCTCGATATCTTTCACCAGGTAATGAAGCGTATTCCTTCTTTCCCATTCGGGGATGAGTTCGGCAATAACGTAAATCAGGCTGCCCATGAGCGGGAATATCAAAATCAGAAAAACCCAAATGAAGGGCCGGCGCGTCCGAACAGCATGGACCGCCAGGACAATTTGCAAAATGAAGGTGCCAGCGGCCACTACATAGCTCATTTTGTCATGATCCTTTGATCAGGCAGCGCTTTGGGAAACTATTATTGCAGTGTCACTTCATGGCCCCATTTGCCAAGTTGCTCGATCACCTGCCAGACCAGATCATCCATTTTAGCGGCGATGGTGGCAGATAGTTCCAGGCTCATTTCAAGCGATTCAGGCTGGATGCCGAGTAGAACCAGGTTTTTGGGGGCAATTCCCTTTAATTTGGCGGCAAAAAGCATATCGGGCACGCCCACCTGGTGCGGAGACATTTTGAGCGTCATAAACGCCGGAACCTGCTCATCTTCGAGGCGCAGCATGGTTCCGGGTTCGCAGCCCGTTTCCACGGCGTCGATGATGAGCAGGTTCTCAGTGTCTTCCATGTAATAGAGCAGGTCAAGGCCCAGGGTGCCCCCATCGAGCAACATGACCGAATCGGGCAGGTTGTACTTTGCCGCGATATTTTCTATCACGCGGACGCCGATGCCTTCGTCGGCAACCAGGATGTTGCCGACGCCCAGCACCAGCGTCCGGATATTGGGATTGTCAATCACGCGATTTCAGGCCTGAAAGCTGCAAGATGGGGCTGACGTTGGTGGTCGGTGAGTTGACCGAGACTTTGACCAGTTCATTGCCCTGGGCATCCATCAGGTGAACGCCGCAGGCCATGCATGGGTCAAACGAGTGAACGGTGCGCAGGATTTCCAGCGGCTGGTCAGGCACGGCCACGGGAGTACCTTTCAGGGCGGATTCGTACGGGCCCATCTCGCCGTTGGCGTCGCGCGGGGAGCAGTTCCAGGTAGATGGAACGATGGCCTGGTAGTTGGCAATTTTCTTATCTTTGATCCTGATCCAGTGCCCGAGCGCGCCGCGCGGGGCTTCGGTGCGGCCCCAACCTTCGGCTTCTGCCGGCCAGTTATCAGGATTCCACATATCCGGCCCGGCGTGGGTCTGGGTGTCACCGCTCTTGATGCTGGCGATGAGTTCATCGACCCATTCGTTGAGTTTTTCGGCTACGATCACGGTTTCGATGCAGCGGGCGGCGGTGCGCCCCAGCGTGGAGAAGAGCGCCTCGGGGCCGATGGTGGCACCGGCGGCTTTGCTGAGTTCTGCCAGTACAAAATTGACCACTTCTTGAACTCGCTGGTGTCCGCTGGCATAGGCTACCAGCATGCGCGCCAGCGGGCCGACTTCCATGGCGTGGTTGTCAACGCGCGGGGCTTTCATCCAGGTGTATTTCTGGTCTGTGTTGAGGAATTCGTAGGGCGGTTTGGGGCCGGTGTAGTTGGGGTTGGTCTCGCCATCCCACGGATGCAGGCCTTTTTTCTCGTCCTCGTAGTTGTACCAGGAGTGGGCTACGTGCTCGCTGATCTGTTTGTGATCGAGCGGGTGGACTTTGCTCAGGTTTTTGCCCAGGATGTAGCCTTGTGGCAGCCAGTAGGAGCCGTCAGCCTGGTCGAAATCGCCGTAGGAGAGGAAGTTGCCATCTCCGCCGCCGATGCCGGCCCAATCGAGGTAGAACGGGGCCACGGCCAGCACGTCGGGCAGGTAGACTTTATCTACAAAGGCTTTGGCGCGGGTGAAGAGTTCTTTGAGTGTGATGATTGTGTCGGCGTTGATGGCTGCCTGGGAGGTTGGGTCGATGGGGGTGGACATGCCGCCGACCAGGTAGGTTTGCAGGTGCGGGTTCTTGGCGCCGAGCAGGGCGTGGGCGCGGATGACATCCCGCTGCCAGTCGAGCGCTTCGAGGTAGTGGGCTACTGCCATCAGGTTGGCTTCGGGCGGGAGTTTGTAGGCTGGGTGGCCCCAATAGGCGTTGGCGAAGGGGCCAAGCTGTCCGCTGCCAACGTAGGCCAGGAGTTTATCCTGTACGCCTTTGAAGTAGTCTTCGCTGGATTTGGGCCAGTCGGAGATGGATTGGGCCAGGGCGGATGTGGCTTTGGGATCGGCAGTGGTGGCGCTGACGACATCCACCCAATCGAGCGCGTGCAGGTGGTAGAAGTGGATGACGTGATCCTGGACGTACTGGATTCCTTCGATGATATTGCGCAGGATGCGCGCATTATTTGGGACTTTGATTTTCAGGGCATCTTCGACAGCTCGCACGGAGCTGAGAGCATGTACTGTCGTTCAGACACCGCAGATACGCTGCGTCATCACCCATGCTTCACGCGGATCGCGCCCTTTCAGGATGAGTTCGATGCCTCGGAACATGGTGCTTGAGGCCCAGGCGTCTTTTACCGCGCCATCTTCCACCTGGACTTCGATGCGCAGGTGGCCTTCGATGCGGGTGATGGGGTCGATTGCAATACGGGTCATAAGTTCACCTCCAAAAGTTGGGTGCGATGCACTCCAGATTTAGTGAGAATGCCCCTCGCCGGGATCGGGGAAGAGCTTGAAGTAGCGCACAACCACGCCGTAAACCAGGAACGCGCCCGCCAGCAGGCCCACTGTGATGAAGATTTCAATCCACGAGGGCATGTAGGGGATGGGTGAGGGTTCGGCCACGCCGATCCAGGTGATTACCAGCCGGTTGATGAATGTGCCCATCAGGGCGAAGACACCTGCCCAGAAGGGCCCCGCTGAGTGCGATGACAGCCGTGAGAACAGGATTACCAGCGGTACGATGACGCCCAGGAATACTTCCAGCAGGGCGATGATCACGTATGGGTCGGGGTGCATCAGCGTGGCAAATTCACCAGAGCCCATCCAGTCGCCCACTTTGACGGCAAAGTAGAGGGAGAGTACCAGGCTCATCACCTGTCCCAGGCGGCGGTAAAGCTCTTTGTCGCGCGGGATGTTGAGCATCTTCCAGACGATGTTGGTGGCGATGGCGGTCATGCCGAGGCCTGTGTAAAGCGCCTGGAGGAAGAACAAGACTGGCAGGGCGGGTGTCCACCAGAGCGGGTGGAGTTTGTAGCGCAGGAGTAAGAAAAGGCTTCCGAGCGAGGATTGGTGCAGGGTGGAGAGCACAATCCCGGCGCCAGCAATCCACAAAATCCAGCGGTCGATCCACTTGGCCTGGATGCCCCATTTTTCGAGAAAGACCGGGGCGATTTCGATCACCAGGATGATTGTGTAGAGTGTGACACAGATGCTGATTTCTTCGAGGAAGGAATGCACGTTGAGCGGTGGCACCAGGATGTTGTAGAACTGCGGCCAGCGGCCAATATCGAGGAACAGCAGTACGCCAACCACGCCGTAGCCGAGGAAACCGGCCAGCACCGCCGGGCGGATGATGGTGTGGTAGCGTTCGCGCCCGAAATAGTAGCTGATGAGCGAGATGGTGAAGGCTGCGCCCGCCACGGGAATCAGGAACAGGTCAACGGTGATCCAGATGCCCCAGGGGTAGTGGTCGCTCATGTTGGTGGTAGCGCCCAGCCCCGCATAGAGACGATAGATTGCCAGGCCAATTGCCAGCAGGGTGAATGCCAGCAGTGGGACGAAGCTCTTGGGGATGGGCTGGTCGGATTTGAAGGGTTTTAAGAGTGCAGACATTTCAGGCCTCCTCATCCAGACCGCCGCGTTTGGCGATGGAATGCAGCGCGGCCAGCACCAGCGGCCCGCCGACGATGATTCCTGGCAGGAACAGGTTGCCGATGGCTTCGCTGATCTCAGGAACTGGCGTGTTATCTACCTTGGGCAGGCCCAGGTGTTCAAACGCGACTGCCGAAAGGTACATGACGCCCGTGCCCCCAACATCTTCTTTGCCGTAGATTTTGTTTATGTAGCGGGTGGGTTCGGCTGCCAGGCGTGATTCCCCGTCAGCGATCAGTTCGCCGCGTTTGCCCCAGATGAGCGCTCCGGTGGGGCAGCGCTCGGCGCAGGCCGGGCCGTTGCCTTCCGCGATGCGGTCAGCGCACAGCGTGCACTTGGTAATTTCGGGGATAACTTCTTTCCACTCGAAGCGTGGAACGTGGAATGGGCAGGTGTACATGCAATAGCGGCAGCCAATGCAGCGGTTTGGGTCGTAAGTCACAGGCCCGGCTGCTGATTTTTTCAATGCTTCCACCGGGCAGCCGCTTACGCAGGCCGGGTCGACGCAGTGCATGCACTGACGCTTTACGAAGGAGCTGGCCTCGCCATCCTGGTACAGTTGGATCAATGTCCAGGTATCGGCAGAAAGCTGTTGGGGCGCATCGTACAGGCCTTCCACAATTTCAGGCGTGGTTTTATTCCACTGACGGCAGGCATTGGTGCAGGCGTTACATCCCACGCATTTGGTGGCATCGTACAACATGCCCACATATTCGTTGGGATCGGTTGTGCCTGGGGCTGCCAGCACGGGCTGGGCCGCCACCAGGGCTGTGCCAGCCGTCGCACCAACAACTTTTAGGAAATCTCTGCGACTGAGTGACATGGCGCCCTCCTACTTCTGCTCAGAAGCGGCAGGTTGGGCTTCTTCTTCATCCGGTTTGGACAGTTGCGCGTAAGCTGCCGCGCCTGCTGCGCCGATGGCGATCCCCGCCGCGCCGCCGATCATGGCTGCGCTGGCTGGGTCTATGGTGCGGGTGGGCTGCTGCACCGGGGCATAGGCCGAAGGCGGCGCAAATTCCTGTATCTTGGCGGTGTTGTATATGCCCAAATCCCAGAAGCCTGGTTCCGAACAGGCGATGCAGCCGTGTCCAGCCTTCACAGGCCAGCTGGTGCCTTCGTTGAAACGCACCGATGGGCAGTTGTGGTAAGTGACCGGGCCTTTGCAGCCCATTTTATACAGGCACCAACCCTTTTTTGCGCCATCATCATCCCACGCTTTGACAAATTCGCCCCGATCGAAGTGCCCGCGTCGCTCACAATTATCGTGAATGCGCGCGCCATAAGCAAACAACGGGCGTCCCAACTTATCGAGGGCCGGGAGTTCGCCAAAGGTAAGGAAGTGCACCACAGCCGCCGTCAGGTTTACCGGGTTATATGGGCAGCCTGGCAGGTTCATAACCGTCTTATCGGGCAGCAATTCGCTAACAGAATAAGCATCGGTTGGGCCGCCCTGGGCTTTGGGCCAGCCGCCGAATGCGGCACAGTTGCCCACGGCCACAATAGCTGCCGCACCCGCGGCCGCTTCCATCAACAGGTCAACAGCCGAACGCCCGCCGATGGTGCAATAACCGCCGTTAGCGCCTTTCGGGATCGACCCTTCCACCACCAGCAGGTATCCACCCGCTTTAATGGCGTCATCCCTCGATTTCTCGGCCTGCTTCCCGGCAGCGGCCATGATGGTTTCATGGTAATCCACCGAAAGCACATCCAGCACCAGTTCGCTGACGGTTGGGTTCGAAGCGCGCAAAAGTGCCTCCGTGCAACCTGCACAATCCTGGAATTCTGCCCAGACAACTGGCAGACGGCGTGCCGGGTCAGACAACGCCTTGGCGATTTTTGCGGCATATACCGAATTGAGCGCCAGCGTGCCAGCCATCAAGCCGCAGAATTTCAGGAAATCCCTGCGAGAAACCTTACGCTTTCCTACAATGACTTGCTCTACTGCATCTGACATAAAGTACCTCCTGCCGAATCTGGGATTCCAAATCATAACAAAACAGGTTGTTTGCCACAACCTGCTGGAATTACTATAGCATGACCGTGATATACAGCACAATCATGACAAATGTCATCTGACATATATGACAATTTGGACTTTACATATGTGAATAATTTCACAAAAAAATACTTTCCCGCCCTGTGCCTGGTTTGCCGTTAAAAAAATATTTCCAGGCTGGTTTTTTTACTGCCAATCAACCTTTCGATGACGGTTTTCGGACTCTGCTCGGCGAGAAAAATAATGCTTCCAAAACAAAAGGCCCCGATTTTCACCGGGGCCTTTTGTTGTAAATTCAATACATCTGACAAAATTCCTGGCGATACTACGGGCGAACCTGATTCTTGAAAGTTCTTGCCCAAAAAACGCGTTCTAATTGAGTTCGCCAAGCATATCAATATTTATGGCACACTCGCCTGAACAGTAGCGCGCCTACTTCTTCCCTTTTTCCATCTCCTCCAGGTCTTTGAGTTGCAAATCCAGCGCCCCCACCGACACCCGAATTTCCATGATCGACATTGCCAGCGCAATAGCCATCAGCACCAGGCTGCCGGCGAAGACCCATTTCCCGGCATCCAACCAGCCGAAAAAGAGCGCAAACATGCTTACCACACACAAAAGCAGGCTGGATGCACCCATGGCTTGCATATCGCGGATCAGGTTGATGCGATAGCGGATGTTGGCAATCTGGCCCAGCACAATCTCATCCGGGTTGCTTTTATAGGTGGCATGCAGCTGCCGGATCAGGTTGGCCAGCGTCAGGAAGCGGTTGGTAAAGGCCAAAAGCAGCAGCGAAATGGCCGGGAAAAGCAGCGCCGGAGTGGTGATGTTGATATCCATAAATTCTTTCTGTAGGACAGGTTTCAGCCTGCCCGACTATACAGGTTTCCAGTTGCGATCTTCGGGCACTGAATTGCCGCCATCGACAATGATCAACTGCCCGGTGATATATGAAGCCTGGGGGTGCGCCAGGAAGCGAACGGCGTGCGCCACTTCGCTGGGGGTGCCGGAGCGTTTCATCGGCGTCAGTTCACCCGCCAGTTTTTCTCCATCCAACTGCGAGCCGGTGGCGATCCAGCCAGGTGCAATCGCGTTGACGGTGATGCCATCCCCGGCGGTTTCCAGCGCTACCGCGCGGGTGAAGCCGTACATCCCGGCTTTGGCGGCGTGATAAGCGGCATCACCCACAAAAGCCTGCACCGGCCCGCTGGTGGATGCCACGTTGATGATTCTGCCATACTGTTGTGCGCGCATCAGCGGCAAGACGGCTTTTGTCACCAGGAAGCAGGTGGTCAGGTTGCGCTCCAGCGAGGCGCGCCAATCGGCCAGTGACATTGCATCAGCCAGCGCAGAAAGCTGTTCTTGTTCTGTGACCACTGTCATCCCGGCGTTGTTAACGCAGATGTCAATGCGCCCAAACTCGGCGCGGATTTCATCCACAATGCGCTGGGCGGCCTCCGGGGAGGTCAGGTCGGCCACAAAGCCTCTGGCGCGCAGGCCTTCGGCCTGTAATTCTGCTACACGGTCGTGGATGCGTTCGGTGGTGCTGACCAATGCCAGGGCGGCGCCATCCAGCCCCAGGGCGCGTGCGCTGGCAAAACCAATGCCGGAGGGCGAACCGGCTCCGGTAACGAGGGCAAGCTGAAGGTTGAGAGTTTCCATATCCCCAAAATTTTACCCCGAATATCGCTATAATAAGCCTATGAACACAACCCTAACCCATCGTGAACGCATCCAGGCCTGCCTTAACGGCCAAAAAATGGATCGGATACCCGTCGCCCTGTGGCGGCATTTTCCAGTGGATGACCAGTCTCCTGAAACGCTGGCCGCTGCGACCCTGAACTACCAGCGCACCTACGATTTCGATCTGGTCAAAGTCACCCCGGCTTCGTCTTTTAGTCTCAAAGATTGGGGCGTGCAAGATGCCTGGGAAGGCCATACCGAGGGAACTCGGCGCTACACCCGGCGGGTGATTGCCACGCCCGAAGATTGGGCGAAACTCCCGCAGCTGGATTCATCTGCCCCGTACCTGGCAGCCCAAATAACTTGCTTAAAGCTGCTCCGGGCAGAACTCGGGACTGAGACACCCATCATCCAGACGGTTTTCAGCCCGCTGACACAGGCCAAAAACCTGGTCGGCGGCGAAGCCCTGATTGCGCACATCCGCCAGCACCCGGATTTGGTTAAACATGCCCTGGGAATCATCGCCGAGAGCACCCGGCGCTTCATCCAGGCGGCCCTCGCCACCGGCATCGATGGCGTTTTCTATGCCGTGCAGCATGCCCAGGCGCAACTACTCTCTGAGAGTGAGTTCGCCGATTTTGGCGTGGCGTTTGACCTGCCCGTGCTCGAAGCCGCCGCCCCCGGCTGGCTGAATATGCTGCACCTGCACGGTGAGAATGTCCACTTTGAGTTGGTGGCCGATTACCCGGTGCAGGTCATCAACTGGCACGATCGCGATACCGCCCCTAACCTGCGCGATGCCAAAAAACTGACGCGCGCGGCCCTGTGCGGCGGCCTGCGTCGTGAAACCCTGTCGCTTGGCACGCCCGCCGATGTGCGCCGCGAAGCCGCCGAGGCTATCGCCCAAACCGATGGGATGAACTTTATCCTTGGCACTGGCTGCGTGGTGGATGTGATCGCCCCGCACGGCAACATTATGGCGGCTAAATCTGCCGCGGAGGGCGCATAATGCTGCGGGTGATCGCTGGCAGCGCCAAAGGGCGCAAACTCAAAACCGTTCCGGGTGATACTACCCGTCCTGTCACCGATATGGTCAAAGAGGCCCTGTTCAACATCCTGGGCTGGGATGTGGTCAAATCGGAGTGGTGGGATCTGTTTGGGGGCACCGGCGCGATCGGTATCGAGGCCCTCAGCCGGGGCGCGGATTTTGTCCGTTTTAGTGACATGAATCGGGCCCCGGTGGAAACTATCCGCGAGAACGTGACTCACTGCGGGTTCGATGAAAAAGCCGAAATCCGGCGCGGTGATGCCTTTTCGATGCTGCGTTCGGCCCCGGATCGCCCGTTTGAATACATCTACATCGCGCCGCCGCAGTATAAAGGCATGTGGGCTGACGCGCTCCGGCTGGTGGATGAAACTCCTGGCTGGCTGACGGAGGATGGTGAGGTCATCGTCCAGATCCACCCGAAAGAATATGAAGAAATCGCGCTCAGCAACCTGAAAAAGTATGACGAGCGCAAATATGGCAGCACGATGCTGGTCTTTTACGAACGTTTGTAGCGTGGTTTTAAACTGCGTTACAAAACAGGAGAATCGCTATGAAAACCTGCCCTTACTGCGCCGAGCAAATCCAGGATGATGCCGTCAAATGCCGTTACTGCGGCGAGTGGCTGGATGGCCGCTCCCAGAATCGGGCGGCGCGGGTGAATTTCACCGTCCCGGCAGCTGCCTACGGTTTCGAATACAAATCTGAAACTGAGATATTTGGCCTGCCGCTTGTCCATATTGCCAGCGGATACGACCCGCAGACCTTCCGCCCGCGCGTTGCCAAAGGAATCATCGCCATCGGTAATATGGCAGTGGGTGTGCTTGCGTTTGGCGGCGTGGCGATGGGTGGGGTGTGCCTGGGTGGCATGAGCCTGGGTGTCATCGCGCTTGGCGGATTGGCAATCGGCGGACTTTCGGTGGGTGGGGTGGCCCTGGGTCTGGTTGGGGCGCTCGGCGGGCTGGCAATTTCCCTCGGTTTTGCTGTGGGCGGCCTGGCGCTGGCCCCGTTTTCTGCTGGCGGCAATGGTCAGAACCCGGTTTTCCTGCAACTTTTGGATCGATTTTTTGGGCAATAGCAAAACTCAACCCCCGACGCCTTCGGCAGCCAGCCCAAAGAACTTCGTAAAACACACCCGGACGTAAAACGCCCGGGTGTGTTTGTTTAGCGGAAAAGAACAACGGGTTGGGCTATTTCGCCGCGAGGGAACCACGTTTAATCGGATTTCAGGCATCTTCTCAAAATTTCGGGGCGCTGCTTAACGCAAAGTGGCTGAGACGCAAAGATTTTCTGGCCGCAAAACCGGTCTGGAAAACCCAGCAAACCACCGGGACACGGAACCACGAAGTTTTTAAGGTTTTTCTCCGTGGTGAACTGCAAAAAGCATAAAACCACGGAGTCACCGAGTTCACAGAGAGAAAAACGCCAGTTTGTTGTCAAAAACACGAATTTTTCGCCAGGAAAAACTCAAAAACTCCGTGTCTCTGTGTCTTTGTGGTGAAAATAACCTTTTTGCAGTGAAGTCACTTCCTGTAGGGCAAAATTCACCCTTTTTGCGAGAAGACACATTTTTTTTGTATACCGAAGCACAGCGAATATCAAATTCACCCCATAATGGCACCTGGATGATATGATTTGCATGTTTGGGCAACAGGCAAATTTAGCGAATGCCTGTTCACAAAGGTAGTGTGACATTCCATACTTTCGTGTAAAGCAATTTACCATGTTTATAACCGTTGGTGATGCAAAAATCTACTCGACCGCATTTGGCTCCACAGTAGCGCCTGCTATTGTGGGCATTGGCGGTTGGATAGGAAGCTGGGAGTTATGGGCTGAACCCTTTACTATTTTGAGCCGGGGTTGGCACACTATCGCTTATGATCATCGAGGGGCAGGCGGCAAGTACCTGAATACATTTGGGAGTAAAAGATCATGACTATCAACAAATGGGGCGGGCTTGCGTCCTTCCTGCTCACTGTATCGTTTATTGTCGCACCATTTATTTACCTAACCGGAAATTTGCGAGAGCCTATCGGAATATTTACATATGACCTGGCAGATTTTTTATACGGGCCAGTTATCTCAGTCTGTTTAATCACGATGACTTATGCGCTTCGAGAACATATTGGCAAAAGCGCTTTTCGTCGCATGGATTTAGCATTATTGGCCTCTGTTCTTTCAGCAGTAGGAATGGCAGCGGTTGCTTTTTTTCGTGCATCGAATCGGCATTACCACATCCTGCATCCAGATTTGAATTTGGAAAACTCGACAACCGTTCTTATTATTTGGACAACGCTTGTAGCAGGCGCAAGTGCGATCGGATTTCATTTCTTGGGATGGCTATATGTATTAATTGGCTCAGCCGGTTGGACTTCTGGCTTATTTCCTCGCCTGTTAACCATATTCTATTTTCTCGCTGGCGTTTCAGCCCTGTTTGTTTATCTGTTTCCTGAGCTCGAAGGGTTTGTTTTGTTAATAAGTATGATAATAGGGGTCTGGCAAGGCATTTTGCTCTGGAAACATGACATGGGAGCATCTCCCAGCCTGCACGGATAGTGCATCGCACCCTGCTGGCATGAGATTCTGTCTGCAAAACACGAACTGCTTGTTTTGTCGACAAGCGCCACATCTCACAACAGCGCTTCCCAATCCAAACACTTCCGCCAAAGAATATCGCAATTTACCCCACATAAAAATGTTCACGGCGGTAGTATCACATCAAGGATACACTTCTGATGAGTATAACCATCTTAAGCCTATTGCTGGGAATAGGTGGCATGTTTGGATGGGGAATCTACGACTTCCTGGGTGGCGTTTTTTCAAAACAGATTGGTTCTTTCAAATCTTTGTTTTGGTCGCAAACAGCTGGTCTGGTCTCCATCCTGCTACTTGCCTTTATCGTTAAACCCGAAACTGCATTTCCCATCTCCGCAATCATTTTGTCCCCAATTGCAGCCATTGTCTATTCCGCAGGCTATTTGTTTTTCTTTAAGGGTTTTGAGAAAGGCAATGTCTCAATCGTTGCCGCGACCATGAATCTATGGGCTGTGTTTACAATGCTGTTCGCTTTTGTTTTTATGGGGCAAAGATTGACCACAACACAAACCATGGGCGTTTTTATGATTATCTTCGGCGCTACGTTAGCTTCGATAGATTGGGGTGGCATTGGTGTAATGCCCATGATTGAGAATTACGCTTCCCGCCTTAAGAAAAAAAATGCAATTCTCACCCACGATGGGTATAATCAAAAACTTCAACTTTCAGCGGGCGTCAGGGAAGCGATTTTGGGGGCTTTTTTCTTTGGGATATTTTGGAATATCAGTGAGATTATCTCTGAAGAAATAGGGTGGCTATCAACAACACTGCTTGTAAAATTTGGAATTGCCATATTTTTATTAATCTTTTCCGTAGCCGTCAAGCAAAAAGTTGGATTAGTAAATAGTACGGTGAAAATGAAAGGCATGATTTTACTAATGGGCCTTATTGAAGTAAGCGCAGTCGCTCTCGTCAATTATGGGCTAACAATTGGAGACGCAATACTAATCACACCTATTGCATCTGCGTTATCAATCGTGACGATTTCACTGGCTGTTTTTTTCTTGAAAGATAAAATCTCAAAACTTCAAGGGTTTGGAATTATCATGGCAATTATCGGTATAATCGCAACTGCGTTCTAACACAAGTTTTACCAAAACCAGGGTAGCTATTTTGCTTTACAAGCGGCGGAGATCTTCGGCGAAATAAGCCCTTACCAAACCCCAGGGATACAGCTTCGCTGCGCCCCCATAAGGGATATTCTAACAACGCCAACCGTAGAGCATTCCAAACTACACAATAAGGAGTCCCATATTCTTGACAAACAACAGCACTGACAAAAATATTGAGAATAACGAGGCAACCATGCGTGAACATAAAAGGGGAGAAGTTACGCCAGGTAAAACCATCATCATCGGCGGTGGGATCGCGGGAATGTCTTGCGCCATGCGCCTGGCGCAGGCGCAACAAGATTTCCTGCTGGTCACCGAAAACCTGGGCGGGCGCATTAAGTACATGCGAGATGAAAAATTCAATTTTGGCGCGTACTTTGTGATGAGCAATTATTCCAACGCCCGCCAATTGTTGACCACAGGAGCCTGGATCAATCCAATTGATGCCTGTTTTCATCTCAGCGCCACAGAGCATTATGCCGTGCTCAGCAGCCACACCCTCGGGCTGTTGCCAGAATTGTTGCGATTTTATCTGGCGATGTGGGAGTTTTCCCGGCATTATGAGCCATATAAGCAGCGTTGTCTTGCCATGCCACAAAAAGCGGCGCTCAAAGCAGATGCCTACATGGCAGAGATATTTTCCATGCCGGCGCTCCAGTTTGTTCAAGCAAAGAAATTCGAGCGGGCAGCGGCAGAATACCTGTCCAAGTTTGCCTATGCCTGTACAGGCGCGAGCATGGAACAACTGACCGCACTGGATTTCCTGACCGCCAGCCAGGGAATGGTGCTTCCAATCTATGAGTTCATCTTCAACCCCGAAACGGTGACTCAAAAACTAGGAAAACGCCTTG
>CAIJPN010000026.1 GCA_903822545.1 uncultured Anaerolineae bacterium | reverse complement strand
CCCAGATCAACAAGATCATTCGCATGTGGAAGAAATCCTGGGTAATAGCGCGCAGGATTCCGCAGCAGCGGACACTGCTGGCTGTGCAAGCCTGGAACTGGTCGAACAAGATCATAAAGCTTTCCAGGCGGGTTTGAACCGGCTTTATATTCAAGCGCCGGGGGCATGAAAGTGCCAGCCAGGTTTTCTGTGCCAGACCAAACAAGCAGCAAACAATAAACTCCCCGAACAGGGGAGTTTATTGTTTGCTGCAAGGGTCATTTCAGATATTTGTCCAGGAAGGCAATCACCTGCGCCAGGTTTTCGGCAGTCTCGAACTGGCTGCCGCCGTGCCCTGCTCCTTCGAGCGAAACATAAGTCACTTTGTCGGCGCCGACGACCGCGCTCAGGGCCTCGGCCAGGTTTTTGTTCTGGATGGGCGGAATATTGCAGTCGGCGGTACCATTTTCAATGAAGAAAGGTGCATCGTCAGCAGTGATGTAGTTCATCGGGTTGGTCAGGGCCACTTTTTCTGGAATGGTCTGGATGGGCGCGCCCATAAGCTTGGATTCGGGAGAGTTAGCGCTATCGGTGCTGGCCGAACAGCCTGTGGCGGTTAACTGCTCCTGCATCTTCAAGAAGTCAATCGGCCCAAACCAATCCACCACCGCCTGGACACAGCTCGATTGGCCGGCATTGCCCAATTCCGCGCCTTCCAATTCGGCCACTCCGCAGGTGGTGCCGAGCAGGGAGACCAGATTTCCGCCCGCCGAAGCCCCCCAAGCGCCAAATTTGTCCGAATTCAGATTGTACTGGGTCGCGTTGGTGCGCAGGAAACGCACCGCCGCTTTGGCATCGTGAATCTGGGCGGGATATTGGGCCTCACCGCTCAGGCGGTAGTTGATACTTGCCACGGCATAGCCCGCTGAAAGCAGGGCATCCACACCCGTCAGGCCGCCGCCATCGGCTTTATCGCCAAACATGAAGCCGCCGCCATGCACCATTATCACCAGAGGAAAGGGGCCGCTGCCAGTGGTAGGCAAGTACAGATCAAGTTTCTGTGCTGATGAAAGGCTGGCGTAGGCCAGGTCTTCATGAGTCGGGGCAACCGAAGCGAACTTGGCTGTGCTTCCGGGAATCACAGATGGCCCGCCACAGCCTGCGGCGCTGAGCGCAACCAGAATCGCCAGCGCAAAAATAAAGGGTTTGGAAACGATGTTTTTCATGATTTTTCTCCTTCAAAAGTGTGTTTGATTGCGATGTCCCCATTATTCCAAACACATCTGAAGAAAATCTCAAGACCGCCTGTGGATTTTCCACAGGTTTTTTGGGACTTCTTGAGAATTTCTTGAGAATGGTGTGCTACCATACTGTTATGCCTGCTCGAATTCTTGTCGTTGATGACGATAAATCCATTGTCAAAGTCCTGACTGCGTACCTGGAACAGTCGGGCTACCAGGTTTTCCCGGCCTACGATGGCGAAATGGCGCTCCACGCCCTGCGCCGCGAACGCCCCGACCTGGTGATTCTCGACCTGATGATGCCCCAGCGCGATGGCTGGGAAGTCACCAACCTGGTGCGCGCCGACAAAACCCTGGCGGCCACCCCCATCATCATCTTGACCGCCCGCGTCGAAGATACCGATAAAATCGTCGGCCTGGAGTTGGGCGCGGACGATTACATCACCAAGCCCTTCAACGGGCGCGAAGTGGTGGCGCGTGTCAAGGCCCTGCTGCGCCGTGTGCGACTCGACCAATCTCCCAACGCCGTGCCGCGCGTGCTCACCTGCGGCGGCCTGCGGTTGGATTTGGATCAGCACACCCTGACAGTGGATTCCGCGCCGGTCGAACTGACCCGTACCGAGTTCAACCTGCTCGAAGCGCTTTTGTCCAACCCTGGCTATACCCTGACCCGCGACGAACTGCTCGAAAAAGCCCTGGGCTACGCCTACGAAGGCCTGGGGCGTGCGCTGGATACCCACATCCGCAACCTGCGCCGCAAAATTGAACCCGACCCCGAAAACCCGATCTACATCCAGACCGTGTACGGAGTGGGTTATCGTCTGGCCGGTGAAAAGTAGGGCGGGATATTATCCCGCCGCCTCTGGAAAACGAAACGCGGGATAATATCCCGCCCATCCGGGCAAATGAAACACGGGATAACATCCCGCTCTACAGATGGAGAAAATGATGAATCGTCTCTGGGTTCGCCTGAGCCTGATGATCAGCGCCGTGCTGTTCCTGATGTTCTTCTTACAATTCCTGAACATCACCCTGGAGCAGGCAGGTCAAAAACCCGACCTGGATGGCCCCCCTGCTGGCCCGCCGCCCGCCGAAATCCAGCGCCGCCTGTTCAACTTTATGCTTTTCTCGGTGGTTGTTGGCACAGCTGGAGGAGTTGTGATTGGCAGCGTCACCAGCGCGCCCATCAGCCGGATCGCCCAGGCTGCCCAGCGCCTGGGCAAAGGCGAACTGGATGCGCGCGTGCCGATCGGCGGCAGTCAGGAAATCCACGAACTGGCCGAGACCTTCAATAAAATGGCTGCCGAGTTACAACGCGCTGAACAACAGCGCACCAACCTGATGGCGGATGTCTCTCACGAGTTGCGCACTCCGCTGACAGTGCTGGAAGGAAACCTGCGCGCCGCCCTCGACCGGGTGGCGCCGCTGGACGAAGCTGAAATCGCTAATTTGTACGGGCAAACCCGACATCTCACCCGCCTGGTCAACGACTTGCGCGAACTTTCCCTGGCTGAATCAGGGCACCTGCCGCTGGAAAAAATTCCCACCGATCTGAACGCCCTGGTCGCTGAAACCATCCAGGCGCTGGAACCGCTGGCCGCGGAAAAAGGTGTGACCCTGGTGGCTGGTGAATTCTCCCAACCCTCCGAAGTAGCTCTCGACCCATTTCGTATTCGCCAGGTGCTCTTTAACCTGCTGACCAATGCCCTGCGGCACACCCCGGAAGGTGGAAAAATCACCCTGAGCGGCAAAACCAGCGAAGGGTGGATCGCGTTTTCTGTTGCAGATACAGGCGAAGGGTTGGAAGCAGAACAACTGGCCGCCATCTTCGATCGCTTTTATCGTGGGGACAAATCGCGCAGCCGTGAAACGGGCGGGACCGGTTTAGGGCTGGCGATTGCCAAAGCGATTGTCGTAGCTCACGGTGGACAGGTCGAAGCCCATAGCGCCGGGAAAGGCCAGGGCTGTGAGTTTGTTGTGCGCTTGCCCGGCCCCAAAACCTTATCATTCGATTAATTCCCATCGCGAGCATGGTCCGCTTGTTTTCTGGAACCTGGACTGCATCGCGTTTACCAAACGCCAGCAAGTCCGGCAAACTGATAGCTGGTCGTGCGAAGACGGATCGTTGTTTTTATTATTTTTGATAAAAAGACTTACCCCCACCCGGCTTTAATCACGATTGAAGTCCCATATACTCCCCAAAAGGGATATTTTCGGGGTACTTTAACCGGCCCCATGCAGCGGAATATAACTCCCCACCACATCGATGCGATTGTGCCCCAGCTTCTGGGAAACCTGCAAGCGGGCGGCCCGATCGGTCTGGCCGTGCTCCAGCCCGGTTTTGTGCTCGTTCTGGGCGAAGTTGGCGCGCAGGCGGTGGATGCCCGAAACCGTGATACCCAGCTTGCGGGCCATGTTGCGGACAGCCTGGAGTTTTTGCTACCATTCCTGAAACAGTCCCGCACACATTTTATTG
>CAIJPN010000025.1 GCA_903822545.1 uncultured Anaerolineae bacterium | reverse complement strand
TTGCGCCAACATTTTCGCGCAGGCTGAAATGTCTTAAAAACCACATCAAAATCGTCAAAATAAAGCTGTGAATTTTGCCGTATAAGCAATAAAATAACAAAAACAATGTTTCAGGCTTAAATTAAATGACCGAACCGTGCGATACATCTTTGGAAATGTGTGTGGAGATCTAATGCAACCTGAACGAATAAAAATATTATATATTGCCGGCTGGGGTAGAAGTGGTACTACCATTATCGAGAATATATTAGGCCAGGTACCTGGCTTTTTCCCTGTGGGAGAAATCCGTTATGTCTGGGATCGTGGGTTTATGCAAAATCGATTATGTTCTTGTGGCATGCCATTTCGCGAATGTGATTTATGGATAAAAATTGTTAGTGAAGCTTTTGGAAGTATAGAGAATGTAGATCCCCATACACTCAACGCCCTTATGGAAGATCAATCACGTACATTGCGTATATTTTCTTACTTGTGCCAGTCACCAGAAAGCATAATGCAATCGCCAGAGACACAAAAATATTTGGAAAATCTTAAAAAACTTTACATGGCAATTTTAAAAGTAACAAAATGCAAAGTAATCATTGATTCATCTAAATTTCCCATCTATGGCGCACTTCTTAACACCATTCCCGAGTTTGATGTCCATTTTGTTCATGTTATCCGCGATCCTCGGGCAGTTGCTTATTCATGGTCAAAACCTAAATTATTGCCTGGGACAACACGTTACATGAAAACAATTGATCCTGTAGAAAGTTCATTGCATTGGGTTGTTTGGAATCTTGTTATTGAATATATTGGTAAACATAAAGCAAAAAATTATACAAGACTGTTATATGAAGATTTCACCGATCATCCTAAAGAAACCATGCTAAAAATTTTAGCTAACATGGGAGAAAGTGAGCATCCTTTTTTGCCATTTATTGATAACCATACTGTTGAATTACAGTCGAACCATGCCGTTTCAGGCAATCCTGACCGTTTTAAGCTGGGCAAGGTGTTAATTACGCCTGACAATCGTTGGGAAAAAGACATGCGCTTATCTGCAAAATATTTGGTAACGCTGATTACAATGTTATTTTTCCCACGCTATGGTTACAAATTGAGCCTGGGAAAAAATCAGTTA
Organism: uncultured Anaerolineae bacterium; assembly: GCA_903822545.1. GTDB lineage: Bacteria > Chloroflexota > Anaerolineae > Anaerolineales > Villigracilaceae > CAIJPN01. The sequence goes on along the minus strand of CAIJPN010000025.1, from coordinate 24,957 downwards.
TCATCTGGTTCTAAATGACAATCCATCTTTATTGATCTGTAGACAGGCGAAAAAACAATGTACCTTGTTTTTCAAAAATGGAGAGACGAATGATTAGTGTTACTGACAGGCTTGAAAAATTAGCTTATGGTTATTGGTTAGTTTTACTTTTTGGTTATATCGCTTTAAGCAAAGGGTTTGCATATATAGGAATCGCTCCCTTTTATGTTTCCGAAATAGGGCTGTTCTTAGCTCTTCTAAGTGTGTTAGGTGTTATCTGGCAAAGAAAAGCCCATTGGGATCGCATTCGCATCCCAATAGTGTTATTGTTAGTTGTTTTTTTGTTATGGCAGCTAATTCGAACATTGCCATATTTGGCAACATATAAACTTGATGCCGTTCGCGATGCAATGTTGTGGGGATATTCTGCTTATACTATATTTATATTGCTAACTTTCAACAAAGAACATATTAACATTTTTATTAAAACCTATGCAATCCTAATTCCTTTCATCCTGCTTTGGCTTTTCCCGATTCAGTTTTTATTAAAGCTCTATGGGTTAAATAGTATTTCTTTTCTCGGCTCGCCCAATCTCTTATGGATTAAAGCGGGGGACGTTGGTGTACATTTGGGAGGAATTGCTGCTTTCCTATTGTTGCGTCTTGATAAGTATGTTGAACGTCCCTACGCATCTCCTGTTTTTTGGACTCTTTGGGTTTTATGGTGGCTCATTTGGGTTTTATTTGGCACAACAAATCGTGGCGGTATGATTAGTGCACTGGCAGGCTTTTCTGTGCTCTTTTTTATTCGTAAACATCGTTGGTTTGTGCCTATATTGATTGGCGCAACCATAATTACTGTACTATATTTTGTAAAAGTTGCGATACCTGTACCCGAAACGAACAAAATTACAGTGTTTTCATCAAAAACTATCGTAGCAAATGTAGAAAGCACAACGATGCTAGCCAGCGAATTACTTACGGGAATCCCCGCTGGAACCAACGCGATTTCACTGCATATCCAAAAATGGATTGATTTTTTGCCAAGACCAGGTTTGGTATGTGTAGGTAAATGTTTCAATTCTAATAATGTTAGTAGTAGCGGTAGTAGTAGTGGTAGTAGTAGTGGTAGTAGTAGTGATAGTAGTAGAAATGAAATTGACTTAATTGGAGACAAAACCGAACTTCGGCTTGGTACATTCCGGTGGAGGGTTAACTGGTGGAAAACAATAGTCAACTACACTGTTCAAGGTGAGTATTTTTGGGGCGGCAAGGGCTATGGCATTAATCTGGCTGCAGATGACGGCTTTAGTGTTAAGAAGGATAATTTATTGCGTAGCCCCCACAATGTCACAATGACAATCTTGGCACGTTCTGGCGTACCTGGTATTTTGCTATGGCTGGCTTTCTTAAGTTTTACAGCTTTTTCTCTTGTTCGGAAAATAGTTCCACCCCTTCAGCCCATATGTGTTCGTGAAAAACTTTTGTGGATGCTGGCCTATTGGATAGCATTCTTACTCAATTCATCTGTGGATGTTTTTTTAGAAGGGCCAATGGGAGGAATCTGGTTTTGGAGTTTGATTGGTATCATATTGGTGACTTTTAAAGATCAACAACTGTCGACTCTTATGGAGTCTACTGTTACAAACTGACACTGGCCCGGCATTCCTAAGCAGGAGATATTTTGATGAATAGCCAAAACCCAATAAAAATACTTTACATCGCGGGATGGGGGCGGAGTGGAACCACCTTTCTCGATAACATTTTTGGACAGTTGGATGATTTCTTTTCTGTTGGAGAGATTCGTTTTATTTGGGATAGGAACTTTATTGAAGACCGAAGCTGTGGTTGTGGTCAACTCTTTTCATCCTGTTCCGTTTGGAAAAGCATCACTCAAAATGCATTTGGGGATGATTCAAATATCAACCCTTTGGAATTAATCCATGCAGCTACCACATATACTAGCACGCGGAGAATTCCGCAATTCTTCTTAACACGTGATTTGGATGATCAAAGCCCAAGGTTTAAGGCATATTTATTAACTTTAGAGAAACTTTATTCTTCTATCGCAAAATGTACAAATAGTAAAATTATCGTAGATTCATCAAAATATCCGTTATATGCAGGTGCGTTAAGCTTATTACCGGGTTTTGATGTATATATCGTCCATATGGTTCGTGATCCACGGGCCGTTGCATACTCCTGGATGAATCCAAAAACTTTTGATTCACCAACCATTTTTGATCGTATGGAGCGAATTGGACCGTTTAAAAGCTCAATGCTGTGGAATAGTTGGAATTTAACCCTGGCATTGATGAAATCGATGCGCCCCGATCGATATTTTTTATTGCGCTACGAAGACTTTGTAACCACTCCCCGTCAGTCGATAGTCGATATTCTGACTTTTCTTGGTAATCCTGTTGACAATTTGCCATTTGAAGATGATTTTACTGTTTATATGCGTAACAATCACACTTTATCTGGTAATGCCAGCAGATTTCAGATCGGGCCGGTCAAAATTAAACCCGATATTCGTTGGCAAAAACAACTTTCTTCTTCTGCAAAGTTGCTTGTGACTATGCTTACCTGGCCTATAATGCTATCGTATGGATATAAACCCTAAATCTTACCCCAAGAATATTTTATTAGTGCATAACTATTACCAACAGCCAGGGGGAGAAGATGTTGTCTTTCGCTCTGAATTGGCCTTATTGCGAGATATGGGGCACTCAATTTTTGAGTTTACGGTTGATAATGATGAAATTAAGATCTCAAAACCTTGGGAAACTGCATTTCGATTGCTTTGGTCTACAGAGATTTACAGAAAGTTTTTAAAAGTTTTGGATGACTTTCGCCCCGATGTTGCACATTTCCACAACTTTTTCCCGCTAATTTCTCCTTCAGCTTATTATGCTTGCCAAAAGTTTGGCGTGCCGGTCGTTCAAACGTTACATAACTATCGGCTGATGTGTCCGGTGGCTACTTTCTATCGAGATGGTAAGGTATGCGAAGATTGTCTGGGATCATTTTTTGCATTTCCGGGTGTCAGGCATGCATGTTATCGCCAGTCACATCTTCAGTCAGCTGGGGTTGCGACAATGACAGCCACGCATCGAATGATCCGAACCTGGAGAAATCTTGTATCCCGTTATATTGCGTTGACTAATTTTAGCCGTCAAAAGTTTATACAGGGTGGGTTGCCTGCTCGAAAAATCGACATAAAACCTAATTTTGTTGTGGATTTTGGAGAAAAAAAAGAACAGGATTTGGGTTATGCCTTATATGTGGGACGCCTGAGCCCTGAGAAGGGGATTTCTACAATTCTTCGCGCATGGGAGAAAATCCAGATTCCTTTAAAACTTGTTGGTGACGGCCCTTTACGGGAAATGGTTCAAAGATTCGCTGTTTCTAACCCAATGGTGGAGTGGCTCGGATTCCAGCCTCGTGAAAACGTTATCAAGATGATGAAGCAAGCTTCTATGTTGATTCTGGCATCAGAGTGGTATGAAAATATGCCAGTCACAATGCTTGAATCCTTTTCTTGCGGCCTTCCAGTGGTTGCTTCACGGCTGGGAGGCATGGCCGAGATGATCGAGCATGAAAAAAATGGTTTGCTTTTTGAGCCGGGGAATCAGCATGAATTGGCGCAAGCGGTCCAACGGATGTGGCGCGATCATGATTTAAGGGCAAAAATTTCAGGTGAATCCCGTAAGGTTTTTGAAGAAAAATACACGCCTTCAGTAAATTACGCTCAACTGTTATCTATTTACCAGCAATCAATAGCAGAAAAGCAAGCTCATCATAAGATTCCAAAGAGATAAAGAACATTGCTGATTGTTTTCATGTTATATTGTTTGAAATGAGCTCTCCTTACGTTATAAAAACGCGAGTTGATCCTACCAGTTACGAGCATGCAGCCAGCCAGGTAGTAACCTGGGCGCATACTGGCGAAAGACGCTATGTCTGTGCTGCCAATGTTCACATGGTGATGGAAGCTTACGATTCTGCTGAATTCCAGCGCATTGTCAACGCGGCGGCCCTGGTGACACCCGATGGGATGCCGCTGGTCTGGATGCTGCGCCGGTTGGGATACCCTGACCAGCAGCGCGTCTATGGCCCAGATTTGACCCTGCATGTCGCGCACGAAGCTGTCAAAAAAGGTGTTCCGGTTGGGCTGTATGGTAGTTCTCCTGAAACAATACAGGCTTTTCAACGCTTTTTGGAGACTGAATACCCAGGGATACAGGTACAGTATGCCTATAGCCCGCCTTTTCGCGAACTGACGCGTGAAGAAGATGCCCAGGTGGTGCGAGATATCAATAATTCTGGGGCGCGTATCCTGTTTGTCGGGCTGGGATGCCCTAAACAGGAGCGCTGGATGGCTGCGCATCTCAACTATTTGAACTTGGTAATGCTTGGGGTTGGTGTAGCTTTTGATTTTCATGCCGGACACAAGCTTCAGGCCCCAGGGTGGATGCAAAAAATTGGTTTGGAATGGCTCTTTCGGTTGCTTACAGAGCCTCGTCGTCTGTGGCAGCGTTATCTTTATAACAATCCAAGGTTTATGATTTTGGCTGCTTGGCAGTTATTTTGGCAGAAGAGACCCTAACTTATGTTGAAACGATTTTCTACAAATTTCGCATTGTTCTCTATGTTCCTGGATGTAGTAGTAATTGATTTTTCCTTGTGGATTGTCACGGTGATCATTCGCCCTTTGTTGGGAAAAGCAATTTTAGATTCGCTTGTCAAGGACATGAATGTTGTCACAGCTATTCCAGGTGAGCTTTATGTGATTTTCCCGGCCGTATGGGTTGCAATTTTCATGAGCCAATCTGTTTATGATGGCACAAAAAATTTACGGATTGTAGATGAGTTTACCAGCCTGACCGTTGGCTCAGTACAGACTGGTGTGTTAATGGCAGGGCTGCTTTATCTAACTTTTCGTAATATTTCACGTGCATTATTTATATTTTTTGTGCTATTTGCGTACTTCTTGCTTTTATTATGGCGCATAATCATCCGATCAGCTTACTTGTATCGAAAAAACTTCCTCAATAATAATCAGTCCGTTTTAATTGTTGGCGCCGGCCCGGTGGGGATGAGTGTTAAAGAGCGAATGGATGCGCAGCCTCATTTGGCTGTCGAATTTGTCGGTTACCTGGATGATAACCCATCCAAAGCGCGGGAAACGCCTGCCTGGCTGGGGGTGCTGGAGCAGGTTCGGGAGATCGTTATCCAAAAGAAAGTGACCGATGTGATTGTCACCCTGCCGCCGCGCGCTTACCAGCGCGTTAACCAGCTGGTAGCAGATTTGCATGATGTCCCCGTCAAAGTCTGGATCGTGCCCGATTATTTCCAGCTGGCGCTGTACCAGGCGCGGGCTGAGTCCATGTTCGACATCCCGATGTTTGACCTGCGCGCCCCAGCCCTATCTGAGAGCCAGCGCATTCTCAAACGCGCTTTTGATATTCTCTTTGTCCTGATGATTTCACCAATTGCCATCCCCCTGTGTGGCCTGATTGCCCTCGCCATCTGGCTTGACGATGGCTCCCCGGTCATCTTTGCCCAGGCCCGCGCCGGAGAAAATGGCCGCCTGTTCACCATGTATAAGTTCCGCACCATGGTCAAAAATGCCGAGCAGCTGCGTCACCTGATCGAAAAAACCGATGAAAACGGCAATATCTTACACAAGCACCGTGACGATCCGCGCATCACCCGAGTTGGCCGGTTTTTGCGCAAACTCAGCCTGGATGAACTGCCCCAGTTTTACAACATCTTCCGCGGATATATGAGCTGGGTTGGCCCGCGCCCCGAGCTGCCCTACCTGGTGGAAAAATACGAGCCCTGGCAGCGCCAACGTTTTGCGGTCCCCCAGGGGCTCACAGGCTGGTGGCAGATCCACGGGCGCAGTGACAAGCCCATGCACCTGCACACCGAAGATGACCTGTACTACGTCCAAAACTACTCTATTTGGCTGGATATTGAAATCCTGGTAAAAACCGTCTGGATCGTGCTGCGTGGAAAAGGCGCATACTGAACCGTAAACAACATGCCCAACCTGGCTGAAAAGCTCCAGCAGCTCACCCCGCAGCAGCAAACCCTGCTGCAACTGGTAGCCGAAAGCGCCACCCAATTGGGATTCTCCGCCTACCTCGTTGGCGGCATCGTCCGCGATTTGTTGCTGGGCCACCCCGGCAGCGATCTTGACATTGTCGTGACTGGCAATGCCATCAAACTGGCGCACCAACTCGTCAGCGCACACGGCGGGGAGGCGGTTACGCATAAGGCCTTTGGCACCGCCACCTGGCAGCCCGCAAACGCCGCTACCATTGATCTCATCACCGCCCGGCACGAAACCTACGCCCACCCGGCCGCCCTGCCCACCGTCACCCCCGGCAGCCTGGCCGATGACCTGGCGCGTCGCGATTTCAGCATCAACACCCTGGCCGTCAGCCTGGCGCCCGGTGATTTTGGCAAACTGCACGATCCCTCCAACGGCCAGGACGACATCCAGGCGGGCATTATCCGCGCCCTGCACCCCCAATCGTACATCGATGATCCCACGCGCATCTTTCGCGCCGTGCGCTACGAGCAGCGCTACAACTTCCCAATTGCGCCCGCCGACCTGGAACTTATCCAACCGGCCCGCGCCTACATCCACCAGCTTTCTGCCGAGCGGCTGCGGCATGAGCTCGATATGATCCTGGCAGAACCGCGCGCCCCGGCCATGTTGGAACGGCTTTGGCAGCTTGGGATTTTTGATTTTGTGGTGGATGTTTTGCCCTGGGACGCGGGCATACGCTCCAGGCTGGATTCTGCCCTTCGGCAGCTTCCCAGCCCACAGTGGGGATTGCTCCCACCCGAGGCTGGCCTGCCGTTTCAACGGGATTTACTCTACGCCTTGTGGTTGACCCCGCTGTCAATCCCAGCCATAGAAAAAGTTCACAAACGGCTCAACTTCCCGCTGGCGATCCTGAACACCCTCCGGGCTGGATCCAGCCTGTTGGCCGAATCTCCCCCCCCGACTGGAATCAAACCATCTGCCTGGGTCGAACGCCTGGAGCATGTGCCGCCGCTGGCAATTTACACCGTTTCGGTGCTCTCTCCTAACCATGCAGGCCCGCTGTGGCAATATGCCACCCAATGGCGGCACATGCACATCGCCACCACGGGTGATACGCTCAAGGCGCTTGGCCTGCGCCCCGGCCCGGCCTATCAGAAAATCCTGAAGCACCTGCGCGCCGCCCTGCTCGATGGCGAAATCTACACCCGCGAAGAAGAAAAAGCCCTGCTTCAAAGCCTTATTCCCCGTTATACTTAAGCCATGAGCGACCCACCTACCCAACCCTTCCGGCTACGCCCAGAATATCTTTCTGCCGCCGAAATGGCTTTTTATCACGTTTTGCACGAGCTGGTAAAAAACCATTACGTGATTGCGCCCAAAGTGCCGCTGCAAGAGCTGTTCTCGGTCACGCGCCCCAATGAAAATGTCCAGCAGTTTAGCAAACTCAACCGCAAATCGGTCGATTTCCTGCTGCTTTACCGTGACAGCCTGCAACCAGCTTTCGGCATCGAGCTGGATTATCCCCAACAGACCAAAGCCCGCGAAGTGGATGAGTTTATGGATGGCCTGTTCAAGAGTGCCAGCCTGCCGTTTATCCACGTCACCGTGGAACAGACTTACGATCCCCAGGCCATCTGGCGGCGGATGCGCGAGGCCATCAAACAGGCCCAGCATACCGACCCACTCGATCGGATGGGGGATTATTCGCCAATTTGCCCACGCTGCGGCATTACCATGGTGCTGCGCTTCTACCGTGAAGGCGCGCTCAAAGGCCAGAAATACTATGGCTGCCTCAATTTCCCGGCCTGCACGGCGGTTGTCCCGGTGAGTGGAGACTGATGATGGAACTCCAATCCCTGTTTAACTTCACCACAGAAATGGCTTATCGCGCTGGGCGGATTACGCTCGGTTATTTTAATGTGGGCGTGCGGCCCGATTATAAGGCGGACGATACGCCCGTTACCGCCGCGGACCGGGCATCTGAGCAATTCATCCGTGGCGAGATCGAGAAGAAATATCCGGGTCACGCCATCCTGGGCGAGGAGTTTGGGGAAACTGCCGGGGAGGGCGTACCCTTCCGCTGGATCATTGACCCGATTGACGGGACCAAATCCTTCCTGCGCGGTGTGCCGCTCTACGGGGTGCTGATCGGTCTCGAAATCGAGGGCCGCATCCGGGTGGGCGCAGCCTATTTCCCCGGAACCGATGAGATGCTGTGCGCCGCCGATGGCCTGGGCTGCTGGTGGAATGGCCGCCGCGCGCATGTTTCTGAGATTGCAAACATTGAAAAAGCCTATGTGTGCTTCACCAACGTTCGCAATATGGGGAAATATGGACGCACAGCCGCCTGGGAGCGCATCAACGCTGCCGCGTATGCCACCCGCGGCTGGAGCGACGCCTACGGCTACCTGGCTGTGGCCACCGGCCGCGCCGAAGTGATGCTCGATCCGATCCTGTCCATCTGGGATTGTGGCCCCTTCCCGGTCATTTTCCGCGAGGCGGGCGGCTTTTTTGGCTCGTGGGATGGCCGCGAAGGTCACACCTATAAAGAAGGGCTGGCCTGCAATGCTGCGATCAAGGATGCGGTTTTGGAGCTGATTAACGGGTGAACTGGCTGTAAAAATCTGTAACTTGCGCGGGTGTCACTCTCGCCCATGCGGAGCCATCCGCCACCTGGAAAGTCTGCCCGGGGGAATGTTTTCTAGATGGCAGCCAGCCCTATTGCTGGATCGATGTGACCGACGGACAGGTTCTGCTACTCACCGCCATCCTGCAAATGTTCGACGAAACACCTCGCAGAACTCTATTCACCAACCAGCTCACACCCTGCTTGCTTCCAGATGGTGTACCCACGCAAGCAGGCAATCTCCCAGGCCGGTCCGTTTAGCCTGCTTTGGCAGGAAGGGGGATTTGCGCCAGGTGGACATCACAGCGCACCAGGCGCGCTGTGATGTCTCGCTTTCCCAGGTTTAAGCCGTGTAAGCCAACCAGGTGACAAGAAAATGGCATGCCCTATTTGTATCAAATGCTCTTTCTATTCAATTGTAAGTTGCGGAATTCAGGCTTAGAACGCAAGGCGATTGTAAAAACTGCGCATTTTGGCGGGCAGAGCGGTTTGTTTCTATGGGGTTTGGCCGCGCCGCACAATGCCCTGCTGCCAGGCGTAGACGGCGGCCTGGGTGCGGTCATCGAGGTGCAGTTTTTTTAGGATGTTGCTGGTGTGGGTCTTGATGGTGCTTTCGCCCAAAACGAGTGTTTCGGCAATTTCAGCGTTGGATTTACCCGCAGCGATCAACCGTAACACATCAAATTCCCGCTCTGATAGTTCGGTGAAGGGGTTGACTTCGTCTTTGCGGATGCCCTGCAACTCTTTGATGATGCGCGAGGCCACCCGTGAATCCAAAACGGCTTCACCCTGGGCGGCTTTGCGGATGGCAGCTGCCAGTTCCTCGGGTTCGACATCTTTGAGCAGGTAAGAGATGGCCCCGGCGCGCACAGCGGGGAAGATGTACTCATCCTGGTGGTGGGATGTGACTACGATTACCTGCGTCTCCGGGCGGATTTTGCGGATCTGGCGCGTGGCGGCGATGCCATCCAGTTCGCCGGGCATTTCGAGATCCATCAGGACGACATCCGGCTGGTTTTGTTCGATGGAGGCCACAGCGGCGGAACCCGAATCGGCTTCGGCAATCACCGTTATATCGGCGAGCGTTTGCAGGTAGGCGCGCACGCCCTGGCGCACGATTTTGTGGTCATCTACGAGGAGGACTTTGATGGGCATATTCAAACCTTTCACCACGAGTAGTAGTAGTAGTAGGGGCAACCCTTTCAGCGCAAAAAGTCGCCTTTGTTAGCCGGGGTTTCACGCAAAAATACATCATCTTTTGCCCTGACGGGTCGCCCCTTCAGATTTTTACAATTTTACTTCGGCGATCACCTTCGTCCCAACTGAGAGCGTGGTTTCAACTGTCAGTGTGCCGTTGGCTTCGGCGAGGCGCTGTTTCATGCTGGTCAGGCCGAGGGAGTTTGGCGAAACGGCGGCAGGCTCGAAGCCGCGGCCATTGTCCGCGATGGTGAGAGCCGCTTTGGCGGGAGCAATATCCAGGGCGATTGAGACGGAATCCGCTTCGGCGTGGCGGGCGACGTTCGAGAGCGATTCCTGCAAAATGCGGTAGAGCACCTGTTCCACATCCAGCGGCAGGGATCGCTCGCCGCTGATTGTAGCATCCACTTTGATGCCGGTGTGCTCCTGCCAGCGGGTAACGTAGTCGCTGATGGCTTGCGCCAGCCCACGGCCTTCGAGCGCGGCGGGGCGCAGTTCGTCGATGATGAGTCTGAGTTCCTGCTGGGTTTCGCGGTTGAGTTGCAGGGCAGCTTCGAGATGTTCAGCGGCGGCGGCCGGGTTGGTGGCGAGCAGGTTTTTGGCGGCGCTGAGTTGCATGCGCGCGGCGTAAGTCTGCTGTTTGACGGTGTCGTGCAGGTCGCGGGCCAGACGGTTGCGCTCTTCGATGCGGGCGAGTTCATCGCGGGTGTGAATGTGGGTCTGGAGTTGTTCGGCCATGCTGTTCAGGTTGCGGGTCAGTTCGCCGATCTCGTCGCCCGATTTGTCGCGCGGGGTGACCGAGAAATCGCCCTTGCTCCAGGCTTTGGATGCTGCGGACAGGGTCACGAGGCGCTTGCGTAATCCGCGCGAGGCCAGCCAGCCGAAAATGGCTCCGACAGGGAGCGAGGCAGCAACCACGAGCACAACCGTGAAAACGAGAAAGATGCCGTAGATTTCGAGGTTGGCCGGGGTGGCAAAACTGATGGGTTTAAGTTGGTAGATGACGATGGCAACGACGGGGTCGGTATCGCTTAAGGACTCAAAGGGGAAGTTTTCGCCTTTGCGGAGCGGAAAAGCAACGGTGTATACGTCGCCAGCTCGCCGGGTGCTCTGGGCATAGTAATTTTTGTCGCCGACGAGGGCCGCCTGGAGGATGGGTTGGATGTCGAAAGGATAGTAGGTGTCGGGTGTGAAGGGTTTGCCTACCAGGGCCGGGTCGGCGGCGGGTGAGGCTGCAACCAAGTTCAGGTCAGGGTCGAGCACAACAATCCCTGAGTTGACGACAGTGCCAGCGTAGTCGAGCGATTCGCGCACGGTGTAGCCCTTGAAGTCGTTCCAGGTGAAGCTGCTTTCCCGTACACGGTCGAGCCAGGTTTGCAGGGCTTCGGGGTCATCGAGCAGGTAGGGGACATTATCCTGGAAGACGGTTTTAGACCAGTAGAAGCTGTCCCAGGTGCGGCTCTGGCTCTGGGATTCGACAAACAAGGCGAGGCTTACCAGGAGGATGGCAAGCAGGATGACCGTGGCGGCGGTGACGAAGGCGTAGGATAGGGTCAATTTCCATTGGATGCGGCGGAAGAAGTTGAACATGGTTTTTTCCTTTGGTTATTATAACGACTATCCACCCACATCCTGACGGCGATAAAGCCACAGGGCGGCGGCGAGAAATATCAGCGTGTATATGGTTGTGGTAACGAACGCAGATTCGGGGGCGAGAAGATATTCTGGGGTAGGCAACGGCTTGTTTCCGATGGAATTCAACAGGTAGGTGGCGCTAAAGTACAGGTTGCGCAACATCCATTTGGCCCAGCCTGTGCTGTAAAAGAGGCCGCCGAGCAAAGTTTCGATAAACTGGGTATAACCCAGCCCGATGGCGATGCCTGCAAAGGCGGAGCGGGTGGCAACGGTCAGCAGCAGCATCAGGGTGAGATAGGGCAGTTCCACCAGCGTCATGTAAAAAGGCGCGGCGAGCGTTGCCAGCCAGTTCACATTGGCAACGCTGAAAGCCTGGTACATGAAAGTTTTGTAATACCAGCCGGTCGCCCCGCCCACGCCGAGCGTGGTGGTTTTGCCTGCGCCGTTTGGCCCGAGAAACCCGAATACTTCGCCTTCGTAAGCGGTGATGTTGACCGAGTCCACGGCTTTGTGCTGGCCGAAGGCTTTGGTCAGGTTGGTGGTTTGGAGAACGATGTTGGTCATGGAGATTCCTTGTGATTCCGTGGAGACGGGATGTTATCTGCCCAAATCCTGGCGGGAGAAGATGGCGAGCGAAAGGGCGCTCAAGACGATAAAGATCAGCCCGATGGCAAAAACGGCGCGCAGTTCGGGCATGATGGCGGCATCGGGGGGCAGGGGTGGCGCGGAAAGGTCGAGCGCGAGGTTTCTGGATTGCATCACTTGCGCCAGTGAGGCTGGCAGGTAGCGCACCAGTGTGGGGAAGCGGTCTGACAGGCTTGCCAGCAGGCCTTCGAGCACTGTGCCGTAGACAATCGTTGTGCCGGCTGCGTAGAGCGGTGAGCGGGTGATGACCGCGGCCAATACCGTCAGCGCCAGGTAGGGTAGGGCGCTCCAGAAAACGCGCAGGATGGTAAGCGGAATCGCTGCCCCATTAAGGTTGGATGTATCTACCCTGCAAAAAAAGAGCAGGCGCGAGATGGCTGCCAGCCCCAGTATGGCAAAGATGGCAAAAACAACCATCAGCAGGCCGAAGAACAGGGTCACTGCCAGCCGGGATAAAATTAGCATGGGGCGTGGCACGCCACGGGTCAGCCAGAGTTGCAGGGAACGATCGGGGTAGTCGAAGGCTGAGATAACGGAAGCGGTCACGGCGTAGACCAAAATCCCAATCCAACTGAAAAAGGATAGATTTGAAAGCAGGTCCCGCTCCAGGCCGCCGCCGGCAGGCTGGTAGCTGGCGACGATCTGGGCGTGTTCGATCAGGGTGGCGAAGGCTAGTAGCAAAACCAATCCGCCAAGGCCGATCCACAGGGCGGGATGTTTGAGCGTTTTGCGGGTTTCGATGGTGAGCAGGTGCAGGAACATGCACTACTCCGGCAGCATGACGAGGGTTTCGTCATCGGCGCTGGCAACGAGGATGGGGGAAATGCTGGTGAATGCGAAAATCAGGATGAGAAGAATGATGAAGAGGTTCATGGCAGGCTCCTTTTGTTTGATGTCCCGAAGTATAGGAGCCTTGCCGGTTTTGTGGTTCAGCCGTGAGGATGAGTTGGCATCCGTCTGTGGGTGGATGTTATGCGGGTTGTTTGAGTTTTTCCAGTTCATCGAAGAGCATCTGGCGTGCCCAGTTTTCCTGGTCGGGTGTTTCGTATTGGCGGTAGCGGCATTCGATGACCATGATCAGGTACAGGTACAGGTTATAGAGCATTTTGCGGGTGGGAGCGCCCGGTTCTGCCAGCAAATCGGGCCCGTAGCCAGTGCGGAATTGGGGTTTGTCACCCAGCCCGCCGAAGTTGACTTCCATTAATGGGTCTCCCCACAAGGCGCGCTCAAAATCGATGATGCCGGTGATGTTGTGGGTGATCGGGTCGATAAAGATGTTGCCATCCCACAGGTCCCAGTGAACCAGCGCGGGGGTGGTGACGCTTTGCAGGGCGGCGTATTTCGCGCGGGCGAGTGCCAATATATCGGGATATGGCATGGGCAGGGGCATATCCACATCCAGGCCATCTTGCAAAACGCCTTGCAGCATGCTGTCGAAGCAATCCACCCAGTTGTTGTGGCGTTCTTCGGATGCGAAGTAGCCAAAGTGCGGGCCGTGGATGTTGTTCATCTGGCGGAGGTAACGCCCGGTTTGTTGTTCGATGTTATCTTGGGATTGTGGGGGCAGGTCTTTGCGCAGGTTCCAGAAGGAAACGCCGGGCACAAAGCTCATGATGAAGTAGTCGGTGGGCAGGATGGCGCGGCTGGTGTCGTGGATGAATATTTCGGGGACGGGCATTTGGGTGTGGGCGCGCGCCAGACGCAGTGCGTCGACTTCGGCTTGCATGATGTTGCGCTCGTAGCGCAGGACGCGCACTTCGGCAAGCGGGGCGACTTTCAGGACGCGGATGGATCCATCGACCAGTTTGAGTAGGTAGGTGGCGTTGAAAAACCCATCGGAGAGTTCTTCCAGGCTGGTGATGGGCTGGTGGAAATGTTTTTGGGCGATTTCCTGGGCTTGTTGGGGGCTGACGGGGGTTTTGGAGATGGCTTTCATGGGTTGGGTGGATGTTTTGGGGTGATTTGGGCCACAGTACTGGTTGCTGGTGGGGCGCGCAGGGAAAACTTTAAAACGCTGTGTTTGCGCATTCTCGTTGTAGAAAAGCTGCTGTTTACGGGGATTTTCAGGTAGTCCGTAATTCCCAGTATAGTATGATAAATTTTTTACAGTGTCAATTGCCAGGTATTCACTGGATAACAGGGATACGGAAGGTGCCTTTTGTTGATTCTGTGGTTTGGCTTATCTGGCTCTTAGAACCAAATAGTACTTGTCAAAAGTCCTGTTGCACCAATAGGGTTTTTTGTATTACGAACTATCCGAAAGTTATTTGAAGCCATCGGCCACGAGTGAAGCGCAGGGCTTGTAAAAGTAAATTTGTTAAAGGGGATAAATTGGATAAAAAAACCTGAATACCCCCCGCCACCCACATATTCTCATCCAGTGTTAATGTGGTAAACTCTGAAACCGTGATTGGGAAACCAAAAAACTCCAGGTTTGAACGAGGTGTGTCTATGGCTATACTTACGGCTATCAAAGAACGATTGAAAAGTTTCTTTTTCCCCCCGCCCGGTTCACCGCCTTGGGTGCGCATTTTACCTTACGCTGTTTTGGGGGTATTGACCATCGTCGTCCTGAGCGGCGGAGTCTATGGCTGGGATTACACCAACTCCCCCCAATTCTGCGGCACCACCTGCCACACCATGCCGCCACAAGATGCTACCTACCAAATCTCACCTCACGCCAATGTGTACTGCACCGAATGTCACATTGGGCGCGCGTTTGTAGGCACGCAATTTGCCCGCAAATCCGAAGATGTGCGTGAAATCTACGCCATGGTGTTCAACACCTACGAGTTTCCCATCCGCGCAACCCGCTCCAACCCGGCGCGCGTTACCTGTGAACGCTGTCACCAACCAGAAACCTTTTCTGGCGACAGCCTGCGCACCATCACTCACTTTGGCGACGATGCCCAAAACACCCCCCAAACCACCTACCTGATCTTAAAAACTGGTGGCGGGGCCAAGCGTGAAGGCCTCGGGCGCGGCATCCACTGGCACATCGTCAACCAGGTCGAATATTACGCCACCGATAACATTGCACAGAACATCCCCTTCGTTCGCGTACACAACGAAGATGGCACAACCACCGATTACATTGATGTCGAATCAGGTTTTGACCCGGCCACCCTCAATACAGCCGAACTGAAATCGATGGACTGCCTCACCTGCCACAATCGTGTTACTCACAACTTCCAAATCCCATCCGTCTCGATAGATGAAGCCATGGCAAAGCAGATCATCGACCCCGGGATTCCTGATATTCACAGGAAAGCAGTGGAAGCCCTTACAAACCCCTACCCGACGCATGATAGCGCTGTAGCAGCCATTTCTGCCCTGGAAGATTACTATAAAACCACTGACTATTATGCCGGGCACGAAGAAACCATCAAAAACGCTGTTACCGCCATCCAACAAATTTATGATCGCACTGTGTTCAGTCTCCAAAAAGTGGACTGGACCACTTATCCGAACAATATTGGCCATGTTAACACCCCTGGCTGTTTCCGCTGCCATGATGGGAAGCATCTCGATACTCAGCAGCAAGCCATCCGTCTTGAATGTAACCTGTGCCACTCCATCCCGACCATTGCCAGTTCAAATGATTTCATCACCCGCATTGAAATCAGCCGCGGCCCAGAACCCGATTCGCATCGTAACGCCAATTGGATCAACCTGCACAATAAAGTCTTTGACCCGACCTGCGCAAACTGCCACACCACCGAAGATGCCGGTGGCACCAGTAACACATCCTTCTGTTCCAACAGTGCCTGTCACGGCAGCGCTTATACTTATGCCGGTTTCGATGCCCCTAAACTGCGTGAAGTCATCCAGAGCCAGATACCTACCCCGGTACCCACAGCAACCCCTGCCCCAGTGGTTGGAACACCCACCTACGATGCCAACATCAGCGCGATACTCAACGCCTGCGTCATGTGTCATGGTAAAACGGCTTCGGCTGGCTTGAGCTTCCTCAGCTACGCCGATACGATGAAGGGTGGCGAAAAGGGCCCGGTCATCACCCCGGGAGACAGCGCCAACAGCAAATTGATCCAGGTACAGTCTGGCACCCACTTCTCAAAACTGGATGCCAGCCAGTTGGATCTGGTCAAACAATGGATTGACGCCGGAGCGCCCGAAAAGTAACCCGGCCAGCAAAAAAACCTCTCTGCGTAATGGCAGGGAGGTTTTTTTTGTTAAACAGCGCAGGGGCGCAAGCGCGCCCCTGCCTGGAAATTTAAAATCAACCGGCTGAAAGAACTACTTCTCTTCGTCTTTCTTGCCACGTTCCACGCTGATTTCGGGTTCAGCGGCTTCGCTGCCAGCTTCATCGAGGGCTTCTTCCTTGGTAGCAGTGGCAACCACAACAATATCATTGGGGTCAGAAAGCACTTCCACACCAGCTGGGATCACCAGGTCGCGGACGTGAATGGAATCGCCCAACTTGGCAAGCACCTTCAGGTCGATATCGATGCGTTCCGGCAGGTCGGCGGGCAGGGCTTCCACTTCGATCTCTTCCATGCTGGTAACAATCGCCGCCTGGAAATCCTTCACAGCCGGGGCTGTGCCGTGGAAATGCAGGCTGACGTAGGTGCGCAGCTTCTCAGTCAGTGAAACCGCCTGGAAGTCGATGTGAATCAGCACACCTTTGACGTAATTCTTCTGCTTCTCGCGTACCAGCGCGGGAATTTGAGTTCCATCCAGGTCAATCGTCACGATGCTGGAAGAAGTCAGGCGGGGGATCGTCAACCCGGCAAAATGCGCATCCAGCGTAATGTTAACAGGTTCAAAATTGTGGCCGTACACCACCGCGGGCAGCAGCCCCTGGCGGCGCAACTGCGAAACCTGTTTCCCAGTAATCGTGCGTTTCTTGGCTTGCAAAACAACCTTTTCCATCATTTTCTCCTTGGGCGCCTCTCACCTGCCATAACGATGCAGATTACCTTCACCCTTTTTTGAATTTCACCCGGCAACACACCGGGGGATTAACTATTTTCGACGTCCAAACACATAATGGCCCACCAGCAGCAGCATCCCGGCGACAGCGCCGCCAAGAACCCCTGCCAGCAAGGCCTGCCGCGTATCCAGGAGGGTTTCCACATTCCCATTCACTGTGCGGCTGATCACCAGCCCGGCGCGGATGTTATCAGCTTTTAGTTCATTACTGACCAATACCCCGGCGACAGAATTATCTGCTTTCATAGATTCAGCCGCCGCGATAAACATCACACTGTCGTTGATGTCGGCCTTTTCGGCATCGACCAGGCCCAGGACAGAATCACGCACCACCAGGCTGCCGGTGTTCACTGCCATCGCTGCCGAGCCGTGAAATTCTGCTTCTTCAGCAGCAATCTCCACAATCCCAGACAAACGCGCGCGCACCAATTCGGCCTGGACATGATCCAGGCGACTATGGGAGAGATTAATTACCTGTGGGCTTTCTTCAGGCAAAGTCATGACGGCCTCCGGGCAAAAACTATACCTCCCTGCGGAGGCTGGTCTCGATTCGGACGTACATTTTACCGTATAGTCTGGGAATATGCCAATAAGATTAACTGGCTCCAGCAATTCCAAATCCAAAATTGAATCGCAGGCAAAAAGGCCAAAATCCTAACGCCAGGGCGCAGAGTCGCAAAGGTTTTTTAGAAAATTTGGACTGACCATCGCTCTAACGTAACTTTTGTGCAATCAGTGGACGAATCGTGGAAAACGGCTTATTTTTGAAACTTTTTTGGTCACTTATTGTCATTCTTTTAGTAGCCAGACGGCTTGTCTTCTCAACATACTAATGAAAACGGTAGTTTCTCGTTCATTTTTGCATAGATTGGCTACCTAATGTGGCGAGGACTGCCATATATAGGCCAAAGACGATGGAAAAGTCCACATATTGGGCTTTGTAAATATTGATTTTTTATGCCGTTTTTTGCCGAATCGCATCTGATTGCACAACCGTTACGCTAACCCATAAGTTTCTCGGCCCGCTTTGCTATCGACAACTTCATCACCGGCTATGAAGACCGGTTGGCTTCAGAAACTTCAAGTGAACGAACAATCAGTGAATGGCTTTCCAGGCGACTCGCTGGCGTAAAATCGTTGGATTATTCGATAATGTCGCCTTCTTCTGTCCAGTGCGAAAGACCTATCCTGGCGATTCGTGCACTGGCTGCCAGAATCCCAAAGATAACCAGACTCCTCTGGTTCAAAGTCGTTTTGAAAGCAGATGCGCAGTGGTTTGTAAAAGTGCTAAAATCTCTGTCATGGGCATCTCGAGTATTTTTGGGTTGTGAGAGACACAACTTTACTCGATTTGCCCTATTTCATTCAAGTAAATTTTGGCGAAGGTATTGTCTTGGCACAAGTCAATGAATCCCGGAGCCTTGCAACCAGAAGCGTGTCAATTTCTCTTCCATCGTGCTGGTACTTTGCACAACCTGGTGACCCCGCCAGTGCGATGGGAACAGATGGCGATAACGGGCATGGGCAAAACGCTCATCGATCAAGACAATGATGCCCCGGTCAGTTTCAGTGCGAATCACCCGCCCGGTGGCCTGTAAAACCCGGTTAAAGCCCGGATATTGGTAGGCATAGGCAAAACCGCTGCCGTTCTGCTGGTCAAAATAGTCTTTGATCAGGTCTCTTTCCAAACCTAATTGGGGGACGCCAACGCCAACCACCACCACCCCGATCAGGCGTTCGCCCACCAGGTCAATTCCCTCGCCGAAGATGCCGCCCATCACCGCCAGCCCGACCAGCGTTTGCTGGTTGCTGGCCGAAAAACACTCCAGGAATGCTTCGCGCTCGGTTTCTGTCATGGCGCGATCCTGTACCAGCAGCTGGTTTTCCGGCATTTTTTCCCTGAGCAGTTCCAGCACCGCCGCCAGGTAAGCATAGGATGGGAAATAAACCAGGTAATTCCCGCTGTGTGCATTGCAAACGGTTTCGATGGCCTGCGCAATCGCTGCGTAAGAATCGGCCCGGCGTTCATATTTGGTGGAAATCTGGTTGTGTATCAGCAGGCAAACATTTTCTTCCGGGAATGGCGATTGGAAAATGCGCCAGGGGTGGTTCGCCGCGCCGGTCAGCAGCTTCATGAAGTAGTCGATGGGCAGCAGGGTGGCCGAGAAGAAAACGGTCGCGCGGCTGCGCTCCAGCGGCCCGGCCAGCATGGGGGCGGGATCCAGGCAGAAGATTTTGGCTTTCAAATCGCCCTGCCCCTGCCTTTCAAAGTAAGAAACATAGTACGTGTCGAAATATTCCGCTGTGCGGAGATAGTTGAGACACAGGAAATAAAATTCCAGCAAAGCCGGCCTGAACTCGGCAGGATAATTCAGGGCCAGCCAGTCTTCGGCTTTTTGGCTGAACTTGCGGATGGCCTTAAGCAGGGTTTCAGGTGGCGCATGTTCCACCAGCGCATCTTTCCCTTCCACCTGGCAGGTTTTGCGGATTTCCAGCAGGATTTTGTTGATTGTCGCCAGCTTTTTGGCCAGCTCCGGCAAATGCGGTTTCAACGCGCGCTGGAGTTCCAGCACGGTCTTTTTCTCCAGTTCGGCAGAGTACATGGCCCGGGCCCGGTCTGGCAGGTTGTGGGCTTCATCCACCAGGAAGATGTACGGTTCGGTTTCGAAGTCAAAAAAACGGTGCAGGTAAACGCGCGGGTCAAAGGTGTAGTTGTAATCGCAGATGATGCAGTCCACCCACAGCGCCAGGTCGAGCGAAAACTCAAAGGGGCAGATTTCATACTGACGGGCAATTTCTTCGATCACCGGGCGGGTGAAAGCCTGGTGCTGATCCATTTCCCCCAGTGCGGTTTTCACCTTGTCAAAATAGCCGCGCGCAAACGGGCATAGATCTGGGTCACAGTTGACCGGCGGGCAGAAACAAATCTTTTCTTTGGCAGTCAGGGTCACGCTGCGCAGGTTCAAGTCCGCCCGGCGCATGTCGTCCAGCGCCTTTTCTGCCACCGTGCGCCCGGGTGTTTTGGCGGTCAGGTAGAAAATTTTCGTGGCCAGTCCCTGCCCCACGGCTTTTACCGCTGGAAACAGGGCCGCGATGGTTTTGCCCACGCCGGTAGGCGATTGCACATACAGGCGGCCGCCATCCCGGATGGCTTTGTAAACTTCCACAGCCATCTCGCGCTGTCCAGGGCGATACCCGGTATAGGGAAATTCCAACGCCTGGATCGATTGATCGCGCTGGGCCTGCCTGGCGCTGACCTTGCGGATCCAGTCCAGGTAGCGGGTGACCAGGTTTTGGAAAAAGCTTTCCAACTCGGCGAATGTAAAAGTGCGCTCGAAGGTCTTTTCCTTGCGGCTGTCGAGGTGGTAATAGGTCAGGTGGATGCAGACCCGGCTCAAATCCTGCTGGCGGGCGAGCATGAAGGCATAACACTGGGCCTGGGCCCAATGCAGCGGGTTGTGCTGCTCGGTGACCAGATCCAGGCTGAGGGTGGTGGTTTTAATCTCTTCGAGGGTGACCGGCTCGGAATCAGGATACAGCCCATCGATCCGGCCGCGCACCTCCAGCGGCGGATCTGAATCTGCCACCCGGTAAATCACTTCCACTTCGCTTTGGTAGCCATCTGGACGGCTGCGCTGTACCTGCCTGTGGCCCTGGGTGCCAAGCTGGGCGCGGACACGGCGCTGGAAGCCGCCAGGGGTAATATCTCCCGATTGCAGCACAAATTCCACCAGGCTGTGGACAGAAACGGTATGAAGCGGGGACGAGGCGGGTTCGGTTGGCATTTGTCTACAGATTTTAGCACGGGGTGGGGAAGTTGAGAAAAGGCAACGACATCAAGGGTGGGTTTCAATTTTTTGAAATCGGGCTCACCCCATGGGGTCAAACCATCCTGACAAATCGCCCTGCTCCAACCCTCACCATCCTGCCCCTTGAGAGACAGGGCGCCTCCCCAATGTCCATTCGTATAGGATACTGTTCGCTATTTAACATCCCTAGCGGATTGTGGCTGTACCCAAATTCGTATGAATCACTTGCCATCACAACGGTTGTATTAGCGGTGGCGTTCTCAAAGATTATCGATATTTTTATTAAAAAATTGAACAAACGTAAATAAATTGCAGCTAATTATGGTCGGTGGGGCGATTGCTCACCCCACTGCCACTCCCGCCTATCCTGGCGCTCTTTGCCAGGGAACCGGACGTGAACCCCGTAAGAGTATCGGGGCAGGCTTTCGCTTCACGCGCAGCGGAGCTCTTCGGTAAAACAGGCTCTTGTACCCGAAGGGCACGATGTCATGAGCGCTTTGTCCGGTGGACTTCATCATGGCAGTCCCACAAGGGGATAATGACCGTGAAGCAAAACCAGGTTGGCGGGCGTGTTGTCGTTGTGGTTGCCGTTCCGGTGATGAACTTCGAGGTGGTCTTCTGACATGAAGCGTAGTCCGCAAAGCCCACTCGCTCAGGGTAGCCTATCCTACCCCGCCAGCCTTTCCCCCAACTCAATGATCCTGTCCTTTAAGTACAGCTTCGCCTGCCACGGAACCGGATTTCAATCACCCTGATGGCGCTGCTGCCGCTGCTGGTGGTGGGCGTGGTTGCCAACATTGCCATGCAGCGCATCGAGCAATATCGCAGCGCCAGCCGCCAGGCCACCGGCAAAGTGACCGGCTTCATCGGCGAATTCTTCGGCGCAGTCCAGGCCGTCAAGGTCGCCAGCGCCGAAAAACAGGTTATCGAGCGGTTCCACAAACTCAACGACGAGCGCCGCCGCCGCGGCGCGCATGTTTGTGCGCCAGCCCGAGCTGCTGGTCTTTGACGACCTTTCCAGCGCGCTGGATGTTGAAACGGAAATCAAGCTCTGGGAGCGCCTGTTTGCTGGAAACGGGCGCACCTGCCTGGTGGTTTCCCAGCGCCGCCCGGTGCTGATGCGCGCCGATCACATCCTGGTGCTGAAAGATGGCCGCGTCGAGGCCGAAGGCACGCTGGACGAGCTGCTGCAAACCAGCCAGGAAATGCGTTACATCTGGCACCAGGAAGAACCACAAACGATCGAATAAACCTACGCCTCGGCTGCCCTTACAGCAAATATTCTTAAAAACACAGCTGGAGCAGCAGCTTGCTCAGCAAAGAACCAGCAAATCCAGGGCTGGAAGTCTCAAGCCTTTGTGTTGTTCCAACTGGCTGATCCCGTGCGCCTTTTGCATTGTCCAAGCATGATACTGCTCTAAACTTCGCGCAGAGACAACCTGTTCCTGGTCTGAGAAATTGGCAAAAATAACTGCGCGTTTGCCATTATAGATTTTTTCAAAAGCCAGTACATGCGGATTTTCGGTGTCGATGATGTTTAATTCGCCGCTGGAAAAAACCTCGTAACCTTTGCGCAGCTCAATCAGCCTGTGCAGACCGCCGAAAACCTGGCTTTCCACCGTTTCGGGGCTGTTCCTGTGCTCATACTTTCCCCAATCGGCGCGCGGACGGTGCACCCAGCGGCTGTCACGAGCTTTATCCGGGTCGTCACGGTAACCATAATCGTTAAGCATACCGATTTCGTCGCCCAGGTAAAGCAGCGGGATTCCACCCACGGTCATGATGATGCCGTGGATCAGCAAAATCCGACGGATGGCGAGTTCCACTTCCGCGGGGCCTTCCTCGCTGAGGGCTTTTTCCAGCCCGGCTAACGAGGCGCAGGTTCCGCTGATGCGGCAGTCGCCGGTCTTGGGGTTTTCCTGGAAAGGCAATCCGCGCGCAAAACTGCCAGGGAAACGCCCACGATAGAACTCGTTCAGGAAGCGGCGATGGTCGTGGCCGTTGATACCCAGTGCGGCGGCATCATCATCGGCAAACGTCCAGCCGATATCATCATGGCAGCGCACATAGTTGACCCAGGCCGTCTGTGGGTGGATTTTGAAGCGGGTGGCCAGCGCCTGGGATAAAAGGTTCACTTCACGGGTCGCCAGCGTATTCCACAACAGCGCCATCAAAAGCGGGTTGTACGAGAGCTGGCATTCGGCTGGGTCGATGTAGCGGGCCACATCATCGGGGTGGACGATGGCCTCGGATTTGAACAAAAGCGCCGGGGCGGAAATCCGCGCTGCTGCGTTGAAGGCGCGGATTAAGATGTGGGCCTGCGGCAGGTTCTCGCAGCTGGTACCCATCTCTTTCCAAATAAAGGCCACCGCATCCAGCCGGATGACTTCCACACCCTGGTTGGCGAGGAAGAGCATTTCTTCGGCCATACGGTTAAAAACGGCCGGGTTGGCATAGTTCAAGTCCCACTGGTATTTATGGAAGGTAGTCCAGACCCAGCCCCCATCCCTGCCCCCACGACTGGGGGCAGGGAGCGGAGAAAATGATCCGGGATGTTCGTCTGGGAAGATCTCGCGCAGGGTGCGCTCGTAGGCGTCAGGCAGGGCGCGGTCGGGGTAGATACGATACATTTCTCGGGCGTCATCATCGTCGGTTTTGGCTTTTTCGGCCCAGGTGTGCTCATCGGATGTGTGATTAAAGACCAGGTCAACTACCAGGCTAATCCCAGCGGCGCGCAGGTCACGCGAGAGCGAGGCAAGCTGTTCCATGGTGCCGAGCGGCGGGTGAACCTCGCGGTAGCTGCTGACGGCATAGCCGCCATCGTTTTCACCCGCAGGGGCCTTGAAAAGCGGCATCAGGTGCAGGTAGGTCAGGCCGAGTTTCTGGAAATAGGGGATTTTGGCGCGCACGCCTTCCAGGTCGCCCGCAAACAGGTCAACATAGATGACACCGCCCAGCATTTTGTTGGACTGGAACCAGGCCGGGGCGTGTTCGCGGGCATCATCGAGGGCACGCAGATCGGCAGGGCGGGCCAGGCAGATGCGCGCCAGGCTGGTCAGCAGGTCTTCGAGGTGGAAGAAAAAATCATAGCGGACGCTGTACAGGTCAAAGTAAAGGGAAAAGAGTGCCTGGAAATGCGTATCCAGCCGCCGGGTAAAATTGCGCCAGCCATCGGGATCGGCGGCAATCTCGGCGGCGAGGGCGAATTCTACGCGGGGCAGGATGCGCCGCAGGCTGCGGGAGGTTTCGATGGGGATGGAGAGTGATGGGTTCATGTTTGATTTCCAAGATGGCAGGTAGGGCGACCCTTCTCGGCCATCAAGAATCAAGTTAAGCCA
The DNA here is from genome assembly GCA_903822545.1 of uncultured Anaerolineae bacterium. Lineage (GTDB taxonomy): Bacteria > Chloroflexota > Anaerolineae > Anaerolineales > Villigracilaceae > CAIJPN01. The sequence goes on along the minus strand of CAIJPN010000025.1, from coordinate 711 downwards.
GGGTTGCCTGTCAATGTGACGACTGTTTTGCCTGGGCGGGTCGCCCCTACGCGCGGGATACGGATTCCGCCAGCGCCAGCGCGCCCAGGACGCCGGAGCGGGTGCCGAGGCCGGGCAGGACAATATAATTTTCGATATCTTTGGTAATTCGTGATGACTGGACATAGCCATTGATACCCGCCCGCACCTTCTGGTGAATGAGCGGCAGCATATGGGCCTGCTGGGCCACCCCGCCGCCAAGGATGATTTTCTGCGGTGACAGGATAAGGATATAACTTATCAGGGCCAGCGCGATGTAATGGGCTTCCAATTCCCAGGCGGGGTGATCAGGCGGCAGCGTTTCGGCCTTCTGGCCCCAGCGTTTTTCGAGAGCAGGCCCGGTGGCGAGGCCCTCAAAACAGTCACCGTGGAAGGGGCAAACACCCTGAAACGGGTCTTTTTTAAGGTCATGGGGAATGGGGATGTGACCCATTTCGGGGTGGATCAGGCCGTGGAGCAGTTTGCCGTTAACTACTGCCCCGCCGCCGATTCCCGTACCAATGGTCAGGTATAACACCGGGTTGCAACCCTGGCCCGCGCCCCAGCGTGATTCGGCCAAGGCGGCGCCGTTCACGTCTGTATCAAACCCAACCGGGATGTTGAGCGCCGCTTTGAGCGTGCCAACCACATCGGCATCCGTCCAGCCCGGTTTGGGGGTGGGCAGGATGTGCC
>CAIJPN010000024.1 GCA_903822545.1 uncultured Anaerolineae bacterium | reverse complement strand
GGCGGGGAGGGCGGGATTCGAACCCGCGGCCGAGGTTTAAGCCCCGGCACTCACTTAGCAGGCGAGCCCATTCAGCCACTCTGGCACCTCCCCAATATTCGGTTGTTAATAGATGGCTAGCGGAGGGAGTGGGATTCGAACCCACGTAGGTGTTACCCTAACATGTTTTCAAGACATGCGCCTTAAGCCGCTCGGCCATCCCTCCGAGCGCAGCGATTTTACCATAGACCGGGGCGGATAAGCTATGGTTTAATTGAATTGATTTTATTTTTCAGCTTTTTGTGGAGTTTTATGGATATTTCTTTTCGCCCGGCGCACCCAGGGGATGTTGATGATGCCATCCCGCTGATTTACAGCTCTGGCCCGGCGGCATTTGAGTATATTTTTGGTCATCCCAGGCGCGGTGCGGCCAGGGAGTTCCTGGTCAGGGCGTTTGCAAGCGGTGGCGGGGAGTTGGGGTTTCGCAGCCACACGATTGCTGAAGTTAACGGGATGATCGTGGGGGTGGGCGCAGCGTTCAGCGGAAGTGATAACCCGGGGTTTTTCCTGGCAGCTGCCCATCAGATCTGGACATTTTTCAGCGTGGATTCTCTCGCCGTGATCCGAAAAGGGCTGCAAGTTGAAGCCGTTGTCCCAGTTCCGCATGGCAACATGCACTACATTACACATCTTGGTATTGCCCCGGAGTTTCGCGGACAGGGTATTGGCTCGGCGTTGATCCAGCATTTACTGGAACACGGCCAGGCCTCAGGACGCAGCCTGGCCGTGCTGGATGTTGCTGTCAGCAACCCGCGTGCGCAAGCATTGTATAAACGCATGGGGTTTACAGTCAAGACAGAGCGCGCGCCTGGCCTGGCGGCCCAAAAAGCCGGGATTGCCCCCCACCGCCGCATGGAAAAGGCCCTGTAAGGTAAAATACTCCTGACAAAGGAAAATTATGTGGCAAAAACCGCCTTCCAGCTCCGGCTCATCCAGTTATCATGATCTCGAAAACCGCATCGTGCGTGCCATGCAGCACGATGCGCAGTTGAATGAGAAAATCATGTCGGCCATTGTCAGCGCTTATGAAAACAGCCTGATGACCGAAAACGTCGTTCTCTCGCGCCCTGAGCGCCAGAGACTCTTCCAAAACGTCACCAAACGCATCCTGGGCGGGTTGATGGACTCCCAGGATAAACAATAATAGTGCTATGCTTTCGTGGAGTGATGGATAGGGGCGACCCGCCCGATGCGAAAAATCGTGATTTTATGTCCGAATTCTATGCAAATTTGCACCAGTTTATGCCCTGAAGGGTCGCCCTTACAGATTTTCACACTCCAAACCAGCCTGAAAACAATCGATTATGGATACCAAAACCCTGCACGTCCTTGAATATCACAAAGTCCTTGAGCGCCTGGCCGCCAACTGCGATTTTTCGGCATCTGCCGAGTTGGCGCGCGCGCTCCAGCCCAGCACATCTTTCGACCTGGCCCAGACCCGCCAGAAAGAGACTACCGAAGCCCGCCACCTGCTTTCCACGCACGATGTCAGCATCGGCGGGGCGCACGATATCCGCGAGCAGGTGCAGCACGCCCGGCGCGGCGGCGTGCTCGAGCCGCAAGACCTGCTGGATATCAAAGGCACGCTGATCTCGTGCCGCGATTTGAAGAAAACGCTGGAAAAATACAGCCGGGGGGCGGTGGAATCCAGCCCCAGCGTTGATGCTGCCCCAAAAGCGGAATCAAACGCCCAGGGCGGCCAATCCCCAAAGGGCGATTCTGCCCTGGCGCAGCATCCCGCTAAAAAACGTGGGAAAGCCCCGGAAGTGGATTCCCGGCCCTACATCTACCCGCGCCTGGCCGAAATGTCACTCAGCCTGCCACAGCCCGGCGGCCTGGTGGACATCATCTCGCGCACCATCTCAGACCGGGGCGAGGTGCTTGATTCAGCCTCCCCGAAGCTTTCCACGCTGCGCGGGCAGCTGAAAGTGGCCCACGACCGGCTGATGACGCGCCTGCAACGCTACATCACCGATTCGCAGACGGTGCCGATGCTGCAAGATACGCTCATCACCCAGCGCGACGGGCGCTACGTTATCCCGCTGCGGGCCGAATTCAAAGGGCAGATCAAGTCTATCGTCCACGATCAATCATCCAGCGGGGCGACGCTGTTTGTCGAGCCGTTGGCGGTGGTGGAGTTGAACAACGAATACCGCGAAATCCAGATGGCCGAGCGCAACGAGATCATCCGCATCCTGGCGGAAGTGTCGGCGCAGGTTGGCATGTCGGCGGGCGAGATCATCAGCGGCGTGGATGCGCTGGCGGAAATTGACCTGGCGTTCGCCAAAGCCAAATATGCGGAGGAAATTCGGGCGGCGGAGCCAATCCTTGTGTATGAAAAGAAAGAGGAAAGAGGAAAGAATCTTGCTTCTTCCACCTATCCTGTTATCAAGCTCTACCGCGCCCGCCACCCGCTCCTGCCCGTTGCCACATCTGTCGCCAACGATATTGAACTGGCTCCCGGCACACGCGCGGTGGTCATCACCGGGCCAAACACCGGCGGCAAGACGGTTTCGCTGAAAACGGTTGGGTTGATGGTGGCGATGGCGCAGAGCGGGCTGCACATCCCGGCCCAAAGCGGCTCAGAGTTGAGCATGTTCCAGGATGTGTTCGCCGATATCGGGGATGAGCAGTCCATCGAGCAGTCGCTCAGCACGTTTAGCGGGCACATCACCAACATCATCCGCATTCTCAAGCAGATCGATGCGCGCGCGCTGGTAATTTTCGACGAACTGGGGGCTGGCACCGACCCGCAGGAGGGCGCGGCACTGGCGCGGGCGATTTTGATGCACCTGTTGGAGACCGGCTGCACCACGTTTGTGGCGACGCATTACCCGGAACTGAAAACATTTGCGCACGGTACCGAGGGCGTGGTCAACGCCTCGCTGGAATTTGACGTGCAAACGCTGCGCCCGACCTATCGCCTGACCATCGGCCTGCCGGGACGCTCCAACGCCCTGGCGATTGCCGCGCGGCTGGGGCTGCCCGAAAGCATCATCACCACCGCCCGCAATGAAGTCAACCCCGATGAACTGCGCGCCGATAAACTGCTGGATGACATCCGCAAGGAGCGCAACCGCACCAGCCGCGAGCGCGAAAAGGTGGAAAAAGTGCGCCAGCGGCACGATGAGGCCGCGCGCGAACTGGAAAAACGCCTGACCGCCATCGAGGACGAGCGCCGCGAGGTGATCGCGCGCGCCAAAGCCGAAGCTGAGTTGGAAGTGGAAGTGTTGAAACGCAATGTTGGTCGGCTAAAAGCCGACTTGAAAAAGCTGCGCCAGCCGCTGGATGCGCTGGAAAAGATTGAGCAAAAAATTGAAGTTGTGGAGGAAAAAGTCGTCGCGCCGGTGGAAAGAAAGACCAAAGAGGAAAGAGTCATCGCTGGCGCACAGGCTCCACTGAGGCTGGGCGAAAAAGTGATCCTGAACACGCTTGGCAGCGAGGGGATTATCACCAGCCTGGGCGAAGCGGAGGCCGAAGTGCAGGTGGGCGCGCTGAGAATCCGCGCCAAGCTGACCGAGATCCGCCGCAAAACTGCCGAAGATGAAGCCCAGGCCGAAGAAAAAGTCACCGGACGCGAGCGGCGCATCAAGAAGATGGCCGCCAACCTGTCAGCATCGGGCAGCAACAGCAGCGGAGCGACCCAGGTAGTGTCTCCGGGCCTGGAGCTTGACCTGCGCGGGATGATGTCTGAAGATGCGCTTGATAAGCTGGATGAGTATCTCGATAAGGCTTATCTTTCCGGGCTGCCGTTTGTGCGCATTATTCACGGCAAAGGCACTGGCAAGCTGCGCCAGGTGGTGCGCGAGATGCTGAAAGACCATCCGCACGTGGCGAGCTATGAAATGGGCCTTGAATCCGAAGGCGGCGACGGTGTGACCGTGGCGAAGATGGTGAAGGAGTAGGCCCTCACCCTCCCCCGAGGGGGGAGGGAACTTATAGCCCCTCCCCCGAGGGCGGAGGGAACTTATAGCCCCTCTCCCACCGGGAGAGGGGTTGGGGTGAGGGAGAGAGTGATGCACTATGACCGAAAATATTAATATCCGTCCCCTGGCCGAAGCCGATTGCGAGACGATTTCGGCGGCGTTTGCGGCGCAGGGCTGGCAGAAGCCTGTTGAGCAGTACCGGCGCTACCTGCGCGAGGCCGCCCAGGGGAAGCGGGAAATCTTTGTGGCAGAAATCTACGGGCAGTTTGCCGGGTATGTGACGCTGGTCTGGCAGTCCGATTATCCCCATTTTGCCGAGCGGAATATCCCAGAGATTGTTGACCTGAATGTGCTGCAACTCTTCCAGCGGCGGGGGGTGGCTTCGGCGTTGGTGGATGCCGCCGAAGAGCGGGCATCCACCCGCTCGCTGGTGGTGGGCATCGGCGTGGGGCTGACGGCGGATTATGGCCCGGCGCAGCGCATGTACATCAAACGCGGCTACCTGCCAGATGGTCATGGCGCTTTTTCGCGCGGGCTGCCGATTTTGTACGGGGAATCTATCCGCGTGGATGATGCCCTGGCGCTGTACCTGACCCGCGCTGTGACTCCACACCCCGAGGCAGGGCAAAAAGCCCTGGAAGCGCAATCAGACCCACAGTTTAAGAATAAGCTGCGATCCATCCAGGAGATGCTGGAGTATTTGTAGGATAAAAAAGCAGGACAAGGCGAAGTTGATTCCGCCTTGTCCTGCTTTTTTATTTTAATTCTTGGGTTTACGATAGGCGCTTGCGAACCTCGGCGCTGAGAAAGTCCATGGCCATGACGACCAAAACAATGGCCCAAATGGCGGTCCCGGCTTTGCTATATTCGAATCCGTTGATGCGCTCGCTGAGGTAGTAGCCAATCCCGCCGCCGCCCACAAAGCCGATGATGGTACTGATGCGCACGTTAATATCCCAGTGATAGATGATGAATGAGATGAAATCTGGGACAATCTGGGGCACAACACCGTATATTACCATCTGGAGCCGGTTTGCGCCGGTGGCTTGCAGGGCTTCGAGGGGGCCAGGATCGATGCCTTCTACGGCTTCGGAGAAAAGTTTGCCAAGCGATGCCACAGTGACAACGCTAAGCGCCAAAAAGCCGGGGAATGCGCCAAAGCTCAGCCAAAAGCCAAAAACGGTGGCCATCACCAGCGGGTCGTAGGAGCGCAGCAGGTTGAAGATCGAGCGGGTGAAGTAGTAGACAAGCGTGCCGAGCGGGCCGCGTTTGGTGATATTGCTGGCCGCCAGGAAACTCAGCGGGGCGGCCACGATGGTAGCGAGGGTGGTGGAAAGCAGCGCCATGAAGATGGTCACAAACATGGCTGCCAGCACATCCTGGACGGCTTCGCTGGGTTTCAGGCCGCCAACCGGGGTCAGGGCATCCACTTCGAGTCGGCTGGAAATATTGTTGGCCGTTGCGGCGATGGGGCGCGCTTCCATATTGGCTGTGAAGTAGCCTTTTTCATCGCTCTGGACGCGGATGGCGGTCATGATGCGCTCATCGGGCAGTTTCCAGCGGATGACGATTTCGGAGTTGGGGGCAAGGTCGAAGCCTTCGAGCGTGAATTTGGTTTTCGGTTCGGCGCAGGTGACGCTGGGGACGAGTCGCGGCCCGCTGGTTAAAACTTCGCCTTCGGGGGCGGAGCCGCACGGGATCGGGAAGGCCAGGCTGACGGTGGTGGTGGTCGTCTCACGGGTGGTCAGGTCGGGGGTCAGGAATGCCAGGACGATGTTCCGGCCTTTGGGCAGGTCGCGGATCAGGCGTGGAAAATCCACGCCGGTGACATTCCACGAAATGCCGAGGGCCAGGATAATCAAAGCAGCCAGCAGCGTGTTGCGGATAATTTTACCGGTGGAAAGGCGGTTTTCCATGGTTACACCAACCTTTCGCGAATTTTGGCGCTGATATAGTCCATGGCCGTGACGATGATGGCTATGGTGATGAATACGGCACTGACGCCCTGCATGTTGTTGACGCGGATCAATTCAATCAGCAGGAAACCCAACCCGCCGCCGCCCACAAACCCAACGATGGTGGCTGAGCGGACGTTGATATCCCAGCGGTAGATGGTGAAGGCAGTGAAGGGCGGGATGATCTGCGGGATGACGGCATAGCGCACTGTTTGCAGCCAGTTGGCCCCGGTGGCGCGAATGGCTTCGATTGGCCCAGGGTCAATGCCTTCGATGACTTCAGAGTAGAGTTTGGCCAGCGCGGCGATGGAGTGCATCGCCAGGGCCAACACCCCCGCAAAAGGCCCCAGCCCCACGATCACCACAAAGATGATGGCGATGATGAGCGATTCTATCGAGCGCAACACGTTCAGGATGGTGCGCATGACGACATAGATGGCGTACGTGACCGGGTTGCCGCCCATCAGGTTATGCGCGGCCAGGAAACTAATCGGGATGGCCAGGAAGACTGCCAGCATAGTTGCGATCAGCGCCATGCCGATAGTGATCAGGGCGCCATTGAGCACTTCGCTGCCAATATAAGATAACTCGATGCCCCCCTTGGGGCGATACTGGTAAACATAAACACGGTGCTCCTGAGGCAGGGTCGGGTCGGGCGCAGCCACCAGGGCAGTGGACGGAACATGGATGGCGGTGGTTACCACACCTGAAGCATCGGAACGAACCACCAGCATTTCGGCTTCATTTTCCCCAATCATCTTGGGGTCGCCAATGGGTGTGCGCCAGACAACATTGGTATCAGTATCAGGCCACATGCCGTTGACATTAAGGATCATGGTTTCGTTTACCCCGGCGCAATCGGGCATCACCAAGGCGCTTTTGCCGCCATCTTCACGGCGGGCCTGGGGCGGCTGGGGGCCACACGGAACCTGCACCGGAACCCACATGCTGTTCACTTCGCGGCGTTCCTGCACAAAATCGGGGCGCAGCATGGGACGCAAAATCTGCATGGCGCGATCAGCGTCAGCGGCGCTAAAATCAATCCCCACCACCTGCCAGCCAATGGTGTAAGCGGCCAGCAAAGCAGCCAGCACAGGAATCCAGATGGGGCGCGTCTGCCCGGCCCGGGCCAGGGAAACAGCATCCCAAACATTCCACAGCCCAATTAATGCGGGCACAAAATACCAGAGTGGGTCGCCGTACCAGAAGACCATCCCAGCGGCCACCAGCGTGCCAAGCAAAATGGCCACGCCCCGGTAACGCTGGCCGATATAAATTTGTCCGAGGCCGGGCACCAGCAAGGAAAATACCCCGGCCACAAGTGGAGAGCGGTTTTGAGACATCGCAACCCCTAAAATGACGCGGCGCGCACTTCCTGCGCTTCCTCGCCGTAAATTTCCTTAAACTTGGCACGATCAATTTCTTTGGCCGAGCCTTCAAACACCTTCATGCCATCCTTGAGCGCCACCACGCGAGTGGCGTAGCGATGCACCAGGTCCAGGAAGTGCAGCGAACAGATCACGGTAATACCTTCCTTATTCAGCACTTCAAGATATTGCAAGATGGAGTGGGAAAGGACTGGATCGAGGCTGGCGACGGGTTCATCCGCCAGGATGATTTTCGGCTCCTGCATCAGTGCCCGCGCAATACCGACCCGTTGCTGCTGCCCGCCCGAAAGGGCATCGGCGCGGCTGAAAGCTTTTTCTGCAATACCAACCCGCGCCAGGGCCTTCAAAGCCCGGTCTTTCTCCTCCTGAGGCCAGATTCCCAACAAGCTGAGCCAGGGGTTGGCATATCCGAGCCGCCCTGAAAGAACATTAGTGAGTACGCTGGAACGTTTGACCAGGTTGAACTGCTGGAACACCATGCCAATATTGCGGCGAATGTTGCGCAGTTCGGCAGCATTGGCGGAGGTGACATCGGTATCATTCCAGTAAATTTTGCCTTCAGATGGGTCTATCAACCTGTTGATACAGCGCAGCAGGGTTGATTTCCCCGAGCCTGAAAGGCCAATCACCACCATAAATTCGCCGTCAGCCACATCAAAAGAAACATCTTTGAGCGCTTGTGTGCCGTTTGGATATGTTTTGGAAACGTGTTGGATGCGGAGCATGAGACCTTCCTGGTTTTCAGCATATTCAAAACATGAGATGTAAGACGTAAAATCAGCTTCCACATCTTACATCTCACGCTTTGCAAAAAAGCTCTCCCGTTTGGCAGGGCAGGGGCGATCTGTCTGGGCATAATCAGGTATCTTTTACAAGAACACCTGGCATAAATGGATGTTCTTTCGCGCGTAAAGGATCGCCCCTGCGAGTTTTCACACCCAAACGAGATATTCAAAAAAAGGGAGGGAGAACACGAAGTTCTCCCTCCCCTGGCATTCAAGATTTACTTGAACAGGGTTGTGGGATCAACGCCAGAAGCTTCGAGGTAGACACGGAATTCATCATAGAAAGTGTCATCCACTTCCTTGAGACCCTGGATACTGTAGCCGCCGCTCTTCAGCAAGGCAATGCCTTCTTCGGTCGCGGCCAGGTCGAGCAGGGCCTTCGTGAGTTGGGCGCGCAGTTCAGCGGGAACATTGGCAGCGAAGGAAACATTATCGTTCGGGATGAACGGATCGGTGACCCAGATGATGGAAACCTTGTCGTTGACATCAGCGAAGTCATTGACGACGTTGGAGCGGGCATCGATAAAAGTGGCGCCGAAGTCACAGATCTCGCCCTTGGGGCTGAGATACACAGACTTGATAACGGTCGGGTGACCCTGAACCCAGGCGCCAGCCTTGGTTTTAAGTTCAAGCTTCTTCAAGATACCGGAGGGGATGACATAGCCTGAAGCAGAGAGCGGGTCAGTCCAGCAGGGTTTCTTGTCAGCGAACTGGGCCAGCGCGGTAGCGGCATCGGCCGTGTTGGCAGCTGTCGCGGCATCGTAGTAAGAAGTGAAGCCAGCGGCAGAGTTGGCGACGAACTGCACGCCATAGCGGTCAGAACCATTGCGGATGGCGGCCAGGGAAACATCTGCATAGCCCTTGCCGTGAGCAACGATGTACTGCACGGTGGCGAGCCAGCCGATATGCGCATTGCCGGAGCCCATGGCTTCGATCATGGCGGCATAGTTGGTCGGCACGACGGTGGTGATGGTCAGGCCGGTCATTTCGCTCAGTTTGGCAGCGATGGCAGCGCCACCGGTCTGCAGTTCCTGGCTGGTGGCCGAGGGCGCCAGCGCCATGATCAACGGGTTCTCAGGGGTACCGAGTTGGGGCACGGGGGTGGGGGGAACTTCAGTTGGCGGGACTTCGGTTGGTTTGGGGGCTTCGGTAGGCTTGGGGGCCTCAGTGGGGGGAACGGGCGTTGCAGCAGGACCACAGGCCGAGAGCAACATGGTCGCCAGCATTAGCATGGCGAGCAAGGCATACAATGAACGTTTCATTTCTTCTTCTCCTGTTGAAAATTGGTCAGGCCGCGAGTGCTTTCTCGCTGCCTGCTTTGAGATTGGATAATAATCCTCACCAATCATTTCTGCAAGGTGATAAACACATAGAATGGGCAAAATCACCCATAATCATTAAGCTCACTTTGACAGCGCCGCCTCGATGATTTGCTGTACGCGCGGAGCAATGCTGGATGGATCAGGATGCAACCCCTCGACCAGCAGTGCCGAGTCATAAATCTGCTCGATCACAAGGGTTTGCAGTTCGGCGCCGCTATCCAGCTTGAGCAGGTTCTTCAAGATGTTGTGGGATGGGTTCAATTCCAGGATTTTTTTGGAGACTTCAAAGTCTTTGCCCAGGTAGCGGTAAACGCGCTGGAGCTCGGGGTTAGGCGCACCGGCTTCATCCACCAGGCGCGCTACAGACTGGGAAAGCCGGTTGCTGGCACGCACATCCACCACACGCTCGCCCAAAACCTGCTTGAAGCGCTCCACCAGGCTGGTGAAATCGGCTTCGGCGATTTTTTCAGGCTCGTTTTCTTTTTTCTCCGGCTCGGGCAATTGCGCCTGGGCCACATTTTGCAGCTCAAAATCTTTGTACTTATGCAAACCCATCAACATGAAGGAATCCATTGGCTCAGTCAGCAGGAGCACTTCCACTCCCTGTCCGTGGAAATGGTCGAGGTGCGGTGAACGCAGCACGGATTTAGGATCATCCCCAACGATGTAGTAAACCACTTTCTGGTCGGGTTTCATCCGCCCGGTGTAATCTTCCAGCGATGACCAGGCTTCGGGGTTCAGGTTGGTCTTGAAGCGCAGCAACCCGTTCAATTTATCCGCATCAGCGGGACTGGATGAGACACCCTGCTTGATATAGCCGCCAAATTCCTTCCAAAAAACCTGGTATTTCTCGGCATCGTTCTTTGCCAGGTTTTCCAACTCTTTGAGCACCTGGTTGGTGAGTACTTTCTTGAGCTTGGGCATCAGGCCGCTGGACTGCACTGTTTCGCGCGAAACATTCAGCGGCAGGTCTTCCGAATCAACCACACCCTGCACAAAACGCATGTATTCTGGCAGCAAATCTTTGTTGTACTCGTCGATCAAGATATTGCGCGAATAGAGCTTCAGCCCATCGTCTTTACGCAGGGCGAAAATGCCACGCTCTGCCTTGGATGGCAGGTATAGCAACGCGTACAACTGCACCGGCGCATCGGTCACAAAGTGAATGTGCAGCAGCGCATCTTCAAAATCGAGCGTGGTCTGGCGATAAAACTCTTTGTACTGCTCATCAGTCACTTCCTGTTTAGATGTGCGCCAGATAGAAGTCTGTTTGTTGACCGGTTTTTCCTCTGCGCCAACATAAATGGGGAACCCAATGTAATCAGAATGCTTATGGATGATGTTTTTCAACCGGTATTCTTCGGCGAATTCGGCGGTATCTTCTTTCAGCTTGATCTGGATCTCGGTGCCCCGCCCTGTTTTTTCTGCCGCGCTGATCTGGTAGCTGTCATCACCCGTAGCATACCAACTCACCGCTTCTGCATCTGGCCGGAAAGAGCGTGATGTGACCCTGACCCATTCCGCCACCATGAAGACAGAGTAGAAGCCCACCCCAAACTGGCCGATCATACCTGAAGCATCGAGGCTCTGTTCTCTGGCAGCTTCCAAAAACCGGCGCGCACCAGACTGGGCAATCGTGCCGAGGTGGTCAACAATCTCTTCGCGCGTCATCCCGATGCCAGTATCGCTGACGGTAATGGTGCGATTATCTTTGTCCACGCTGATACGGATGCTCAGTTCAGTTTCCGGGTCGAGCACATCGGGGTTGGTGAGTTTCTCAAAACGCAGCCGGTTGAGCGCATCGGAAGCGTTTGAAAGCAGCTCACGCAGGAACACTTCACGGTCTTTGTAGAGTGAATGGATCAGAATATTGAGCAGTTGTTTGGTTTCTGCTTTGAAAGTGTATGTTTTTGCTTTGGGCATAGCGTCCTCCTGTGGGGTGAGACAATGTAGCAAATTGTCCAACGGTTTTTCGGAATTTTATATCGCATCCATCAAAATGAACGCAAGAGAATTGTTAGAAAAACATCAGCGATTGTATACCATCTTGGGATGGTTCGTTACGCCATTATCCATCAAATATGCTCACCGCTGCCGGGCTGGATTGGACTGCGTTCTCATTCTTGGTGTATACGTTTTTCATACCCACATCTTGTAGATTTTATATCGTTCTTTGATGTTTTTCATACATTCGATGCATTCACCCGCCCCATCAGCATGGGTGGAGTCTCCGGCGTGCCTGCGCTCGATATGTATCAAACTGGCGACGATGTCGTGGTCAAAGCAGCCCTGCCCGGCCTAAAGCCAGAGGATGTGCAGATTTCAGTCACTGCTAACGTGCTGACCCTGCGCGGCGAGTTTAAGCAGGAAAACGACAAGAAGGAAGCCACCTACCACATCCGCGAACAACGTTTCGGCTCGTTTGAGCGTTCTGTGATGCTCCCCACCGATGTTCAGACTGACAAAGCCAAAGCGGATTTCGAAAATGGCATCCTGACCATTACCCTGCCCAAAGCCGAGGCCGTCAAACCCAAGAGTATCAGCATCAAAATCAAATAAGTCTCCAATTTCTCACCATCCAACACAGGCTATCCCCTCCGAGGATAGCCTGTGTGATTTTTCAATAGCTTCGCCAATTTTGTTGTTTTGCTCGATCAGGGGGCTATGTCGCAATGGGTGGAAAATACGATGATCAGTTTCCCCACTCAACTTGCTCGTCATTAGCCTGTATCCAGAGTTTCTTTTCTTCGGCCTGGATGGCGCGTTCTGCTTCGTGCCGCATCCGGTTGAGGCTGCGCATAAAGCGCGGTTTGGCATTTGGCGGCAGGTATTTTGGGGGAAGCGGGTTCGGTTCCCGGTTCAGGGAAATGTTGAAACAGGGCGAAAACTGCTGAATCAGTTCCCGCTCGGCAGCGTTCAGGTCATTTCCCACGCTGTTGAATTGCTCAGAGTGGGAATCCAGCAGTTCAATGGTGAAATTCATCGAGGCCGGCCAGTTGACCCAGGTGAACCGCCCCACAATCGAGTGTCCGTGGAAACCCCCGAGCAGGTGTTCCCAGACGCGCGCAAATGCCAGGTGCGATTGTCCGACATAGAACACGGCCGTTTCGTCGCGGAAAAGGTACAGGTCCAGGTGCTTCCATTCCGCCGGGCATTGCTCAATCAGCAGGAAGCGTTTCAGCGGCAGCGTTACTTTACTCATCGCTCCAACTCGCCGCGCACCGGACGGTCTTGAATCTGGAGGGCAGTTTCGATCTGCTGCTCGATGTAGAGCGCCTGGTTGGGGGTTGGCAGGCCGGAAACCAGGGTTTTATCGTCCCGTTCATGCGTTACGGCATGGACTTCGTAACTATATGTGGTGGTTTTTCCACGCGAAACCTTCTCTTTGGTGTAGAGCTGTTTAATCTCGGCCGTTTTCATGCGGATATTCCCCGGGACGGGAATGGGGCCGCTGGTCACGTCGATGCTTTCGGGGTTGACCGTGATCACAGTCTGGTTGATCCAGCTGGCGAGGGCACCGTACGCCACCCCCAGCCCGACCAGTGCGTGGATGGTGCCGAAGGCGGCCATCATCCAGATGCCCTGGCTGAGGGCGATGGAAAACCAGACGGCCATGAATCCGTTCCAGAACAGGCAAAAAAAGGTCAGGCCGAGCGCGCCAAAGGTGAACCAGTCGCGGGTGATTTTCAAATCTCCACGGCTTTTTTTAACGGCAAAACCTTTTGGCAGCGAGATTTGCGGCCGTTCGAGGCTTTCTATATCCACGGCGGGAGATTCTGGCCTGGGCTGGACAGATAACGGGGTGTAGGTTCCGCAGTATTCACAGCGGTAGAACGACTTGCCCGTTTCCACGGCGATGGGTGCGCCACACTGTTTGCAGTTCATAAGATGATTATAGCATGGGGGTTTAAATCAAAAACGAGCGGCAGGACTTCACCGCTCGTTTTTCTCTGCCAAAAAGGGGGCGACCCTTCCTGATGGCCTTCTTTACCGATAAACCTTACCGGGTCACCCCTACTGGTTACTGACAACTGATCACTGATTACTGGATCGCCGCTTCAAACTGGCTGTTATGCAGCTCCGCGTAGAAGCCGCCCTTCGCCAGCAGTTCCTCGTGCGTGCCCTGCTCGACGATGTCGCCGTGGTTCATCACCAGGATCAGGTCCGCGTTGCGGATGGTGCTCAGGCGGTGGGCGATGACGAAGCTGGTGCGGTTTTTCATCAGGCTGTCCATCGCTTTTTGGATCAGGATTTCGGTGCGGGTATCGACCGAGCTGGTGGCCTCGTCGAGGATGAGAATCTTGGGATCGGCCAGGAAGGCGCGGGCGATGGTCAGCAGCTGCATCTGCCCCTGTGAGATGTTGGTGGTTTCTTCGTTCAGCACCATGTTGTAGCCATCCGGCAGGGTGTGGACAAAGTGATCGACGTGCGCCATCTTCGCGGCGGCGTAGACTTCCTCGTCGGTGGCGGTCGGCCGCCCGTAGCGGATATTCTCCAGAATGGTGCCGTTATACAGCCAGGTATCCTGCAACACCATCCCGAACAGTTTGCGCAGGTCGAAACGGGTAAAATCGCGGATTTCGTGGCCGTCGATCAAAATCTTGCCGCTGTTGACATCGTAGAAGCGCATCAGCAGCTTGACCATGGTGGTTTTGCCCGCGCCGGTCGGGCCAACGATGGCGATTTTGTGGCCGGGTTCGGCTTCGGCGGAAAAATCGTTGATGACGATTTTGTCCGCGCTGTAGCCGAAGTGCACACCCTGGAACTCGACACGCCCTTCAACATTCTGGAGTTTGACCGGGGTGGCCGTTTCGGCGATTTCTTCCCGCTCTTCCAGGAATTCAAAGACGCGTTCCGCCGCCGCAGCCGTTTGCTGGAGTACATTTGAGATGTTCGCAAGCTGCATGATCGGCTGGTTGAACTGGCGCACGTACTGGATAAAGGCCTGGATGTCGCCGACCGAGATGGTGCCCTTGATGGCGAGATACCCGCCCAGGACGGCCACCGCCACATAGCCCAGGTTGCCGATAAAGGTCATGATCGGCATCATCAGGCCGGAAAGGAACTGTGATTTCCAGGCGGCTTCGTAGAGCTTGTCGTTCGACTGGTCGAACTTTTGGATCGACTCGGCCTCGCCGTTGAAGGCTTTCATCACGATGTGGCCGCCGTACATTTCCTCGACATGGCCGTTGACATGGCCCAGGAATTCCTGCTGCTGTTTGAAAAACTTTTGCGATTGTTTCACAATCAGCATGACGGTGACCAGCGAGAGCGGGATGACGATCAGGGCGGTCAGGGTCATCTGCCAGCTGATGGTCAGCATCATGATCAGCACGCCCACCACCGTCACCAGCGAGGTGATGATCTGGGTCAGGCCCTGGCTGAGGGTCTGGTTGACCGTATCGACATCGTTGGTGATGCGCGAGAGCACTTCGCCGTGGGTGGTGCCGTCGAAATAGCGCAGCGGCATCCGGTTCATTTTCTCCGAAATATCGCGGCGGAAGCGGTAGGCGATGTTGGTGGAGACGCTGGCCATGATCCAGCCCTGGATGTAGCCGAAAAGCGTCGAAACGAGATACAGGCCAAGGGTCAGCAGGATAATCTGCCCGATGTAGGCAAAGTCAATTTCGCCGGTTCCGCCCAGTTGGGCCATCACCCCTTCAAACAGTTTGGTGGTGGCGTTGCCGAGGATCTTCGGCCCGGCGATGCTGGAGGCGGTCGAGCCGATGGCGAAAATGAGAACGACGATCATCATCAGCCGGTATTCTGAAAGGTATGCGACCAGCTTGCGCATGGTGCCGCCAAAATTGCGGGCTTTTTCGCCCGGCATCATCGCGCCCATCGGGCCGCCATGCCCGGACCCGCCGCCGGGGCCGCGCCGCTGTTGTTGCTGTCCGGGTCTGCCTTGCATCATCATGCTAATTCCTCCTTCCCGGCAGAACCAGCCGGGACATTGGTGAGCTGCGAAGTGGCAATTTCGCGGTAGGTTTCGCAGGTCTCCATTAATTCTTTGTGGGTGCCTTTGCCGACGATCTGGCCTTCATCGAGCACAATGATCTGCTCGGCGTTCTTGATGGTCGAAACGCGCTGGGTGACGATCAGCAGGGTGCTGCCAGCGGCCTTTTCTTTGAAGGCGCGGCGCAGGGCGGCATCGGTTTTGAAGTCGAGGGCCGAGAAGCTGTCATCCAGGATGTAGATCGGCGGTTTTTTGACGATGGCGCGGGCGATGGAGAGACGCTGTTTCTGCCCGCCCGAGACGTTGTGCCCACCCTGGGCAATTTCCGCCCTGATTCCGGATTCCGTTGATGTGACAAATTCGGCCGCCTGGGCAATCTCAATCGCCGAGTCGAGCATTTCGGGGGTGGCGTTTTTGTCGGCGTAGCGCAGGTTGCTCTCGATGGTGCCCGAGAACAGCGAGCTTTTCTGCGGCACGTAGCCGATTTTCTCGCGCAGGTCGTGCTGGGTCACTTCGCGGATGTCCACGCCGTCGATCAGGATTGCGCCGCTGCTGACTTCGTAGAAGCGCGGGATCAGGTTGACGATGGTCGATTTCCCGGCGCCGGTCGAGCCGATGAAGGCGGTCATCTGCCCGGGCTGGGCGGTGAAGCTGATATTTTCGAGCGCGTCGATATCGCCGCCAGGGTAGCGGAACGAAACGTTGCGGAACTCGATCTGCCCCTTGAAGGGAGCCGGGAACTGCTTGGGTTCTTTCGGGTCGTGGATGTGCGGTTCGGTGGTCAGCACTTCGGCGATGCGGTCGGCGGAAACCGAGGCGCGCGGGATGATGATGAACATGAACGACAGCATCAGGAACGACATGACGATTTGCATGGCATACTGCATGAAGGCCATCATATCGCCGACCTGCATGTTGGCCTCCGAAACCTGGATGGCGCCAAACCAGATAATGCCGACCATCAACAGGTTCATGATGAGCATCATCAGCGGCATCATCACCACCATCACGCGGTTGATGAACAGGCTGTTGGCGGTCAGGTCCTGGTTGGCCTTGTCGAAGCGGGCTTCCTCGAATTCCTGCATGTTGAAGGCGCGGATGACCATCATACCGGTCAGGTTTTCGCGCGCCACCAGGTTGATGCGGTCAACCAGTTTCTGAATCAGCTTGAAGCGCGGCAGCGCCACCGAGAAAACAATCACAATCAGGCCGATCAGGATGACAACGGCCAGGCCGATCAGCCACGAGAGCGGCGAATCTTTGGCGAGGACTTTGATCAGGCCGCCGACACCGATCAGCGGGGCGTAAAAGACCATGCGCACCATCATCATCACCACCATCTGGATCTGGGTCACGTCGTTGGTGGTGCGGGTGATCAGCGAAGCGGTCGAGAATTTGTCGAACTCAGTGTTCGAGTAGCTTTCCACCTTCTCAAATATGTCACGGCGGATATCGCGCGCCATCCCGGCGGCGATTTTGGCCGAAAGGAAGCCAACCACGATGGTACAGGCCACCGAGAGCAGGGTCAGGCCGAGCATCCACGCGCCGGATTTCAGGATGTAGTCATTCTGGAGTTTGTCGGTATCCATGCCGAGGCCTTTGTACTCGGCCCGGACTGCGCCAATCGCCGCCTGGACGATCATCTTGTCACCCATGGCGCTGAACTTGTCCGAAAATCCCGCACTCATCTGAGAGATTTGCTCTGCTGGTAGTTTGCCAAGCAGGGTGAACAGATCCACACCGGGCGGAAGCTTGCTCAAATCTTGCCCGCCGAACATTTTTCCCATTTCGGCGGCTTTGGCCGGGTCCGAGAGGGCTTGTTCGATGCCCCAGACCGGCAGCAAAGCCTTCGCCATGATCGGGTTCAGGGTGTCGATCTCGGCCTGGGACAGGGAATTCAGCACGTAAACGGGTTCCGTTTCCAGGGCGGGATATTCCGCCAGGTACTTCTCATAGTCCGGGGAATTTTTATCGACCAGGGTATAAGCCGCCAGCACAGAATCCTTATCCTGCGCCGAAAGGAAAATTTGAACCTTGTTCATTTCGCTTTGGCGGATGGCCTGTGGCACGGCGTCTTTGACGCCGCCCTGCTGGATGCCGGTGTTGACGATGTCGCTGAGGTAGTCCGGCAGCGCCAGGTCGAAGTTTGCCTGGGCAAACAACAACGCGATGGCGAGCAGGAGCATCGTCAGGTAGGGGTTGGTATATTTTGCCAGTTTTAGCATTGGGGGTTGCTCCTAAAAATATGATTGCGCGGGTGCGTCGCACCACCCTTCCGGGGAAAATCCGTCAAACCGGGTGCGACGCACTTTCGGTTGGTTTTTCTTGTTCTTTCATCTGCGCTAGCACGCGGGTCAGGATGGACATGGCTTCGGCCACTTTTTCCCGCTCGGCAGGGTCAATCAGCTCCAGCATCTTATCCACCCACTGGTGACGCCGGGCCATGCTGGTTTCGACCATCTGACGGCCCTTTTCGGTCAGCTTCAGCTCTTTAGCGCGGCGGTCGTTGGGGTCTTCGGCGCGTTCCACCAGCCCGCCCTGGACGAGTTTATCCACCAGCTGGCTGGCGGCGGCGCTGGTGATGTCCATGCGGTTGCTAATGTCTGAGACGCCGCATTTGTGCTGGTAATGCAGCTGGAGCAGGATACCAAACTGCGGGATTGACAACCCGGCAGCCTTCACAAAACGTCCATGCTCGCGGAAGGTGCGATGGGTGAGCAAATCCATGCCGTTGCGAATAGTTTCGGTTATCTGGATGGGATCGGTCATAGTTAATCCTGTTTATTAGTTAAGTGCGCTGAAATATATATCTTGCTAAAGTATTTGTCAAGCTACACAGAATAAGAGTTCTGTCAGATTTTTCAAGTAAAATACTCTCCATGTTTACCGCCATCATAAAAATCATGCGCCCGCGCCAATGGACGAAGAACGGCTTCGTCTTCTTCGCGCTCGTTTTTGATAAACAACTCTTCCGGCTGGATGCCCTGCTGCACACCATCGGCGGGTTCTTGCTGTTCTCACTCATCTCCAGCGCCGTTTACATCATCAACGACATCGAAGATATCGAAGCCGACCGCCAGCACCCACACAAAAAAAAGCGCCCGCTGCCCTCCGGCCAACTGCCCGTCCGCGCCGCCTGGGTCGCCGCCACCGTGCTGGTCTGCACCGTCCTGCCACTGGGCTACTTGCTCGCACCCCAATTTGCACTCGTCCTGGCAACCTACTTTGTGATGAACCTGCTCTACACCAAATGGCTCAAACACGTGCCCATTGTAGATGTGATGATCATCGCCGCCGGGTTTGTGCTGCGCGTCGGCGCAGGCGTCACCCTGATCGAAGTAGAACGCTTTTCTCCCTGGCTGTACGTTGTCACCACGCTGCTTTCACTCTACCTGGGCTTTGGCAAACGCCGCGCCGAACTGGCCCTGCTGGCAACCGGGGCAGGCTCACACCGCAAAGTACTCGAAGGCTACACCATCCCGCTACTCGACCAGTACATCACCATCGTTTCAGCCACCACCATCGTGGCCTACTCACTCTACACCTTCAGCGCGCCCAACCTGCCATCCAACCACGCCATGATGTTGACCATCCCATTCTTCGTCTACATCATTTTCCGCTATCTCTATCTCATCAACGTCACCAACGCCGCGGGCGCGCCCGATGAAGTGCTGCTCACCGACCGGCCCATGCAAATTTCCATCGTTTTATGGGGGCTGGGCATCCTGGCCATCTTCTATTTCTCATGACAAGCGCTTCTGCACCTGGCAAGGTCATCCTGTTTGGCGAACATGCCGTTGTGCATGGCCGCCCGGCGCTGGCTGTGCCGGTCACACAGGTGCATGTGGATGTCGAAATCCGGGACTCTTCCCGCGCCGGAATCTGGCTGCACGCCCCGGGCATCTACCTGCACGCCGAACTATCCAAACTCCCCCGCACCAACGCGCTGCGTACCGTTATCGAGAATGTTTTTCGCAGCCTGGGCATGGTCGCCGCCCCCTCGCTGAAAGTCACCGTCAAATCGAGCATCCCGGTCGCATCGGGATTAGGTTCCGGCGCGGCGGTAGCAGTGGCCGTTACCCGCGCACTTTCGTCCCACCTGGGCTATCCCCTCAGCGATGAGCAGGTTAACGCCCTGGCTTTTGAAGCCGAAAAACTGCATCACGGCACGCCCTCCGGCATCGACAACACCGTTATCACCTACTCCAGACCCGTCTATTTCATCAAAAACCAGCCAATAGAGACTTTCAACGTTGGTTCACCCTTCACCATTGTGATTGGCGATACCGGCATCTCTGCGCCCACGCGCGAATCCGTTGGCGATGTGCGCAAACTATGGGAAGCAGACAAAGCCAAATGGGAAACGGTATTTAATCAGATCAGGGAGATTGTCCAGGCGGCGAAAAATGCCATTGAAAGCGGAAAGTGGCCCAAGTTGGGGCCGTTGATGGATGAAAATCATGCCCTGCTGCAGCAAATGACCGTTTCCTCGCCGGAACTTGACCGGCTGGTTTTGGCGGCGAAAACTTCCGGGGCGATTGGCGCCAAATTATCGGGAGGCGGGCGCGGGGGCAATATGATCGCGCTGGTACACGATTCAGATGCCGAAAAAGTCGCGGATGCGTTAAAAGCCGCGGGCGCGAAAAATTCCATCATTACAAAAATCGAAAATATATAGGGGCGATCCGTTAAGGCATATCAAGATGCTTTTTTGCATAAGGCGGGTCGCCCCTACCCGCGATTGCATAAAAATGGAAGGAAATCCTATGAAAACAATTGGCATGATCGGCGGGATGAGTTGGGAATCGTCGATTGAGTATTACCGGCTGACCAACGAGGGCGTGAAGGCGGGGCTGGGCGGGCTGCATTCGGCCAAAAGTGTGCTGGTTTCGGTGGATTTTGCCGAGATCGAGCTGATGCAGCACGAGGGCCGCTGGGATGACGCCACCCAGGCAATGATTGCGGCGGCGCGGCAGGTGCAGGCTGGCGGCGCAGATTTCCTGATCATTTGCACGAATACGATGCACAAAATGGCCGGAGATGTGGCCGAGAGCATCCAGATTCCGCTTTTGCACATTGCAGATGCCACCGCGGAGGTGATCAAGGCGCGTGGATTGCGCAAAATTGGCCTGTTGGGCACACGTTTTACCATGGAGCAGGATTTTTATCGCGGGCGGCTGGTGGATTTGCACGGGTTGGATGTGGTCATTCCCGATGAATCTGACCGGGCGGTGGTGCATCGCGTGATCTATGATGAGTTGGTTTTGGGGAAGATTTTGCCCGAGTCGAAGGCCGAGTATCGGCGCATTATCGCCAGGCTGGAGGCGCAAGGCGCAGAAGGCATCATCCTGGGCTGCACCGAGATCGGGCTGCTGGTGAAAGATGACGATAGCTGCGTGCCGCTCTTTGATACCACGCTGATCCACGCCGATGCGGCGGTGAAGCTGGCAATCGGTTAATGCAACTCATCCCTGATAGCCTGTTGTTAGTTGATTGATGGGTACTTCCCGCCATATTTCTGTACAATGTAGTTATCCCACCTTTGGAGGCAGAAATGCAATTCCCAAACTATGAAAATCTGGCCAAACAAATCGACATACAGAAAAAAGCTATCCGCGAAACCCTGGCGCGCTACCAGACCCCCAGCGTACCGCGCAGCGTCTGGCAGATGGTCAACACCCTGGTGCCATTTTTTGCAACCTGGGCACTCTCCGTATATACGTTCTATCGTTTCCCGTACTGGGTATCGCTCCTGCCCATCCTGCTGACTGCCGGGTTTATGGTGCGCGCGTTCATCATTTTCCATGACTGCTGTCATGGTTCATTTTTCGAGAGCAAAACAGCCAACGATTGGGTGGGGCGTATCCTGGGCGTGCTGGTCTGGACGCCGTACGATGAGTGGAAGCACGATCATTCCGTGCATCATGCCACAGCCGGAAACCTGGACAAACGTGGCACAGGGGATGTACCCACCTGGACAGTTGCCGAATATCAATCGAAGCCCTGGTATGCCCGGCTGGGTTACCGCCTGATGCGTAATCCGGTCATCCTGCTTACGGCGGTTTCATTCTACGTTTTTGCCATTTCGCACCGTTTTTGGCTGCCGGGCACAGGCCGGCGCGAGCGCCAGAGTGTCATTTTCACCAACATTGGTCTGACGGCGCTGGTTTCGGGGCTGATCTGGTTGGTCGGATGGCAGGCTTTTCTCGCCATCCAGTTACCGGTTCTTTTGCTGGCATCTTCTGGCGGTATCTGGCTGTTTTACGTCCAGCACAATTTTGATGGCACCTACTGGGAGCGCCAGCCAAAATGGGATTTTTACCAGGCCGGGCTGTATGGCAGTTCGTATTACAAACTGCCGGCTGTGTTGAACTGGTTTACCGGGAATATTGGGTTTCACCATATCCACCATCTTAGCCCGCGCATCCCGAACTATTACCTGCCCAAAGTCCACTTTGAGAATCCTGTCTTCCAGTCTGTTCGCCCGCTGACACTGCTGCGAAGTCTCAAATCGATGACTTATCGCCTGTGGGATGAAGAGCGCAAGATGATGGTAGGGTTTAACGTTCTGCGCAACAAGCGATTTCCCGAAGGCGGGGCATAGCCAAAAATGCAAGCGCCTGCTGGCAGGTTGATATAGAACGCAACAAAAACAAAGAACACGGAGAAGCTAAAAAAGCTCCGTGTTCTTTGTTTCTCTGCACTGAAATAATTGTGGCACGAACCGTGCCTGGGTTTATGAAACGATCTGGCGGTAAAACTCTTCCACTTTGAGCATGTTCTGGTGATATTCGGCGCGGGAGGCGATGATCTGGGCGTTTTGGGCGGCGGCCTTCTGGCGCAAATTCACATCATGCAGGCCGCGCAGGATGGCGCGGGCAATGGCATCGGGGCTGGCGGGGTCGACGAGCAGCCCATTCTGACCATCGGTGATCCACTCGCGGATGGAGTCGAGGTCGCCCGCAATAGGCAGGCAGCCGCAGGCCATGCCTTCTAGTAAGGTGTTGGGTGTGCCGTCATGGAAGGCGGGCGAAACAACCACCTGGCATTGCCGAAAGACATCTGCCATGTGGGCGTGGGGCATGGGCGCGAGCAGCGTCACGGCGTGGGAAATGCCCAGTTGCTCGATCCAGGCGCGGGCGCGCGGTTCACCATCCATGCTGGCGCACAGGAAGCGCGCATCGGGGCGTTCTTTGAGCACAAGCGGGATGGCGCGGAAGAAGCTTTCGTTGTGGACATAGGCGCGAAATCCACGCGGGTTGATGATGTGCGGGTTTTGTGGCAATTGGGGCGATGGGTAGAAAACGTCAAGCTGGATGCCACCGTTGCCGGGGGTGACGAGCGTGGGCGCGGCTTTGTAGCCCCATTTACGCGCCAGGGTGATGTCGCGTTGGCAGTCGGTATGCAAGGCATCCGCAACGGAAAGAGTCCACCGGGTGTAGTGGCGCATCAACGGGGTGGATGGGGCGTGTAGGGTAAAGTCGTTGCCCCAGATGGAGACCAGCAGCGGGATGCCGGTGCAGGCATCAGCGGCGGTCATGCCTTCGTAGGGGATGCGCATGGCGTGAACCAGGTCTGGTTGGGTGCGCTGGATGACAGCGCGCAGTTGCAGGGCGGCGCGGCGAATGGTCAGGGGGCCGAGCCACTGCCTGATGACGGTGCGCAGCCCCAGGGCGGAAGCGCCCCACAGTCCACTTTTTTTGGCGGAAGATGCCGGGGCGCGGTTTTTGACTCCGCTGAAGGCGACATCCAGGATATCCAGGCTTTTTAAGGCCAGATCGGGTTGGCAGGGGAAGGTGGATACCAGGCTGACTTCATCGCCGCGCGCGATGAAGTGACCAAGCCACTGGATGGCGATGGGGGAGCGTCCGTCGGCAACAAATAGCAGGCGCATAGGGCGAATATACCACAGGCTTGTGAAGAAAATTACGGATATAATCTTGGTTTATGATGAAAACCTTTTTCCCCCGTCCGGTTGGCCTGGTTTTATTTATGTTTGGCTTTTTGTTGGCCTGTTACCTAATTGCGATGACTACCTGGGCAGATCTTGAAGCAGCTTTTTTTGGGTTTACCAGCATGGCAAATGAGCGCATTAGTAATTTTTCATGTCCGGTCTTCCTGGCAGAGGGCGAATCGAGCAATATTTCGCTGCGGTTGACCAATCCGACTGAAAAAAAGCTGGGAGCTACGATCCGCGCGGATGTGGCAACAGCCTATTCGCTGCGCAGTGAGCGCGGACGGGTGGAACTTGCCCCGTATGAAACACGCACATTATTGTGGCCAGTTTCGGCAGATGATGCTGTGATGGGACGTTTTGTGTTTGCCAAGGTGTATATGTATGCGGCCTATCCGTTGCAATCTGCCGAAGCGGCGTGCGGGACAATTGTGGTTGGCCGCCTGGCGGTGAGCGGCATGGCCTATTACTGGATTTTATGTTGTGCGAGCCTGGTAATGTTGGTGACTGGGGTGATCTTAACTGATAAGCGCCAGGCCATTTCAAATGAGCGATTGAATACCTCCAGTGCGCGCAAACTGGTTACCGTTTTATCTGGGGTTGGGCTGGCAGGCAGTTATGCCGGGATTTGGCCACTGGGGGTGATGGTTCTGGCAATTTTGATTTTAGCAGTCACTGTTTTGGCTTTTGCGGTGACAAACCGATAAGCTGGTGTTATTGCAAAAAGGGCCTTGAAAGGTGCAGGAGAATCATATTGTTGGACAAGATCAAGTGAACGAAAATCCTCCCTCTCGCACGACTGAACCGAACCTGGTGATGCAAGATTGGCGCGGGGCGGTGCTTAACCGGCTTTTGCCTATTACTCTCTGGTGATTTTCCCGGCGCTGGTGTGGACTATTATTTATGCCATACGCGATAAGTCTACGCCGCTGCTTGGGGTATGGCTATTGATCGTTCTTTATCTGATACTATTGTTTATCACCTTACGCCCCAGCCTGGGTTCAACCGTCCGAAGCTGGTCATTGGTGATGCTGGCCTATGTTGCCGGGGTTGTAACAATGATGCGCGGCGGGCTGGCAGGTTCGGGCAGGATTTATTTCCTGTCGGTTTCGGTAATGGCCGTGACGCTGATTAGCGGGCAAATGGGAATCTATTTTGGTTTGCTGGCGATGGTGACTTATACAGTTTTTGGGATCCTGGCCCAGGCTGGTTTGTTGGAAATGTTCCTGATCACGAAAATCAACCCGCTGGATGCCAGTTACTGGTTCTATGAAGGCCTGACGATGGCAACAATGTTTGTGGCGACGATTTTTCTGAACATGAAGTTCGCCAATTTCCAGCTGAAGACCCTGCACTCGGTTCAAAAAATCACCAGTGAACGGATAACTTCAAAATGGTGAACGATACCCTGGGGCATGAGGAGGGTGATAATACACTCAAGGCAGTAGCAAAAGCACTCTTGAGCAAAGTCCGCCAAAGCGACACTGTGGCGCGCCTGGCCGGAGACGAGTTTGCCATAATTTTGAGCGCTATCCAATCGGTTACACATGCAGAGCGAGTGGTGAAGAAGATACTGGCAGCATTGAGACAACCGCTTACGCCCATGCAAAAAGATATACCCCTTTCGGCCAGTATTGGGGTCAGCATTTACCCGACACACGGCGAAGATGCCGAGATGCTGCTGCGCAGGGCTGATTCGGCCATGGATGTTATCAAAGGCGGGAGCAAAAACGATTACCTGGTATACGGGGAAGGAGAATCGTAACAGCGGGCTGGGAGCCAAAAACTTCTGTATTTTCAGCACAGGAGCAAGTTAAAAATGAAAAAGAGATGACACACGCCTGGTGTCATCTCTTTTTCATTGCAAATGCCCGGTTTAGTGGACGAACTGCATATCCTTGAAGCCGATAGCATCGAAAAATTTATCGAGAAATACTTCGCCATTTTGCTGGGCCAGGGTCAGGATGCCATCTTCGACTGCCGCTTTTTTGATCTCATCTTCGGCGCGCTGACGGGCCAGAGTTTCCAGGTCAACCGTCTGCTTTGTGAGGATGCCGGTTTCGCGGGTGTAAACGTAAGAGCGTTCGTTATCCAGCGTGGCGATGAAAACTTCAGCGGGCGGCAGGCGCATGTACAGGATGCCGTTCTGGTAGGCCATATCTTGCGGCGTCAACTTGGACAGGTCGATCCCCGCGATAACGATGCCGTGTGCTACAAACAACAACCGGTCGCCGAACAGGAAGTCGAAACTGCCCTGCGCGACTTCGGCGGTGATGACTTTTTCCACGCTGTATTGGATGGTTTCCAGCCGCGCCAACGCCTGCACATCGCGGATGTAGGTGACCGGGTCAGGGATGATGGTGGGGGTCGGGTTCATCAACACTGACACTTGCGTTTGCAGCGCGGCATTGCTCTCACGGAAAGGAGCCACCGCTCCATCAATGGCGCTCTGTGTCTGCTGGGCAGACTGGACAATGTAATACCCTGCGCCGACGATGACTGCAATGAAGATCAGGAAGAGAAGAACCGAGGCTTTACCCATTTTTTTATTCCAGATTCCCTGTTACCATGGCCAGTTTCAGTTCACCGATAGCTTTGGTGATCTGGATTTCGCGCGGACAGGCCATGGTGCAGTTAAACACGGTATGACAGCGAGCAATGCCGCTTGTTTCGCTGAGGATGTGCAGGCGTTCCGAGGCGGATTCATCGCGGCTGTCGAAGATAAAGCGGTGCGCTGTCACCATGGCAGCCGGGCCAAGATAATCGTCACTGGCCCAGAAGGATGGGCAGGATGTGGTACAGCAGGCACACAGGATACACTTGGTGGTGTCATCGAAACGTTCGCGCTGCTCGATGCTCTGGCGGCGTTCCTTGCCATCAGCAGGCAGCGGGCTGTCGTTGATGAAAAACGGCAGGATCTTTTTGTAGTTGTCAAAGAACGGCTTCATATCCACGATCAGGTCTTTGATGACCTTCAGGCCCATAATGGGTTCAACGGTGATCTTTTCACCGTAATCGCGCACCAGGGCCTTGCAGGCCAGGGAGTTTTTGCCGTTAATACGCAGCGCGTCCGAGCCACAAACGCCATGTGCGCACGAACGGCGGAAGGCCAGCGAGCCATCAGTATAGCCTTTGACACGTTCTAGCAAGTCAAGCACGCGGTCAGTGGGGTCGGCCTCGAGTTTATAGGTCTCGTAGCGCCATTTTTTGTCAACATCGGGGTTGAAGCGGAAAACTTTAAGGGTAACTTCCATCGTTTCCTCTATTCGCGTCTTATCGTGGGGTTTCGGCGATGGCGCAAAGAACCCGCCTTCGCTCAGCCCCTGGCAAATTAGTAAACGCGCTCTTTCGGCTGGTATTTGGTAATGACAACCGGCTTGTAGCTGATTTCCAGTTTGCCATTTTTGCGGGTGATGAGTGTGTGCTTGAGCCAGTTGGCATCATCACGCTTGGAGTAATCCTCGCGGGCATGGCCGCCGCGGCTTTCTTTGCGGTTCAAGGCGCAAGTCGCCACCACTTCGGCCAGTTCCAGCAGGTTGCCGAGTTCCCAGGCGTTGAGCAGTTCGGTGTTGAAGGTTTTACCGCTGTCGTTGACGCGCACATGCTTGAAGCGTTCACGCAGTTCGGCCAGCTTCGTCAGGGCATTTTTCATCCCTTCCTCAATGCGGAAGACACCCACATCGTCAAACATCACCTTTTTCAGTTCGCGGCCAATATCGAAAGCGTTTTCTTTACCATCGCCGTTGCGCAGCGCGTCAAATTGCTGGCTGGCAAAAGCGGTAGGATCGTTGGGCAACGGGGTAAAATCGGCGCTTTTGGCATATTCGGCAGCTTTCAGGCCGGAATACTTTCCGAACACCACCAGATCGAGCAGCGAATTCGTGCCGAGGCGGTTTGCCCCATGAATGGAAACACACGCCACCTCACCTGCCGCATACAACCCGGGGTAGATCGTCCCCTGATCATCGACCACCACCTGCCCGTAGCGGTTGGTGGGGATGCCACCCATCGTATAGTGCGCCGTGGGCTGGATGGGCATGGGCTGGGTCATCGGGTCGATGCCCAGGTAAACGCGGTTGAAATCGACAATGTCGGGGAGTTTGTGCAGCAGCTCCTCGGCGGTCACTTTAATGGGAGAACCATCCGGGTTGGTGCGGCCATCCAGCGCGGCGAATTTGTTCACCACTTCGGGACGCACATCCAGGTAGATATAGTTCGATCCGTTCACCCCGCGCCCTTCGCGGATTTCCATATAAATCGCGCGGCTGATAACATCACGCGAGGCCAAATCTTTGACCGTGGGCGCATATTTGGGCATGAAACGCTCGCCCTTGCCGTTGATCAGGATGCCGCCCTCGCCACGCACGCCCTCGGTGATGAGGATGCCCAGTTTGTAGATGCCGGTGGGGTGGAACTGGAAGAATTCCATATCCTCCAGCGGAATGCCACGCCGGAAGGTAATCGCCGCCCCGTCGCCGGTGTAGGCGTAGGCGTTGGAGGTGATCTCCCACATGCGGCCATGACCGCCGGTGGCGAAGATCACCGCTTTGGCGTGGAAAACATGCAGTTCGCCGGTTGCCAGTTCAACGGCGACCACGCCGCAGGCTTTTCCATCTTTGGTGAGCAGGTCGAGCACCTGGAATTCATCGTAAAAATTGACGTTGTTCTTGAGACACTGCTGGTAGAGCGTCTGCAAGATCATGTGGCCGGTACGGTCAGCCGCATGGGCCGCGCGCCGGACAGGTTTGCCGGTGACGTTGTTGGTATGTCCGCCAAACGGGCGCTGCGAGATTTTACCTTCGGGGGTGCGGTCGAAGGGCAGGCCCATGTGTTCGAGTTCGAGGATGGCCTGGGGGGCTTCCTGGCACATGAATTCGATGGAATCCTGGTCGCCGAGGTAGTCTGAGCCTTTGACCGAGTCGTAGGTGTGCCATTCCACCCGGTCTTCTTCCAGGTTGCCGAGCGCAGCGCTAATGCCGCCCTGGGCTGCGCCGGTGTGCGAGCGGGTAGGGTATAGTTTGCTGATGACGGCGGTTTTGGCGGTTTTGCTGGCGTACAGCCCGGCCATCAGGCCCGCGCCGCCCGCGCCAACAACGACCACTTCAAATTGATGATTCTGTGTCATGAGTCGCTCCTACGCAGTCCAGATAACGTACAGCCCGATCAGGCCGATGGAAACCAGCATCACAATGCTTAACAAGCGCACAACATTGCGCTGCAAAGGCTTGACGAGGTAATCGTCCGCAATTACTACCAGCCCGTGGACGCCGTGCGCTGAAGCCACCAGCAAAAAGCCGCTGGCAACCAGCCGCCAGAAAGCATTGGCCCAAGGGGCAATATCGGGGATATTGGTGCTCTGGACGTGCGTTGAGTTGGACATAAAAGCCCAGCGCATTACATCTGCGAAGTTCATGTTCATGCGCGCACCCATAACCAGGGCTCCAATCATGCCGATGATGATAAATCCATACATCGCCAGGGCCGAAAGGCGGGTGAAAAACCACATGATGGTCTCAAAATTGAGACCGCGTTTTGAGATTGGCAGGGTTCGTTTCATTGCAGTCAACTCCCCAGGGCAGTAGTAAGAATGGTGAATGCGGCAAAACTGAAGACCGGAATAAAAACCGCCCATTCCACCCAGATGGCTTCACGCTGGTGCGGGATCAGGCTGGGGAACAGATCAAGCAGCGTAATCCGCAGGCCATTGATGCCATGAAACAGCGCACAGAAGAAGATAAAAATCTGGAAAAGCCAGTGTTCGTAAATCCCATTGATGAAATTCCCAACATCCCCGCTCAGAAATGAAGCCAGAATGTGTGTCGTGACGAAAATCCCCATGCCCAGCCCGCCAATGCGATGCAGGATGAACGTTAACATGGGGCCTTGCCCTTTGTATTTCAGGGCGGTAAAAAATCCGGCATTCCTCTTCAGTTCCATTCATTACTCCTTAAAAATGGATTGGGGGTAACCCGCCGCAAAACTTTGCTGTCTATTTTACCGCATCGAATCGGGCAGATTAAAAGAAAGTGACAATCGTCATTACGAAATCATTCTAACTATCCTCCAAAAAGTTATCGATGCCCTTTATAATCCATTCGGCGGCAACCCACCTGCCGCATTTAAACGATTAAACGCGACTGCGCACATTCTGGTGCAGCGCACAACATGAACAAGAATCAACGCCAAACACAGGAGGTGTGCATGAGTTCGAAGGAATTAAACCGGAGGGACTTCATCAAGCTCACGTCAGCGGTCACCGGTGGCATCATGGCCGCCGGGCTGGGTATCCCGATCGTCGGCTATCTCATCGACCCGGCGCTTCGTGAAGATAAAGCTGGCAAGCCTGTTGTTGTAGGCAACATCAACGATATGACAGAGATTGGGAAGCCTTATCCTTTCTCGTTCACCATCACCAAAGTCAACGGGTGGGAGCGTACCGCCAGCAGCTATGGTGGATTCATCATCCGCAAAAGCGACGACCCCAAGGATTTGGCGGTTCTCTCCAGTCGCTGCACACATCTCTCTTGCCGGGTTAACTGGCACGAAGAATCAAAGGCTTTCCAATGCCCCTGCCACGATGCCAAGTTTGACGCCGACGGCAAAGTGCTCGATGGCCCGCCGCCTGAACCGCTGGGACGATTCGAGTTTGAAGTTGCCGAAGACGGTGCAATCACCATCATCCCTGTTGAAGTGAAGGAAGGCTAACCATGCAAAGCACTTTGTGGCAAAAAATCTACGCATGGCTGGACGAACGTCTCGGCCTGGACAATATGTACACGGGCCTGCTCGACCGCCCCGAGCCGCTCGGCAACTGGTGGAACACCCTCGGCTCCGCCAGCCTATTCTTGTTCCTGCTCCAGGGTGCCACTGGCATCTTCCTGACCGTCTACTACACCCCATCGCCTGATCACGCCTACGACTCGATCCAATACATCATGAACGACGTCGCCTTCGGCTGGCTGGTGCGCGGCATCCATCACTGGGGCGCATCCTTCATGGTGATGGTAGTCTTTATCCACATGCTGCGCGTCTTCATAACAGGCTCCTACAAATATCCGCGCGAACTAACCTGGTTGATCGGCGTCGGCCTGCTGCTCATGACCCTCGGCATGGGCTTTACCGGCTACCTGCTGCCCTGGCACCAAATGGCCTACTGGGCCACCACCGTCGCCACACAGATCGCAGGTAGCGTGCCCTTCCTCGGCGAATTCATCCTCAAAGCCCTGCGCGGCGGCCCAGATTTGAGCGCACTCACCCTCCAGCGCTTCTTTGCAGCCCACATCTGGATGCTCCCCGCAGCCCTGGCCGCGCTCATCGGCGCCCACCTGTATCTCATCATCAAGCACGGCGAATCAGCCTACCCGGACAAAGAAGACTAAGGAGCGCCGTCATGAACGAAGAATCCAAAAAGAAAATCAACGAAAAATACGAGCGCACCCTGCTAAAAGGTGAACGCTTCTGGCCCGACAGCATCTTCAAAGATGTCATCATGTCGTTTGGCATCTTCCTCCTGCTAATCCTGCTGGCAACCTTCCTGGGCGTCCACGACAGCCCCAAAGCCGACCCCAGCGACACATCCTACGTCCCGCGCCCCGAATGGTATTTCCTGTTCCTGTTTAAATTCCTGGCACTCTACGGGCAAATCCCGGTGCTCGGCAAAATCGAGTTCATCGCCACGATCATCATCCCGGGCATTGCCATGGGGCTGCTGGTACTGCTGCCCTTCCTCGACAAAACCCCCTACCGCTACTACACCAAACGCATCTTCCCCATCTCCATCATGTCACTGCTGGTCGTCAGCATGGTCACATTAACACTAATGGCTGACATCCCAACCACAGCGGGCGAAGGTATCTACATCCCCGGCATCACCCAGGTAATCGCCGGGCTGATCGTTCCGAGTGCGGCTTTTATCATCCTGACACTGATGAACTTCGTCTTCAAGACCACCTCCACCAAAGTGATGATCTGGACAACCGTAGTTTCTGCCGTTTTGATGATTACCTTCACTGGCGCAACCCTTGCACTGGCTCCCGTTACCGAAAAAACCGAGGCAGCTGTAGCCTCCACCCTTGAAGAACGCATCGTAGCCGGGCAGGACCTGTACTCGGTTCACTGCGTCGAATGTCATGGTGAAGATGGCAAAGTCACCACCATTGAAGGCGTGGAAGGCCTTGAAGGCAAAGCCGTTATGGCCATCAACGGCAAAGATGTGCTCTACACCCTCAACGACGCCACCATGGCAGAAGTCATCGCTTACGGACGCCCCGATGCAGGCATGAACCCCTTCGGCAAAGCCTACAACCCCGAAGGCCTGGCCAAAGGCGAAATCGACTACATCGTCACCTTCATGCGCTACATGTGGGATGACCGCTTCGAGCGGCCCGTCATCAAACCACTCTTCCCGGCCCTGGCAGCTGGCGAAGTCCCATCCTATGATGTCCACATCGCCCCGATTGTGAAGCGCTACTGCGTCTCCTGCCACCGTCCCGGCAAAGACAGCAACGCCTACCTTATGGACACCTACGAAAACATCACCACCTCTGGTGATAACGCCCCCAGCATCAAAGCAGGCGACGCCAACAGCCCGTTGCTCCAGGTCATCCAGGGCACACCCATCCCCGACCCAGATAACCCCGGGCAGAACCTGGTCGGCGTTATGCCGCCGAAATCCACGCTCAAAGCAGACGTAATAGATGCCTGGATGCGCTGGGTAATGGCCGGCATGCCTCGCACAGCAGAAGAAGCTGCGGCGCTCTCCACAACCCCGACACCATAACATTTACCAATCCATCATTTCTTTCTCTGACTGGGAAAGAAACTGAATCAAAAAAACTGGAAGTCACCTGACCTCCAGTTTTTTTGATTCACTATGTGTATTTACTCGGCTTTTGGTTCTGGCTGGGCTTCAGATTTGTTGGCCGTTGCCACCGTGCTGGCGCGCAGCCGGTCTTCCTCCAGCTTGCGGATACCATTGCGCACCTGCGAACTCAACCGCACCAGTTCATTTTCCAGGTTTTGCAGGCTGTCGATCACGTAATCATCCGCATCGCGGCGGGTCAGGGCAGCATCTTCGCGCGCCTGGGCCAAGATCTGGTTGGCGCGATTCTGAGCGTTCTTCACCGTCGTTTCACGATCCACCATCTGCTCGGCTTTTTCACGCGCCAGTTGGACGATGCGGTTAGCTTCTTCCTGCGCCTGGGCCATGATGCGGTCACGCTGCGAAAGAAGTTGCTGCGCCTTCTTCACCTCATCCGGGATGACCACGCGCATCTGGTCGATGAGATCGAGCATTTTATCCTCATCCACCACCACATTGCGGGTAAACGGGACAGCACGGCTTTCATTGAAGAGTTCTTCCAGTCGATCTACGAGGTGCAGGATATCCATGTGGGCCTCTTACAGTTAGAAACGTAATAGTCGGTTAATTCTAGCACATTCTTATGGTATTCGTGAAAAATTGATACGCATGCGTGCGCAGGGCTTGATTAAACTCGTTAAACGGGATGAATCCACCCGTCTGTGCTCAAATAAACATCCACCCAAAAACGATCGCAATATCCAGGCATACGTACAAAACTGGCAAAGATGTCAAAATCCATGCAAGCTTCTCATTCCGCCTGGTATACGCGACCCATGAACCTACGAGCGGGATGAGCATTAACAAGGGGGACAGGAATTGGACAAAACCCTGAAAACTGATCCCCCCATCCAACAAAATGCCAAAAATCCCTAATCCAGCCATAAGGATCATGGGGATGCTGCCCAGGATTTGGGAAATGATCATCCAGGCCAGCAAAGCTTTGTTGCGAGGTGTTGTCTTGCCGGAATCTACAGAGTCGAGGTTCATGATAACCATCCAGGGTTTAAATGTGTTGAAAACGACCAAGACTTTCTACGCCTTTACATTGATTATATAATGCCCACGGGTAAGAATTGCGCTTTCCGCCTTTAGAAAAAAGCGCAATTCTCACCCGTGATGAGCTGTGCAGGTTGACACAAACCGGGCCGGGCCAAACTCCAGATTGCACACTGGCCGAAATCCAGCCAACCCAATACATAACCTACCCCATACAAACGCGCCAAAACCAAGACGGCACGTTCCTGAGAAAGATGTTGCCCCCAGCTCAAGGAAACCGTTTTTTACCTGCGGCGCTGGATGATGCTGTAGAGGGCCAACCCACCCGCCAGGGCAGATGCAGCCCAGGCGCTATTCGCCACGAGCGGGAATTCGGCCTGTTTGACAGCGATCCCGATAAACGACCAGACCAGCACGAACAGGTAGCCCGCGTCGCGGCGGGTGAGCGCCATCAGCACCCCGAGCAGGGATGCCACGCCAATCATTATGGCGGCCCAGGGTTGGGCAGTGATGCCCCATCCGCTCCAGCTGATGGAAAACAACCAGTCGGTGATGTTGGCGACGGTGGCGACGGTGATCCAGCCCAGGTAAACGCTAAAGGGCACATCCACGCACCAGCGTTCGGCAGCACTCACGGAGCGGCGTCCCACCTCCAATTTGAGATAGCTGGCAATCAGGGTTGTCAACAAGGCCAGCATCACCAGCACGCTCAGGCCAAACTGGTTGTAGTGCCAGCAGAACAGCCAGGCGGCGTTGAAAATGCCACTCAGGGCGAAAAGAAATCCCAGGTTTTGCAGGCGCGGGTTTTCTTTTTGCGCTGGCAGGAACTGGTAAATGGCAAAAGCGATCCAGCCGATGTAGATGATGCCCCAGATGGCGAAAACATAGCCCGCCGGGACAAAATAAACCTGGAAACGGTCGGAGATTTCGCCGGTGTTCTGGCCGTTGAGCGGCAGGGTGCTGGCGAGGATGTTGACGGTTAAAGCGATCAACACGGACAAGGCGTTTGAAAGCTGGCGCAGGGTATTTTTAAACATGGTTTTCTCCCGTTTTTATGAATGTTGCGTTCCTGATTCCATTGTAAGGCCGAAGTCTCCCAATACCTATCCCTTTGGCAGGCTAACTTTTGAGATTCTGCGGATTTTCCTCATCATCCCCCCAATTGACCGGATTCGCCTCGATGTAGCGCCAGATGGCATCCATCTCCCGCTCGTTGCGGATGATGCGCTCATAGTAATTGCGCTGCCAGATAGGGGTTCCGTTCATGTTTTCATCCAATTTCCAAATGCGTTTGGTCACAATGGATTTGAATTGCGCCATGATCGCACCCAACGAACCGGGTTTTGGCGAAATTGCACCCGTAGGGGCGAGCCGGCGGCTCGCCCCTACATTGCCATCGATCACCAAAATCCCATGGAAATGGTTCGGCATGACAATATATGCGCCCAATTCAATATTAGGGCGGACAACCGGCCCGCGTTCCCATTCTTCCATAACAATTTTGCCGAAATCGTTTAGTACCGTCTCCCCATTCACCACCACCCCAAACAGGCAATCCCGTTGCCACGTCACCACCGTGACAAAATACGCGCCCGCCTGGGTGTAATCATACCCCGGCAGGCGAATCGATTTGCGGTGATGAATTTTGGGGTCAAATTTGGTTGGCATGGATTAATTTTATCCCCATTTGTGTGATCCACAACGGTAGGTAGGGGCGAGCCGCCGGCTCGCCCCTACGCCAATCGACAAAACCCCACCCCACGCGCGGACATTTGCCCCAACGCGCCCCACGCCAGTCTCGACGACTCACATCAACATCATATCAAGTAAACACCCATGTGCGAAACATATCAAAAGATAAAATATATTGACTTTTTTGCGGGAAACTCGTAAAATTCAAATTGAAAATAGGAGTTGTTATGTTACTCGAGTTTCGCTTTAAAAACTTTAAATCATTCAAAGATGATGCTGTACTTAGTTTGATTGCCAGCAGCGATAAAACTCTGCCAGAAAATTTACTTACTTGCGCCGATGACAAAGCGGTTAATGTTTTGAGTAGCCTTGCAATATATGGGGCTAATGCATCTGGTAAATCTACCATCTTTGATGCATTTAATTTCTTCAAGAACTTTATTGAAAAGTCTGCTCAGAAAAAACCTGGTGATACTATTGGTGTTCGCCCGTTTTTATTTTCTGATGAAACTAATAAGGCTCCATCTACTTTTGAAATTACATTTATCCAGAATGATATTCGGTATCAATATGGGTTTGTGGCTTCGCGTTTAGCCATTCATCATGAGTGGTTAATTTCATATCCAAAAGGGCGTGCCCGCAAACTATTTGAGCGTGTATTGAAGCCCAATGAGAAAGAAAATGAGTATACATACGAATACAAATTTGGCTCGTTACTAAAAGGGGAAAAAAGCAAACTTATAGAATTAACTCATCCTAGTGCATTATTTTTGTCAATAGCTTCGACTTTTAACAACCAAGAAATGCTAAATGTATATCGTTGGTTTGCCGATAAAGCTGACTTGGTATCATCGGGTGACTTCAACGAAAGAGAAATGTTTCGTTTTGTAGCAAAAAATCCAACTCTATCCGATGATATAAAAAAAATAATCAAATTCGCAGATCTTGGGATAGAAGATTATTCGATTTCTGAAGAAGATTTGGATTTCAATAATTCGCCACAGGATGCTCCGCCATCTTACAAAAGATTAAAAGAAGCAATAACTGCTTTTGTAGATGAGCAATCGAAAACAAATCCTGATTTTGATAAAAAACTCTACAACATAAAAATGAAACATCGGGCTGGCAATGACTTAATCCCACTGCCATGGAGAGATGAATCTGATGGGACGCAAAGACTTTTTGGATTAGCTGGCCCTATATTTCAAGCGCTAAAAGATGGGAAAACAGTTTTTATTGATGAAATAGATAGAAGTTTGCATCCACTGTTGGTCCGGGAACTTATTAAACTATTTCAAAACCCGCAATCTAACCCGAATGGCGCTCAATTGCTTTTTAATACCCATGACACTAGTCTCCTAGGGACAGGGATGTTGCGAAGAGATCAGATTTGGTTTTTAGAAAAAGACCAAGTCGGCGCATCACATATTTACCCACTTTTAGAATATAGCCCTCGTAAAGATGAATCCCTTGAAAAGGGTTACTTGCAAGGACGGTATGGTGCAGTTCCGTTCTTGGGCGACTATCCATTTGGGGGTAAATAATTGTGGGTAAAAAAGCAAATCATGAGAGTTTTGGGCAACCTCGTTCCATAAATGATTACCGTCGAAACCGGGGAATCAGATCTCCAGGTAAAGTTATAGTCATTGTGTGTGAAGGGCAAGAAACTGAACCAAATTATTTCGGTGCCCTTCGCCAAAAATTCAGGCTATCCACACTGAATGTTAAAGTAGTAGCTGACCAAGGCGCGCCCATCAGTGTTGTCAACTGTGCGATAGATGAAAAGAAAAAGATAGATGAGCCAACAGATGAAGTCTGGTGTATTTTCGATACGGAGAATCCCAACGAGAATCCTTCACTCCGAGTCGCAATTGACAAGGCAAGAAAAGCGCGAATAAATTTGGCCATTTCAAATCCGGCCTTTGAATACTGGTATTTTATCCATTTTGAGCAATCGAACCGTCCGTTTGCCAACGGGCAAGCAATGAAACGAGCACTAAAAACGCATATTCCAGACTACGATGAAAACGCAAATGTTTTCTCTATTCTTGATGAACGTACCCAAATGGCGATGGACAATGCAGAAGTTTTGCGCAAACGTTCATCAGAAAGCTGGGATATTTTCCCCAATCCATCTACCGGGGTAGATAAATTGGTGACCGAAATCATTGAAATGGCAAGCCAGAAACGATACTGACAGAGCGGAAACGCTCTGCTTTGTTTTAGTCGGTAAAACAACAGGCGGCAGCCCTCTCGGACTGCCGCCTGATTACTGTTCACTGATCACTAAAGTTTCGGGAACCTGCTCACCACCACCGCACTTCCCGGCAGCGTCGTCTTATCCTTCATCGTCATCGCCGCGGGAGCCATGCTGGCATCCTTCGGCGCGCCCTGGAAAATGAAAATCGGCGTGCCTTCCACCGCGTTGGGCAGGGTGATGTATGCCTGGCCGGTCAGGTAGCCCGCGCTGTCCAGCGAGCAGGATGTGACCCAGCCGATGACTTTGCCCTTCTTGTCCACCACCGGATCGCCGTTGTGCGCCATGCGCTGGCCCTGTTCGGTGAAGGTGAAGCGGATGACCACACCCTTGCGGGCTTTTTCGCGGGCGATAAAGGCTTCGCGGCCAACGAACCACGGCTTATAAGGCTTCACATACGAGCCAAACCCGCCTTCTGCCACGCCTAAATCCCGCTCGCCGAACTTGCCGGAGCCGAGACCCATCTCGTGACCGTAGAGCGGCAGGCCAGCTTCGGTGCGCAGGCTGTCACGCGCGCCCAGGCCAATCGGCTTGACGCCAAACGCCTCGCCCGCCTTCAGCACCGCGTTCCAGAAATCCACCGCGCGGTCAGGATGCACGAACAACTCAAAGGCCATCTTCTCGCCGGTGTAGCCGGTGCGCGAAACAATCAGGTCGAACCCGCCCACCACCGCATCGCACAGCTCGGTACGCTTTAGTTTCATAATGCGCGCCTTGGTGGCCGCATCCACGCCCATCGCCAGCAGCGTATCGCGGCTCTTCGGCCCTTGCAGGGCAATATCCACGCGCATGTCGTCGCCAGCCTGGGGGTCACGCAGGTTGCGGATAATGGCTTCGTAGCCATACGTCCGCGCCCACGGGCGGGCATTGTCGATTTTCACCGCGCCGTCGCGCACACTTTCCAGCCAGGTGCGGTCTTTGTCATCGTTCGAGGCGTTCACCACCACCAGGAACTTCTCCGCGCCGCGCCGATAAACCAGCGTATCATCGATCACATCGGCATCGGGGGTCAGGAAGTGCGTATACAGGCTCTCGCCCGCGCCCAGCCCGCCGCAGTCGTTGCCGCAGACCGTATCCAGGAACGACGCCGCGTCGCGCCCGAGCACTTCGTACACGCCCATGTGCGAGACATCGAACAACCCCGCCGCCTGGCGCGTAGCAAGATGTTCTTCCTTTACGCCGGTATACTGGACGGGCATTTCCCAGCCCGCAAACGGCACCAAGCGTCCGCCCAGGGATTTGTGGACATCGTACAGGCGGGTACGTTTCAGCGCGCCCTCTGACTCTGTCCACGCGAAAGCAGGTTTCGCGGGCTGGCTGCCCGTATCTTTGATACCGATATACCAGGGATTTTCCACGCTGGAGCTGATTTTGTGACCGCGAGCGCCTTTAACCGCGTCAGCGACAATCACCGGCCCCGGCAGGCGCATCGGGTCAGAATCGGGTTTGCCATCCAGCCGGGTGGAGATATATCCATCCGACAGGTCGCGCAGCCAGGTGGCAACAGTACCGGCATCCGCCGAGTGAACAGCCAGGTGGTAGTGGCCTTCGTCAACGCAGGTTAATGTGCCAGGGATGATGCCTTTCGGGGTGGCGATGGTCGTCTCGATGTTGCAATCAGGCTTCAGGGCAGAAAGGTCCGCACTGGCAGTGTAATCCAGGAATTGGCGGACGCGACTCCCCTCCAGCGAGAAAACACCGGTTGCGGAGTCATCATCCACATAATAGAAATGCGGATATGCGGATTTTGAATATTCGAAGTCTACGCCCGCGCTTTCGGCCATCTCGCGCACTTTCAGGCGGGCGTCGTTGAGCAAGTTGAAATCGACTTTGGCGCGGCGTTTTTTGCCTTCGCGCACGGTTTCGACGGTGTGGGTGGCGCAACCCAGCAGCAGGTCGGCGATGATGTCGGCCAGGGCGCGGGTTTGGGCTTCGTCGAAACCGCGCTGGGTGATCCAGGGCGTACCCAGGCGGATGCCGCTCGGGTCACGCGAGTCCTTGTCGCCGGGGATGGTGTTGCGGTTAACAACAATTCCGGCAATATCAAGGATGCGCGCGGCCATGTCGCCCGAAAGACCGGGGACGCTGGTGACATCGACGTTGACGAGATGGGTGTCGGTGCCGCCGAAGGGGATGCGCAGGCCGCGCTTGGCGAACTGGTCTGCCATGGCGACGGCGTTTTTGATGGTTTCAACCTGGAGTTTTTTGAACTGCTCGGTCTGTGCCAGTTTGAAAGTGAGCGCCAGCGCGGCAAAAATATGGACGTGCGGGCCGCCCTGCTCGCCGGGGAATACAGCCCGGTCAATTTTCTTGGCGATGGCGGCATCGGTGGTCAGCAGGACTGCGCCGCGCGGACCGTCCAGCGACTTGTGGGTGGTGGACATGACAACGTGGGCATAGCCGATGGGCGACGGAACCGCGCCCGCCGCGACAAGACCGCCCAGGTGAGAGATATCCGCCAGGAAGTACGCGCCGACTTCGTCAGCGATTTCGCGGAACTTTTTCCAGTCGGGAACCCACGAGTACGACGAAGCCCCGGCGATGAGCAGTTTGGGCTTGTTCGCCAGCGCCAGCTCGCGGACGGCATCGTAGTTGATTTTCTGGGTAGTGGGGTCAACGGCATAATGCACAGCCTTGAACCACTTCCCGCTGCGGTTGACGGATGAGCCGTGCGAGAGATGCCCGCCGTGCAGCAGGTTCATGCCCATGATGGTATCGCCCAGGTTGACGAGCGCCTGGTAGACGGCGTTGTTGGCGGGGCCGCCCGAAAGCGCCTGGACGTTGACGAAAATCTGCTCTGGGCGCACACCGTTGGCGGCGAAGGCTTCGCGCGCGCGCGCAATGGCCAGCGATTCGACGATGTCAGCATATTCCACGCCCTTGTAGTAGCGCGGGTCGCCGTAGCGGCGGTATTCGTTCAGGCGTTCGTCGTAATCGAGCAGGGCGTTTTCGCCCATCTTGCGCCAAGCTT
The DNA here is from genome assembly GCA_903822545.1 of uncultured Anaerolineae bacterium. Taxonomy (GTDB): domain Bacteria; phylum Chloroflexota; class Anaerolineae; order Anaerolineales; family Villigracilaceae; genus CAIJPN01. Next base: position 133,879 of record CAIJPN010000024.1, on the reverse strand, counting down.
CTTCGGGGTAGCCTTCGGCGTAGATGTTCTGGAAGGCGCTGCCCATCGCCTCGCGCACCGCCAACGGGGCCTGGCTCTCAGATGGGATCAGAATCAGTTTGCGGGCCTGCCGCTCGGCTTCGAGCTGGGTCAGTTTGTAGACTTCGGGGTCGAGGTCGGCCAGGGTGCCGCGGAAAAGGAAATCGGTCATTTTTGTCTCCATGGGGTAGAGAATAGAGGGTGTGAGAAGAGATAAAAGGAAATTCCCTGATCTCTTCCCTTCTTTTTCTGCATACTTGAATTGTAGACCTTATTGAAATCCGGGGCAAGTGAAGAATGTAACATTGTGGCAGGGATTTGTCTGACAATTAACGCTCCACCAACCTGCTATTTCAAGATCAGTGAATGCAAATTGCAGACCAACTGAAGGCGCTATTTCTCCCAAATGGTGCGGCAAATCATCCAAAACCGCACCCGGGCCACATTCACAAACATCACGATGGAAACTTTTCTCCATAATAGAGCTGCAAACGCTCACTTTCCACCTTTATTTTTTCGAGCAATTTGGCGGCCGGGGAAATATCTTCAACTTTTCCCAGCGCTTCGAGTTGGGCAGCAAGACTGGTGAGAGGCCCGGCATTAAAGTTGGCAGACACGCCTTTCAAGTTATGGGCCAACCGGTAGAGCGTATTGCCATCATTAGATTGAAGGGCAGCTTCCATCTGGCTCAGGCGGTCGGGCAGGTGTGCCACCAGGTCACCGCACATCTCGCGGAAGAAATCCATATCGTTATAAAAACGGGGCAGGGCTGCGTCAATATCCATCGGAAGCTCTAAAACATCGGTCTCATCTGCCGGGGCGGGAAAAGGTGGGGTGGCGATAACAGCCTTTGCCAGGCTGGCAACATCCGCCTGCAACCATTGGTCGAGAACATCAAAAAGGGCCTGCGGCGACAGCGGTTTGGTGACGTAGTCATCCATCCCGGCTTGCAGGCAGCGTTCCCGGTCACCTGCCAGGGCATGCGCAGTCATGGCAATAATGGGGATATGCCGTTCCTGCCCTTCCCACGCGCGAATAATCTGGGTCGCTTCAAACCCATCCATTTCTGGCATCTGCACATCCATCAGCACCGCATTGTAGGTCTGGGTCTGCACCTTTTCGATGGCTTCCTTGCCAGTTTCCACGGCATCAACGGAGAAGCCCGCTTTTTGCAACAGGATCACGGCCAGTTTCTGGTTGATGGGGTTATCTTCCGCGAGCAGGATGCGAAGCCCCTGGCGTTTTTGTTCGGAGATGATATGTTTTGTCACCAGCCGGGGCATTTCGACCTCTTTATGGGCCAAAACTGACCGCAAGGTATCGAAAAGCATTTGCTGTTTAACCGGTTTCAGCAGGTAGCCAGCGCACCCGAGCGTTTGCAGGCGCGCGGCGTCGCCTCGCTGCCCCATCGATGTCAAAATAATGATCCGGGTGGAACGTAATTCGGGATTTTCAAAAATGGAACGTGCCACCTGCTCCCCATCCATATCAGGCATCTGCATATCAAGCAGGAGGATATCGAAAGGCTTGCCAGCCATTCGGGCAAATTGAAGCAACTCCAGGCCATCCGGGCCGCTGGAAGCGGTTTCGATTTGCCCCCCGGCCCCCTCGATCATCTTGGTCAGGATCAGGCGATTGGTGGCATTGTCATCTATCCCCAGGATGCGGATTTTTTTGATATCCAGGGCCGGGGTCGGGCTCGCTTCAACAAGCATTTCATCGGGGGCCTGTTTTGCCAACTGCACCGTAAACCAAAAGGTGCTGCCGACCCCTGGCTGGCTATCAACGCCAATCTGCCCGCCCATGGCTTCCACAAGCTGTTTGCTGATGGTCAATCCCAGGCCGGTACCGCCATATTTTCGCGTGGTGGAGCCATCAGCCTGGGTAAAGCGTTCAAAAACCGCCCCCAGGCGTTCTTTCGGGATCCCTATGCCGGTATCCTGCACGGAGAAGCGCAGGGTCATGCTGGCATCATCCTCCAACTCGGCATCCGCGCGGATTGCGATTTCCCCTTGCTGGGTGAATTTGATGGCATTCCCAATCAGGTTGACGAGTATCTGTCGCAGGCGGGCTGGATCACCCTTGAGCTTGTTCTTGGCGTCTGGATTAATGAGACAGATCAACTCCAGTCCTTTATCATCAGCGCGTTTTGCCATCAGATAGGCTACATCCTCGACCATGCTGCGTAAATCGAAAGCGATATTTTCAAGTTCCAGTTTATTGGCTTCGATTTTGGAAAAATCAAGAATATCGTTGATCAATCCAAGCAGTGTTTCGGCGCTTTGCAGGGAGATGTTCAGGTAATCGCGCTGTACATTGGTAAGTTCTGTATCCAGCGCCAGTTCCAGCATGCCAATAACCCCATTCATGGGGGTGCGAATTTCGTGGCTCATATTGGCAAGGAATTCGCTCTTTGCCTGGTTGGCGGCTTCTGCTTCCTTGCGCGCCTGGTCAAGCTCAGTGATGTCATGGTAGATGACCAGGGTGCCGTTTTTGTTATTTTCCGTAACCACAGGAACGCCGAAAATTTCAACATGAACCAGGCGGCCATCCCTGCTCCGCCGCAGGCCGGTTGTATGCACAGGGGTGTTTTTGGCTTGCTGGGTGTAGGCCTGGGCCTGTTGGAGCGTCTCGGGGGTGGTGACCAGGGTATCAAGATTTTGCCCCAGCGTTTCTGCAGATGAATAGCCGAACAGGTTTTCAAAAGCCGGGTTGCAGGTCACAATATTTTCATCTTCATCCAACACGACAATGGAAACCGGGCTGTTTAGCACAAGCGCTTCGAGGAAGGTTTTTTCTCGCAAGATTTCAGCTTCAGCCTGTTTGCGCAGGGTGATGTCATGGAAAACATAAAGGGTGCGAGTGACCCCCTCAGCCAGCTGGATCGTTTTCGTGAAAACATCAAAATACCTGCCGAATTGGGGCAACGGCATCTCGCCGGTGTGCTGCAAAAATTCCAGTTCAATGGCAGAACCGGTTTCCAGAGAAGTTAAGAACAGGTTTTGCAGCGGTTTGCCAATAATTTCGGGAAATTCTTTGCCCAACAGGCTGGCAAAAGCCTGGTTGCAACGCACGACTTCGCCAGATGGGTTTACCACCAGGATGAGATCAGTAACCGAATCTACAATCGCCTCCCACTCCTTCTTCCCACGCTCAAAAACTGTCTCCAATTTTTGGATTGCCTGCATATCTTGTTGCAGGCGCTCATTTGCCTGTGATAAAGCGGCCGTGCGGTCTTGCACATGCTGCTCGAGTTCGCGCATTAGTTTGAGTAACTTATCCTGGCGTGAGCCTGCCAACCCCAAAGCGAAGCCAAGAATAAAGGGAGCAGGGTCAAGTAACCAAAGAAGAGGGTTTTCTATTTGTATCTGGATGATATTGCTTAGGTTAAATGCCTTGCCGTACAGGTAAAGCTCCAGTGATGTGGCTAATACGAGTAACAACAATCCTAAAGAGATCCCTAAAAGTGAATAACGAAACTTGTATGATAAGGATTGTTTCATATGCTCGATTTCCTTTCACGACCTGATAGATTTGGCAAAACTAAAATGCTTAATCCCGTGTGTTCAGCATCTCACCATGTTACTTCCTGGTCTTTCAGTATACGCACCTGGTTTCTTATGCATGGATATATCTATCCTATACTAAAAGGCCACTTTTTGCCAAGTCGGATTGGGTTTTTCCCCCCCACGCGCGTCCGTTTTCGCCTGGGTTCCAGAAAAACGCCAGGACCCAATCCCTGGGGGCTGGGGATACTGGCTCATCTGCAATTGCTATAAAATCCTGTGGATAGAAAACCACAATTTTGGGCCGTGGGCATTATATAATGACCATATTATTCCCGGCCCTAAAAAAGGTGACACCATGCCCATTCTTTCTCCTGCTGATGTTGAATCCCGGCTTGCTGCCGCAGAGAAATCTTTTCCACACGCAGCCTGCTTCACCTGTGAGTGTTTCCTCGGCCTTGTAGTGCGCCTGCGAATAGACTCGGGGCCAGATGCCCGCCCCTTGTTGGATAGGTATAAAGTGGACCGGGCTAATATCCATGCCTGCCTGGGCTGTGATCCCTGCCCACCGGGGGATTGTTATGCAGCTTATGTGAAAGAGCATCCCAAAAGTACTTTGCTGACGCTCTAAGCAGGGTTTTCTTAAAGTCAGCCCAGGCGGCTGGTATACAGGTATCCACGCTGGGTGGCACGCGAAATCGTAGTACCAGTGATGCAAGCTACAGCGTTGGTTTGTGCTGGGATGTGTGACACCCCAGAAGGGTTGAGCCATCCCGTTTAACGAGAAAAAAGCCAGTTAATTGACAAATCACGCCAGTTTTCATGACAACCTTCATGTTGACGCAAGCTGGAAAATATTGTAATCTTAAGCTGCACAGGAAAATAAGGTAAAAACCCACATGACCTGCGTTTCTAACATACTCAGCGACTAAAGCGGGCCCCAGTCCGGGTGCCCGCTTATATCTTAATAAAGTTCCTCAATTAATCTTAGGAGAGAATCATGTCTGGTCAAATCAATGCTTTTGAAATGGCCCAGAAGCAGTTCGATGGTGTTGCCGAACTGCTCAACCTGGACCCGCAGATTGCCGAAGTTTTACGCTGGCCGATGCGTGAATACAGCTTCCGCATTCCCGTGCGCATGGACGATGGCTCGTTGCGCGTCTTCCAGGGCTTCCGCGTGCAGCACAACGACGCGCGCGGCCCCAACAAAGGCGGCATCCGCTTCCACCCGTCTGAAACCTTCGACACGGTGCGCGCCCTGGCAACCTGGATGACCTGGAAATGCGCTGTGGCTGATATCCCGCTTGGCGGCGGCAAGGGCGGCATCATTGTTGATCCGGCCACGCTGTCTGTGCATGAAAAAGAACGCCTGTGCCGTGGTTGGGTACAGAATATGTGGAAGAATATTGGCCCACGCAATGATGTGCCGGCCCCCGATGTTGGCACCACCCCCCAGATGATGGGCTGGATGATGGATGAATACTCCAAACTCAGCGGCCAGTACACCCCGGGTGTTTTCACCGGCAAGCCCCTGGGCGGCGGCGGATCTGAAGGCCGCACCGAAGCCACCGGCTATGGTGTCATCTACACGGTGCGCGAAGCGATGAAGCACCTGGGCATTGATCCCAAAGAATCTGTGGCAGCCATCGAAGGCTTTGGCAACGTCAGCCAGTATGCGGCCATTGGTTTTGTGGAAATGCTCGGCGGCAAAGTGGCCTGCGTCTCCTGCTGGGATCGCAATGAGAAGAAATCTTTCACTTACAGCCACAAAAACGGTGTCAACCCACGCTTCCTGCTGACCATCACCGATCAGTACGGCACCATCGACAAGGCCAAGGCCCAGGATGCTGGTTATGTTATTGAAGATGGCGAAAAGTGGATTGAAAAAGAATGCAATGTGCTCATCCCGGCAGCCATCGAAGGGCATGTCAATGGGGATACCGTCAAGAAGATGTCGAAGAGCGTCAAAATCGTGGCGGAAGGCGCCAATGGCCCCTGCACCCCCGAAGCTGATGAGTTCTTCAAGAAGAACAATATTTTTGACATCCCCGACTTCCTGTGCAATGCTGGCGGCGTAACGACTTCGTACTTTGAATCCGTCCAAAACGATATGAACTTCTACTGGACGAAGGAAGAAGTGCTGCAGAAGCTCGATACCAAGATGACCCAGGCCTTCCACGGCGTGCTGAACATGAGCCTGAAGGAAAAGGTTTACATGCGCGATGCGGCTTACATGGTCGCTATCGATCGCGTGGTGAAAGCCATGCAGCTGCGCGGCTGGGTCTAACCCATTCGGCAATTAATCCTGTAGGGGCGCAGCAGTGCTGCGCCCCTACTTTTTATTTTTACCTGGTGCTACGCTACGAAATGGTCTTGGTGATGCCCATCTGTTCCAGGTCGGCCAGCAAGCGTGCAGGGGCCACGATGTTGCCCTGGGTGAACAGGCCGGGGCGGCGAATGGAATCATCCAGCCACTGGAGCAGGCAGGCTGCGGCAGGCGCGGCGGTGAAGTAGTAGCCGTCATCGTGAGCCAGCGTCAACTCAAGCCGGGTATCGGTATCATTTTTCAGGCCGTGGGCTTCCAGTTTGAGGCGTGTGCCGTAGGGCGGATGGGTAAAGGTGTTCAGGCTCCAGTGCATGAGCTTTCCAGCGAGGCGCAGGCCTTTTTGCGGGGCCAGTTTGACCAGCGCCAGCATAAGCGGCATGGCAACCATATCGGTGAACCAGTTGAAGCTGCCGACGAAAAACCCGGTGTCTGTGAGGGTGGGGATTTGTTCGGGCAGCGTTTTCATTTCTTCGAGCATCATGGGATAGCAGGCCTGGAGGCCAAAGGGTGCGCCAAAATCCATTTTGACAAGATCGACAACGATGTCCATGCGCGCTTTTCTCCAGGCGCCGTGCTGGAAGAAGCGCATATCGAAATCGCTGAATTCGCGCGCCATTTCGATGACAGTATTTTCGTCCACCTTCAGGTTTTTCCAGTCGATTTTGATGACGGAGCCGATATTGGCAGCCTGGAGCGAGTCAAAGTGTTCGGCAGCGTAACGAATCAGGGCGGCGGGCAGCCCCGGGTGGAATCCGCCATCGGTGATGAAGCAGCAGCCAGCGCGGAGAATCTCATCTTCCAGCCTGCGTAATGCCCGGAGTTTGGAAGCGGAATACTGCACGTCGAAGTAATCGATCCCCATTTCCAGGCAGGCGCGGGCGGTGGTTTCAACGTGCTCGGAGGTGCTGGAGGCGGCTGCCAGCATCTGGATGCCATCCAGCGCGGTGCGCAGGCTTTGGGGGGAGGCGGCGTCAGCGGTGACGGGGTAGGCACGCTGGCCGGGGAACTGGCGGTTGAATTCGTCAGCCAGGTCGGCGGCTTTTTGGGGAAAGCGGCTGGCCAGGGCGAGGCGTGCGTTGCTGTGCTGGAGCAGCAAAGAGGCCATGTAGCGCCCGGTGTTGCCGGTTGCGCCAAGCAGCAGGATGGTTTTTGGGTTCATAGGCGGCCTTTTTAGAGGTGCGCTTCCAGGCAGGCCACACCTTCGATGCTGACTGTGGCGCTGTGGATGGTGTTTGTTGGGAGTTCAAGCCGGTCGCCGGGATGCAGGGTGAATTTTTGCCCGGTTTGCGGCAGGCTGAAGGTGATGCTGCCCTGCGTCACGTAGATGATTTTGTCGTAGGTGTGGGTGTGGGCGGCGTAGGTGTCAAGGGGGGCGTTTTCCCATTTGTAGTAATCCAGGCCCTGGGCATCCATCGCGGCGCGGATGGTGCGCTCGGTGGGGGCGGCGGGGCCAGGCCAGGGGGTTACGGTGACGGTTTGCATGCGGGTCTCCATAAAAAAAAGAGACCGTCACTTGAAGGGTGGCTGTCTCTTGTATGACTAATCTTCGGCGGCGCGGGCAACTTCTTCGGGCTCGAAGCTGACAACTTCTTTGCCTGTCAGGCGTTCTTCCACTTTGCGGGTGATGAGATTCAGGTGGCCGGGATGTGCCACAAAGTCGAGGTGGTCGGCTGGGACGGTAAGCACCGGGCAGAGGGTGAAGGATGAGATCCAGCGTTCGTATAGTTCGTTCAGGCTGTTCAAGTAGCCGGGGCTGATGGTGCGTTCGTAATCACGGCCCCGGCGGCTGATGCGTGTTACCAGGGTGGGCACGGAGGCGCGCAAGTAGATGACCAGATCGGGCGGCGGCAGGAAATCCATGACGGTTTCGTACAGGCCGCGATAGGTGCCATAGTCACGGGGCTGGATGTGGCCTTGCAAATACAGGTTTTGGGCGAAAATCTCGGCGTCTTCGTAGACGCTGCGATCCTGGATAACAGATGTGGGGTGGGCGGCTATTTGGTGGTGGGCACGCAGCCGGTGGGTGAGGAAAAATACCTGGGAGTGAAAGGCCCAGGCGGCCATATCCTGGTAAAAGTCGGAGATGTAGGGGTTTTCGGCCACCGGCTCGTAAAACGGTTCCCATCTCAGGCGGCGGCAGAGCAAGTCCACCAGTGTAGATTTGCCAACGCCGATGTTCCCGGCTACTGCGATGAATTTCTTCATGGTTAATCCTGAGCTTTGGCGGCCAGTTCTGAATCGATCAGTTGTTTGAAGACTTCGTAAGGCTGCGCACCGACCACAGCGATGCCGTTGACGTAGAAGCTGGGGGTGGATGATACCCCAATGGAGAATCCGTACTGAATATCGTTTTCAATTTCAGTGAGGTAACGGCCATCGCTGATGCAGGTGTTGAAGGTTGCCAGGTCAAGCCCCAGTTCGGTGGCATATTGGGTGTAGGCGGCCTGTCCCAGCCCATAGGCGCCACTGAACAGCGCGTCGTGGAACTGCCAGTAGGCGTTTTGCTCCCCGGCGCAGTTGGCAGCCACGGCAGCTCCTTCAGCCTCGGGGTGGATGCTTTTGAGCGGGAAATCGCGGTAAATAAAGCGAATTTTGCCTTCGTATTCTTTGACCAGGCGCGTGTAAACCTGGGAATACCAGCGTTCACAGAACGGGCACTGGTAATCGCTGAATTCAACAATGGTGACGGGCGCATCTGCCGGGCCGAGGATGGGATCATCTTGTTCGATGGCAACGTCACGTCGCACAACCTCGGCCGGGGCGTTGGCTCGCTGGTAGGCCAGGGCGTCTTGACCCCACATGACCCAGCCGATACCCAATCCGAACAAGAACATGACCGGCAGGAGGATCGTCAGGATGGTTTCACGGCTTTGTTTGCGCGCCTGCATCATTCGTTCGCGGCGCAATTGGACAGGGGAGGTTGCTTCTGTAGAAGTTTCGGTTTTTTCTGTGGTTTTCATGCGGGGCATTATACTCCCCTTGATCCTTTTTGAAACCAAAGGCTCACAGGCGCGTATACAAGATAATTCAATCTTATGGAGGCAAAAATGACTGCTGAAAAACGACATGTGCATTGGCTGTTGTGGCCGTTTTATGCGATTTGGATGCTGCTGGCGACCATTGTGGAGATGGTTGGGCGGTTGGTGGCGATGATCCTGGGGCTGGTGCTGATCCTGGTTGGCGTTCTGGTCAGCCTGACCATCGTGGGGGCCATCATCGGCATCCCGCTGGCGTTAATTGGTTTCCTGCTGTTCTTGCGCGGCATCTTTTAGAAACGCTGGCCAACACGGATGGGATTTTCTCGGTAAACATTCAGCCTCCCCCGCTGGGGGATACGACTGTTAAAATCATTCGGTTTCGAACCCTTCTCCCTCGGGAGAAGGGCAGGGGTGCTGGAAAAAGGGGCAATTTGGGGCCAGCCTGAATTTGGATAGAGGCATGCAAGAGTCTCTGACATTTGGGCTCTTGTATGTGAAAATAATGCTATAATTTTTGCGTTCGCCCCAGTAGTTCAACGGACAGAACAGGGCACTCCTAAGGCTCTGATGTGGGTTCAATTCCTGCCTGGGGCACTTTTGTTTTAATAGGGATGAGTGTTATCCACCCCCAATTACCACGAAACGGTTTTAAGAAATCGACGGAGACAACCTTGAAAAAAAACTTTGTTGTAATGATTTTATGTGCCTTTTTGTTGGCAGCCTGTGCCAGTGAACAATCGGCAAACCCTATAATCGGCACCTGGTTGCTGGTTTCTTATGGCCCAGCTTCAGAGCAGTCTCCCGTTCTGCCGGACTTGAATCGCAGCCTGATTATCGATGCCGAAGGCAAGATCAATGGCAATGTGGGCTGCAATAGTTTTGTGGGCAGTTATAGCATTGACGAAAGCAAGATCAGCTTTGAGCCAGAAGTTTCAACGCAGCTGGCCTGTGTGCCTGAAATTATCATGAAACAGGAAGAATTCACACTGCTGGTTTTAAACAATACACCAGAATTCAAGATCGAGGGACGATTCCTGACACTTTGGACTGATGATGGTATGCTGGTCTTTGAATCGGATGGCAATTAGCAGTTTTTGCCAGGAATATCCAACCCTGACCTGCAAAAAGGTGACCGGGAGATTTCGCGCCATGGGCAGCGAAGTCTCCCGGTCATTTTTATTTATCCAGCCGGAAAATTTACGGGCGGGGCGATTTGCCGGGCATGATGATCCAAACCTGGCCCGATGCCAGGGTGACATGGGCATTGTAGAAGAGCAGGGATTCTGGCTGGGCGGCATCATCTAACAGGCTGAGTTGCAGTTGATGGCTGCCAGGCTCAAGCGGGAATTCCAACACGAGCGGGGTGTCTGTGCCCTTTCCGCTGAACGGGTAGGGCTGCTGGTAAAGGGTTTTTTCCCCATCCTGTAGCCTGAGATGGGTTGGCTGGAGGTTGTATTGCTGCGAAAACCGGTCTGCTTGATAGACCAGGCGAGTGGTGTTGGGAATGACCAGCTGCACATAAGCCGGTGGGTTGGTGTAAATCTGGGGTGACCAGGCCTGGCTGACGCGCACCTGGATAAACATCAGGATGGCCAGGATGCCAAACGCCAGGGCAAAATGACGCCAGGTAAGTTGTGGGTTGTAGGCACTGCCAGGACGATTGGATTCACCCTGGGGGCTGCCAGCAGGGATGGCGAAAAGGGCCTGGGAAAAGGCATTGGGAGGCAGCCAGAAGGTGTAGACCGGGGCGTTCTCGAAGGCTTTTTTGAGGCGCGGCAGACGTTCCCGGCTAAGACGGGCATTTGTCCACAGGTTGCCTTCGCGGCGAGAGCAGTCATCGGGCGGGCAACCAACCACCCGCACTTCAGCGGCGCCACTGGAAAGGGTACGGGCTACCACTTTTGGGGGGATGACGGCCACGCAGGGCAGTGGAATCACTTCCAGCGAGGCGTGGCTGCCGGGTTGCTGGGCCAGGTAAGGGCGGGCTCCCTGGGCGGCGTGGCGCTCGCAGGTGAAGCAGACGGTGACGGGTTGGCCGGGGTGGCGGGCCATTCCAGCTTCAACGCGTTGCCAGATGGCCGGGGCGGAAATTTCTGTAAGGGAGATTGCATCAAATTCACAGGAACCAAGGCAAACACCACAAGCTACGCACATTTTTGGGTCCACCTGCGCCAGGAATTTGTGGCGCGACCCGGCAGGGAGTTCGTGCATCTCTATGGCTTTGTAAGGGCAGTCGCGGGAGCAGAGTGTGCATCCGGTGCATTTTTGCTCGTCGATGCGGATGGGGGGCGCAGGTTTGGAAAAAGAAAGCCAGGGTACCAGGGCAAGCACGATGGACAGGATCCCAAACCCAGCCAGGAACCAGCCAGCATAGGGGCTCATCCCAAAGGGGACAAAGGCCAGGTAGAACGGGTCTAGCGAAAGCGGCGGGGGGAGCTGGCTGAAATCAGCTTTGGGCAACATGCCAAGCGGAAAGGCAGCCGAGATGACCACGAGCACCGATCCCACGCCGATGAGCCAGTAACGGGCCGGGAGGAAGCGCGGGCGATTGAGCCGCATGATGTGCCACCAGAAAAACAAGGCACCCACGCCAAAGAGCAGGATGTGCAGGAGCAGCAGGATGGTGATGAAGATCCAGCCCTGGGATGTGTTGCGGGTTGTCAAGATCCCACTGATGAAGGCCGGGCCAAACGGGGTGAATTTGTTGAGGAATGCGGTGAAGCTGTTGGTGATAAGTTGGGCGCGGGTGTCCCAGATGAGCCAGTAACCGGTAAGGCCATCCACCAGGAGGAGGATGGCCATGACGATACCGGAAACCCAGGCAAGCCAGCGCGCTCCACGAAAACGTGCCATGAAGAACAGGCGGATGCCATGCAATACTGTGACGAGGATGGCCGAATCGGTGGCGTAGCGATGGATGGCCCGGATGATACGTGCAAGAACCTGGCTTTCCATCTTGGCAACCGAACGGTAGGCTGCGTCGAAATCGAACTGGTAAAACAGGGTCAGGTAGACCCCTGACAGGCCAACAACCAACCAGAGAAACACTGCCAGCGTATCGGTATGGTAGAAAAGGTTGAGCGAGGTTGTTCCGATCCGGTTGAAAGGCCGCTCGATGAAAAGCGCCAGCTTTTCCAGCAAACGCAGCAAGGCGCTTCTTTTGAAGTAGACCAGTTCATCAACCTGCTGCACCGATTTTTGTTCGGGCTGGGTGGTTGACGAAGGGCCGATTGGGGAACTCATGGCTGCCAGGTTCTCAGGAAAGCGATCACGTCGGCGAGCTGGCTTTCAGAGAGGCGGTCTTGCCAACCGCGCATGGCGGTTCCATCACGCCCGACAAGCATGAACTGGAACAAATCGGCATTGGTATTATCCTGGACATACTGGTTGGGTTTGAGTTTTCGCCCTACGCCGCCCTGTCCTGCATCTCCGTGACAGCTTTTGCAGGCGTCAACGTAGATGGTCTCGCCATTCACGGGATCACCAACCGGCCAGTCTTTGGATAAGCTGGTGAGATCGTTGAGCGCAGCGGTTTGATTGGTGGCGATGTTGCTGATGATCGGGTCAAAACGGTTAATGGCTGGGCCAAAGGCGATGGTTTTGGCGCGTTTGAGGTAGAAGAGGGCATCTTCGCCATCATTTTGCTGGAGGGAGAAGAGTGCCGAGTTGATCAGCTGCGCGACAGTGGTTTTGGAAACTACTGTTTCGCCGTTACGCCAGGCAGCCATCAAAGCAATCAGATCTGAAACTTGATTGGCAGAAAGAACATTGCTGGAACCAGGCATCCCTTTGGCAGGGCGGCCATTGACGATAGTCTGCTGATACCAGGCATCATCGTGTTTACCGAGCTGGGTGCGGTCGTTGAGAGCAACCAGGGGGTTGCCATAAAGGTCGGTGCCACCCTTGCCATTTTCGCCGTGACAAACCATGCAGGCCGTCTCGTAAATAGAGGCCCCACGAGCCGCATCTGGAACGAATACAGCTGCAACAACAACCGGGGCGTTAGGCTCCCAGGCGCGAATGAAAGCTACGATTTCGCGGATCTCCTGGTCGGTGAAGGCGCCACCGTAGGCCTGTCCCCAGGCAGGCATGACTGTGCTCGGACGGCCCGATGCAATGGTCGCGAACAAAACTGCGTCTGATGCTTTTTTCAGTAAACCGCTGTTGTTCAAAACAGAACCAACGCCACCCTCACCACGCGAGCCATGACAGCTGACGCAGTTATCGACATACAGCTGGCGTCCACGCTGAAGGCTGGTTTTGTGGGCCAGCGCAGAAACGCTTTCGGTTCGCGCGGTTTCGGTAACAAAGGCAAATGTCACGGCTGCAATCAGGACTACAGACAGGACAATGCCGATGATCTTATGTTTGGTGTAATTTTCGTTTTGCATGGCTTAGGCCTTTGTCGTTTGCCCGGGATCAAACTTCGTACGGGTAGTGGGGTTGCCAGTGTCGACAAACACTTCGCCGTTTTCAATGGTGACAGGGAAGAAATCGAGCGGGCGCGGAGCCGGGCCGCCCTGCACTTCGCCCACCTGGTTAAAAAGTGAGCCGTGGCAAGGGCAGTGAAACTGGTTTTCTGCCTCAACCCACGGAACGCTACAACCAAGATGTGTGCATTTTTGCCAGAGAGCGAGGAAGCTGCCATCTTCCAGTCGGACAAGGAAAAATCGCCCGGCCTGGTTGGGGGTGATGCTGCCGCGTTTGAAATCATCGACTTTGCCAGCGTTGACAATGCCGCCAAACCCGCCCGTATTAATCGGCTGGATGTAACGGAAGAGCACCCCGGCTGTTTCGGCACCCAGAATGCCTACCAGGGCCGCCCAGGAAATTCCCAGGAAATCACGCCGGGAAACGTTTTTGGTTGGTTTTGAGTTATCTGCGCTCATTTTATGGATTCCTTTTTGGCCGTTTACACTTTACAGGTTATTTAACGGGTTATAGCCGTTTGGCATATCCCAAGGCCAATAGAGTTTGAAGCCAGGGCCACGGAAGAGGAAGCCTGAAAGAGTGAAGATCACGGCAGAAATGAACAGCACGGTAAATAAAACGAGCATTACCTCACGCGCATTGGGTTTGGAGCGCATCAACACCGCCACCGGCAGGAGCACAATGATCGCCAGGATGATGACCGGGATGAGTGACTGGGCCACGAAATCAGGCAAGATACCGCGCAGCAGTTCGCGGGGCGGGAAGAGGTTGTCGATGACAATGTAGGTGGGCATGATGATCGTTGTGTAGATGGTGGTCCACAGGGTAATCTTCTTACCACGCGCAGATGTAAACCAACGCCCGGAACCTACACGAGAGTTATCCAGGTAAGGGATTGCCATCACAAACAGTACCATCACGCCGGGCAGGATAATCCCTGAAATGAGCGGGTGGGCGTGCTCTAGCATTTCTTGCAGGCCCATAAAGTACCAGGGAGCTTTGGCCGGGTCAGTGGTGACGAGGGGGTTGGCCAGGTCTTCGAGCGGGGCATTCTTCACCAGCGAGAAAAGTACCAGGAAGGCGCCCGTTCCGAGAGCAATCAGCAGTTCGAGGATGGCAACGATGGGGAAAGCAAAAATGGTGTTATCTGGCCCTTTTTCGATCATGTTGGTACGGCCACGGACAACTTCCACCAGGTTATAAGTTTTGACGCTGCCTTTTGGGAAGGCTTCTTTTTGCGGAGATTGGTCTGCCATATTTTTACTTCCTTCTATTTCTGGGCGTCTTCTGCCGGGGCAACATCGAGATCATTTGCCGCCAGGCCGCCGTCTTTGCGGACGCGCCACATGTGCAGGCTGATGAGCAGGAATAACAGCGCAGGGATGACCATGATGTGCAGGCCATAGAAGCGGGTCAAGGATGCCTGGCCTACTTCCGGGCCGCCCAGCAGGATTTTCTTGATCAATGCGCCCATCACCGGTTCGTAAGAAGCGATACTGGTGCCAACCGTGATGGCCCAATAGGCCAGTTGATCCCATGGAAGCAGGTAGCCAGTGAAGCTGGCTCCCAGTGTCAAAATGAGCAAGACAACGCCGATAACCCAGTTGAACTCCCTGGGGGGTTTGTACGCGCCAGTGTAGAAAACACGCGCCATGTGCAAGACGCATGTCAGTACCATCAAGTGAGCGCCCCAGCGGTGCATATTGCGGAACAACTGCCCAAACGGGACAGAGTTTTGCAGGGCAACGATATCAGGGAATGCGCGCTCAACTGACGGAACGTAGTAAAACATTAGCATGATGCCGGTCAGCGCCAGGGAGATGAACGAGGCGACCGTCAGGATGCCCAGGCCGAGCGAATAGGTAGCTTTGATGCTTTTCAGGTTGACTTTGACCGGGTGCAGGTGGAAAAATACGTTGGTGGTCATAATCAACGAACGATCCAACGGGTTATCCGGCCAGCCGTGGCGGAAGAATGAGCGCCAGACGCGGGATTTGGTAATGGAGTTGAGTATGGACATGAGGACTCCTGGTTACTTTTCGTTATAAGTGAGCATTTCCTGGAAACGGAATGCTTCCATCGTGATTGCATCGGTAGGGCAGCGTTCGGCGCATAAGGCGCAACGGGTGCAGGATGTGTCATCCTTGAGCATGGCCGCAATCGCGCCGCTCTCACGCGCCGACTGGATGAGCTTGTTGACGGTTTCGTCGCCGGTTACCTGATCAATCGAAACGATTTTCAAGCAGTTCCACGGGCAAACATCAACGCAGCCATTGCACAGGATGCACCTGACCCCATCAAAAACTGTATTAACGCTGCATTCAAGGCAGCGCAATCCCTGGTCAGATGCCTGCGGCAAGGTATAGCCCAACTCGACCACCGAAAGGCCGGTGCGCCGTTCTACCGGAAGGCCGGGGATCTTCTCGCGCTCGAGTTTGATCCAATCTTCGGGCATGGCATGGGTTGGCAGGTCTGTCCACTGGGTGGTGACAGAATGTTTGAGTGTGCGTCCCTGGATTTTCTGGTCAATGCCCAGGGCGGCCAGGTGCCCATCGCGCACGGCATTGATGATGAGGCGCGGGCCGTAGGCTACGTCGCCGCCGGCAAAAACGTCAGCAGCGCTGGTCTGTCCGGTTTCCTGGTTGATTTCCACCAGGCCGCGCGGTGTCACACGAATATCGGGAGCGCCACCCAGGGCGTTCAGGTCAGCCGCCTGTCCAATGGCGAGGATGATGGTGTCACATTCCAGCACTTTTTCGGTGTTAGGTTTGAATTTGGGGTTGAAGCGGCGATTCTCATCGAAGACGGATTCGACATCGATGACTTCGATGCCAGTAACTTTGCCGTTTTTCCCAAGAATGCGATTGGGGCCGGTGCGAGGCTGGATGGTGATGCCCTCCTCGAGCGCTTCCTCGATCTCAAATTTGGATGCCGGCAGTTCATCCCAGGATTCAAGCGAGATCATCTTTACATCGGCCACGCCCAGGCGCAAGGCAGTGCGAGCCACATCCAGCGCCTCATGGACTGCATCGGAGGCTTCGTCACTGCGTTGTTCGGTCTGGCCGAGAGCAGTTTTTTGCTCGGCGGTTGCCTGTCCAAGGCGCAAAGCTGTGCGTGCGGCATCCATGGCGACATCGCCGCCACCAACCACAACGACACGTTTGCCAAGCGTCATTTTATAGCCAAGGTTGTAGTTCAGGAGCAAATCCACCGCGGTGACAACCCCATCAAGTTTGACGCCTTCAATGTTGAGCATGCGCCCGGTCATTAACCCCATGCCGAGGTAGACAGCGTCGTAGTCGCGGCGTAAATCTGCCAGGGTAACATCTTTGCCCACACGCATATCAAAATGGATGGTCACACCCAGATCGAGAATGCGTTGGATTTCCAGATCCATGGCTTGCTGGTCGATACGATAGACTGGAACGCCGTAACGCATCATACCGCCGGTTTTCGGCCCGGCTTCATAGATTACAACCTGGTGCCCAAGCAGGGCCAGGTCGTTGGCAACCGTCAGGCCTGAGGGGCCTGCGCCAATAATGGCGATTTTGCCAGCCTTGTGTCCCTTTTCGCCAGCCAGTGACTTCAGGTTTTCCCGCGACCAGCGCGCGGAAGAATAATCCACATTGGCTCCCTGGCCAGGGAAGGTTGATTCTTGTCTCGCGGCTGCGTATGGAACCGCAGGGCGGATGGTTTTCAAGGGCGTAGAATCGCTCTCTGAACCCGCAACACCGGGTAAACGCCCGGCGGTTTCGGGGCCAAAGCGTTCAGTCAGTACCCGCTTGAGAGGGCGGATGGCGACAGATTCAAAATCCGGGCCAACCGCCCCTCTCCGACAAGCGATTTCACACGGCGCGCCGCAGATACGTCCACAGATCGTTGAAAGCGGGTTAGGATCGTGCGCAATCTCGTAGCCGCGTTCCAATTCGTTCCGCGCCACTGCTGTCACATATGCGCGAGCGTCGGTTTGAACCGGGCACGCGGACTGGCATTTCACCATCTTGCGATAGTAGTCCGTATCGGGAATTACAACATGATAGCGGCCGTCTGTCATAATTTTGTCCTGTTCTGGGGGAATTCCCCAGGGTTATTTTTCGGTGAGCAGGTAGGCAACCAGGTCGGCGATCTGCTGTTCGCTTAATTCCTTGTTCCAAGTCTGGTACATATCGCCTTCTTTATAGTTCTCGACAACATAAGCATTGGGGTTGAGGATCGATTCTTTGATATATTCTTCAGCGCTCATGCCGGGAACACGGGTTTCAGCCCGCGTGGCAGTACCCTGGGTGTAAGGGGCTTTGTCATCCTTGCCAGCAGCGGCATCGAAATTGTGGCAGGATGCGCAGCCAGCAGCTGAATTGGTACCAAGAGTAGCAGCATCGTAAAGTTTCTTGCCATTTTCGGCATTGCCCACCACGGGGCCATCAGACTTGCCGCCGCCACAGGCAGCCAGCAGGAAAGACAGAACCACAATGAGGGAAACGATCATCAAAAGTGACTTTTTCATTTTTATTCTCCTGAATTTTGTGAGTTTACCGGGTTATCCCGGCACAATGGCATCCCGCTGCCTGGCAGGGGTGCTGCACCTGCCAGGACTGCGGGACAATGATTGTTTTTCGGATGTGGCGGCCGGGCCAGGCTACCAGACTTTGAAGCCGGGCGATGTGAACTGCGCCTGGCTGATGAGTTGGATCAGCATGGGAGCGTAGGCCACCACAATCAGCACAACTGTGCCAACGAGCCAGGGCTGCCAGTTGTTCAACCAGGCCGGAATCACTTCAGCATGAAGCGGCTCGGCAACGGGCATTTCAACTTCGGCTTTTTCTTTGGAGAAGTAAGCCGACATAATCACCTCGATGAAGAACAGGGTGGCGGAAACGAACAGAATCAAGCCGCCGATACCGGTCATGAGGGTAGGAACGCGCCAATCAGCGGAACCGTAGTTGCCGAGCGCAACACCAAGCATGGTGCGACGGGGAGCGCCGAGCAGACCGATCCAGTGCATACCACGCGAGAAGATTAACATTCCCACGAACCACGACCAGGCCTGCCACAGGGCCAGTTTCTTGCTCCACAGGGCTTTGCCGGTCAGGTGCGGAATCAGCCAGTAGAGGATACCCATGAAGGTCAAGGTCACGCCAGATCCAACGGTGAGGTGCAGGTGTCCGGGAACCCAGGCAGTGTTATGCACAACCAGGTTGACGTTGTAGGAGGCATTGATCAAACCGCCAACGCCACCCAGCGAGAAGATGATCATCGCCAGGGCCTGGGTCGTCCAGGATGGATCGGTCCAGGGCAGGGTCAGTAGCCAGCCAAACAAGCCTTTGCCGCCGCGAGCGCGCCCACCATTTTCCATGGATGCGATAACATTAAAGGCGGTTAACATGCTGGGGAAGAAAACAGCATAGGTGAGAGCCGCGTGGAGGAATTTCCAGACAGCCGGGACGCCAGGATCGAGATACTGGTGGTGGAAACCAAGCGGGGTGGAAAGGATCAGGAAGAGCCAGAAGGCGAAGCGGGCGAGCGGCTCACTGAAGAGCTTGCCACCAGATTGCTTGGGCATCATTCCGTACCAGGAAACGTAAGCTGGCAGCAGCCAGAAGTAAACTAGCGGGTGGCCGGTGAACCAGAATAAGGTACGGGCCAGTTGGCTATCCATCCCGTAGAGTCCAAACGTCCAGGGCAGGATTAATCCGAGGATTTCGGAGGCAATGCCCAGGGTGCAGATCTGCCAGAGCACCATGGTGATCATGCCAGCCATAGCCATGAATGGCACCGTCTTGCCCGGGTTCTGCTTGCGCCAGCCCAGGAAGGTGGCCAACATGCTCCAACCGGATACCCAGCTGCCAACCACAAAGAGGGTCAATCCCAGGTAGTAGTACCAGGGTGCCTGGAGCGGGGGATACATGGTATAGAGGATGCTCGCCTGGTTGAGCAGCAGCGGAATGGCTGCCATCACCAGACCAACCACCATGACGTAGAAACCAGCCCAGCTCAGGCCAGGCTTGGAGAGCGGGGTATTCAGGGTTTTGACCATCACATACATCAAGAAACCGGTGATGAAGAAGGTGGTCCAGACCAGGGCGTTCAAAACGCCATGCAACGTTAGACCCTGGTAATAAGATTGGATACCAATGACCTGCAAGGCCGGGTAGAGATTGACGCCCATGTGTTCAAGCGCCTGGAGCGGGCCAAACAGTGTGCCAATAGATAACGCTACACAGGCAAGAACCAAATGCCAGCTAAGGATTTTCTTTTCAACAGCGAACATCTTTACTTTCCCTTTCTTATCCTGCCAATTTGAGGCAAGGGATTAGAATAATATAACCAGGTAGATCGCCGCCAAAACCAGCCCAAGGTACATGTTCGATACCTTGAACAGTTTAAGGGCGTGTTTGTGATCGGGTTTTTTGACCAATTGCACGGAATACCATCCCAGCCACAGGGTAGCTGGAAGGGTGATCAAAGAGTATTTCCAATCGAGGGATGGATGGAAACCCATCAGCAGGGTGATCAGCGCCGCAGCGAAGGTGTGCAACGCTATCCAGCGCGCCGAAACAGCCGGGCTGACAAGTACCGGAAGCATGGGAACGGCCGCCCTGGCATAATCTTCGCGATAAGCCTGTGCCAGGCTCCAAAAGTGTGTAGGAGTCCAGACATAGACCAGCAAGGCCAGCATCAAAACACCAGGCTCTGCCCAGTTTCCTGCCGCAGCGCCACCGCTCAGGACTGCGCAACTGCCAGCAGCCCCACCGATGATGATATTCCACCATGTGCGTGGTTTAAGCCAGAGTGTGTACACCCAGATGTAGATGGCAGCGCCCACAGCCAGGAAAAACGCCAGCGATAGGCTAAAGGGCAGCGCCAACATCAGGGCCAGGATCAGCATCACAACGCTAACTTCCAGAGTGGTTTCGGGGCGAGTAAAAACCCGATCTGCCAGTGGACGCTGGCGGGTGCGCGACATGCGCCCATCCCGTTCGCGTTCAATGTACTGGTTGATAGCAGAAGCGCCCGCAGATGAAAGCGTTCCAGTAATCAGCAGGATGGAAAGCTGCCCAATCGACAGGCTGCCGCCTGATGCAAACAGATAGCCCCCCAGGGAGGCCAGCACCAGCAGCACCACCACACGCAGCTTGAACAGCACCACCACCCGGCCCAGGAATTCACCAGACAGGATTCTTGCCCTATCAAATTTATAGGCGATCCCGCCGGAGGCTCTCATCTTCGCATCCATCTCAAGGTTCCTCTTTGCCCGTTTGAATGGCTACTTGACAACAATCTTCCCGAACATGCCCTGGTGACCAACACCACAGTACTCGCCGCAAACATAGGGAAATTCACCGGCCTTTTCGAAGGTGTAGGTGGCTTTCGATACCTGCCCGGGCAGAATCTGTAGGTTAATGTTAGTGTCCTGAATGCGGAAGCCATGCTGGACATCGACAGATGTGACATAGAACGTCACGGTAGAACCAACCGGGATGGACAGTTCACTGGGGTAGAAACGCCAGGGGCTGGACTGGGCTAACAGATACGCCTCGTACTTGCCGGGGGCCAATTCATGCAGGCCAAGGTTGGCATCTGAAAATGCGCCAGAGTCTTTCACCGTATTTGGGTCAACACGCATCCAGGGCTCAGGAACCTGGAAGCCCTTGGAAAACGCAGCCACGCCGACGAGGGTAGCAAACGCCACCAGCATCAGGATTGTCAAACCAATCCACCACTTTTCGTACTTATGGATGTGGATCATTGGGTCACTCCTCTTTCAATTAAAGTCTGGTATACCCAGCTCCACAAAATAATGATCGTCACCATATATATTAAGGTGAGGGCCAGGGTTCCCTTCGGCTGTTCGGCCTCAGGGTCACCGCTTTTTACTTCAGCTTTCTTGATTTTGCTCATTTACATCCTCCGGGGTTTATAACTGACTTACTGAACATTTTTGGGATGGGTTGGGCTGACGCTTCTGATTGTTCTTGGGCATGCTCCTTGCTGGTTTACGGATAAATTCTTTACCGGTTACTGCTCCCGGATTTCAACTTCCAGGGGAACATCACCGGCTTTTTCAAACTTAAGCGTGACTTTGATTTTTGTACCGACTTCCAGGGGACTTACCAGGTCGATCAACATGATGTGGTACCCGCCTGGTTTCAACTCTACTGTTCCACCAGCGGGGATTTCCAATCCGCCTTCTACTGGCCGCATCTTCATCATGTCGCCTTCCATGTAAGATTCATGGACTTCGACCGTTTTGGCAGCATCACTGGCAGCGCCAATCAAACGATCTGATTCATTGCCCTGGTTTTCGATGACCACATACATTGCACCAGTTTGAGCCATCATAGGTGAAGAACGCCCCCAGGCATCGCTGGCGCTGATTTTAGAGCCACTGGCCTGCTGGCACGAAGTCAAAACGATTGTGGCAAGAAGCAGGAAAGCAATTAGGGTTCTGGAACGAAGTGTAGACATAAAATTCTCCTTTTGAT
Organism: uncultured Anaerolineae bacterium; assembly: GCA_903822545.1. Lineage (GTDB taxonomy): Bacteria > Chloroflexota > Anaerolineae > Anaerolineales > Villigracilaceae > CAIJPN01. The sequence continues at coordinate 112,137 of CAIJPN010000024.1, read as the reverse complement.
AATGTTTTTGAATTATCGTTCTAATAAATAATTCAAATCGTCTGCGATATCCTGGGCTGCCGTTCCAAAAGGAAAGACAAGCCGCAAATAACCATCTTGATCTATTGCCATAACAGTGGCAGTGTGATCCATCAAATAGCCAAGTGTGGAGTTGCCTTCGGCTCTTTCATAATAAATGCCATAATAAGTAGCTACTTCTGCGATCTGCTCGGGGGAACCAGTCAAACCGATGAAACTGGAGTCAAAATGGGACATGTAATCGGCCAACACTGCCTGGGTATCACGCTCAGGATCAACAGTGACCATAAAGACCTGCACCTGGTCGCCCAGTTGCCCCAGTGATTCGCGCGCTGTGTGCAAATCAGCAAGGGTGGTGGGGCATACATCCGGGCAGGTAGTATAGCCAAAATAGATCAAGATAATCTTTCCACTGTAATCTTTCAGGGAGACCGGCTGGCCGTTATGCCCTGTCAGGGTAAAATCCCTGGCTTTTTGAGGCGACTGCATCACCACCCCGTGAAACGAGTATGGATTCAACAGACTCCAGGCCAGGTACACAATGCCAGCCAGCAAAAACAAGCTAAAAACTGCCCAAAGGATAAAAAACCAAGTTGGGCGTTTGGGGGCCCGGGTAGATTCTTCTACATTCATGGATAGCACCTGAATAAATGAGCCGCTTCATATGCGTAGCGGGCGACACCCTGGCTGTTACGAATTTCATCTTCAAGATATGCAATATCACGCATCACCAGCGGAATATCCAGGGTTTCGCCCCGATACTCAGCACGGATAATACCCCAGCCATCGACCAGGGCAAAGCGCGGATCAAGTTTGATGGAGGCATCAGCAGGGTTTTTTTGGTAGAAAACACTAAACCCGCCCCCAACAATAAAACGGGTGAGTGTGGGATCACCGGTCAGGAAATCCCAGGGAATTCTGGATTTTGAATTGGCGAGATATGGGGTGGCGAACTGGCTCCAGGCTTCAGGCGTATCCTTCTCCGGGTTGACTGTTATGGTGGCCAGGGCGTAGCTAATGTCTGGAGCAAGGGCCAGATCAAGGGCATTGCGCAGCGACTGCATCTGAGGCGTGGTTTGGGCGCAGCCATCCAAGCAGTCAGCATAAGTGAAGCTGTAAATAGTCAACTTGCCGCGATAATCTTCGCTGGTTTTGCGAACGCCTTCCTGGTTCGTAAAGGCAAATCCTGGGGCCAGGTTGACACGCGGCAAAACTTTAATAGGCTTGAAGATGCTAAAGGCCAGTACGATCACCACCCAGGCGGCGCAAAAAGTATAGATACCCACCAACACCCAGTTTGTTCTGCGGGGTGTGGAGGCTGTTTCAGGGGGGTTGGAGGTGATTTCAGCAGTCATAAGGGCCAGCAGGTACCAGGTTAAATTCTTGCAGCCTTGTACTATTATTCACAAGAAATTAAGCTTAGTTTAACAAACCCCAAAAACAATGACAAGCGCCGATTGGATGTAATTGAACCCTAAAAAAAGGGGGCGGATTAGCCACCTGGAGGAGTTAAAACCTGAATGGATTAACCCATTTGTCATTTTTTGGTGTTTTCATGCCTGCTGGCCCATACCGCAGCCTCGGCACGGCTGTGAAGATGCAGCTTATCGAGAATTGTGCGGATGTGAGCTTTGACCGTATGGGGCGAAAGGGAGAGTTTTTCTCCAATTTCCTTGTTGGTCATACCACGCACAACCCACTGGAGAACATCCAGTTCGCGCTCGGTGAGCAGACCCATCTCATCTTCCCCTTGTTCAGATACGACTTTTTGTCCGGCGATCTGCGGAGAGAGTGACACAAACTCATCAAACAGTTTGGCAGCCAGGCTGGGAGTGAGGATCGCTTCCTTGGCATATACACGCTGGATAGCATCGATCAGCTCGCTGCTGGTGGCGTTTTTAAGCAGGTAACCACGCGCGCCAGCCCGGATGGCCGCATACAGATCCTGTTCTTCTTCAGAAATGGTCAGCATCAGGACGGCAATATGGGAATTGATCTTGCGAAGTTGACGGGTCGCCTCCACTCCCCCCATTTTTGGCATATTCACATCCATCAAAACCACGTCCGGGTTGAATTCTGCCGCCCTGGAGATGGCTTCCAAGCCATTAGACACACTGGCAACGACAGAAAGCCCCGGCGCATCATTCAAAACGCGCGTCAGGCCTTCGCGGAACAGCGGATGGTCGTCAGCAATCAAGATACGGATCATCAGGGTTGTACCAACGTTCTTTTGAACTCAGCCAAAGGCACGGTAACTGTGATGCGGGTGCCCTGCATGGGGCCGGTAGCCACCGTCAGCGCGCCGCCCAGGCTGTGGGCACGTTCACGCATGGTGGTCAGCCCAAAATGGAGGATAGCCTGGTCAATCTGCGAAGAAACCGGGAAACCGCGCCCATCGTCGCTGATCGACATTTCCAACTCATGCCCCAGTACCCGCAGGCTAATTTCCACACGGGTGGCCTGGGCATGTTTGCGGACGTTCGACAGGGCTTCCTGTGTAATACGCAGTAGTTGCAGCCCGGCAGCCGGTTCAACCAGCAAATCTTCAAGATCTACCGTCACCTGTGATTGAATCCCGGTACGGCGATTGAACTGGGCCACAAATTCGCGCAGGCGCAACGGCAGATCATCCGGATTCTCAATTTCCAGTCGCAGGCCTTCAATTGCCTCGCGCGATTCAGTGTAAGCTGAGCGGATGGATTGCCGCATGGCGACAATCTCCCGCAGGGCCTCCTCACTTTGCCCGGCCGCTACCAGCTTTTCGAGCGTTTCGGTTTGCAGCCCCAGGTATGCCAGGGTTTGTGCCAGGCCATCATGGATTTCACGCGAAAGGCGGTAGCGTTCTTTAATTACCGCCGACTGGTCAATCTGTTCATAAAGCTGCGTATTCCAGACTGCCAGGGCGATCTGGTGCGACATGGTTTTCAGGAATTCGGAATGGCGGTTGCTGAAGGCCCGGCGGCGATCAGCCCCCAGGAAAATTGCGCCCAGGAAGTGGCCATCCGTTACCAGCGGAGCCGCTGCGGCTGATAGTACCGTCTCCGGCCCGCCCGGAGGGAGTTCTGGCAAAATCACCAGCCGCCCGGAGGCCTGGGCCTGGCGCGCCATTTCCAGGGCCAGGTCAAAGCGCGGGTCGGTTAAATCAGTTCCCAGTTCGTGACTGGCAGGGCAGTTCCAGGTGCTGGTGGCTTCGTCGAACAGGAACAACCCGCCGGTGGTGGCAGCCCATCCATCCAACATAATCTTCAAAACCTGCCGGGCAAAGTCACCGAAAGCCGAATCAATGGCGGCGCTGGATGAATCCAACTGTTGAACAGGAAGGTTGGTTTGTGCCTGGATTGTTCGCAAGCGCAGGCTCTCCAGCATGGCTCCAATCGTTCCACTCAAGATATTTAGCAATCGCAGTTGATCTTCGGGCGGGCCAGCTGGCGAGGGGTAGTAGACCGAGAGTATCCCCACCCGTTCCTGTTCAAGCATCATCGGCAGGCAGAGCAGGCCGCCAATGCCTTCGGCGCGCGCGGCCTGGTGCAGGCCATCGAAAAGCGGGCAATCGCTGGTGGATTCAGTTTTCAAAACCGTGCATTCCCGGCAACGCGCAGCAGGGATGCCGCTCTCTATGCGAGTGCGCAAAGCCCGCAGGTAACTATCGCTCAGGCCCCAGGCCATATCCAGCTTGAGTTGTTCCTTTTCCGGGTTGAACGTGATGACGGTGGAACCTTTGGCCTCGCTCAACTGGAGCGGTGCCTGGGCGGCGAGTTCAAAAACTGCCTGCTCGCTTCCGGCAGAAGCCAGTTTGCGGCCATAATCTTGCAGGGTGAGTAATTTCTGGTGGCGTGCTTCGAGCGTGGAATAGGCCAAACGCAACCGGGCATCAGCTTCAGCCCGGGATTCAATCAGCTCTGCCAAACGGGTCAGGCCAGCCCAGGCTACCAGGCTGCCGGTCAAACCGTAAATGATCAGTTCGGTTTCGATATGCCAGCTTTCGGGCAGGGTACTAATAAGGTAATGCAGCCCGGCCTGGTGTAATGCAGCCAGGGCCAACACCCCCAGAGGGGTTAACCAGCGCAGCCAGCGAATCCGGATATGCAAGGGGGAAGTTTGAATTTGTGAAAAAATCCCGTGAAGATGATTCATTGGGTTCGGCTGGTCACAGGTTTTAAGTACGTTATAGCCACACAGCTGGTATTCTTGGCCCGCAAGGCGGGTAAGCGAGCCAACCTGGCTCAGGGCGTCTCATCGGTGGAAAGCTGAATGTCCAGCGGGTTGATGGATTGATCGTTCCCGTTATAAACAATTTGCCACTGACCATTCAGCTCTTTCCGTACAAACTGGTTGAGATTGACAACCCGCACGCCTGCATTCCAGCGGCGGAGCGCCTCGGCGGTTTCCTCGTCTGTGGCATTGGCCTGGTAAGTGGCCGGGGTGTTAACCAGTTGGATATCTGCAATGATGTAGCGCACATGACCTTCATCGGTGGTCTGGGGCGTATACGAGAGCAGTTCATCGACATAATGAACATCCCGTCCAGTATCATCCGAAGTTGAATAGATACGCCCATACCCGCAAACATACCAATCGTTAATATCCTGCACGCCCACACTGCGTCCATTGGCATACTGATTCATGGATGTCACTCTCAGTGCGCGGAAAGTGCCGAGTTTGGTGGTTTTATCTTCCCATCCCGCCACCATGCTGGTGATCTCCTGCGCGATGGTTTTGGTATCATTAATCGTGCTGGTCTGGCAGCTGCCAGACCATTTGGATTTAAGACCTTCCGCTGGAACATCCTTGATAATATCACCCAGCCCAACCGACAGCCAGCCGCAGTTGCTGTCATCTGGCAGGGTGTATTGGGGTTCGCCGCCCGTAATCGTGGAAAGCATCTCGAAACCGGTATAAGAGAATTTCCAGGTAAAAGTCCCAGAACCACGCCACATATAGAGCGGTTTGCCTTCGCAGGAAGTCTGCGAAAGATCATATAACGGTGTGACTGCCGCCCCAGAATACACTGCCATGGGCGGCATCCCCTCGGCATAAGGCTGGCCGGATGAAGCAAAATCACAGGCAGATAGTATAAAAACCATCAAGAAAACCAGTGCGATGAAAAAAGTTTTGCTTTTCAAGTTGTCTCCATGGATCAAAGAAATCAACTGAACCACTTCCGCAAATCAACCCGGGCTGCCGCCAAGAGCATTTCCGCGCAATCCGTAACGTCAGCGGTTGATGGTTTAAGTTGTGAGCAAAAACACATCCCTGCGCAAAACAAAATGCCACCCAAAGAATCTCACTGGGTGGTATTTTGTTCCGTTTTTATATGCTTTTGAGCAGAGAACAAGTCACATCAAACATGCAGGCAAAACCTAAAAAAAGACCGTTGGATAACCAATTAATCGCTCTACGGTTTTTGATATGAAAACCCATAGGGGCAACCCGTTATGCGTGAGAAATCGTTCTTTTGTGCCAGGATTCCTTGCAAAAAAACATCTGGTTGTGCCCTGGCAGGTCGCTCCTACCCGCACTCACATTAAAAACGGAAGAACCCAATTAATCATTATAAAGAGTTAATTTTCCGTGTAACGTGTAAATTGTCATGATATTTAATTGCAAACGTAACAACCTTATTAACCCCGAACCAACAACTTTGGCGCATTTCCCCCCAGCCCTGCCCCTGCCGATTGTGGCGCAAGGCGTTTCGATTCAAAAAGCAGCCACGGTGCAAACGTGGTTTTGCGGGCTATAATCACCCGCATAGTTCACCATATCAGGAGAAAACCATGACCGAAACCACATCTCTGCCCGTCCGCAGTGCCATCCCGCTCGAGGAAACCTGGGCGCTCGAATCCATCTTCCCAACCCCCGCCGATTGGGATTCCGCCTGCAAAGCGCTCGAAGTGCTGCTGCCCTCGCTCTCTGCCTACCAGGGACGCCTGGGCGAAAGCCCGCAGGTGCTGCTCGAAGCCATCCAAAAGCTGGAGGAAGTCGGCACGCTGATGGGCAAAATTATGACGTACGCCAACAACGCCAGTTCGGTGGATACTTTCGACCAGGCCGCCACCGCCAGGGCCGGTCAGGCCCGTAGCGTGGGAGCCAAAACCGGGGCGGCGCTGGCCTTTTTCGACCCGGAGTTGATGTCCATCGGCTTCGACAAGCTCAAAGCGTGGACCCAGGCCACTCCCGAACTGACCTTTTTCGCCTTTTATGTGGAAAAACTCGAAAAACGCAGCCCACACGTCCGCTCTGGGGAAGTGGAACAGGTGCTGGCCCTGGCTGGCGACCCGTTTTCGGGCGCATACAGCATCTTCAACATGCTCAACAACGGTGACCTGAAATTTGCCCCCGCCACCGCTGCGGATGGTTCCCAGCTCGAAATCGGCCAGTCCAGCATCGGCGCGCTGGTCACCCACCCCGACCGGCAGGTGCGCCGCTCAGCCTGGCAAAACTACGCCGATGGCTACCTGGCCTTCAAAAATACATCCGCCGCCATCCTGACCACTGCCATCAAACAGGATGTCTTCAACGCCCGTGTGCGCGGCTACGCGAGCTCGCTGCACGCTTCGCTAGAGCCAAACAACGTTCCAGTGGAAGTTTTCCACAACCTGATCGAAGTTTTCAAGCAAAACCTGCCCACCTGGCACAAATACTGGCGGCTGCGCAGGAAGGCGCTCAAGCTGGAGACATTCGGCGTCTACGACATCAAAGCCCCGCTGACCGAATCCAAACCGGTGGTGCCATATGCCCAGGCCGTCGAATGGATTTGCGAAGGCATGGCCCCGCTCGGCGAGGAATACGTCAACATCCTGCGCCGGGGCTGCCTGGAAGAGCGCTGGGTTGACCGCGCCCGCAATCGCGGCAAGCGCGAAGGCGCCTTCTCCAGCGGCTCGTTCGGCACGCGGCCCTTCATCATGATGTCTTACGCGGATGATGTTTTCAGCCTTTCCACCCTGGCCCACGAACTCGGCCACTCGATGCACTCCTACTACTCCCGCGCCAACCAGCGTTTTCTCTACAGCCGCTACGGGCTGTTCGTCGCCGAAGTGGCCTCCAACTTCAACCAGGCCACCGTGCGCGATTACCTGATGCGCACCCAGAGCGCGCCCGACTTCCAAATTGCGCTGATCGAAGAAGCCATGTCAAACTACCATCGCTACTTCTTCATCATGCCCACCCTGGCGCGCTTCGAGTTGGAAATGCACACCCGCGCCGAAAAAGGCGCACCGCTCAGCGCCGACATCCTGATCGGCATCCTGGCCGACTTTTTCAAGGAAGGCTACGGCGACGAAGTTGAATTCGACCGTGACCGCATCGGCATCACCTGGGCACAATTCCTGCACATGTACATGAACTTTTACGTTTACCAGTACGCAACAGGGATTTCAGGCGCTCACGCCCTCTCACATGCTGTTACATCCGGCTCCGACCCAGATGCGGTCTCCCGTTATCTCGACTTTCTCAGCTCTGGCGGGTCGCGCTACCCCCTGGCCGCGCTGCAAAAAGCCGGGGTCGACCTGACCACCCCAGCCCCCGTCGAATCCGCATTCGGTGTGCTGGCCGGGCTGGTAAATCGGCTGGAAACGCTGATTGACTAACCCAAAAACAAACATTCTGACACTTTGATAATCAATATCCGGCAGGCGTAGCGCAGATTAGCAATCCGCGCTACGCCTGCCAGCTAAAAGCCTTTTTAGCACGCCAGGGTGGCGAATTGCTCTATTTTCATAAACTGATAGGGCTACGTTAAAGTTACATCCCTATGACATTTATCATATTCAACTTTACGAATGTATTCCTTATAATATATTCATGATTACGAATATGGAAACACCCCAACCTGCACACCTGTCGGAAAGAAGGCTGAAATGAAACTCTCATCGCTCAAACTTTTCCCAACAACGGGTCATCCTTTGCGCTCATTTGGATGGATTGGGCTTGCCGCTGTGGCCTGGCTGCTGCTCTACAACCTGATCCAACCCCTGGCCGATTGGCTGGCTTATTCCGCCCTGGGGCTTGACCCCGCCTCCCAACTCGGTTCATCCGTTGCCTTTTTCCTGTACGATGTACCCAAAATCCTGTTGCTGCTCTCAGGCATGATTTTTGTTATCTCGGTCATCCGCACCTTCTTCAGCCCAGAGCGGACGCGCGCCCTGTTGGGCGGCAAACGCGAGGGGCTGGGCAACTTCATGGCGGCGGCGCTAGGCATTGTCACGCCGTTTTGCTCCTGCTCCGCCGTTCCGCTCTTTATCGGGTTCGTAGAAAGCGGCATCCCACTAGGGGTGACATTTTCCTTCCTGATTGCCGCGCCCACCATCAATGAAGTGGCGATTGTCATGTTATTTGGCCTGTTTGGCTGGAAGGTGGCCGGGTTGTACATCGCTTCGGGGCTGGTAATTGCCACCATGGCAGGAATCATCATCGGGCGGATGAAAATGGAGCGGGATGTGGAAGATTTCGTCTGGCAGATCCAGTCCTCGGGCAGCGAAATATTTGAATCCCTGACCTGGGAACAACGTTTTGCCCGGGCCTGGGAATCCGTCAAAGAAATCGTTGGCAAAGTCTGGCTGTACGTGGTGATTGGCATCGCAGTTGGCGCGGGCATTCACGGCTACATGCCAGAAGACGCGCTGGTGAGCATCATGGGCAAGAATGCCTGGTGGTCGGTGCCGGTGGCGGTGCTGATGGGCGTGCCACTCTACTCGAACGCCGCCGGGGTTATCCCGATTGTGAGCGCGCTGATGGAAAAAGGCGCATCGCTGGGCACAGTATTGGCTTTCATGATGGCGGTGGTTGGATTGAGCCTGCCCGAGGTGATTATCTTGCGGCGAGTTTTGAAGCCGCGCCTGATCGCAGTTTTTGTCGGGGTGGTGGCGCTCGCCATCATCGTGACTGGATATTTGTTCAATTTTGTGATGTAAAAGGAGAAACCATGTTAACCATCAAAGTGCTCGGCTCCGGCTGTGCGAACTGCAAAAAGCTTGAATCGGTTACACGCCAGGCAATTGCAAAACTTGGCATCGAAGCGGAAGTGATCAAGGTAACCGAATACCCCGATATTATGAAATATAAAATCATGTCCACGCCGGGGCTGGTGGTGGATGAGAAGGTTGTCTCATCCGGGCGCATCCCCAGCGAGGCGGAGATCACAACCTTCCTGACCAGTGCGCTGGCTGTGTAAATAATTTCTCTCAATAAAAACAGGGACTACCAGTGAGTCCCTGTTTTTGTTTTTGGAGCGAATTATCACTTTTTCACAAGTTCGGTATATCCGATGGATACCAGGCTGAAAGAAGTTGCCAGCAGGATGGTCAACCCAAGCAGGACGCGCCAATCGAGGGCGGCTTTCACCGTTTGGGTGGCAGCCTGGCGCCAGGGCGGGCCGCCTACGCCGACAGTCGGTTGGGCCACTTCGGGAGCGGTGGCTTCCCACTGGCGGATGAATCCGACAATGGCCTGGAGATCAGCATCGGCCATGCGGTTGCCCCAGGCGGGCATGGCTGTTCCCGGTACGCCGTTGGTGATGATTTGGAGCAGGGCCTGGTCGCTGGTGGTGGTCAGGACGGATTTGACGTTGAGCGCAGGCGCGCGAGGGGTACCCTGCCCGGTGGGGCCGTGACAACGCGAGCAGTTGGCGATGAACAGGTCACTGCCTTTGGCGATGGATTCGGTAGTGGTGGCGATCGGCACGTTGGGGGCGGGGATGGTTCCGAGCGGGATTTCGTTCCAGCGTTGGATGAGAGTCACCATGGCGGAAATCTCCTCGGGGGCGAGAACGTTGTTCCAGCCAGCCATCAGGGTTCCGGCGCGGCCAAGAGTCACGGTGCGGTTTAACTCCTCGGCAGTTTTCTCTCGGATGAGGGGGTCGTTGAGTGCCGGGGCGATTTTGGTGCCGAGGCCATCTGCGCCGTGACAGGAAACACACTCTGCCGCGAATATTTTGATGGCGGTTTGCAGGATCGCGCCATCGGGGAGTGATCCGATCTGTTCGAACAGGGCTGGGTCTGGTTCGGTGGTGAATGGCACGAGCGGGGCCAGCCCCAGGTTGACGACGCGGTCTTTGGTGGCGTTCCAGTCGCCGAACTGCACCAGTTGCACCATTTCATTGACCTGGTAGTCGCTGAGCGGACCGCCATCTGACTGGCTCCAGGCGGGCATGGCGGTGTTGAAACGCCCGCGCGAGATGGTTTTGAACAGATCGTCGGCGGTCATGGTGCGCAGGGCGGGGTTGTCGAGCGGCGGGATGGAGCCGATGCCTTCGCCTTGCAGGCCGTGACAGACGGCGCAGTTTTCGGCATACAGGCTCATGGCATCGTCCAGTTGAACGTGGAGGATATCTTGCCCGGCGGATTGGACGCGGGCAGGCTCAAACAGGATGTACAGCCCCAGGGCCAGGACGATGAGGCCGGTGGCGATGGTGCCGATCAGGATTTCAAGACGGTGGGAACGAGTTTCGGTCATAAATGCCTCGGTGTGGGGACAGGCTTAAGCCAGTCTTACGGGTAAATCACCTGCGCGGTTTCGTAGGATTGGCGCTGGATGGGCACGGCGGTGTCGACCATTACACTGCCATCAACGATGGAGACTTTGAACAAGTCAAGTGGGCGCGGGGCAGGTGGGTTGGTGACCAGGCCCTGGCGGTCGAACTCGGAACTGTGACAGGGGCAGATGAACTTTTGCTGGGTTTCGTCCCAGGGCACGGTGCAGCCGAGGTGGGTGCAGCGGTGATAGATTGACAGGAAGCCGCCGTCGGCCAACCGGACGATGTAGAAACGTCCGTTGGTGAGGTGGGTGACTGAGTTGGGCGGGAAGTCATCGACCAGCCCGGCGTTGATGATCGAGCCGAATTCGCCTTCGGCCAGGCGGGGCTGGAGATAGGTGATGAAGATGCCTGCGGTTTCCACTGCGGCGGCAGCGCCGAAGAAGGCCCAGGTCAGCTTGAGAAAGTCGCGGCGGGAGGTGGATGGGGTGGGGTCAGGCATGGGGAACTCCGTTTTCAGTAATCAGTGTTATGGGATGGAAACTGATCACTAATGTGTGGGCATATTCCACGGCAAGTACAGTGCCATGCCGGGGCCGCGGAAGAAGATGCCGGTGATGGTCAGGATGATGAAGGCGGTGAAGATGAATGTGGCGATGAACAACACGCGCTCTTCAGTGTCTGCCTGGAAGGATTTTCTAACCCAATCGTCGAGCAGGATGAGCGGGATGGTGATGACCAGGAGCGGGATCAAGCCGTTTGAGATGAGGCTCGGCCAGGATGGCAGCCAGCCGGTCCAGTCGAGCAGGTATTCATCGAGCAGCACCCAGGCCGGGGTGGCGATCAATGCAATCCCAGCGGCAAGCAGCGTCAGGGCGCGCCCACGGCGGGAGCGGAAGTAGACGCCGACATTTCTGGGGTTCAGGTCAAAGAATGGGAGCAGGAAAATTCCCAATATCACCAGGCCGGGAATGAGGATGGCTCCTACGAGCGGGTGAAAGTGTAGCAGCATCTCCTGCAGGCCCATGAAGTACCAGGGTGCTTTGGCTGGATTGGGAGAAAGATCGGGGTTGGCGATGCTTTCGAGCGGGGCTGGCACCAGCATGGCAAAGATCAATAGCGCAGCGACCCAGGCGATGGCGTAGATGAGTTCTTTTTGAACCAGGTTCGGGATGGTGGTTAACCGTTCCAGCTTGATTTCTGCCCCGGATTCGGATTCATCCAGGCTTTTGGGGATGCTCAGGCCGCCATCTTTGCGCACGCGCCAGAAGTGGTAGGACATGATCCCGAAGATGGCGAGCGGGATGAGCGCGATGTGCATCGAGTAGAAGTTGAGCAGGGTGTTGGGGCCGACTTCTGGGCCGCCGAGGATAAGGCGGGTGAGCCAGTTGCCGATGATGGGTAGGTAGCTGATGATGCTGGTACCGACAGTGATGGCCCAGTAGGCCAGTTGATCCCAGGGGAGCAGGTAGCCGGTGAAGTTGGATGCCAGCACCAGGATGAGCATCAACATTCCCAGCAGCCAGTTCAGTTCGCGGGGCGGGCGGTATGCGCCGGTGATGAAAACGCGGATCAGGTGCAGAACTGCGACGATGATTAGCAGGTTAGCGCTCCAGTGATGCAGGTTGCGCATCAGTTCGCCAAACCAGACGTTGCTGTTGAGTTCGAGAATGTCGAGGTAGGCCTGCGGGGCGGCGGGGGTGTAGTTGTTGAGCAGGACAACGCCGGTCAGGGCCAGCACCATCATCAGTACGGCGGCCAGCCCGCCCAGTCCCCAGGTGTAGGTCCAGCGCAGGGTGCGGTCAGGGATTTTGGTGGGGTGCAGGTGTAAGATCAGACTGTCAACCACCATGCGCATGCGGCCCCGATCATCACTGGGGACGCCATCGGGGGTCAGGCGGGTGCGCATCCGTTCAAAGATGGATGGTTCGGGAGTGGGGGGAAGTTCGTCGGTCATAGGTTCCTTGCGGTGATGGGTAAATCGTAAGTGGTGATGTGTTGAATGAGGATGTTTTATCAACTTAATTTGTACACAAGACGAAGAAAATGTGAAGTTTTGGTAAATCACCGGGGATGTTTTGCCTGTAAATCAAAACGCGCCAGATGGGCACGTTTTGATTTACAGGCAACTATGGTGAATTTTTAGTGTTTATTTTTTGACTTTGTCTACTTCGGCTTGCAAAGCCGGTTTGAGCACTTCGAAATCGAGGCTTTTTGCGGTTGCATAGTCTTTAATCAGCATGGTTGGATCAGGGAGGGCTGCGCCAATCAGCTTTTCAATTTCAGCTTGTGGCACGCCCCAACTGAGCAGGTCGGCGAAAGTGGTTTTGCCCTTGATGACGTATGGTTCTACTGTAGCGGTGGTGTGTTCGGTGGATTCGGCTGCGGGGGTGGTGGCAGCCTCGGGGGTGGATGGTGCTTCAGGTGTGGAGGCTTCCATGCCGGGGGTGATGGTATGTGTTTCTACAAAGGCGAGACGTTCAGCGTCGAGGTTGCCTTTTTCGAGCAGGATATCCGTGGCGGCCTGGGGCAGGTAGGTTTCTTCGGCGGTGGCCAGGTCATAGGGTAGCCCGGTGTAGAAGGCCACAAAGAGGCGCACAGAGCCGGTTCCAATTTCGAGCGGGCTGTCGGCGTAGATGGTTTCCAATTCTTTGAGGGAGAATGCCGCCGGGTCGCCTTCTGTGATGCCAAAGGCTTGCGCCAGGACAGCAGGGGTTACATCGAAGGCGTTGGCAACATCGCCAAAAGTGTAGGAGCCACGGATGTCAGCGGGGTTGGCCTGCCCGGCATACTCACCTTCGCTGAATTTGACCGGTTCTTTGGTCGATTCGGTTGTCCACCAGCCCAGGGTGGATGAGGCCATGATCCCGCCGAACAGGATGATTACCAGCAGGGCAGCAAGGGTTTTGGAGTTGATGGTCATTTCACACTTCCACTGGTGAAGATAACAGTTTTGGCAACGGGGCAGATCGCTTCAGATGTACATTCCAGGCAGGAGATGCACTGGTGATCGCGTATCACCGTTTTGGTATCAACCTGGATGTTCATCGGGCACATGATGGAGCAGGCACCATCGGCTTTGCAGGTGGATTCGGCGCGTTTAATGCTGAAGATGCGGAACAGGTTGAAGACGCCCAGGAAGGCACCATAAGGGCAGGCATATTTGCACCAGGGTCGTTCAACAAAGAACGATAGCACCAGCGTAATACCGAGAATGGCGAGTGCGGTGGGTGCAACTTCTGCGCTCCAGAAATTGAACAGGGCAAAATAGGGGTCGTAGGCTTCAAAAATGAGCGTACTGCTGGTGGCAGTCACATAGATCACCCAGACCAGCACAGCGTAGCGGGCATAGCGTAGAACCTGATCAAGCTTGAAAGGCACAAAATGGTTGAAGCGGCGGCGTAAATACTTCTTGCCAAAACCAGAGACAAATTCCTGGATGGTACCCAGCGGGCAAATCCAACCACAGAAGGCGGGGCCAAAGAGCACCGCCAGGAAAATGCCAATGCCCATCAATACCAGCGAGGCATCATGGACTTTTTTGACCAGCACACCGCTGGCGAGGAAGGTGTACAACGTCTCCACGCCGCCAAATGGACACAAGGCATGCAGCGAGGCGCTCGCCAGGAAGGGGATACCGCTCCCGCTTTCAACCAGGGTATGGTTGATGGAGATCAGGGCGATAAAGGCGAAGAAGAACCACTGGACAACCTTGCGGATCCAGATGCTCCTGGGGCGGAAAATACGAATTTGTTTGCCAAACAGTTTGATCATGCGGGCTCTCCATGAAATAGATTTGTTGAATATGCTCGGATTGTAATTTTTATTTGTACACTCTTTTGAAAGTTTATATAAAGCTAATGTAAAGGTTGACCTGGGTGTCAAAATTGATCTATGAATTGGATTCCCTTAAACTGGTGAGAATAAATTATTGTAGGGGAAATCTATGTTCTAAAGTAAGTAGGATAAGTATGTATTTTTTAGGACGAATCTGTCACAAATTTCGCGCACTCTTGTTCGAAAATTTAAATTCCCTTTACATTGGGTGGATAAGATTGGTTCAAAGCTGCAAACAAGCAGCTTATACCCAAAATCAAACATTCAAAACAATCCCGGTGCAAGTCCGGGAAAGGAGAAAATCATGTACAAGAATATTCTTATCGGGATTTTGACTGCCGTACTGGTGGTTGCTATCGGAACTGCGGCTTACAATGTGATTGGAGCACAGGCAGCTGGTGGAACAAATTCCGTTTCGCAGGGTTTTGGCGGCGGTCAGGGCCGCGGTAACGGCCAGGCCGATGGATCGGGTGTCCCCCAGGCGCAGGCTAACCTTGCCAGCGCAAGCACTTTCCACGGTACAGTGAGTGAATATAGCTACGGTACATTGACTGTACTGGCAGATGATGGACAGAGTATCGCAGTGCAGGTTGGGAACAGCAATTACGCCACCAGCATCGGTTTTGCCCCGCAGGTTGGCGATGCAATGACTGTGACAGCCTTCCCCGGCGACCAGGCTGGCCTGTTGAGCGCTATGAGCATTACGATGGATAATGGCCAGGTTTATACCTTCCGCGATGCCACTACTGGCCGCCCAATGTGGGCTGGTGGAAATGGCAAGGGCGGTGGAAATTACTAAAAGATGTTTTTAGAAAAAAAAACCTGCGCCGGAAATCCGGCGCAGGTTTTTTTCTGAAGATGTTGCTCTAAGGGTTCCCGATTGGGGGGTCAACTAACCCAAGAGTTCGCAGCGGCTCAGGTTATTTCCAGGTGCGGGGTGTGAGCAGGAAATGCCAAACATCCATTGGGTAATATTTTAGCAAACCCAAAAAATCGCGGTAGATTTACGCCCTCCCTCGTCAATTCGTGGTAAAGTTTTCTTATCTTTACTTTTCCCATTCCCCAAAACGGAGGTCAAAATGAAACTGGATGCATCTCTGCCCCCTTGGGCGCGCGTGGCAGATGCGCCTGCGATTGCCAGGGCAGCTGAAGCGATCGATTTTGCCGGGCTGTGGTCTACCGAAACTCAGCATGACCCGTTCCTGCCGTTGGCGCTGGCGGCGGAACACACTTCCAGGTTGGAATTGGGCACCGGGATTGCGGTGTCGTTTGGGCGTTCCCCGGCTACGCTGGCTTACACATCCTGGGATCTGGCAGCGCTCTCACAGGGGCGATTCATGCTCGGGCTGGGGACTCAGGTGAAGGCGCATATCGAACGGCGCTTTGGAATGCCGTGGCCAGATTCGGTAACGGGAAAACTGCGGGAGCAGGTGGAATCCATTCGCGCTTTTTGGGATTGCTGGCAAAACGGCACAAAACTAAATTATCGTGGTGAACACTATAAGCTGACGTTGATGTCGCCCTTTTTTAACCCGGGGCCGCTGCCTGAATCCGTTATTGAAAAGAAAAAGCCGGTTCCCATCTACATTGCGGGGGTGAATACCGGGCTGGCAAAGCTGGCCGGGGAGTTGTGTGAGGGTTTTTTGCCGCACCCATTGAGCAGTGAACGCTACCTGCGCGAGGTGATCTTGCCTGCCATTGAGCAGGGTGCAGCCAAAACCGGGCGGACACGCGCCGATGTGACGATTGCGGCCTCGCCTTTTGCGGCCATTACGCGTGAACAACGCGAATTCTGCCGCCAGCAGGTTTCGTTTTACGCTTCGACACCCTCTTACAGGCCGGTTTTTGAGCTGCATGGTTGGGGTGAGATCGCTGAACGGCTTTCGTTCCATGCGGCGCGTGGCGAGTGGGGCGAGATGCCTGGCCTGGTGAGTGATGATATGCTTTCTGCGTTCTGTACGATGGCTGATACCCCCTCAGAACTGGCGGCGGCATTGAAGGAGCGTTTTGCAAACCTGGCAGATCGCATCACGCTTTATATCCCGTTTGTGCCGGGTGAACAGGATGATTTTTGGCGTGAGTTGGTTAAGGCATTTAATAGTTGATCGGTTTTACAGGATTTTTGGGGCGGGTGTTTCCCGGTTGGCGAACCAGGAAACACCCGTTCGTTTTTAGTCGCCGCGCGCCAGGGTGGGGATGCGCACCCGCAGCGCGGTGAAAAAGTTGATGATTGCCAGTACAACCCCAAAGATGAACACATATTGGAAACCGAAGGTATTCCAGATGATGCCACCCACCAGCGCTGCCAGGATGGAAAAAATGTGGTCAATGGTTACGGCAGCGGTCAGCGCGGGTTGTATGTGGTCTGGCTGGATGGCGATCTTTTTCATGTAGGTGGCGCGCGCCATGCTGACAGAGAAAATCATCTGGTCGAGCAGGAAGCAGGCGCACACAACCAGGAAAGCGATATTCGCAGGGAAGATGAATTTGGCGAACCCGTAGCCAAAGCACACAAACACCAGGATGACTGCTTCGGATGCCAGGACAATGCGTTCACCAAATTTATCTATGGCCCAGCCCAGGAGCGGTTGGAATAGGATGCCAATGACTCCGCCCAGGGTGTAGAGGGTTGCCATGATCTGGGTCGGCTGCTGTAAGACGCTGACCAGCACCCAGGGTGCAAAGGTGATGAAAAGCTGTTTGCGCGCGCCTGATAGGATGTTGAGCACGTAGTAGAGTCGGTATTCTTTGTGGAGTTGTAAAAATTTTCGTTTTTCGGTGACAGGTTCGGGTTTCATCGAAAAAAGCAGCAGGGCGGCAACCCCCAACAGGGTGGCAGAAATCGCAAAGGTGTGCTGGAAGGTAAATCCAAGATATTTGAAGCCCAGGAAAACCAGGAAGCTGCCCAGGATGGTGGCGAAGTTGCGGATGGCATTCAGTTGTCCCAATCGGCGCCCGTCCTGGCCTTCGCGCGCCAGTTCCATGCCGATGGTGGCTGCCAGCGGCATGAACAGGTGGTTGCCCATGCTGTAGATGAATAGCCAGACCAGCATCAGGTTGTAGCTGGCTGATGCAAAGCCGATCAGCAGCGCGCCAACTGCGCCTAAGAGCATGGCAACTACGCTTAATCGCCGTGAACACAGGAACCACAGGGCTGCCGAGACGAATACCACCAGGAACCCTGGCAGCTCGCGCGGGAACTCAAGGAATGAACGCTGGAAGCCATCTAATGCGAATTCGGTGTTAAGGAAGTTGTTGAAGGTTGAATCGATGATGCTGAATGCCATGCCAAGTGCCAGTGCGGCGCTGGCGAAAATCAGCAGTTCGCGGGATGATTTTTGGATACGATTGATGAAGTGCATGGGCAGCCTCGGGAATTCTATTTGTCTCCGGCAAGGCCTGCCGGGCCCCCTGATTATAAGCGGCCAGTTTATAAAACTCTTGACGGGTTGCCTGCCCTATTTTTCATAAAAGCAACACAAAATATTGTTTTGACATGGCGCATCCCAGGCTAATTGTTAGAGAGACATACGAATTTTTTAAATATCCCCAATAAAGTGATAAAATTAAAAAGAACATGTACGAAGACTGGCATTAGAACAAACAGAGTGTGGGCAATGGAACCCGATAACTGGATGTCTGCGAGCCGAATTCGTCATGCAATTTTGTCCAATGGCCCATGAGGGGCCAGCCTTTTACCCGGCAATGCGCGTCAGACGCGGCATTGCATACATCCAGGAGAGATATGGAAAACAAACTGTACGTTGGCAACCTGCCTTATGCCATCACCGATGCTGACTTGCAAGCCCTGTTCGCTGCGGCCGGCACTGTGACCTCGGTTGCTGTGATCAAAGACCGCGAAACGGGCCGCTCCAAAGGCTTCGCTTTCGTCGAGATGTCCACCGCCGAAGAAGCCCAGAAGGCCATCAGCCTGCTGAATGGCAAGGACTTCAAGGGTCGCCCCCTGAACCTGAGCATCGCCCGCCCGCGTGAAGAACGTGGTGGTGGCGGCGGTGGCGGTTTCAATCGTGGTGGTGGCGGCGGCGGCTACGGTCGCGGCGGTGATGATCGCCGTGGTGGTGGCGGCTACAATCGCGGTGGCGGAAATGACCGCCGTGGTGGTGGCGGCGGCTACGGCCAGAACCGTGGCGGCGGCGGACGCGAGTGGTAATCCGCAAACCAGAATAGCAATTTCAAAAATCTCCTGCCTTGCGCAGGAGATTTTTCATTCGTGAACCGTGGGATAATAGCCCCATGACAGACAACCTTCCCAACCGAGAAATTTCCATCCTTGAACTGCGCCGCAACAATGGCGATCGTGGCTCACGCATGTGGGTTGCGCACAACGGAATCGTTTACGATGTCACCGACTGCCCGCGCTGGAAAAAAGGCCTGCACGAACAACAGCACTTCCCCGGCCAGGAACTGACCCATGAACTGGAAGAAGACGCCCCGCACACCGCCAGCGTATTCAAAAACCCATGCGTGACTGTCCTTGGAAGATTAAAAGCATGAAAATCGAATTCCACGATGATCCCATTGAGCAAACCACTTCCGCCACCGATGTTTTGATGGCCCTGCTGGCGGCTGGCCTGGCCTTTTATCTTTCCCCAGCCCTGGCGGGCACCCGGCCCTATAAAGCGGG
Source organism: uncultured Anaerolineae bacterium (assembly GCA_903822545.1). Taxonomy (GTDB): domain Bacteria; phylum Chloroflexota; class Anaerolineae; order Anaerolineales; family Villigracilaceae; genus CAIJPN01. The sequence continues at coordinate 93,169 of CAIJPN010000024.1, read as the reverse complement.
CCTGTGGCTGGCAATTTTGGGGTTGGTGACGGCCAGCTCCGCGCTGGGAGCGGTGGCGCATGGATTCAAAATGTCCCCAAAAGTCAACCGGGGTATCTGGCAGCCCATCAACCTGCTCCTCGGCCTGACAATTGCCCTGTTCGCAGCAGGCGCCAGCCTGGATTTGTGGGGTGAAAGCGCAGCGCGCGGATTGCTGCCTTATTTCCTGCTAGCGGGAGGTATCTTCTTCCTGGTAACGGTTTTCATCCCCGGCACTTTCCTGGTCTTTATCGTTTACGAAGCCCTGGCAATGCTCTTCGCCCTGATTGTGTATACCGCGCTGGCGCTGGGCAGGACTCTCCCTGGGGCCTGGTGGATGGCGGCCGGCGTGCTGGTGATGATGATTGCCGCCGCAATCCAAACCCGCAAAAATATCCGCTTCACAGCCATCTGGCAGTTTGACTATAACGGGGCATTCCATTTCATTCAGATGGCCGGGATTGCGCTGCTCGGCATCGGCCTGGCCCAGGCGCTATTTTAAAAACAACGCTCCCGTTTTTATGTATAACATCGTAGGGGCGACCCGCCCAGCTATAACGGGATAATTCTTTGCAGGAAAATCAAGCGAAACCGATTGACTTTTCGCACATGGCGGGTTGCCCCTACGAATTTTCACACCCGAAACGAAAGAGCCTTATTTGTAAAACGTCATCAACTCGTGCAAAGACTGGCTGGCGAGCGCTTCATCGGCAGCGACCCACACCACCAGGTTGCGCGACTGCCAGTAATAATGCACCTGCCCCAGCCCGCTCAAAGCGTGGATGGAGAATCCGCCCACAGCCAGTTCACCTTCATCGGTAAAGGGAGAGTTACCCTGGGCGATGGTCGCCGCCATCTGGTTGGTCAGCGCTTTGGCAGCGGCTTCATCCGCTGTTTCTGAAACCCACAGCGTAAGGCTATTTTCGCCATACACAGCCACCTGCCCACCCGTCAGCGGGAAATCTTTGCCGTGCAGCTGGTTGATGCTGGCAATGGCTTCCGGGCCGGTCAGCAGCTGCATCCGCTTGACCCCTGCCACCTGTTCGGGCGGCGTGGATGTATCTGCCTTGGGGATAGGCAGTGCAAGGTGCCATAAATAAGCGCCAGCGCCCACAACCAGCAGCAGTCCAGCGATCAAAAAAAAGATGGGTAAGATTTTTCTCACCGGTTTTTCCTCGTTTTCTTCCAAAAAATACGCGCCAGCGCAATCAGAGCGACCAACGCGGCAATTACCAGCATCGCCTGTTCCATCCAAACATCTGGCTCACCGCTGGTAATATCATGCCCGGCGGCCCAGGCCAGTGCAAACAGCACTAAAGCGCCAATCAATGATAGAATTTTTCTCATAGTAAGGTTGATTTTATTCTCATTGGAGAACTTATGAAACCCCTCAAATGGTGGCAAAGCGCTGTTTTTTACCAGGTTTATCCCCGCTCCTTTGCTGATGGCAACAACGATGGCATCGGCGATTTCAAAGGAATCACCGAAAAACTCGACTACCTGCTCGAGTTGGGCATCGACGCCATCTGGCTCTCACCGCACTTCCCCTCGCCCAACTGGGATTGCGGCTACGACATCAGCGATTACTGCGGCGTCGCGCCCGAATACGGCAGCCTGGATGATTTCAAAACCTTCCTGCGCGAAGCGCACACAAGGCAGATACGGGTCATCCTTGACCTGGTGCTGAATCACACATCAGATGAGCATCCCTGGTTTATCGAGTCCAAATCCAGCCGCGACAATCCCAAAGCCGATTGGTATGTGTGGCTGGATTCCCCTCGCCCTGCGGGAGCTGGCGGGGTGATGGCGCCGCCCAACAACTGGCAATCCTGCTTTGATGGTGACGCCTGGACGTATGTGCCCGAGCGTGACCAGTATTATTACCACTATTTCATGAAGCAGCAGCCCGATTTGAATTGGCGCAACCCCGAAGTCAAAAAAGCCATGTGGGATGCAGCCCGTTTCTGGCTGGAACTGGGGGTGGATGGGTTCCGTCTCGATGCAATTGGCACCATCTACGAAGACCCCGCCCTGACGCCGCATGCCGTACCCATGAATCTGGCCCAACTGCGGCATTTTAGCGAAACCGCCCAAACCCCCAAAGAGATCAAACTAAGAGAAAAATACTGGCATGATATGTTCCACAACCAGTGGGGCCAGCCCGGCCTGCACGAGTTGATGAAAGAACTGCGCGCCATCCTGGATGAGTACCCCGGCGACCGGATGCTGGTGGGCGAAGATGATGATATTGCCTACATGGGCAATGGTGAAGATGAACTCAACCTGGTTTTCAACTTTCCGCTGATGCACACGCCCGCCACGCTGACCCCGGCACACATTCGCAAGAACCAGAAGGAACGCCTGGCACGCCTGAAAAAGCTGCCCAAAGGCGGCTGGGCCTGCAACACCTTTGGCAACCACGATTCCAGCCGCGCTTACACCCGTTTTGGCGATAAAACTCACGCTGCCGAGCGCGCTCGCCTGACGCTGGCTACCGTGCTGACGCTGCCTGGCACGCCGTTCCTCTACAACGGCGAAGAAATCGGCATGACCGACCTGATCATCACTGACCCAAGCAAACTGCGCGACACGATGGCGACCTGGTACCACCAGAGTCTCATCAACGACCTGAAAGTGGATGCCGCCGAAGCCGCCCAGCGTGCCGGTGAGATGACCCGCGATAAAAACCGCACGCCCATGCAGTGGAGCAATGTTGCCAATGGCGGGTTCTGCGCCAAAAACGTGGAACCCTGGCTGCCGGTCAACCCCAATTACGCTGCCGGGGTAAACGTCAAAGACCAGCGCAACGACCCGATGTCGCTGTTCAACTATTACAAGCGCCTGCTGCACTTACGAAAATCCACACCCGCGCTGGTGGCTGGCAAGTACACCCCGCTCGAGATCCAGGCCAAAGATTACCTGGCCTTTACGCGCCGGGTCGAATCCCAAACCGTGCTGGTCATCCTGAATTTTTCAGATAAACGCCTGAAGTTGGATCTGTCTAAATCGATTGGCGCTGCAGCTTTGCACATCATCTTCTCATCTGCCGGGCGCAGCCGAACCCTGGAAAACCCCGCCGAGATCCACCTGGGCGCGTTTGAAGTGCATATTGCGGAATTGAAGTAATGCTGCCAGATGATGCCAAACCTGCCCCCGAGCCAGAACCCGCCCTGGAAACGGTTTGCCACCGCACGATGACCACCGCGCCTGAAAATTACTACCACGCCGAATACCAGGGCCGCATCATCTACTTTTGCACCGAATTCTGCCTGGATGCTTTTCGCGCCGACCCAGAGCGGTTCTACATTGCCCACAGCCGCAAGCGCCCGAAATAACGCCAACACAGTTTCCTGGCGGGCTGTTTTTCAGGGCAATTGCACTGGATTTTGAAGCCGCAGCCCATACTCAGCCCACAACCCAAAGCGATAACTGCCCCAACCCAATGCCAGCCCGCCGATTGGATCAACCAGGTGATGCTGGCCGGTCAGCAGGGTCGCCAGGATGACCAGGATAATGCTCCCATTCAGGGGGATGCTCCAGGTGGGTCGCCAGGTAGCGCCGTAGAGTGCGATCAGGGTGGTATAAAGCACGTGTTCACTTGGGAAGGCGTTGAAAACGTTGTCTTTGCTGTAGATGGTGTTCAGCAGGGCAGCGGCCCATCCGTTTGAGTTAATTTCGGGGCGGGCGGTATAGGTTGGGAAGAGGGCATAGGTCAGCGTGGCGATGACTGCGGCGCTGATGGAACCGATCATAAAGGCGCGAAATAGCCGGTCGTTCATCTTCCAGGCGGCAACGAGAAATGCCAGCACCCAAAATGGCAAGAATAGCAGGTATGGGACCGCAAAAGCTGGTACCAACGGGATATAAGCATCCAGGGCGGTTTTCAAGTTGTAGCCATTGGTCAAGATTTTGTTGAGAGGGAAGTAGAGCCCTGAGATGAGCAGCATCACCATCAGCAGGGAAAAGCGTTTTAAAAATGTCATGCCAATCTCCACGAATCACTTATTTGTGACAATCGTAACAAGTAAATTTGAAGAACCTGTCAAGAAGTTGTGAACAAGTGTTATTTTTTTGTGGAGACCTGGCGGTTGTGTAGTATCGTCGATTGGCAGCTTTGCTTACGGAACTCTTAAGTGGCGCTAACGATAAACTAACACAGGAAACCCTATAATATTTGTAGGAATGTGTCTGTTCAGGTAGTTTGCCACATCCCAGGTGGAACAGTTGTGCTGGCAATTACAAACTCGAAGGAAAATTCCCCAAAATACATGCCCATTGACAAAGTAGAAAAGGAAGGAACCCAATGAAGCGTGAAGAGATTGTACGGATTCTGCACGAACGGCAGCAAGAGTTGATGGAGCGTTACCAGATTGTCTATTTGTCGCTGTTTGGATCTGTTGCCCATGATGAAAGCTATGTTGCACACAAGGTTGGTATCCTGGTGAAGTTTAAGCGACCGACTGATTTTTTCAACTTTCTTGACTTGAAGACTTATCTTGAAAAACTGCTGCGCTGCCAGGTTGAGTTGGGCAGGCCGCATTCCTTGCGCCCTGAACTAAGGCAGTTGGTATTGCAGGAAGCCGTCCGAGTTATTTAAGGCTTGTGTTGTTTGAGATCGCAGGGTCAATAAGGGTCGATGCCCTTGTTGACCCTGCGATTGTTTTTTGCATTGCAAAGATGTTTTGATGGGTAAAATTAATGCCTGTTGGGTGGGAAGACCCAATATGTTGGGCCAATTTAGCACAAGTTGCTTAACGCGAAGCTGCCAAGACGCCCAGGTTTGATGCTTTTCCTCGTGTGACTCTGTGGTTTTGCGTTAATTTCTTTGCAAATTGTGCAGGGTGGCTGGGTAACTTCAAGCAAACCTTGGAGCTTGGTGTTCATTCCTGGTATTGTTTGGGTCAGGGTGGGCTGGGCATTTTGTGTTTTCAACGTTTTATGTTTTTTGCGGTGAACTCACCGAATGGTTGTTTTACAGATAATGGGAAAAATCAAACTCGGATAGGGATGCCAGCCGCTGGGTTTCGCCTTCGAAATGGAGCTGACTGGTAACGGGGTTTGGAATGGCGATGACGGGGATACCGGCGCGACGCGCAGCCAGTACACCGTTGGGTGAATCTTCAAAGACAAGCGCTTCTGCCGGGGCGGCAGAAAGGGTTTGGGCGGCCAGCAGGAACAGGTCGGGGTGGGGTTTGGTGCGGCCTGGCGGCACATCGTCGCAGCAGATGATGGCGTGGAAGTGGTGGAAAAGCCCCAGGCGGGTGAGATGCTCATCAACCCAGGTGTGCGGGGAACTGGATGCGATTGCCAACCCTAGCCCGAGGCGCTGAGCCTGCTCAATGGTCTGGTGCACGCCTTCGCGCGGGAGGGTCTTCCAGATGGTATCCTGCACTTCGGCGCGGATGCGCGCTTCCAGGGCGGTGCTGTCGAGTGCCTGCCCGAGCAGGGTTTCAAGATGGGGCAGCGGTTGAAAGTTCGAGGCGCCGAGTCCGCCTACGATTTTTCCCCAGGTTTCTATGCCCAGTTCTTGCCCATGTTGGCGGTAAAGGGCCTGCCAGGCGTTGAATTCGGGGGTTTCGGTGTCGAGGATGAGTCCGTCAAAATCAAAAATCAGGGCTTTTAACATGTTTTCCTTGGCTTCGTATATAATTTTGGAGGTAGTTTGTGAGTGTTTTTGGGCTGGATGACACGGCGCGTTCCGTGTCGTTTGAGAGATATATCCATGAGCTATTTTGCCATATTCCGAGATTGTGGAGGCATGAAATATGATTGAGTCGGAGCGCATTGCTCGCAATAAGAAAATGCTTGAGGAGTGTTATCCTTCTTTTCAGGTGAGGTTGGCGGCGGTGGTGAAGGAGCTGGAAGACGCCGGGTTCAGGCCTCGCATCCAGCAGGCCTGGCGCTCGGAGGCGGAACAGTTGGCGGCTTTTAGAAATGGGTATAGCAAGGTGAAGTATGGTTTCCATAATGTCACCGGGCCAAACGGCGAGAAAGAGTCGCTGGCGGCGGATGTGTGGGATGATGACCGCCTGGCGCAGACGAAGACTGATTTTATGCTGCGACTGGCTGCTGCGGCGGAGCACAACGGGTTGACAACGGGCATCCGTTGGGGTTTGTCGGATGCACGGGCGAAGTTGATTGATGACACGATCGCAATTAAAAGCTGGAAAACGCCTGTTTATGTGGGTTGGGACCCGCTGCATGTGGAAGCGTCGAGCGTCCCGATTGAGGAGGTGAAGGTTGGGAAGCGTCCAGCTATGCCCGGTGATACAGGTGGCGGTTCTGCTGGCGGCGGGACTACGCCGTTGGATGGGGTGGGCGAGGTGCAGGAATCGCCGAAACGGCGTTTTAAAGTGGAGGAAGTGGGTACCAGTTATGTGAAGGAGTATGAATTTGGCAATGCCCTGCGCCCGGTTTCGCTGTTGCCGGTTCCGTATGTCTCCCAGCTGGGGGAGGATGCGGATGCGAAAAATAACGATTGCGGCGCGGCCTGCGCGGTGATGCTTTTGCGGACTTACCAGAAGTCGGGGATGACGCCCAATGATTTTTATACCCATTTCGGGATTTCGGGCGATCCTTATTTGAGTATCCCGCAGATCATGAATGCCATGTCTAGCCTGGGCTTGCAAACCGAGCTTAAGGCCAGCCTGTTGATTAATGATTTATATGGGTACCTGGCGGCAGGCAAGCCGATGATCGTGCTGATTAAGTATCGAACCCTTGTCGATGCCGGTTTGACGGAGAAAACCTTCCAGGGGCCGCATTTTGCGGTGGTGGTGGGGCTGGATATCAAGAATATTTATATCCACGACCCGTTATATACCGACCCGACCGTTGGGGAAGCGCGCGCTTACCCGATCGAGGTCTTTTGGAAAGCCTGGAAGGATGTGGGCATGGACACGACCTTCCCCAACCCTGAGCGAGCGGCGATCATTCCGCTGGCTGGGGTAGGGTTCCAGGCAACACGGAAGGTGAAGATTAATTTCAGTTCGCTGAATGTCCGTTCGGGACCGGGGCTGAGTTATTCGGCGGTGGGCGTGCTGAAGAAGGGTGATATCGTCGAAATCCAGCGTGAGGCCAGCGGCTGGGGAGAGATCAGTTATAACCGCTGGATTTTGCTGAGTTATACGATTGCGGTGCTTTAAAAATGCTCTACCGTTTTTGGTGTGAAAACCCGTAAGGGCGACCCGTCAAGCGTGAAAAATCACCTATTTATGCCAGGATTTCTTGCAAAAAGGCGCTCAGTTATGCCCTGGCGGGTCGCCCCTACCATGCCATCCCGTTAAAAACGGGAGAGCCTTTAAAAACAATGACAGTCACTCAAAAGTGACTGTCATTGTTTTTAACCAGGTTTTTAGCCCAACTGGGATTTAATCTTTTCGGCAGTCTCTTTATAAGTTGCCAGTTTCTCGCGCTCTTTGGCAACCACCGCCGCCGGGGCTTTGTTGGCGAAATCGGAGCCAAGCAGCTTCTCCAGCCGGGCGATTTGCGCTTCAGCCTCAGCCAATTCCTTTGAAAGGCGGGCACGCTCCTCGGCGGGGTCGGCCAACTCAGCCAGTGGCAGGTAAATTTCAACAGAAGCCACCACCAGGGCGATGTAGCCTTCCGGTTTCGTTTCCAGCGCGGGCAAAATCGTCAGCCGCGTTTCATCCAGATTCGCCAGGGCTGCGATCACTTTGGCTTCCTGCTGCACCAGGCCGCTGGCATCCACCATGGTGGCGGCCAGTTTCAGGCTTGGCTTGACTGTCTTTTCGGCGCGCACGTTGCGGATGGAGCGGATGACTTCCTGCACCAGGATGAAATCTGCTTCTTTTTGCTTTTCCCAGCCTTCGCTCTGGCGCGCTTCGGGGAAGGATGCCACCATCAGCACTTCGGGCCAGTCCCCGGCCAGTTGCGCCAGCGTAGATTGCTTGACGGCGCTGCGCAGGTGCCCCCAGATTTCTTCGGTGACGAAGGGCGTGAAGGGGTGCAGCAGGCGCAGGGCAATATCCAGCACGCGCGCCAGGGTTTCGGCGGTGCGATAGGCGCGCGCGCCACCCGCATTGAGCTGCTGTTTGGCAATTTCGAGATACCAGTCGGCGAAATCGCTCCACAGGAAGTCGTAGATCATCTGTCCAGCCTGGCCGTACTGGAAGGTTTCGAACAGGCGCTCCACGCTGCGGACGAGTTCCTGCGCGCGCGCCCAAATCCACGAGTCGGCCAGCGTCCAATCGGCCTGTTCGGCGGGCGCTGCTTCTTGGGCTGAGATGGCATTGATGGCAAACCGGCCGGTATTCCACAATTTGTTGGCAAAATTGCGGTTGGCTTCCACCTTTTTGACGCTCAGGTTGGAGTCTTTGCCGGGGGTGGAACCCACCAGAAGGGTGAAACGCAGCGCATCGGTGCCCAGTTCGTTCATCACGATCAGCGGGTCGATGACGTTGCCCTTGGTTTTGGACATTTTCTGGCCGTGCTCGTCGCGGATCAGGCCGTGCAGGTAAACGGTGTGGAAGGGGGCTTCCTCGGTGAACTCCAGGCCGCTCATGATCATGCGCGCCACCCAGAAGAACAGGATGTCGTAGCCGGTTTCCATGTAGCTGGTGGGGTAGAAGTAGCCCAGGTCGGGGGTCTGGTCGGGCCAGCCGAGCGTGGAGAAGGGCCACAGGCCGCTGGAGAACCAGGTGTCGAGCACGTCCGGGTCCTGTTCGATCTTCGTCGAGCCGCAGTGAGCGCAGGCGGCGGGGTCTTCGCGGGCGCAGGTTTGCTTGCCACAATCGGCGCAGTACCAGACCGGGATGCGGTGCCCCCACCAAAGCTGGCGGCTGATGCACCAATCCTGGATGTTTTCCAGCCAGTTGTAATAAACCTTCTCGAAATGCTCCGGCACGATCTTGATGTCGCCGTTTTTGACCGCCGCCAGGCCTTTTTGGGCCTGCTCTTCGATGCGCACGAACCACTGCTCCGAAATCATTGGCTCAACGATCTCGCCGCCACGCTGGGAGCGCGGCACATTGAGCGTATACGGCTCTTCTTTGATAACCAGCCCGGCGGATTTCATGTCGGCCCACAGTTTTTTGCGCGCTTCAAAGCGATCCATGCCCGCATAGGGGCCGCCGTTTTCATTCACCCGGGCGCTTTTATCCAGCATGGAGATAATCGCCAACCCGTGGCGGTGGCCGATCTCGTAGTCGTTGGGGTCGTGCCCAGGGGTGATTTTCAGCGCCCCGGTGCCGAAATCGCGGGCCACATATTCATCGGCAATCACGGGGATTTCGCGCCCCAGCATGGGCACTACCACCATTTTACCGATAAACTTCTGGTAGCGCTCATCTTCCGGGTGGACAGCCACCGCCGTATCGCCGAGAATTGTCTCAGGGCGGGTGGTGGCGACGGGGATGTATTCTCCACCGTCGGGGTGGGGTGACCCCGTCCCGACAGAGTCATCAGCCAGCATGTATTTGAAGTAATACAGCGTGCCGGGTTCCTCGGAATATTCCACTTCCAGGTCAGAGACGGCGGTTTTCAGGCCGGGGCTCCAGTTGATCAGGCGCGGGCCGCGATAGATCAGTCCCTTTTCGTACAGGCGCACAAAGGCCTCGCGCACGGCCTTCGAGAGACCGGCGTCCATGGTGAAGCGTTCGCGCGTCCAGTCGCAGGAGGCTCCCAGGCGGCGAATCTGGCGGGTGATCATGCCGCCTTTTTCTTCCTTCCAGGCCCAGGTGCGGCGCAGGAATTCATCGCGGCCCACCGTTTCGCGGCTGGTGCCTTCCTTGATGAGCTGGCGTTCCACCATCAACTGCGTGGCGATGCCGGCATGGTCGGTGCCCGGCACCCACAGCGTGGAATAACCCTTCATGCGGTGGTAGCGGATCATCAGGTCTTCCATGCTGACGAACATGGCGTGACCCAGGTGCAGTTCGCCGGTCACGTTCGGCGGGGGGATCGAGATGACAAACGGTTTCACATTCGGGTCGAAATCCGGTTTGTTCGGGTCGTTGTGCGGCTGGAAGTAGCCGCCATTCTCCCACATGGCGTAAATCCGCTCTTCTGTGGATTTGAAATCATAGGCTTTGGGCAGTTCGTAAGTGCTCATTCATTCTCCGTAAAGGTTTTAGGCTATTCCGTTTTTATTGTGATGATCGATAGGGGCGACTCGCCCGGCGTGAAAAATCGCAGCATTATGCCGGATTTCTCTGCAAAATTGAACCGATTTGTGCCCTAAAGGGTCGCCCTTACGGTTTCACACAAAAAACGGTGGAGCCGTAATTTATGAGTTGTGGCAGGCCCCAACAGCACTTCCTCGCGGCTGAAAGGCACGCCTGAATCTGGGTCGTAGTGCTTCTCCCAGGGCTGGAAATGCGCCTCGCTTCCTGTAAATACAGGTGCACGAAAAACGGCGCGTGATAGGCCTTGTTCCAGGATTTATCCTTGTCACCCGGAGCGTTTTATAACGCCTCCGGGCACAAAACAATGACCTGTTTCAGCATCTCCAGCGCCGCCAGGTATTGCGATTGGATAACCGTCTTTGTATCCATTACTCGCTCCGTAGAAATAAAAAAACTTCGCCCATCCAGAGGACGAAGCCGAAACTCCGCGGTACCACCTCGATTCGCGCCCTTCGACCATGCTCAGGGTGCGCACTTGGGGCTGGCAATCACCAGCCTGCGCGCTAACGGGCGCACCCGTGCCGGTCTACTTGTCTGAGACTTTCTTCGGCAATCGTTCCGGGCGACATTCAGCGCGAGTTTGCTGTGGCGGCTTCCAGCCGTTGACCGCCTTCTCTGTAATACCCGTCAGGGTATGTCAGCGTTACACTCGCTTACTCCTCCCGGAGATACATTCATTATACCGAAATCGACAAAAATGCGTCAAGCCAAATACGGCTTTCTCAAGATCTGAGGGAGGTCTCTTTGCCGAATCAATCTCCCGGTAGATGGGTAAAACTGACCCTTGGGAGATTGATACGGCAGCAAAAACCGCTACACCGCAGCAAAGTTGTTAGTTTGTTTAGCGACTTTTAGAAAGCCAGCGAATCTTACCCCTTTGGCGGTTTTGGTATTTTGGATCGCAGGACAGCCCAGATTCTAAAAGGCAGCAACCTGGGTTAGCGTTAATTTGCTAAAGGATGCGCAACGCCAGCCAGGTTGGATCATTCCGTTTAACCAGAAAAAAGCCCTGGCGCTTTCCGAAAAGAAAACGTCAGAGAGTTCATCCGCCCCAGCTTCCCGCCGAAAGAAGTAATGGACGGGTAGTGCGCCAACGGTATCTTTTATCTTTGAGAAACCTGTCATAGTCAGGTAAGATTGTGGCATCCAAACGCGTGATCAGGCGAAGCGAGAGGGCTCTCCCGTTTTTAACGGGATGGTGGGGTAGGAGCGACCCGCCAGGGCGTAAATAAGCGTCTTTTTGCTAGAAATCCCGGCATAAATGGGTGATCTCTCACGCTTGACGGGTCGCCCTTACGGTTTTCACACCAGAAACGGTGGAGCCGCATTTTTTACTATAAGATTGAGTACGACAGATCTATAACATCTGTTTGCCCGAAGGAGCATTGCCCATGATTTATGGTTTCTCCCTGCTGGCCTTCACGGTCAGCCTTGTAACCGGCATCCCGGCCCTGCGTGGCCTGTGGCGCATGCGCAACATCAATAAAAACTGCGCCCGGACAACCGGCACAGTCAAATCATCCAGAAGCGCAATGGGCTGGCTGTGGGCAGCCAGTTTTGGCAACCAGGATCGCCCGCTGGTCAGCTACATTTCACCCCGCGGAACCGAAATGGTGCTGGAAGTTGTCACCAGCAGCATCCTGCCCCAACAACGCTACCAGCCCGGCCAGAGCATAGATGTAATTTACGATATCGAACTGCCGGGCCGCGCCTACGTGAAGGATGAGTGGACGGTTTCCATCCGTGAAGTTGAGCTGGCAATTGCGGCGTTAATTGCAGGCATCCTGTTTTGGGCCATTGGGCGCTATTTCAACATGCCTTTTTAACGGCCAATCCGCTGTACAATAAATTCATCGCTTTTCCATCTCACTGCCTGGACACAACAGATTGGGTTTGCCGGCCCCATTTACGGGGTATCGTATGTTGCCCCGTAGCAGCATCACCGGGCAGCGTGGTAAACCACAAACCCCGGCAAGAAGTTTTTCAATTTTCAGATAGAGGCTGCGATGAAATCACCCCCCATCACCACAATTTTTAGCCCATACTACGTTCTCCTGACCGGTTCCCTGGGAGTATTCCTGGCCCTGGCTTTATTCACATGGAATTACCCCCTGCCCGGTGACAAAGTCGGCCAGGCTTTTGTAGCGGCCCAGCCATTCTTCATTTGGGTCTTCCTCTTCGGAATCTTGTGCTGCCTGCTGACCATCTTGTTTATTCCACTATGGGGAATGCTCATCCAACTGACGCTGAAGCGCTTTGAAAGCAGTGATAATGGGCAAAAACGAAAAATCGCCATCTCGCTGTTTTTACAGGCCATTTTGCTAACCGCGATTGTCTTCTCCCTGCTCCAATTCATCTCAGCAATGAGAACAGGGTTTGACCTTTTCGCTTATGCCCCCCAGGGACACAGCGCCCGAATGAACTTCATGTATATCTACACCTTCCTGACCACCCTGCCAGCCCTGCTGGGGATGGTGCTGATCCAGGGTCGGGCGCAGGAGCTATCGCAAAAAATCGACTCGGCCACAAATTCCGAAACCGCGCTCTTCCCCCTCATCAACGAACTGCTCTCGCTGCGCTCCAGCCTGCAAAACTACCTGACCATCCTGGGGATCATCCTCAGCATGATCCCCATCAACACCGCCGGTCTGCGCGCCATCCTGATCGCACTCGATATAAAAAACGAACAGACCTTCCCGATCACCAATGCCATCTTATTCGGCCTGATCTTCACACTCATCTTGCTGCTCATCTACATCCCGGCACACCTGGCACTCATCGAAACCAGCCGCAAACTACGCGATCACCTGTGCCCGCTCGATTCCCTATCTTCGCTCAAACAAGACATCGAACAGCGCAAAACCCTGGATGACCTGCTGCAAACCAATGTCGGCATCACAGAAAACCTGAAAACCGGCCTGATCACCCTGGCCCCGCTGGCAACCAGCATGATCTCAAGCATTTTAAAGATAAACCTGCCCTTCTAACCCGATACAGGATACCCTATGCAACCTAGATATGGCGCTATCGAAGGCGGCGGCACAAAATTTATCTGCGCGGTTGGTGGTGGCCCCAACAACATCCTTGCCGAAACCCGCATCCCAACCACCACGCCAGATGAGACTTTGGGCCAGGCCATTGCATTTTTCAAGGAACATGACCCGATCTCAGCCCTGGGTGTGGCCTGCTTCGGCCCCCTCGACCCCGATCCTGTTTCGCCATCATTCGGACACATACTCCCCACCCCCAAGCCAGGCTGGACAAACGCCAATATCGTTGGCACATTCCGGTCAGCGTTGGGTATCCCGGTAGGGTTTGATACCGATGTGAACGGCGCCGCCCTGGCCGAATCACGCTGGGGCGCGGGCCAGGGCTGTGACCCGGTACTGTACCTGACCATCGGAACAGGAATCGGTGGCGGGGCGATGGTTAACGGGAAACTGCTCCACGGCCTGATCCACCCCGAAATGGGACACATGCCCCTGCCACACGATCCCATAAAAGACCCCTTCCCTGGCTGGTGCCCTTTCCACGCTGATTGTTTTGAGGGGCTGGCAGCTGGCCCGGCCATCGAAAAAAGATGGGGGCAAAAAGCGGAAACGCTCCCACCCGACCACCCCGCCTGGGATTTGGAAGCGCACTATATCGCGCTGGCGCTAATGAGCTACATTGTCACACTGTCGCCGCAAAAAATCATTATCGGCGGCGGGGTGGCTCAACAGGCGCACATGCTTCCGCTGATACACCAAAAGGTGCAAGCGCTATTGAATGGCTACGTTCAATCGAGCAAAATCACCCACGAAATCGATCGTTACATTGTTTTGCCAGGCCTGGGCACGCGCTCAGGCATACTTGGCGCGCTGGCCCTGGCCGCATCTGTTGATGAAGATTAAGAGTCGATCCGAAAATTCTTTCACCGCCAGGAATCCAGGTTAAAAACAAGACACCTGGTTGTTTTTTGGGTGCTTACAATCACGTCGAAAAGCTCTGATATACAAAAACCTGGTGTTCTGGATCGTGCTTCGGGTATGATGCAAGCGCCTCGCCTTTCTCGCCACGGGAGAGGGTAGAATAGAGTTATATTCTTTTCCCAAAAGGAGCATCCTATGCCCATTGTTCTCGACGGTTCATCCCTGACCATCGAAAAACTCGTAGATATCGCCCGCCACGGTGAAAAAGTGGAACTTGCGCCCGCAGCCCTGGAGCGCATCAAAGTTTGCCGCGCCATGCTCGAAGATAAACTTGCAAAAAAAGAGATCATGTACGGAACCAACACCGGCATCGGTGAATTTTCAGAGAAAATTCTCAATGATGACCAGGTCAAAGAGTTCCAAAAGTATCTCATTTACAACCACGCGGCGGGCATCGGTGACCCGGCCCCGATTGAACATGTTCGCGCGGCGCTGGCGGGGCGCATCAACGTCCACGCGCATGGCAATTCGGGCTGTCGGCCCGAAATCACGCTGACGATGGTGGAGATGCTCAATAAGGGCGTCACGCCGGTGGTCTGCTCCAAAGGCTCGGTCGGCGCATCCGGCGACCTGGCGCCGATGGCCCAGGCGGCACTGCTTCTGATGGGGGAAGGCGAAGCTTTCTTTAACGGCGAGCGGCTGCCAGGGCGGGAAGCAATGGAAAAGGCGGGGATCCCGATCCCTGGCCTGCAAGCCCGCGACGGGTTGGCCGCCATCAACGGGTCGAATCTCCTGACCGCCATTTCCGCCCTGAATCTGTTCGACATGGAACGATTCATCAAACAAGCTGAAATCGCCGCCGCCATGAGCATCGAGGCCCTTTTGGGCAACATGAAGCCCTACAATGCCAAATTACACGAACTGCGCGGCTTCAAGGGCGCGGTGACTTCGGCTGAAAACATCCGCCGCCTGTTTGAAGGCTCCGATTTGACCACCGGCAAGATGAAAACCAAGGTGCAGGACGCCTACTCGATGCGCTCCACCCCACAGGTGATTGGCGCGGCGCGTGACGCGATTGCTTATGCCCGCAGCCAGGTGGAAATTGAACTGAACGGCGTGGCCGACAACCCGATTTTTGTCCCTGAAATGAACCTGACCCTGACCGGCGCCAACTTCCAGGGCTCGCCGGTGGCCCTGCCGATGGATATGGCGGGCGCAGCCATCACGATGGTGTGTGTGCTCTCCGAGCGCCGCCTGAACCGCCTGACCAACCCGGCGCTTTCGCAGGGCCTGCCCGACTTCCTGGCCCACGAACCGGGCTTTTACTCCGGCCTGATGCTTTCACAGTACACCGCCGACCACCTGATCGTGGAACAGCGCATTCTCTCGGCCCCGGCCTCCATCCTGTCCATCCCCGCCGCCGCCGACCAGGAAGATTTTGTCTCGATGGGCATGAATACGGCACTGAAAAACACCCAGATTCTCGATAACGCCTACGGCGTGCTCGGCATCGAATTTATGGCCGCCGCCCAGGCGCTCGATTTCCGCCAGTTTACGCCCGGCAAGGGTTCGCTAAAAGCCCGCGAAACCATCCGCAAGCATGTGGCGCACCTGCACGTTGACCGCCCGCTCTATCCCGACCACAACGCCATGAAGGCGCTGGTGAAATCGGGAGAAATCCTAGAATCTGTCGAAGCCGTAATTGGCGCACTCGCCTGAAATTTCCCGAACATAGAAAGTGGAAAGTAGACAGCCTCTACTTTCCACTTTCCACTTACCCCTTCCCACTCGCCATGATCCTCACCGACATCAAATTCAAATCCGAAACCCTGGGCATGTTCTGCACCATGAACGTGCTCCTGCCCCAGCGCACCCTGAAAGACGCCAAAAGTGGCAAAAAGCCCGCCTACCGCACACTCTACCTGCTGCACGGTCACTCCGACGACCACACCGCCTGGCAGCGCTGGACATCCATCGAGCGTTACGCCGAACAATACAACCTGGCCGTCGTCATGCCTGCCGTTCATCTCAGTTTTTACACCGATATGGTACACGGCGGCAAATATGGCCAGTTCATCAGCGAAGAAGTGCCCGCCATAGCCCGCGATATCTTCCCGCTTTCATCCAACCGCGCAGATAATTTCGTTGCCGGGCTGTCAATGGGTGGCTACGGCGCGTTCAAGTTGGCCCTAACCTACCCCGAGCGCTTCTCGGCCGCGGCCAGCCTTTCCGGCGCACTTGACATCGCTGAAACCGTCAAAGCCCACGGCCACCCCGAAGACAAAATCTGGCTGGCCGAAATGCGCGACATCTTCGGCGACCTCACCAAAGTGCCTGGCAGCCAGCACGATCTCTTCCTGCTGGCCGAAAAAGCCGCCCGGGCCAAAGCCAAACCGCGTCTCTACCAGTGCTGCGGCACCGAAGACTTCCTCTACGCCGACAACCTGCGCTTCCGCGACCACATCGCCAGCCTGCCCTTCGACTTCACCTACGAAGAAGGCCCCGGTGAGCACAACTGGATCTACTGGGACGCCATGATCCAGAACGTCCTGGCCTGGATGATGGCATAATAAGGAAAATTGGGAACATGCGCAAACGCCTGATTTTTCTCCTGACCCTGAGCCTCTTCATTATCTCGTGCGTTGCGCTGCCGGCTGCCACCGCCCTGCCGCCTGCCACCGTTAAACCAGATTCGGCATCCCCTGAACCAGCCACCATTGCCCCTATGGAACCTGCAAAACCCTCCACATCTCCAGCCGCCCAACACCTCGGGCGCGGAATCAACTTTGGCAACACCCTCGAAGCCCCCAACGAGGGCGAATGGGGCTTCAAAATCGAAGAAAAACACATCGAAGCCATCAAAAATGCCGGTTTTGACTACATCCGCCTGCCCATTCGCTGGAACGCCCACGCCGAGTGGGCTGCGCCCTACACCATCGACCCGACCTTCTTCACACGCATCGATGAAATCGTCGGTTGGGCGCTCAAACGCGGCCTGAAAATCAGCATCAACATCCACCACTACGAAGAAATGGCCTCCGACCCCTGGGCCAACGAAGAACGCTTCATCGGCCTGTGGATGCAGATCGCCGAACATTACCAAAACTACCCGCCCGAACTGGTTTTTGAACTAATGAACGAACCCAACAACCAGATGAACGCTGCCCTGTGGAACTTCATCCAAAACCGCGCCCTGAGCGTGGTACGCACCAGCAACCCCACCCGTGATGTGATCATCGGCCCGATCATGTGGAACAGCTACGAGTGGCTCAACACCCTCGACCTGCCCCCAAACGACCCGCACATCATCGCCACCTTCCACTACTACCTGCCCTTCGAATTCACCCACCAGGGCGCAGAATGGGTCGAAGGTAGTGACGACTTCCTCGGCAGTCAATGGGCAGGCTCCGCCGCCGAACAGGCCAACATCCGCGCCCACTTCGATGTGGCGCAAGCCTGGGCAGAACGCCACAATGTGCCCATCCTGCTCGGCGAATTTGGCGCATACTCCAAAGCCCCGCAAGATTCGCGCCTGCGCTGGATGTCTTTCGTAGCCCGCGAAGCCGAAGCACGCAGGTTCGCCTGGGCCTACTGGGAATTTGGCGCGGGTTTCAGCCTCTACGATCTCGAAACAGACCAATGGCGTTCAGACATGCTCAAAGCACTCATACCCTAACCACGAACACCCAACCCCAACCAGGCATAGATCCAAAACTCCGCATTATTGAATAAGAGGCAGCCTGTGACCCAATCCATCCCCAAGCACCTCCGTCCAGTAGTTGCGCTGACTTTGATTCAGGGCAGTTGGTGATAATGCACCGTTCACGCGCCATTATCCTGCGAGGCGATACCATCGCCCTCATCCGCCGCGAACGCGATGGACGGCTCTATTACGTTTTTCCCGGCGGCGGAGCCGAATATGGCGAAACCCCCGAACAAACCGCCCGCCGCGAGAGCCACGAAGAACTCGGCCTGAGAGTGGAAATCGACCGGCTGGTAGCAGAAGTCACCTATCACGGGCGCACACAATATTATTTCCTGGCACATCAAATCGGCGGTCGCTTTGGCACCGGGCAGGGGCCCGAAATGCTGGGGAAATACCCGCTAGAACGCGGAACCTACACCCCCATCTGGATGCCCATCTCTCGCTTACTCCAGATCAACCTGGTACCGCCAGCCATAGCCGAACTTGTTCACCACTGCCGGCAGCACGGCTGGCCCGAAACCGTCCAAAAATTCCACGATGATGGCCCCTGACCCAGAATGGAACCCCCATGACAGATTTTCACGGCGAACCTACCGAAACCCTGCACACTCCCCATTTCACACTTGATTATCTGACAATAGCAACGCGCATCGTCCGCTTTGGCCCCGCAGGCGGCCCCAACCTGCTGGCCGATCTTGGCCTGGCGAGTCTCACCACTCCCTACGGTGAATTCCGCTTTCGCGGTGGACACCGGCTGTGGCATTCTCCCGAAGCCATGCCGCGCACCTATATCCCCGACAACGAGGGCGCAGAAATCACACACACCGCAAGCGGCGTACGCATCTGCCAGCCCGCCGAACCCTGGACGCACATCGCCAAAAGCCTCGAAATCATCCCCGGCGATAGCGCACAGGTCAAAATCATCCACACGCTGCGCAACGAAGGCGCCTGGGCGGTAGAATTGGCCCCCTGGGCCCTGACCATGCTGCGGCCCGGCGGCATCGCCATCTTTCCACAACCGGTTCAAAACACCGGCCTGCTGGCGAACCGGCAGCTTTCCATCTGGCCCTACACCCACATCGATGACCCGCGCATCACCCTGCGCGATGATTTCATCCTGCTGCGAGCCAGCCCCACACTACCGCCCGTTAAACTGGGCTACTTCAACCCACATGGCTGGATGGCTTACTGGCTGGATGGCGTGCTCTTCGTCAAACGCTTCGAGCCACGCCCCGGCCTGCCGCATCCCGACGGCAGCTGCAACACCGAAACCTACTGCAACCACCAGTTCATCGAACTCGAAACGCTCGGCCCGCTGCTCAAACTGGCCCCCCACGAAGAAACCATCCACACCGAAACCTGGGAACTGTATAACAACCTGTCCCAGCCCTTCATCCCCGAAAACATTCACAACCTGCTGGCCTGATGAACTGCTCACTCGTCATCCGCGCCTACAATGAAGCCCGCCACCTGCCACGCCTGCTGGAAGGCGTTTGCCAGCAAACAGTGAAAGATGTAGAGCTGATCCTGGTTGATTCCGGCTCAACAGATAACACCGTTAAAATAGCGGAATCCTACGGGGCGAAAATAATCCACATCCAA
The DNA here is from genome assembly GCA_903822545.1 of uncultured Anaerolineae bacterium. Classification (GTDB taxonomy): domain Bacteria; phylum Chloroflexota; class Anaerolineae; order Anaerolineales; family Villigracilaceae; genus CAIJPN01. The sequence continues at coordinate 73,787 of CAIJPN010000024.1, read as the reverse complement.
CCGGCAGATTTCACCTTTGGGCGTTCACTCAACCTGGGGATGAGCGCCGCCACCCGGCAGTTGGTCGCCATTGCATCGGCGCATGTCTACCCGGTTTACCCCGACTGGCTGGAAAAGCTGATCGAACCCTTTGCCGATCCCGCGCTGGGGCTTTCTTACGGCAAACAGCGCGGAACAGATACGAGCAAATACTCCGAGCACCAGGTTTTTGCGCGCTGGTTCCCGGAAAACTCACAGCCGCGACAAAACCAGCCGTTTTGCAACAACGCCAACGCCGCGGTGCGACGTTCAGCCTGGGAAAAACATCCATACGACGAGACGCTGACAGGGCTGGAAGATTTATCCTGGGCAGTGTGGGCCCAAAGCCAGGGCTACGGCATCAGCTACATCGCCGAGGCCGAGATCATCCACATCCACAATGAAACGCCAAAGGGGGTTTTCAACCGCTACCGGCGCGAAGCGATGGCTTTTAAGCGTATTTACCCCGAAGCGCACTTCAACATCTACGATTTTTTTCGTATGACCACCAGCAACATCGCCAACGATGCCTTCCATGCCGCCCGCGAAAGGGTACTGCACCGGGTTTGGGACGAAATCTGCTGGTTCCGATTCAACCAGTTTTGGGGAACCTACCAGGGCTACCGCCAATCTGCCGAGTGGACGTGGAACTTGCGCCAGACCTTCTATTACCCACGCGGCACGGCAATAGAGGAAACCCCTAATCGCGAGGTGGAGCCGATTCGGTATAATTACAAATAAAACACATCGAGGCCTTCAATGTCGAATTTTCACAATCTCACGGTCTGTCCATTCTACCTGCGCGAACTGGAAGAAACCGCCAGCCCGCTAGTTAAAGATTATGCAGCAAAATCAGACCGGATGCTGATCGCATTTGGTGGCATAAAAGGCTTCAGGGCCATCCCGCCATACGAGTTTTGGAATATCACCCGCGAAATCGAAGTCAAAAAGATATTCGTGCGCGATTTCTCGCAGGCCTGGTACCAGGCCGGGCTGCCCGGCATCGCCAGTGACGTGGATAGCATGGCCAAATTCCTGAAAGCCGAAGTGCGGTCGCAAAACGTCAGGCACCTGACATTGCTCGGCAACTCGATGGGTGGCTACGCCGCCCTGCTGTTTGGCAACCTGCTCGAGGCCGATACCAGCATCGCCATCGCGCCACAGACTTTTCTCAACCAAGTCGAACGCCTCCGCCACCTCGATTTCCGCTGGTTCAGGCAGATGTGCCAGGCCCAGAAATATAATCATAATCCGCAACATCTCAATTTAAAGGAACTCCTGCGAACCCCGCGCACCCACCAGGATTTGCAGGTTCACTACAACGGCTTTTTCGACAGCGCCCACGCCCATCACCTGCGCGATTGCGCCAACGTCCGCCTGATCCACCACCCGGATGGCGGCCACGACCTGGTGCGCCACCTGCGCAAAAACGGGCAGCTCAAACAAATCATTTTGAACGCCATTCAGTGAAAAATATGCCCACAATCGCCGCCCTTGTTCCCATGAGACACCACAGCCAGCGCGTGCCTGGCAAAAACTACCGTCCGCTGGCCGGGAAACCGCTCTACCAGCACATCATCGAAACCCTGATCGCCGTCCCCGAAGTGACCAGCATCATGGTGGATACAGATTCCGAGCCGGTCATGACCGGGCTGCGAGAAAACTTCCCGCAGGTGAAAATCATCCAGCGGCCCGAAGCCCTGCGCGCACCCGAAATCCCCATGAACGAAATCCTGGCCTACGACATGGCCCAACTCGAAGCCGATTTCTACCTGCAAACCCACAGCACCAACCCACTCCTGAAAGCGGAAACCATCTCCGGGGCGATCCGAAAATTCACCAGCCAGTACCCGGCCTTCGACTCGATGTTCTCCGTCACCCGGCTGCAAACCCGTCTGTGGGATTCGCTCACCCGCGCCATCAACCACAACCCGGCCATCCTGCTCCAGACCCAGGATCTGCCGCCGGTCTACGAAGAAAACTCCTGCTTCTACCTGTTCACCCGCCAAAACCTGCTGGCGCGGCGCAACCGCCTCGGCGAACGCCCGCTCATGTACGAAATCCCGCGTCTCGAAGCGGTTGACATCGATGAAGAACCCGATTTCATCATCGCCGACATGCTCATGCGCCAGCGTCTTGGGATTATTTAAACCACACGAAAGATTGACCATGCCAACTGTGCTTTTTTCTGCCCCCTACATGATCCCGTTTGTGGAGAGATTCCGCCCTGTATTCGCCCACTACGGAATCGAGTTGATCCTGCCTGACCATTTTGCCGAGCGCCTCGAAGAAGCCGACCTGCTGAAATACGCCGGTCAATTCGACGGCGCCATCTGCGGTGACGACCGCTACACCCCGCGCGTACTCGAAGCCTGCGCCCCACGCCTGAAAATCATCTCCAAATGGGGCACCGGCGTCGATTCAATTGACCAGCCCGCCTGCGCCCGCCTCGGCATCAAACTCGGGCGCACCCCCAACGCCTTCACCCTGCCCGTAGCCGATACCGTAATGGGCTACATCCTGGCCTTTTCGCGCCGCCAACCCTGGATGAACGCCCAGATGAAAAGCGGCATCTGGGACAAAATCCCCGGCAAGGCCCTGCACGAGCAGACGTTGGGCATCATCGGCGTTGGCGCAATCGGCAAAGCCGTGGCACGCCGCGCCCGCGCCTTCGGCATGAAAGTGCTTGGCACCGACATCATCGACATCGACCACGTTTTCATCGCCGAAACCGGCATCGAGATGACTTCTCTGGCTGATTTACTCTCCCGCTCCGATTTCATCTCCGTAAACTGCGACTTAAACCCCACATCCCAGCATCTCATCAACCCCGATTCTCTCGCCCACGCAAAAACCGGTTCCGTTCTCATCAACACCGCCCGCGGCCCAATCGTGGACGAACCCGCCCTGATCACCGCGCTGCAATCCGGCCAACTCGGCGGCGCGGCGCTGGATGTCTTTGAACACGAACCATTGCCACACGCCAGCCCGCTGATGACAATGGACAACGTCATGCTGGCCCCGCACAACGCCAACTCCAGCCCGGCAGCCTGGGAGCGGGTACACTGGAACACGATAAAAAACCTGGTTGAAGGGTTGGGTTTCGAATACCAGCCCCATGAACATCAAGTGTAAATTCTTTATGAATTCCGCTGGTTTTTTTACACCGTTTAAGCATAGTCCCCAACTTGTCAAAATCATTGCCCTATTTTTGATCCTTTTATTCCTGGCGGGGCAGTACCTTCAACGAAACACAGGCTACGCAGACAATGGCGACTTTCGAAGGGTCAACCAGCTTTTTACCGACAGCCCGGTTGGTTTTTCTGCGCAGACTCCTGAGCCGGGAACGCCAGAACGCGCCATTCGCTACTACAACTACTGGCTCCCCGAATGGAATTTTCGTCCATCGATACCCAGCATTTACAGCGCATTCAGTTCAATGATCCTGTTATGGATACCAGGGGCGTTAATCAATTATTTCTTCATCTCCAGCACCATCGTTTACATGGTTGTTTTGTCAATTTTCCCGAGGCTGCTGGTCGGGCTGTGCATCTTTTTCCTGATCGTGTACTTCTCGGGTTTCAGGCGCTATACCTATTTTTTGCTGGCAGCCATCGTCCTGCCACTGGTATTGCTCTTAAGCGCGGGTGACTATGCCGCCTATTTCAACTCGTTTTACCAGGAATCCGGCTCGCTGGTTTATTTTCTCTTGCTGGTAACATGGTTCCTCCTGCGGGGAAAATTTACGAACAAACAATTTACTGCGATCGGCTACGGGTTGCTATTCCTGCTCACCATCGCAAAAACAAGCAATTTTTATTTCCCCTTTCTGTTTATCCCGCTTCTGTTTGATTTAAAAAAAGCATGGCAAAACCCCAAATGGGCTGTTCTCATCCTGGTATTAACCCTGCTGCCGGTCATATTCACAATCCAATTCGTTGGAGATCGCGGCGCTGCCAATCGCTACAACTCCCTGTTCTTCGGGGTACTGGTTTCGAGCGAACACCCGGAACAACGACTGAAAGAGATTGGCATTACCGACCCCGATGCTATCAAATGCCGGACAGGTTTTTTTTCTGCCCGGGGAACCGCCTGCTACAAAAAATATCAAGACAAGGTTTCTTTAAAATCAATTGGGACATTTATCCTGCATGAACCCAAGATCCTTATCCACCATGCAGAACGCCTCGCAAACACCATGCAAAAAACAGATAATGGGCGGGGGAAATATGCACCCGGCGTCGAAGCTCCCCGTAATGAAATCTTGTATAATGGCTGGGCGCTGCTGAAACAAACCTATTTCCCACAAGGCTGGACTTTTTACTGGCTCCTTCTCGCCGAAGTGCTGATTGCATTCTTCCTAAAATGGAGCAGCTCGCACCGATTGGTGCAAGATCTTTCAACCCTGAATCTCATCTTAATCCTGGCGTGCTGGCTGGATATGTGGATTGCGATTTTCGGAGATGGGATCGCCGATTTGGTAAAACACCTTTTCCTGGTCAATATCATGTCTGATTTATCCATACTTTTTACCCTGGCAATGGTGGGGATAGCCCTGTTTGAGTCAGGGATTTTCCAGCCGCACAACCCGGGCAGTGCGCCAAACGAATGAATGCTCGAATTGGAGAAATGAAACCATGACTTCCAACAAAAAAACTGTCTTAATCACCGGCGCCGGTGGCGGGATTGGCCGCGCAACCGTCGATTTGTTCACCCAAAAGGGCTGGCAGGTTATCGGGGTAGATAGATTTCCTTTGAGCACAGTCGAAGGGAGTGGGGAATTCCCTGCCAACGGGAAATTCATCCAGGCCGACATCTCGCAGCCCGAATCAGCAGAGCAAATCTTCGAGCAAGCCCGCGCCTTTTCGCCCACGCTGGATGCGCTGGTGAACAATGCTGCCGTGCAGGTCGCCAAACCGATCATCGAAACCACTGTCGAAGAGTGGGACTCGGTCATGGCATCTAATCTGCGCTCGGTCTTTCTCTTTGTCAAACTGGCGCACCCACTCTTCAAAGCGGCGGGCGGCGGGGCGATTGTCAACGTTTCTTCCGTTCACGCCATCCAGACCTCAGCCAACATCGCCGCGTACGCCGCCTCCAAAGGCGGACTTTTGGCCCTGACGCGCGCCATGGCAATTGAATTTGCCCCCGACAACATCCGCGTCAATGCCATGCTGCCCGGCGCAGTAGATACCCCCATGCTGCGCGCCGGCCTTGGTCGCGGTCACGTCGGCCAGGGCGATATGCAGTCCAGGCTGGATAATCTCGCCCGCAAAACCGTTAACGGGCGTGTCGGCCAGCCATCCGAAATCGCATCCGCCATCTATTTCCTGGCAGATAATGAGCTGTCATCCTTCATGACCGGCCAGGCGCTGGTCGTGGATGGTGGCGCAACGGCCAGACTCAGCACTGAGTAATATCGGACTCCGAAATCTCCCGGTTTCGGAGTCAAAAATCGGGAGATTTTTGACCCATGCAGGCCCTTAAAGCTTCCCCTTTCTACCCCATCATCCGCGACACCTACATCGCCCTGCGTGATCTGCCCCAGCTGCCAGCCGCGTACCTGCATCCCTGGCGGCGCGAAGCGATTCGGCGGCTGGCGATGCTCAAGGATGTGCACAAAGGCAAACGGGCGTTCATCATCGGCAACGGGCCGAGCTTGAAGAATACGGATATGTCCAGGCTCAAGGGCGAGATCACCTTTGGGATGAATCGCATCTACCTGATGTTCCCCGAACTGGGGTTCAAAACCACTTACCTGAGCGTGGTCAACGACCTGGTAATTGAACAAACTGCCAGCGACCTGGCCGCCCTCGACATCCCCAAATTCCTGACCTGGCGCTCCCGCAAATTCTTTTCAACCTTAAACCCGCAATCTTCCAGCCTTCCAACCTTTTTATATTCCACCTACGATTCCCCACGCTTCTCTCCCGACGTGCGCGGGCGCATCTGGGAGGGCGCAACCGTCACCTACGTGACCATGCAGCTGGCCTTCCACATGGGCATCAGCGAAGCAATCCTGATCGGCGTTGATCACAACTACGAAACCAAAGGCCGCGCCAACACCACCATCACATCCGATGGCGACGACCCAAACCACTTCAATCCCACTTACTTTGGCAAAGGTTTCCGCTGGCAGCTGCCAGACCTGGAAACATCCGAAATCGCCTACCGTATGGCGCGCAAAGCCTACGAAAACGCCAGTCGCCGGATCGTGGATGCCACCGTAGGCGGCAAACTGCAAATCTTTGAAAAAGCAGATTTCAACTCTCTCTTCTGAGTCAAAGGTCAAAAGTCGAAAGTCACCGACCTTTGACCTTTGACCTTTGACTTATGCGCCCAACTGTCTCCATCATCACCCCATCTTATAACCAGGCCCGCTACCTGGAAGAAACCATCCGCTCGGTGCTGGAGCAGGATTACCCGGCGCTGGAATATTTTGTCATGGATGGCGGCTCGAACGATGGCAGCGTGGAGATTATCCGTCGATACGGCGACCAACTGACGGGTTGGGTTTCGGAAAAAGACCAGGGTCAGGCCGATGCCATCAATAAGGGATTCCGCCGTGCTACCGGGGAAATCATCGCCTGGCTCAACTCTGATGATGCCTACCAGCCCGGAGCTATTCAAAAAGCGGTAGAAAGCTTTGAAAAACATCCCGAAGCCGGGCTGGTCTACGGCAATGTGCTCTCCATCGACGAAAACAGCCAGCCATTCAACCTGCAAACCTTCAAACCTTTTACTTTAAACGACTTAATGGCCTTCAACATCATCAGCCAACCGGCCGTTTTCATGCGCCGCAGTATCCTGGAAAAGGCCGGGCTTCTCGACCCCACTTTCCACTTCCTGCTGGATCACCATCTCTGGCTGCGGATTTTGCGCCTGGCCCCGGCAGTTTACCTGCCTGAGACGCTGGCCGCCGCCCGTTACCACGCCGAGGCCAAAAACCTGGCCCGCACTGCGGATTTTGGGGCTGAAGCATTCCGCATTGTAGATTGGATGCGCTCCGCCCCGGAGCTTGCTCCCATTTTCGAGCACAATCGCCACCGCATTTTAGCCGGCGCCCACCGCCTGGATGCTTTCTACCAACTGGATGGCGGACGATATCCCCAATCGCTCTCGGCGTATGCCAGAGCATTTTGGTACAATCCACCTGTTATACTGCGCGAACTTCATCGCGTGGGTTATGCCTTGTTCGCCCCGCTCGGTTTGGCCGGGCTGCGCGCATGGTATGTCAAAATACGAAAGAGAAAGGTCAGTAATCTTTGAACAACAAACAACCTGTTGGCAACTGATTACTGAACACGATTATGAACTGGTTCTTCGGTTCCCGAAAATCGCTTTACGCCACCCTGGTGGTGGTTTTTTTGCTGGCAATCGGCATCCGTTTTTACGATTTAACCGACCTGCCACTGGATGTTCACGGCCCCCGCCAGCTTTTCTCGGCACTCAAAGCGCGTGGGATGTATTACTCCACCAACCCGGCGGGGGTGCCCGCATGGCAATCAGAAGTAGCCATCAGGCAGTGGCAAAACCTGGCTACAATTGAACCGCCAATAATGGAGGTGCTCGTTGCCGGGACATATCTCATTTTTGGCGAGCATTTGTGGATTGCGCGGATCTATTCTTCGCTGTTTTGGGTGGCTGGCGGGATTTTCCTGTTTTTGCTGGCAAAAGACCTGGCAAAGCGAGATGGTTTCCCCGCTTCACGAGGCACAAACGGCGCGGTAGTGGCGCTGCTGTTTTATCTCTTCCTGCCCTACGGAGTATTACTCAGCCGCAGTTTCCAGCCAGACCCGCTGATGGTTACAATGATCCTGGCCGGAGCCTGGGCCAGCTTCCGCTGGCGTGAAACCGGGAAATGGAAATGGGCTATCGCGGCAGGCTTGACCAACGGGCTGGCAATTTTTGTTAAAAATGTGGCGGTTTTTCCACTGGCTTTCGCCTGCCTGGCCTTGGTACTGGAATATGGCATCAAGGAATCAGTTAAAGATAAAACCACCTGGGTAGTAGCGGGGCTTTCAGCGTTACCAACAGCCCTGTATACCGGATATGGCTTGTTTGTGGCTGGCTTTTTGGGCCAGCAGTTCATCAATCGCTTTTTCCCACAGATGTGGGAGACGCTGTCTTTTTACTTGCGCTGGAAAGAGATGATCGATGGTATTACCGGTTTTGGGGTGTTTGCGCTGGCACTTGTGGGTATTTTCACCATCCGCCGGCGTGGATTTGCGCTCATGCTGGGCCTGTGGGTTGGGTATTTTGTGTATGGAATGACTTTTGCCTATCACACCATCACCCATGATTATTATCACCTGATGCTAATTCCGTTGGTGGCAATCTCGCTGGCCCCAGTGGTTGAAACGCTCGTTGAAACCATCTCAAACATCCGGGGCAGCTTGATTCCAGCGCGGATTCTGTTTGGGCTGGCAACCATCCTGGTTGTATCCATCCAAATGTGGAATGTGCGTGTCGAACTGATTCGCGAAGATTGGCGTCCCGAAGCCCAGTTTTGGGCCATGCTGGGCGAAAAACTTGGGTACAACCAGGGGCCGGTGCTCGCGCTGGCTCATGACTATGGTGGCCGCCTGGCTTACTGGGGCTGGCAGGATGTCGAGTCCTGGTACAGCATCGGCGATGTGGAAATACGCGAAATGGGCGGGCAAGAAATCAACCTGTTAGACCGGTTTAAGGCCCAGGCATCTGACAAACGCTATTTTGTGGTCACCAAAGCCAACAAACTGGGTGATCAGCCAGAGATCCAGCTATTACTGACCAAACTGCCTGTTTTTGCAAAGGGTGACACCTACAACTACGTCATCTATGATTTGCAAGGAATCAAATGACCCGTGTTTCCATCGTAACCCCATCCTTCAACCAGGCTCGCTACATCGAGTCCACCATCCGCTCGGTGCTGGAGCAAGATTATCTTGACATCGAGTATTTTGTCATGGATGGCGGCTCCAAAGATGGAACGGTAGAGATTTTGGAAAAATACAGCGCGCCCTCGCCCATCAGGAAAGAGGCCGGGAATGAAGGAAATGGCCGCTTTATCAGCGCCTGGGTTTCCGAAAAAGACTTGGGCCAGACAGATGCCATCAACAAAGGCTTCGCCCGCGCCACAGGCGATATCCTGGCCTGGATCAACTCTGACGATACCTACAACCCCGGCACAGTCTCGGCGGCGGTTAAATACCTGGCCGGACATCCCGAAATCGGCATGGTCTACGCTGATACACATTTCATCGACGACAATGGACGCATTATCGGGAAATTCCCCGCCGCCCAAACCGACCTGGCACGCCTGCGCCGGGGCTACGTTCACATCCCGCAGCAGGCCACCTTCTTTCGCGCCAGCCTGTGGAAACAAATCGGCCCGCTCGATCACTCGTTCTACTTTGCCATGGATTACGATCTATGGACACGCCTGGCCGCGCTCGCACCCTTCACCTACCTTCCCGGCCCGGTATGGGCCAACTTCCGCCTGCATAGCGCGGGCAAAACCATCACCGCCGATGACCGCTGCTGGCCGGAAATGCTCAAAGTCCACTACCGCAATGGCGGCTCATTCTTCGCGCCGATCGTGGCAAAATATTACATCCGCAAGCTGGTTGCCCCGCTGTTAAATTGGAATCGGCGTCGGAAATTCAAGCTGAAATAAGCCAACCGCGAAGAATAAAAAACGGCGCGCTCCGTGCGCCTCGCTGTTCGATAAAAAACGAAACGATGAAAAACCTGCTCACCCCCCCTACCTTTGATGATTTCCTGACCCTGCTGCGCGCCTGGCGGTTGTGGCTTGTGGGCGCACTGCTTGGCGGGCTATTGGGCATGGCAGTGTATGCCGTTTTCCCACCCGCCTACCGCGCCCGCGCCATCGTCATGGTCGATCTCAACGTCGAAAAGAACTTCCCGATCAGCCCCGACCGTGAAATCTTCTACTACCTCGACCGCGAAACCCGCCAGCTGCAAGAAATCGCCTGGTCAGATGCAGTATTACAGGAAGTTTCTGGGAAAAACCGTTTAAGTGTTGTGGATTTACGCTCAGGCACCCTCTCGTTATCTCAACCTGGCGATGGCGGCTGGCACTTTTACGCCGACTCCGCCGATTCTGGCCTCGCCGCCAAACTGGCCAGAGATTGGGCCCTGGCGTTTTCTGCCAAGGCCCACCCCGAAGGCATCACCATCACCCCCACACAAATCGAAAACCTGAAAACCACTCGCACCGTTCCACTTGGGACTTACACCCTGGCCGGTGCCACGCTGGGGATGGTGACGCTGGCATTTTTGTCGTTGTATTGGAACCCAAAATCTCCCGATTTTGGAAAGTCAAACGTCGGAGACGTTTGACCCCATGATGAGCCGCCTTTCCCGCATCCTTTGGGCGCTCATCCTCGTCACCCTGCCCGTGACGAGTTTTCGCTTCATGCCATTCATGGGCAGCGGAACCTATGTGCGCCCGCTGGCGCTGTACCCGCTGGCCGCATTGATACCGGTGCTGCTCTATCGGCTCTACCGGCGTGAAATACGCAACCCGTGGCCGGGCAGTTTCACCGTTTTGGTGGCTTTTCTGCTGGCGGCGGCTGCTGCTACCACATTGGGCGCAACTTTTGCGCCAATCGAGCTGCGCGGTGCCGATTATTGGGAACGCGCCATCCGTGCCTGGGTGACACTGGTCATTGGGCTGATGTTCTTTGTCGCATCTGCGTGGATGAACCAGGGCGAAGATGATCTGAAATTCTCAGTCAAGTGGCTGCTGGTAGGGCTACTGGGACACCTGGTTTGGGGCGCAATCCAATTTTACGGTTTGAATCACGGCTACCGCAGTGAACTTAAACAGATTCAGGAATTATTCTCGGTGCGCGGGCTGGTAAAGAATAAACGCATCTCGGGGTTTGCCTTCGAACCATCCTGGCTGGCGGCGCAGCTCGCGCTGGTGTATTTGCCCTGGCTGGTGGGGATGGCGCTGACAGGATATCACGTTCCACTTTCTACGTTCTACCAAAAATGGAAAATAAAAAGTGGAACGTGGGCTGTCTGGGTGCTTTTGCTGGCTTCACTGGCTATGCTGCTGGCCACATATTCGCGCTCGGGGTTGGTGGTGGCGGTTTTCGCGGGGGGGGTCACTTTCGTGGCGGCGGGGCGCGGGTTGTTGGCAAATGCCTGGGGCTGGGTTCGGGCTGGATTCAAGTTCGAGCGCGATTCTGGTTTGTGGGCAAGAATCACGGCGGCAGGGCAGAGAGTGGTTTTATTCCTGCTGGTGATTGGCGTTTTGAGCGGGGCAGGCCTGTTCCTGGCGCAAAAAGGCTATATTTCGCGCCTGTGGAAATCAGATATGAGCGATTTTTGGGCTTATGTCAGCGATGCCTCGCTTGGCCCGCGTGTGGCCTATGCTGCGGCGGCGATGTCGGCTTTCGACCTGAACCCGCTGACGGGCGTGGGTCTGGGCGCAAGCGGGTTTCATATTTACCAGAATATCCCCGATGGCGTGCTCATGGGTGTGCCTGAGATTGCGGATGCGCTTGCGCCGAATTCGACGCTATACCCGAACCCGAAGAACCTGTATGTGCGCCTGCTGGCAGAGACCGGGTTGGCTGGCTTTGCGCTGTTCATTGCTTTTTGGCTGGGGCTGCTGGCAGAGGCTTTATCGAGGCTGCGACGGGAGGAAGACTGGCTGAAAATGCTCGGCGCAGCCTCGATTTTTACGCTGGCGGCGCTGGCACTGATGGCGTTTTCGCAGGATTCGTTTGCCATGCCCGATCTGTGGGTGAATGTAGGAATACTTTGCGGTGCTGCGAGCGAAGCTCGTAAACGATGAAAGCTGTTGTGTTCAGGTACTGTATAAGAGGAGAGAAGTATGAATTTTTTATCTGGTGTTAGGAAACAGGCCAATCTATTTGTGCAAGACCCGATTAACCAAATCGCGCTGATCTTTTTTATTTTGCAGGGTTTTTTTTTGCTACAGAGCATTTTCCCAACCATTCGCGATATCAATCCATGGGATGAGTCAAATTACATCAACGCTGGCAGGTTGTTTGCCCAAGGGGTTATGACCGATTATGAATGGAATCCGCTTGTCAGTATGCTCTATGCGGTCGCTTACCTGATCTTGCAAAAATCTCCCTACTGGTTGGTTCAAAGTGCCGCTTTTGGGCGTATTGTGATATTTATCTTGCTGTGGTGGGGGAGTTTTTACCTCGCCAAACGACTTGAGAAGTACTTTCATCCGATCCTAATGGCTGGGATGCTTTTTTCAACAAATATTTATGCCGATCTGTTCTATAACTCCAGCGATTCACTTTTTGCTGCCCTGTCTGGCCTGGCCCTGTGGAAGGTTTTGAGCTATTACGAAACCAAACAAACCAGTCAGATCGGATGGGCTTCGTTTTTGATTGGGTTGGCCGCGCTATCGCGCAACGATGGGTTGATTATTTTTGCTGTTTTCATGGTTATTTCTAGTATTTTTATGTTGCGATCCCCTGAAAAATTGAAGCATGTTTTAGCCAGCGTTGTGCCTTTTGTTGTGCTTACGGTTGGATATATTTTTATTTATTACCTGGTGATGGGATATGTTCTTGTTGGAACCAAAGAACGTGCCTATGTGGCTTTTCAACAAGGGCAACTGCGCACATATCAACGAGATTCATCCTGTGAGCAAAGCACCATTCGCTGTGCCGTCCTTGAGGCTCAAAAATTATATGGAACGCCCGCCGAAAATGACCATTCCATTTTTAGGGCTATTCAACGCAATCCACAAGCTTTTATTTCGCGTTTGTCTTACATCGCCAAAGAAGAGTTACCGCAGTTCATTTACCTCGCTTATGGAAAGCGGCAGGCTTATGCAATATTTCTCCTGGCGATGCTCGGTATTTACGGGTTGATAAAGAAGCGGCAATTTGCCCTGCTCTCGATCCTGGTAGCCTGGACAACCTATCTTGGGGTTTATTTTTTAACGTTTTTCCGCATCGGCTATTTACAGACCCCCTATTTTATCGTGCTGAGTTTTGCCTGTATTGGCATCCATACCTTTGTCACAAATATCCAAAACCAGAAATTTGTGCTGGCGATCACCACCATCCTGGTATTAATCACAGCTGTTGGGTTCTGGCGTAATCTGCATTACCTATACTTTGACAGCCTGGTTTTGTTGACCGTTATTGCAGTATGTTTTGTGTTTCAGAAAGAAAAGCTGGGAACTTACCTGGCGTTATCGTCAATTTTCATGATGGCAGGGATACTGCTTCAACAACATGGCCCGCCATCCATGCCCCGCTACGGGCAATTGCCAGAAGACCAGGCCATCGTGCTATTGCAAGAACAGCTGCCACGCGGCACACTGGTGGCATCTGGCTCGCCCAAAATCTTAAATGCGGCCCAACTGGAATACTACAACCTGGCAGATATTGATACAAACTTCCAAACAAGCGAGGAACTTTACACGTTTTTTGTTTCTAAAAACATACAGGCAATTTATATAGACAAAATAGCCCTTCAAAATGAAAAAGCCTGGAAATTAATCGAGCCTTACATCGGAAATCAATATAATGAAATATTTAAAGCCGAAAATGATATCCGAATTCTCATCCGTAAATAAAAAAACAGCCTCTTGATTTTTTGTTGGAGTTCCTATGATTATTCTTTCTGTTGGGATGCCCCGCGCCGGATCGGGGTGGCACTATAACTTGATCCATGACCTGATGGAGACGACCGGCTGTGCCGAGGCCCGCGATATTCGCGCGCAGTATAAGCTGGAAGGCATTTTGACCGAGGTCAATTGCAACATCGGCGTACTCAGCCTGCGGCGGCTGGGAATGGTGAGTATTCCAGCTTTGCAGGGCAAGACATTTGTCATCAAGGCCCATTCTGCGCCGACATTTTGGGCACAGGCGCTGATCCAGGGTGGGTTGATGAAGGCTACTTACATTTATCGTGATCCGCGCGATGCAATGCTTTCGGCCCACGATTACGGCCAGCGCGTGCTCGAAAAACAAGGCCGCCCGAATGCTTTTTCGCACCTGACAAATTTCCAGAAAACGATGGATTTTTTTGTAGAATATGTGGAAGGCTGGGAGAAGTGGATGCAGGTTCCGGGGGTGCTCAAAGCGCGCTACGAGGATCTTTTGCAACATTATGATAGCGAGGCTGGCAAACTCATCCGTTTTTTGGGTGTAGATGCTGGCGATGAAAAAGTAAAGGCGGTAGTGGAAAAATATCGTCCCGGCGGGCAGGTGCAGGATCAGCAGGGTACGCACTTCTATAAGGGTCAGGTGGGCCGTTTTCGAGAGCGCTATTCTGCCGATGAACAGAAAATCCTTGCAGATACGTTCGGCAAGTACCTGCAAGGGATGGGATACGAAATCTGAACTTTTTGATAAGAAATAGGGTAAACTACTTTTAGACACTGTAATCAACAATCCGAATGATCAAATTCCAACGTTCTGACTCACCTTTTATTGCTGATTGGTTCGTTATTTCCCTGCGCTGGTTGGTTTTGCTGGGAACAACGATCTTTTTGGCATTTTCGAGCATGGATCGAAGCCAATACACCTACATTGCCAGCCTGGTGTTGGTTTTGCTCTTGACGATCTGGAACGTGATCCTGTCGTGGATTGCCGGGTTGAGCCGCCGCCTGATCTATCACCGCCAGATCAGCCTGGCGATAGATGTGGTAATTTCGGGGTTGTTCTTCTGGCTGCAAGGGGGCCTGACGGGTACTGCCTCCTGGATGATCCTGCTGCCAGTCTTGACTGGTGCGCTATATTTTGACTTACCCGGCAGCCTGGCTTCTGCCGGGGGAATGATTCTTTTCCAGCTGGCAGATATTATTGTCAACGGAACACATCTGATTTTTGTGGGCATTGCCGCCGTAGTGACACTCTTCCTGGCCGGGATTTTTGGGTATTTAAGCCAGGAACTTATCGCCGATTTACGCAAGACACGTAAGCAACAAATCGAAGTGCGCGAAAAAACCAGCCACACCGAAAGCGATCGCCTGCGCGCCATCTATAACTTGAGTTCCACCCTGACCGCCACTCTCAACTACAAACGCGTGCTCGACCAGGCGCTGGCCCTGAGCGCAGATGCCCTGCGCACCGAAGGCCATGATAATTCGGCAGGATTCACCCAGCAGGGCAACCGCCTGATCGGTTCCGTGTTGCTGTTCCAGGAAGATGAACTGATGGTGGGTGCAGCAAACGGACTTTCACAATCTGATATCCGCACCAGCCTGCCCGGGAAGGCCGGTATTCTGGCAGCCGCCATTGAAGAAGGTCAATCCCTGGTAACGGGGAAGGTAGCCGAAGATCCAGAACTCAGCCGGTTAATTTCACTGGCTACATGCAATTCGGTGTACTGTTTCCCCCTGCGCAGCGGGCTGAATGTTTACGGTGTGATGCTGTATGGGCATCCAGATGCCAATTATTTCACCCGTGACCGGCGCGAAATCCTGGATATTATCGGCCACCAGGCAGTTATTGCCATCCAAAATGCGCGGCTTTACCAGGATCTTTCTGATGAAAAAGAACGCATGGCCGAGGCCCAGGAAGAAGCCCGCAAAAAACTGGCCCGCGACCTGCACGATGGCCCCACACAGTCAGTAGCGGCGATCGCCATGCGCATCAGCCTGGCGCGGCGCATCATGGTCAAGAACCAGCCAGCGGCCATAGAAGAACTGGAAAAGATCGAAGACCTGGCCCGCCGGACGACCAAAGAAATCCGTCACATGCTGTTCACACTGCGCCCGCTGGTGCTTGAATCACAAGGCCTGTCTGCGGCGCTGCAATCGATGGCCGACAAGATGAAAGAGACCTACGCCCAAGATGTCATCATCCAGGTTGATCCCAAGCTAACCGAGCAACTAGAAATGGGCAAATCAGGGGTTATCTTCTATATCGCAGAAGAAGCCGTCAACAATGCCCGCAAACACGCCCAGTCCACACACATCTGGGTGCGGCTCAATGCCCTCAATGGTGAGCCAGAAATCGCGCTGCTGCAGATCGTGGATGATGGTGTCGGCTTCGATGTGGAGAGCGTCAACAAATCGTACGACAAACGCGGCAGCCTGGGCATGATCAACCTGCGCGAGCGCTCCGAATTGGTCAACGGTGTCCTGCAAATCGAGTCAGCGCCGGGAAAAGGCACAAAAATCCTGGTTTATATCCCCCTGAGCGAAGAAGCATCTGATAAATTGCGCCACGGCAGATCATAGATAACCGTTAAAAATGCTTTGCGCCCGCCGCAAAGCATTTTTTTATCACAGAGGAACCCCCAAACATGTCCATCGCAGCAGGCATCTATTACTTTTCCAACAACGAAGACCAGTGGTCACGCCCGGCAACCATCCTCATCCATGGCGCAGGAGGCAATCACCTGTACTGGCCGCCCGAAGTGCGACGCATGGGCGCAGAGCGTATCTATGCAATAGACCTGCCTGGGCATGGCAAATCGGAAGGGTTTGGGCGACAATCTATCCCTGATTATGCCCACTGCGTACTCGATTTCATGGACGCGCTCAAAATCCGCAAAGCCATCTTTGTCGGGCACTCCATGGGTGGCGCAATCGCCATGACATTGGCACTCGAACACCCGCGCCGCACCCTCGGTCTGGGGCTGGTATCCAGCAGCGCCAGACCGCGCGTTAACCCAACGCTGATCGATGACCTGGCCAGCCCATCCACCTTCCCAATTGCCGCGCAAAAAATCACAGACTGGTCTTTCAGCCTGGAAACAGATGCGCGCCTGAAAGAACAAGCCCTGCGCCGCCTGATGGAAGTGCGCCCATCTGTGCTGCTCGGTGACTTGACCGCCTGTGACAGCTTTGACGCCACCCCCAGGCTGGGCAAAATAAAAGTCCCCACACTGATCATGTGCGGGGGCCAAGACAAAATGACACCAATCCATCATTCCCAAACGATGAAAGACAAAATCAAAACCGCCGTTTTGCAAAACATCGATGGTGCCGGGCACATGCTCATGCTCGAAAACCCGCAAGCAGTAGCCAGCACCCTGCACCTTTTCTTAAAAAGCATCATTTACCAGCCTGGGGCGGCAGAATAAGCAACTTTTCCACAATTGAGATGGCATTTTTCACAGCCAGCGCACGGTGACTGAGTTGATTCTTCTCATCCATACTTAACTCAGCCATCGTGCGCTCTTTTTGGGGGATAAAAAAAAGCGGGTCATACCCGAATCCGTTGTCACCGCGCTCCGTGGGCAGAATCTCCCCGTAGCAATTCCCGTCCGCAAAAAACAACTCCCCAGCAGGTACGGCAATGGCGATGGTAGCATGGAAATGCGCCAGCCAGGGGCGCGGCTTATCACGCAAATTCTCCAAGAGATAGGCACGCCGGTCAGCATCGGTGGCGCCGGCTTTCGGCGAGTAACGCGCCGAATACAGGCCAGGCGCGCCACCCAGGGCATCCACTTCCAGCCCAGAATCATCGGCCAGGGAAATCAAGCCACTGGCGATGGCGTGGGCGCGGGCTTTTTTCCCGGCATTTTCAGCGTAGGTAGAACCATCTTCCACCACATTCAGGCTGATGCCGAGCATTTTGGGGGTAAAAAGCTCCACGCCCAGGCTGGCAAGCAGCACCTGAAATTCTTTCACTTTTCCATGGTTTTCTGTGGCGATGAGTAACTTTGGCATAAAAACTCCGGTTCTGTGACTCCAGGTTAGTTATCTATGACGGACAGGATGTTGCGCAGGTAGCCGCGATGTTTGGCGCGTTTAACGGGGCTGTCTTTGAATTTTTGGTTAAATTCACCCGCTGAAAGCGCCATGTCTTCAGCCAGGACAGGGTTGGGGATGCCGGGGCGCGGCGCAAAAGCAGGGTATCCGGCGAGCGGGGCAAAACGGTTGTTCCAAGGACAGGCCATCTGGCAGATGTCGCATCCAAAAACCCAATTTTGAAGCAGCGGACGCAGTTCAGGCGGGATTTCGTTTTTGTTTTCGATGGTCAGGTAGGAGATGCAGCGCCGGGCATCCATGGTGCGGTTGGGCAAGATGCAGCCTGTCGGGCAGGATTCGATGCAGCGGGTGCAATTGCCACAGTGGTCGAGTGTAAAAGGTGGGTCGGGAGGCAGCTCGAGGCCAAGCAGGATTTCGGCCAGGAAGAAGTAGGAGCCTTGCTGCGGGGCGATGAGACAGGTGTTTTTGCCAATCCATCCCAGGCCTGCGCGTTGTGCCAGGTCACGCTCCAGCAAGGGGCCAGTATCTGTGTAATAGCGGTTGGGAATAGGCTGTCCAAGCTGTTCTTCGATGAAGGTTACCAACGCTTGTAGTTTTTTGGGGATGACGAGGTGGTAATCGTCGCCCCAGGCATAGGCGGCCACCCTGCCACGGGGAGTATCTGGCTCATTTGACAGCGGGGCAGATTGCGGGTTGGAATAGGGCATTCCCAAAACAAGGATGGAGCGGCATTCGGGCAGGATTAAGCACGGGTCGGCGCGGCGGGCGCGGGAGCGGTCATCCGCGAGGTAGGCCATGTCGGCATGCTGGCCTGAATCCAGCCAGGCCTGGAAGCTGTTGAAATGCGGCGGTGGGTGCGGTGTAGTAATACCCGCCAGCACGAAGCCATGCTGGCGGGACTGTTCTTTTACGGCGCGGGCGAGTGCATCCGGGTTCACGGAACGGTGATGACCACTGTGAAGTATTCGCCGAATGGGATGTTGTTGTTGGATTGCAGGCGGAAGGTGCCGTTGTAGTTGCCAGCTTTTTCAGGGGCTTTGAGTTTGACTGAGATTTCAACTTCCTGGCCAGTGGGGACTTCGCCGGAAAGGTAGGTGGGCTGGATGCGGATTTCTTGCGAGCCGTACGCGAAGAGCACAGAATAGCCAGTGGTCCAGGAGCAGGATCCGGTATTTTTAACTTTCCAGGTTTTGATGAATTCCTGCCCGGCGGCAATCTGGGTGCCATCGGGGACGGTAACATCGCCGATGAATTGCATGTTGTCGCAGATGCGTTCGGTGGCTGTGCTGGTGGGCAGCGCCGGGGCGGCAGTGGGCGGAACCGGGGTTTCGGTGGGGAGAACAGGGGTGGGCTGCGGGGTGGGCGTAAAGGAGGCGGCGGTGAGTGTAAGTTGCTGGAAGACTGATTCTACGGCGGCTGTCTGGAGCGCGGCGATGTCTACGGGGGTGGCGGTGGGGGCCGGGGTGGCGCTGGAACAGGATGTCAGGAAGATTGTGAACAACAAGATGATGGTTAGTTTGGTTTTCATAATTCACCTTTGGACAATCCGTGTTTGTAGAAAAGTTGGTGGTTGGTGAACCCAGCGTGGATGAGAATTGCCCTTTTTCCTTAATGCGGAAGTAAATTCTCACCCGTGGAGATTGTATTTCCAGTCCGAGTGTTTGTTTGATTTCCGCTGGTAATCAGTTTCGGATAGTCCTAATAAGATTATATAACGGTTAGATAAAAAAATCCCCGTTTTACTGGCAAAACGGGGATTTATGGTTTTGCGCAAGGTTTACTTGACGACTTTGATGGCGACAACCACGCTTTGCGGGAAAGGCTTGCCAACATCATCGTACCAGCTCCAATGTTGTATGTATTCACCAGGGTCGCCGGGGGCGTAGAAATCTATGCCGATATCGACAACCGCGCCAGGCTGGACAAACTGGCTTTCGCGTTTGATTTG
Organism: uncultured Anaerolineae bacterium; assembly: GCA_903822545.1. Taxonomy (GTDB): domain Bacteria; phylum Chloroflexota; class Anaerolineae; order Anaerolineales; family Villigracilaceae; genus CAIJPN01. The sequence continues at coordinate 54,141 of CAIJPN010000024.1, read as the reverse complement.
GAAAGGGTCGCCTTTGCCCATGGTGGAACCTGCAAAGGCTTTGAAAACGAAGCCTTCATCCCAGGCGCAGGTGCCAGTGTTTTGCATGCGCCAGATTTTGGTGAATTTTTCCCAGGGCTTCATTACGGTGAAATCTGGAATGGTGATATCTGCAACGAAAGTCATTTTCTTGCAGAGGGGGCCGCTGGATGTGGCTACAGCCCCACCCAGGGCAATGGTGGGAACCGGGGTCAGGCTGGGGACGCCAGGCAGTACCGGGATTGCCAGTGTGGGTGTTTCCACCAGGCCGGCAGCGGTTGGAACATCCACCACGGTAGCAGTAATCTGGATGACAAGCGGCTGGGTAGGGGCGGCAGCGCCAGGGTCTGTGGTGGGGACAACGGCGATGGGCTGCTGGGTGGGCGCTTCGGTGGGCGGGAGTGCGGGAGTCGCCAGGGAAGCGATCTGGGTAAGCTGGGCGTAGGCTGTGGCAGCCGCCGCAGTGATGATGGCATTGACGTCAACCGCCGTAGGAGTGGGGGCGGGAGTTTGTCCCATACTGCAAGCAGACAGGATTGCCAGCAGGGTAAACAGGGCTATCAGTTGGACGAACTTTGTTGTTCGCATCATGTTTCCTCCGGGAATATTTGGAACTTCTGTGTGATTATATCTTAACGTGAATGATGGGTAAGCAATAATGCTGGGTCGTTTCTCGCTGGGCGCAGACTGAAAACAATGGTTAAAACGTTATCCATGGTTTGCGCTATGCGCCGTTGAAAAACGGGCACGAAAACAGCATTTACCGGCAGGGGTGGATTCCTGCCGGTAAATGCTGTTTTTATTCAGGGTTACGGTGTGGGGGTGGCCGTGGGGGTTTCTGTGGGGGTGGCCGTAGGGGTTTCTGTCAAAGTGGCAGTGGCCGTTGCGGTAGCGGTAGCCGTGGAGGTAGCGGTGGATGTGGGGGTAGCAGTGGTGGTCGGCGTGACCGTTGCTGTGGAGGTTGCAGTGGCGGTTTTGGTGGGGCTGGCAGTGGTAGTTTTGGTGGGGGTGGCAGTGGGGGTAACCAGCCTGGCAACCCGTTCGATGCGAGGCGCAATCCACAGGGGGCGGTCGTCATCTGCAGAACCATTTGCCAGGACGGTCAAGATAAATTTAACGTTTTTACCTTCCAGTTTGCTCAGGTCCACATCCACTGTGTAATATTGACCTTCATAGGCTTCGTTGAACTTCCAGAGTGTTTTGATCTCGCCGTTGCCGATCTGGTAGTTGAGTTCAAAGATAGCATTGCAGCCCCTGGCATTATACTGGCAGCTGATGATAGCCCGGAAGCGGTCGCCATCTTTGATTTTGAATTCAGGATAATAACCCTGGAGATAACCATTCCTGACGAATTGGGGCACCGTCAAAAGGGCTGCATGGGTTTCAAAAGAGCCATTTTCAAGCTGGGGTTTGGTTACTTTGGTAACGTAGCCTTTTTTGCCTTCGGTGTTGCCAGGGCAGCCCAGGTCACCGGCTGCGCTGCGCCAGTCAGCGGAGCAGTATTCTGCGACGAAATCGTAGACGCCGAGCATCTCGCCTTTGACTTTGACATCCACATAAAAGGCGGTTTTGGATTGCTGGCCAAGCCCAAAGAGTACACCAGATGCATTGCGCAGCATCCAATTGCCGCGATAATCACCTTCGGATGAGGGGGCAGCCAGGTTGACGGATATATCAATGGTTTCACCCGGTTTGACGGTGGCGCCCAGGTTGAAAGAGGCCGGGCCGCTCATGGCGTTGCCATTGACAAAAACGACAGCGTAGGAATTGTTCCAGGTGCAGGTGCCCGCGTTTTGGATGCGCCAGGTTTTGGTGAATTTTTCACCGGCGGCAAAACTTGTGCCATCTGAAACCGTCACATCTTTGATGAATGTGGCCGAGTCGCACAGCGTCACCGGGGCGGTGGTGGGCATGGGCGGCAGGGTGGGCAGGACTGCGCCTGGTGTAAAGGTGGGCAGGGCCGGTAATGTGGGCAGCACATAGGTTGGGGATGGCAGCGGTGTCATGGTTGGGCCGACAGCCTGGGTCTGCAACACAGCCACAGTGGCGGCCTGGGCTGTGTAAACGGCCTGGAGTGTGGCGGCTGCATCGGGTGTGGCAGCAGGCTGGTTGCAAGCAGAAAGCGTTAGCAGGAAGATAAGTGTAAAGACGAGTTGTTTAAAGGTGGGTTTCATCGAAAATTCTCCTTCTTGGGTATGCCACTGTATAGACGCAGGAGAATAGGATTTGGTTCCAACGGGGATGCAAGAAAAAAGCCGGGGAATTCCCGGCTTTTGGTTAGATCAGGGGCAGTTCAGGTTGGCGCGGCCGAAATTCTGGTGATTTGGCTTGTCAATGTAGATATCCATCCATAGGCCGGTCGCGTTGGTGCTCCACTCATATTTCACCACCTGGTAGCCCGCTTCAGTGAATTTGATCGGGTCATGGATGATGGTATCTTTCGACCCATCGCTGAAAACCCAGTTATAAGTGACTTCACCGGCGCCATTGGCGGTAATTTTGGCACTGACCACATAACTGCCAGATGCGCAGGTTCCCTTGCGGTCAACGGAGAGTGAAACACTGGTCACAGCAAATTTTCCACCGCCGCTATCCCCAACTTTGATTTCAACATAGAAAGATTTGCCCTGGAAGCCACTCTGCACGGGAATGAATTCCCCGGCAGGGTTACGCAGCCGCCAGTAGCCCCGGTAGGTGTTGGGGACTTCGGGCGCTTTCATTGGGACTGAAATGTCGATCTCTGCGCCCGGTGCAACCGTCCCGGGCAGCGCCATGGAGGCTGGCCCGCCCATAATATCGCCCGATTCAAAGACCACAGCGTAAGATGGCGTCCAGGTGCAGGTTCCTACGTTCTTCAGCCGCCATGTTTTGGTGAAAGCACCGCCGTTGTTGATGGGTGACCCGTCTGGTATAGTGACATCGGCGATGAATTTGGCCTGGTCACAAGCCTGGGTGGCCTGCGGCGAGGCGGATGCGCCCACCAGCGGCGCTGTTGTGGCCGTTATAATGGCCGCAGTTGGCGCCGGGGGCAAAGTGACGGCTGCGCCAGCATCTGCCGGGGCAGTGGTATTGGTGGGAACAAGCTGGATGGCAGGAGCGGTGGGCAGTACCGGGGTGGGTGTGCTAAACATCGCAGCCTGTGTCAGCTGGACTTCAACCGTCTGGGCGGCCTGGGTGAATATTAAATCGGGACTGATGGCGGTTGGGGCGGCATTCCCCGGCATACTGCACGCTGCCAAGGTAAGCGCCAGCAGGAGAATGGTCACAAGTACGCTTGTTTGTTTCATGGCAATCTCTCCACAGGGTATCGAGTCAATTTATCTTGGGCAGCGCAATCAGTTTTGGTGGCTGAATCGCTGCGATGGAACGTTTGTGATCGATGGTTTGCGCTTCAGAAAAAGGCAATTCGATGTGATGGGCATAAATTCTGCCAGGAAATGAGTTTTAGGGGCAAGAGAAGTTAAACAAGACTCTCTTAAATTGCTCTTTGTCGTTTGGCGAGAGAATGTTCAGTGCCACCCAACGGTCGAAATTTTGGACGGCCTTTGGCTTAAGCAGCCAGACAAAAGAAACGGTTTGGCTGCCAGCGTCTTTGAAAACCAGCTTACCAGTTTCAGGTGCGCTCTCATCCATGGGGTTTCGATCCCAACGATAGATTACTTCGCCAGCCGAATTGGCAAATACAGTGGCCGTGATCGTGTAGGTTGTCCCCCTCTCCGGGCAGCCGGTTTGGGGATCACGGGTAAGGGTATAGGTGACATCGAAAACACGAAAGCCCAACTCGGTCTTTTTCGCAACCGTGATCATCACGATCAGCGCCAGGTCATTGAGGCCAACGCCAAACGTCCCGCCATAGGGGGTGGCAATACGCCACTTGCCGGTATATACCCCATAGCTTTCTGGGGCGGTTAAGTCAACGGAGATATCCACCGTTTCATCGGGGTAAACCGTTTTGGGCAGGGCGACTGTGGTAGTGGTGGTCATGGGGTCGCCGCTCTCGAAAACAAGCTTGTAGCCGCTATCCCATGGGCAGGTGCCGATGTTTTTAATGCGCCAGGTTTTGCGCAAGGTCGCGCCAGGGGCAACCACCTGTCCATCGGGGATGGTGACATCAGATATAAAAGTCGCGTATAGGCAAGCTCCCTGATCACCCGCTGGAGGAGCCGGGGTGGATGCCGCTGGTTGTGTGGGCGGAACCGGGGTTTCAGTGGGAGCAAGCGGAATGGCGATGGTGGCGGTGGGCGCAGCAAGCGCCTGTTCGGTATAACGCGCTTCCACCGTTTGCACAGCTGATGTAGCGATGGCGGCAGCGTCGGGGGTTGGCTGGGAGGCCGTTTCGCTGCTGCAGGCGCTCAAAAGCAGGGCCAGGAGTGCCAGTGCAGTAGATAGCTTGTAAATAGCGAGTTTCATTTTTATCCTTTCATGCTTCGTAAGCATTATAACAAAAGCGGAGGCCCCTTTTTGGGAGGCCTCCGCCAGAACGAGTACGCTCTCAGATTAAGGGGTCAAGATGATCGGTGGGATCAGGGTGAGGGGCAGCAATGTTAGCGGGATCAAAGTGGCCGTGGGGGTTGCGGTTGGGGTTGCCGTCAGTGTTGGAGTAGCGGTAGGAGCCACGACTTTTATATCCACATAAAAAGATTGGCCCTGGTAGCCGTTCAAGATCGGGATGAGCACACCGGCGGCGTTGCGCAAACGCCAGTAGCCGCGATATGCGCCCGGGGTGGTGGGCGCGGTCATGCTAACAGATATATCGACGGTCTGGTTGGGTGCCACATTCCCGGCCAGCGATTGTGGGGATGTGGCGCCCATCACATTGCCATTATCGAAAATCACCTGGTAGCTGGTAGACCAGGTACATACACCCATGTTCTGGAGCCGCCAGGTTTTGGTGAAGGTTTGCCCCGGCAGCATCTGGGTGCCATCGGGGATGGTAACATCACTGACAAATTGCGCCAGGTCGCAATAGGGGGTGGGTGTGGGCGACGGCGGAACAGGTGTGTTGCTGGGCAGTACCGGCACGGGGGTGTCGGTGGGCGGGATGGGGGCGGGGGTGTTGGTGGGCGGCACCAGCAAGGCATTTTGGGTCAGTTGGGCTTCCACGGTTTGGGCGGCGGCAGTGAATGCCGCTCCAGGAGATACAGCCTGTGTGGCTGAGCCTGGCAGGTTGCAGGCGCTCAGCCCCAAAGATAGCAGGGTCAGTATGATTAATAGACGTTGGAATTTGTTCATAGTTCCTCCTTTGGGAATTGCAATAATTCTAATCCAAATTTGGGAGATTACCGTTGCCGATCAATGGCTTGCAGAGGGGTGCAATGCAGTTCAACAAATGGCAGCCTGTAAATCAAGGGGCGGCCTGTTGGCCGCCCCTTGTAAATTACTGTTTCTCGTATGGCTCGCCATCTGCGGCGGGGGGCATCGCCCGCCCTACGATGCCTGTCAGGACAATCATGGTGACGATGTATGGAGCCATCAGCAGGAATTCGGATGGGATGGGGGTACCCAGGATCTGCATTTTTACCTGCAATGAGTCGGTGAAACCGAAGATTAGCGAAGATGTGAACGCCCCGACCGGGTTCCATTTGCCAAAGATCATGGCGGCCAGACCAATGAAGCCCTTCCCAGCGGTCATAACCTCGTCGAAACGGCCCACTGAGCCAATGGTGAAGTAGGCCCCACCCAGCCCGGCAATCATACCGCCGATGATGACATTCACATAGCGGACGAAGAACACATCAATCCCGAGAGTGTCGGCGGCCTTGGGGTGTTCACCAACTGCGCGGGTACGCAATCCCCAGGGGGTGTAGAACAGAACCACCTGAAGAACAACCACCAGCAGCATGGTCAGGTACACCACCAGGCTGTTTTCAAACAACACCGGCCCCAGGATGGGAATTTTTGAAAGTAAAGGGATGGAGATGATCGGGAATGTGCCAGAGTTGTTGAACAGGTCGGTGTGTTTCTCCAGGTAGCGGGAGGAGATGAAACTTGTCGCGCCGGTGGCGAAGATGTTGATGGCCACACCGCTGACAATCTGGTTGACTTTGAAACGGATGACCATGAAGGCGTGGAAAGCCGCCACCAACCCGCCGGTGAGGATGGCTACCACCAGGCCGACATAAAGATTGTGGCTTACCGTGGCCGAAATGACGGCAGCCTGTGCCGAAAGCAACATGGTGCCTTCGATACCGATATTGACCACTGCTGCGCGTTCGCTGATAACACCGCACAAGGCCGCCAGGGCGATGGGAGTGGCGCGCACCAGTGAGCTGCTCAACATGCCAACCATGTTGAATGATTTACCCTGTGTAGCCCAGATCAGGAAAGATGCCACAAACGAGAAGGCCACGATCCCGATCAGCGCCCCGGTGGAGCGAATGCCCCGTGCCATTTGCCATGCGCCGAAAAAGACAGTGACGAGGGCAAGCACATAAATGCCCGTTTGGGCAGGAACAACCAGGTCTGGGATTTGAATCGCTTCGGAAGAAGCCGAGATGTTCATTCCAAAGCGCGAAGTAACCTGGGGCTGGGTGTTGATGGCAAAAAGCAGGAAAATCAGCAACCCGGTAACAATGATAACAATACCGGGAATCAGGCGCGAACGGGTGAAGGATGTTTTGGTTTTCATGTTATTTGCCCCAGCCTCTCACCATAACGGTCGTATCTGATTTGATGTTGCGCAGGCGGTAGAGCCAGCGAATGATGGCTGGCGCAGCGACAAAGATGATCACCAAACCCTGGATAATGGAAATGATGTCGATCGGGATGCCCGCCATAGATTGCATGCGGGTTGCGCCACTGCGCAGGGTGCCAAACAACAGGGCTGCCAGCACCACTCCCAGCGGATGGCTGTTCCCAAGCAATGCCAGCGCGATTGCATCAAACCCATAGCCAGCCGAAAAACCCTGCCCCACCCAGCGATCCACGCCAAGCACATGAGCAGTACCGGCCAGGCCAGAAAGTGCGCCGCTGAGGGCCATCACCAACACTGTGTTACGGACAATGCTCATGCCAGAATACCGCGCTGCATCAGGGTTCAAACCAACTGAACGGATTTCGAACCCGATAGTTGTTTTGAATAACAGCCAATAGACGCCGTAGGCAGCCAGCAGGGCGAGAATGAAGCCCCAGTTTATGCGCAGCGGGTCGGCAAAAAAGCGCGGGAGTTCAGCAGATGTCTCAATCTGCGGGGTGATCGGGCGGAAACCGGGAGCTTTCATCGGCCCATTGAGCAGCCAGTCACTCAGGCGAAAGGCTATCCAGTTCATCATGATGGTATTGACCACTTCGTGCGCGCCGGTTTTGGCCTTGAGATAACCAGGGATGGCTCCCCACAGTGCGCCACCCAGCGCCCCGGCCAGGATGGCCAGCGGCAGGTGGATGAACCACGGCAGCCCAACCAGGCTATAGCCCACAAAAGCAGAGGCCAGTGTGCCGATGAACAATTGTCCTTCTGCGCCAACGTTGAACAGGCCCGCGCGAAAGCCCAGCGCCACCGACAGCCCGGCAAAAATGTACGGGGTGGCTGTCACCAGGCTTTCAGAGAGCGGATACAGGGCGCGGATGAATTTGCTGCTATCGCCAGTGGAAAAGAGAATGCCCAGGCCATTGATGATTTTGCCCGGGTCGCCAAAAGAGCCGACCAGCAGCGAACCATAAGCAGTGGCAACCGCTTCCCAACTGGCAAACAGCGCGGCCAACGGGTCGCCAAAGAAGTTCCCATAAGCAGTGGCGGCTTTTTCGTTGGTAATAATGATAATGATGGCCCCTATGATCAGGCCGGTAAGTACTGCCAGCGCCGGAACAAGCAAGGCTTGCCGGATCTGCCCGCTAGCAGGGGCTTTTTCTTCTTTTTTGGGTTGGATCGGTTTTTCAGTCACAGGCCACCTTCCTACAGGTCAACTTCGATGGTGCGCTGCCCGGATGGCGCGGCGGGCGCATTTTCAGGTTTGATCCCAGCCATTAGCAGGCCCAGGTATTCCTTGGTCACGCTGGCAGCTGGAACAATATCAACAAACTGGCCTTTGTACATCACTGCGATGCGGTCTGATAATGCCAGGATTTCATCCAGTTCGGAAGAGATCAGCAAAACGGCAGTGCCTTCATCGCGTTTTTCGATGATGCGGTTGTGGATATATTCAATCGAGCCGACATCCAGCCCACGGGTGGGCTGCGAAGCTATCAGCAGTTTGATCGGGCGAGAAAACTCGCGGGCGATGATAATTTTCTGCTGGTTGCCGCCAGACAAGGTTCCGGCGTTAACAAACACGCTGGGCGTGCGAACATCATATTGTTTTGCCAGCTTCTCGGAGGTGGCAAGAATTTCCTGTTCCTGTAAAACCACCCCCCTGGCGAATGGGGCAAGATAATAGGTGCAAAGCACCATGTTATCGTGGATGGGGAAGGTCAGCACCAGCCCGTGCTTTTGCCGGTCTTCGGGGACATGCGCCACGCCCTGCTCGAGGATATGGCGCGGGGATGTGTTCTGGATGGGTTTTCCAGCGACGTGGATGGTTCCGCTAAGGGAAGGCAGCAGCCCGGTGAGAGAATATACCAGCTCGGTTTGTCCATTGCCCTGCACACCCGCAATACCCAGCACTTCCCCGGCATGAACTTCAAATGTGATGTTGTTCACCACCAGGTTTCCATGGTCATCGCGCACAAACAAATCTTTGACTTCCAGCGTCATCCCCTGGGGTTTGGCTTCGGCCTTCTCCACAACCAGGCTGACCTGGCGCCCCACCATGAGTGATGCCAGTTTTTCGGGGTTCATCTCGGCGGGCAGAACTGTGCCTACCGAACGGCCGCCGCGCAAGACCGTGATGCGGTTGGCAATGGCCATGACTTCTTTAAGCTTGTGGGTGATGAAAATGATCGATTTGCCCTTTTGTACCAGGGTGTGCAGGATCTTAAACAGCCCTTCCACTTCCTGGGGGGTCAAAACGGCTGTCGGTTCATCCAGGATGAGGATGTCGGCCTGGCGGTAGAGCACTTTGATAATCTCTACACGCTGCTGGGTGCCCACCGGCAAATCTTTTACGTAGGCATTTGGGTCGACTTCCAGCCCGTACTGCTCCGAAATCTCGCGGATACGTCTGGCGACTTTTTCGCGGTCGAGGAACAGCCCGTTTTTGACAGGTTCGATACCAAGCATCACGTTTTCAGTGACAGTCATCACCGGGATAAGCATGAAGTGCTGGTGAACCATCCCGATCCCACAACGGATGGCGTCGTTAGGCTCATGGATGTCGGCATTTTTGCCGCGCACCAGGATTTCACCCTCGTCGGGCTTATACAAACCGTAAAGGATATTCATCAGCGTGGTTTTTCCCGCGCCGTTTTCGCCGAGCAAGGCCAAAATCTCCCCGTCTTCCAGTGTCAGGCTAATATGATCATTCGCCAGAACCCCGGGGAAAGCCTTGGTAATGCCTTTCAGTTCCAGTACAGGCATGGCTGGTCTCCTGTGTTGTGAAATTTGTCTTTATCGTACCATAAAATAAAAGGGCCGGGGATGACCCGGCCCTTCGTTTTGCGATCGTGCGACTTACTTGGCGAGGACGCCATCAACCGTCAGGCTGCCGTCGATCAGGGCTTTCTTGGCCGCTTCGACTTCAGCTTTCAGTTCAGCAGAAACTTTGCTGTCGAAATCATGGTACGGGGCAATGTCAACGCCACCATCTTTGATGGTGTAGGTAGCAACGCCACCCTTGAAGGTGCCGTCTTTGGCGCGCTTCACGGCATCGTAGACAGCGACATTGATCTTCTTGAGCACGCTGGTCAAGACAACATCCTTGTACTCAGCGGCAGTTTCGTACCAGTCAGCATCCACGCCGATGACCAGGCAGTTGCCGGTTTCTTTGCAGACAGCGGCAGAGCCGAGGCCAACGGGGCCAGCAACGGGCAGGATGATGTCAGCGCCTTCCTGGACGAAGGATTCAGCCAGGCTGCGGCCATCATCGGTGGATTCGAAGTTGCCAGCAAACACGCCATCAGCGGCGGCGGTGTTCCAGCCCAGGACTTCCACATTGGTGCCCTTCTGCTGGTTGTAGTACTTGACGCCAGCTTCAAAGCCCTTCATGAAGATGGTGACGGTGGGGATGTTGAGCCCGCCGTAGGTGGCGACTTTGCCGGTCTTGGTCATGCCAGCGGCGAGATAACCAGCCAGGAAAGCGGCCTGGTCGGTCTGGAAGGTCAGGCCGAGGACGTTGGCGATTTCTTTGTCAGAACCACAGTCTTTACCAACCGCAGCGCCGGGCCAGCAGTCGGGATAAGCATAGTCCACAATGGCGAATTTGGTTTCGGGGTTGGCCAGGGCGGCTTTGGCGGTGTCCACACCGAGCAGGAACCCAACGGTGACGATCAGGTTGGTGTCTTCATCCAGGAACTGCTGGATGTTCTTGGCATAGTCAGACTGGCCCTGGGATTCGAGATACTTGCCGGTCACGCCGAGCTCTTTTTGGGCATTTTCGACGCCCAGCCAGGCGCTGGCATTGAACGATTTGTCATCGATACCGCCGAGGTCTGTTACCTGGCCGACTTTGAATGCGCTGCTGGTAGTGCCGCCGCATGCTGTCAACAGCATGGAAGCCACAACCAACAGGCTCAAGAACGCAAAAATCTTCTTCATTTTCTTCTCCTATTTAATCTGAACATTTTTACTCGTGACAAATGCCACGAACGCATGGGTAATTTTACAGCCTCTTGGAAGGTTGTGCAAGTTGCGGAATGTCACCGTTTACCCATCCATTTATAACAAAAATTGGCGCTACCATTTTTGGTGTGAAAACCCGTAGGGGCGACCCGTTCTACGTGAGAAATCGTTCTTTTATGCCAGGGCTTCTTGCAAACGGGAGAGCCCAAAAATTCCACCCATCCCATGCTTTTCTTAAAATCACACAAGCAGCCGTCATGATGCCAGGTTTAATAGCAAATCCCCAAGTTTTTTATAAACACATGGCGATCTTGGTTAAAGCTTTATGAAGGCCCGATCCATCATCCCGGATAGAAGTAAAGGGAGAATGAAAACCTATTCACCGGGTTTTTCGGGCGATACATTGGTGAGAATTGTGCCATCTGCCAGGCCGCGGGTGATTTCGAGCAGCTGGTTTTTAACGGCACGAGTCAGGCCGGGAATTTTCTTATTAAACGGGGTAAAGGCAAATGGGGCGTTCACATTCGGGGCAGAGAATGTGCCATCAGCAGCCTGTTCCAACAATCCCGGCAGGGCTTCAGACACCTGCCTGACCACACAGGAAATGGTTTGTGGGGCAAGCTCAGGCAGCGGCACCAGGATATCCGCCCCGCCGCCAATCACCATCATCTTCACCTTGGCGGTCGCTTCCAGGGCGGATTCGGCGGTATCACCACCTGCGCCAAAGACCACATCTGCCCCGGCCTTAGTCAGATTATCCCCAGCCTCTGCGCCCCACTTCTCATCCCGAAATGCCGATTCGCCGCTGCCGCTGGGCCGGTACTGCACAATCACCGAAACCATCGCATTGGCATATGTTGCCCCGGCGCGAAAACCCTCGCAATAACGCCACATCGAGTCAATATAATCACTTTCACAGGCCGCGCCAACCACACCGGTCTGCGTCACCAGCGCCGCCAGCGCCCCGGCCATAAACCCGCCCTGGTCTTCAGGAAAACGGACACCGACCATATTGGGCGATTCCTCCGGGTTGGATTGGTCAATTCCGATGAACAAAACATCCGGGTAATTCCCTGCCGCATCGCGGGAAATCTCCTCCAGCCCGGAACCAACCGTCACCACCAGGTCATACTTCCTCGACAAGAAAAAATCCACATTTTTGGCAAGATCAAGGCTTTCCACCGTTTCAATAAACGCAGCCTTGTCGATAAGATGCTTTTCCTGGGCCTGGAGGATGGCCTGCCACGAATCGCGATTCAAGCCCGGGTCGCTGACTTTGCCCGATTCGGTCACCAACCCGACGCAAAATACCGTTACATCGGCACAATCCACGCTGGCAGGCGCGGGCGCACAGCCCAATAGCTGGGCCAGCACAACCAGCAGCGACAACCAGCGCACAAGATTCATTCTGCCAGGGCCTCACCACGCCGCACACCGATCAGCATCAGCAGGGCTGCCAACATGAAAATCGGGGCAATGATCATGATCAGGTTGTAGTTATTCCCGGTCAACTGAATGGCCCAGCCATTGATATTTGGCCCGACGATGGCCGCCAGCGTGGAAAACAGGTAGTACAGGCCGGTAAAAGTGCCAATGCGCACGGCGCTGGTCATATCTACCACCATGGGCAGCGAGTTGATATTGACCAACGCCCAGGCTACACCACACACCATCAGCAGCAGCCCGGCCACCGTCAACATCCGCGCGCCACCTTCCACCAGCGGGATGCCTACCAGCGGCAGTGGCGCGATGGGCGAAAGCAGCGTCTGGGCCGGGATGAAATACAGCGCCGTCAGGAGCACCACCAGCGCTGAAAGACCGATTGAAATGGCAACGCGGCGGCCAATCCGGGCGGAAATAATGCCCGATGGGATGGCAAAAATCACAAAAAACAGTGGCAGCACCGAAAGCAGGGTGGCCCCATCGCCAGCATCAAGACCGAGATGGTTGGTTGCATACAGCGTGAAGAAGGTTTCAATGGCCTGGTAGCCCACAAACCAGAAGAAAATGGCCCCAAAAAGCCGCAGCGCGCTTTTTTCTTCATCCTGGAAGATTTCTCTCAGGCTGGTGATGAAATCGGGTTTTTCAGTGGCTTCAAACTCCTGCGATTCTTTGATGAAAAGGAACACCAGCAGCGCCGCCACTATCACCAGCCCAGAACCCAGCCAGAACGGGAACGATTGGTCGATTTTGAAAAGCGATCCGCCCGCCTTGAGCGCGATGATCGTGCCGACGCCGCCCATGAAGTTGATGATGCCATTGGCCTGTGAGCGATATTTGGATGGCGTGATATCGGGCATCAGCGCGATGACCGGCGTGCGCCACAAGGCCATGCTCAAGATCAGCGTGCTGGTGCAGGCCACAAACAACGGCAACACAGCCTGCATGGGGATCAGTCCAAAGGCCAGGGCCGAGATTGGCGCGCCCACCAGGATGAACGGCATGCGGCGTCCAATTTTGGAGTGCAGGTTATCTGACCAGGCTCCCACCGGCGGCTGGATGAATAGCGCTGCGATGTTATCGAGCGTCATAAAAAAGCCGATCCAACCCGCAGAGATGCCGAATTTATCTTGCAGGAAAACCGGCACGAAGGCGTTATAGGTGCCCCAGATGATACTCAGGCCAAAAAAGCCAAAACCGAGCAGGAAGGTCTTGCCGTAGCTGAATTTCATAGTTTCGCTCCTGTGGGGGTGTAAAAAGAAGGATGAAAGAGAACGGGACGGCATCATTCATCTTTCATCTTTTCTTTGATCGCTTTCAGCATTTTTTTGTCAGACTCGCTTAAAGTTGCATTTTCGAGCATATCTGGCCGTTTTGCCAGGGTACGCGCCAGTGATTGTTCGCGCCGCCACTTGTCGATTTTGGCATGATCGCCGCTCAGCAGCACGTCGGGAACCTTCCAGCCGCGAAACTCTGGCGGACGGGTGTAGTGCGGGTATTCGAGCAGGCCCGATGCGTGGGAGTCATCATCGGCCCCGGTTGGGTCGCCGAGCACGCCCGGAATGTGGCGCGAAATCGCATCCACCAGGATCAACGCGGGCAGCTCGCCGCCTGTCAGCACATAATCCCCTATCGAAATTTCATCAGTAATCAGGTTTTCGCGGATGCGCTCATCAATGCCCTCATAGCGCCCGCAAACCAGGGCCACGTGCTCCTTCCCGGCCAGTTCGCGCGCAATATTTTGGTTAAAAACCCGTCCCTGCGGCGTGAGCATGATTACCGGGCAGGCGGGGGGAATGCCAAGCACACTTTCCAGCGCTTCAAACATCGGTTCGGGCTTCATCACCATCCCGCCGCCGCCGCCATAAGGCGTATCGTCGGTGGTATGGTGCTTATCGTGAGTGTAATCGCGGATATTGTGAATGCCAAATTCCAGCAGGCCGCGCGCAGCAGCCTTTTGCAGAATGCTCGACTGCAAATAGGGCGGGAAAATCTCTGGCAGCAGGGTGAAAATGTCGAAACGCATGGATTCATTATATAACGGAACGGGCCGGGGGATTTACTTCAACGCCGCCCGGAACCGCCCTGCAAACTCTTTTGCCGTTTCGACGGGTTTTGCACTCTGCCCAATCTCCCGCACGCAGGCCGAGCCGACAATCACCCCATCGGCCAGCGCGCCGACCGTTTTGGCTTGTTCCGGCGACCCAATCCCAAACCCGACACAGACCGGCACGGATGTATGCTCTCGCACCCGCGCTACCAGTTCTGCCAACCCTTCCGCCACACCTGTTCGCGCGCCGGTTACGCCGGTCACGCTGACAAGATAGATAAATCCCTGCGCATGGCGGGCGATGCTTTCCATGCGCGCGCCGGGGGTAGTGGGGGCCAGCATGGTGATTTGCGGCAAGGTCGTTCCGCTCAGTGCATGTGCAAATTCAGCGGATTCTTCCGGCGGCAAATCCGGGATGATAAAACCATCTGCCCCGGCATCAGCTGCCTCGCGGATAAAATTCTCCAGCCCGTAAGCCAGCATCGGGTTGTAGTAACCCATCAGCACCAGGGGAATCTCCACGCCGCGCTTGCGCAACTCTGCCACAGCGGCGATCACCTGTTTGGTGGTCACACCCTGCTCCAGGGCGATTTGTGTGGCTTTCTGGATGATCGGCCCATCGGCCAGCGGGTCAGAAAAAGATAACCCCACTTCGATCAAATCTGCGCCGTTTTTTGCCAGCGCTTCCAGCACATCGATGGATGTCTCCAAATCAGGGTAGCCGACCGGGTAATAGGGCATGAAAATCGGTCTATTTTGGAAGGCATTATCGAGTCTGCTCATCATGGCTCCTGGGAAAAATCTTTCCACTTTCATCTTTCTTTTGCAAAAAAAGATGAAAGTGGAAAGAAGGTATTTCAAAACACCTATTGGAAGGTGATCTCTTCCACCCGCCAGTCTTCGCTGCCGAGCAGGTTTTTCAGCCGCTCGAAAGTTTCGGCCGTCAGGCGGGTGTTGTCGTTGGGGAAGTCGATCAGGTGGCCTTTGCCGCCTTCAAAAATCTGGAACTGGAAGCGGTCCTTGCCTGGTTTGGAATGCAGGATGAAGTAAACGTTTTTGATGCGGCGGCGGTCACGCTCCGGGTCACCGGATGGGCGCAGGAAGATGGTTATGATGCGCGGCGGTTGACCATCATCCGTTTTTTCGGCCAGCGGTGAGACGATCGGCTGCAAGTGCGGCGGCTGGATGGGCAGGGCAGCGTCAAAGGTCGAAGGCCTGCCCTGGGCGCCATCGACAGGTCGAAGGTCGGGAGTCGGAACTGTCATGCTGACCTTTGACCTTTGACTTTCGAGCGGTTTCTCTAACCGCTCTGCCGTTAGCATATCATCCATGGGCGTGGCTGGAGCCGCGACATACGCCGGGGCCGGTTCGTTAAGATGCCAGTCATCGGGGAAGTCGGGCTCGGGGGGCATGTCGTCGAACTCGTCATCCGCAGTTTGAATGGGGGCAGGTTCGGCAGTTTTAGGCGTCGAAGGTCGACTGTCAAAGGTCGAAGCTGGTTTTTGCGAAACGGGACTTTCGACTTTTGACGTTTGCGGGTTTGGCTGGGGCACGGGCGGGGCCGGGGGCCGGGGCAGCGTAGCAGATGTCGGTTTAACGATGGCTGGCCGGTTATCGGGCTGGCTGGTTGGACGATTATTCGGTTGTCCGGTTATCCGGTTGTTCGGTTGATAAACTGGCGGCTCCGGCGGGAAACCGGAGAACTGGTCAACGGGAAAACTGTTAGATGGTTCATCCGCCGAAAGATACACCGTAAAATCGGTGCGGATTTCATCCACCAGGATTTTGGGCGGGGTGGTGCTGGAATCCACTTTGCCAATGGCCAGCACGACTTTTCCGTCTTCGCACAACGGGCGGAATTTTTCCCAGGTTTTTGGGAAGATGACCAGTTCGAGGTTGCCGGTCATATCTTCCAGCGTCACAAAACCCATCATTTTGTCGGTTTTGGTCTTGTAGGGGCGGCTGGAAACAACCAGACCCGCCACGCGGACGGGCTGCTGGTGGGCCAGTTCGCCCAGGTTGGCCGAGTTGGTAATGAAGCTCTGGGTCAGGTACTTTTCATAAGCCTTGAGCGGGTGGTCGGAAAGATACAAGCCGATGAGTTCGCGCTCCCAGGCCAGGGCTTCTTTTTTATCGGTTTTCAGGTTGGGCAGGCTGATATTTTGCACCTGCACCCCGGTGGATGCGCCAAACAGCGACATCTGCCCGCTTTCGGCGGCGCGGAAGTGGCTGGAACTGGCCGCGACAAGTTGGTCGAGTGCAGCGAGCAAGGCAGCGCGTTCGCCAAAGCTGTCGAACGCGCCGACTTTGACGAGGCATTCCAGGGCGCGCTTGCCAACAGCTTTCAGGTCAACCCGGTGGGCCAGATCGGTCAGGTCACGGAAGGGGCTGTCGCTGCCTTTTTCGCGGCGGCCTTCCAGGATGAAAGTCACCGGGCCTTCGCCAACATTCTTAACCGCGCTCATGCCAAAGCGGATGGCGGTGCGTTTCTGACCTTTTTCATCGTTCCGATCTTCAATGCTGAAATCGAGCAGCGAGTGGTTGATATCGGGCTGGAGCACGTCGATGCCCAGTGATTTGGCTTCGGCGATGTAGAGTGAAACCTTTTCGCTGGAGTCCTTGAAGACTGACATCAGCGCGGACATATACTCGGCGGGGTAGTGTGCTTTCAGGTAGGCCGTTTGGACAGAAACCAGGCCATAGTCGGCGGCGTGGGATTTGTTAAAACCGTAGCGCGCGAACTGCTCCCAGTCTTCAAAGATGCCAGTGGCGGTTTCTTTGTCCATCACACCGCGTTCGACTGCACCCTTGATGAACTTTTCCTTGTTTTTGGCGATTTTGTCGGCCATCTTTTTGGAGATGGCCTTGCGCAGGTCGTCGGATTCGGAGCGGGTGAACCCGCCGATTTCGACCGAGGCGCGCATGATTTGTTCCTGGTAGACCGGAATGCCGTAGGTATCGCCAAAAATCGGGGCGAGCGAGGGATGGCGGTACTCAATCGGCTCCTCGCCGTTCATACGCTTGATATAGCTGGGGATGAAATCCATCGGGCCGGGGCGGTAGAGCGCCACCATGGCGATGATGTTGTCGAGGTTCTTGGGCTTCATCTCGACCACCCAGCGGGTCATCCCCGTGCCTTCTAACTGGAAGACCCCGGCAGTTTTACCTTCCCCGAGCAGTTTGAACGTGGCCGAGTCATCGAGCGGGATGTTGTTCAGGTCATAATCTTTGCCGTGACGCAGTTTGATCATGTCACAGGCACGGGCCATCACCGTCAGCGTGGACAGGCCCAGGAAATCCACCTTGAGCATCCCCATGCTGTCGAGGATGCCCATTTCGAACTGGGTGACGGTTTTGACGGGGGATTCTTCTGACCCGGACGTGGGCCGGTGAATCGGCAGGTATTCGGTGATGGGTTTGTCGGAGATGACCAGCCCGGCGGCGTGAGTCCCGGCATTGCGGACAACACCTTCCATGTGAATGGCGACATCGATCAGGTTTTTGACCTTCGGGTCGGAGTCGTAAGCGGTTTTGAAATCCGGCACTTCGGCCAGCGCTTCGGAAAGCGACATAGGTTTGCCGGGGATGTTCGGGACGAGCTTGGCAACCTTATCGACTTCGGGGATGGGGATGTCCATAACGCGGGCCACATCGCGCAGCGCGCCGCGGGCAGCCATGGTGCCGAAGGTGATAATTTGCGCCACCTTATCGTCGCCGTATTTTTGGGCAGCGTAGACCAGCATCTCGGAGCGGCGGTCGTCGCGGAAGTCAAGGTCGATATCGGGCATGGAGACGCGGCCCGGGTTGAGGAAACGCTCAAAGAGCAGGTGATGATGAATCGGGTCGACGAGGGTGATGAACAGCGAGTAGGCGACCAACGAACCGGCGCCAGAGCCGCGGGTGTTGTACCAGATCCCATTTTCGCGGGCGTGACGGCACAAATCCCACACAATCAAGAAGTAGGCGTTGAAGCCCATCGTCCCGATCGTGTTGAGTTCAAAAGCCAGGCGTTCCTGGATTTCTGGATCGTTTTTGCGGGAGCCGTAGCGCAATTCCAGGCCCTGGTCGCACAGGTGACGCAGATAGGTTTCAGCGGTAAAGCCATCTGGGACGGGGAATTCCGGCAGGTGGTAGCCCTTGAAGCCCAAATCCACCTCGCAGCGTTCGGCAATTTCGAGGGTGTTGGTCAGCGCTTCGGGGATTTCAGCGAACAGACGGCTCATCTCCTGCGGCGAGCGCAAGTAGAAGGTCTGGCTGTCGTAGCGCATCCGGTCGGGGTCACTGAGTAGTTTGCCGGTCTGGACGGCAAGCAGCACATCCTGGTATTGAGCATCTTCCAGGTTGATGTAGTGCACGTCGTTGGTGGCGACGAATTTGGCCGAATATTTTGCGCCCAGTTCGACCAGTTTCTTGTTCAGGTCGACCATCTCGGCGATGTTGTGCTGCTGGAGTTCGACGTAGAAGCGGTCGGGGCCGAAAACGTCATAGTACCAGTTCATGCGGCGGACGGCTTCTTCGGGCTTTTCTTCCAACAGGTGGCGCGGAATTTCAGCCGACATACAACCCGAAGTGGCGATAATACCCTCGGAGTGTTTCGCCAACAATTCGTGGTCGATGCGCGGGTAGTAGTAAAAACCATCCATCTGGGCGGCGGAGGTCAGCTTGAGCAGGTTTTTGTAGCCGGTTTCGTTTTCGGCCAGCAAAAGCAAGTGGCTGGACTTTTTATCCAGCTTAGAATCGCGGTCGCTCATGCGGCGAGCGGCCATATATGTTTCCACGCCGATGATGGGCTTGATGCCTTCGCTTTTGGCGGCGTTATAGAACTCGACCACGCCAAACATCGTGCCGTGATCGGTGATGGCCAGGGCGGGCATATCCATTTCTTTGGCGCGTTTGACCAGCTTCTTGATGTTCGAGAAGCCGTCGAGCAGGGAATAGACAGTGTGGGTGTGAAGGTGGACGAAGGACATTCGGTTAGGGATAAGGGGTAAGTGATGAGGGACAAGTAGACAAGGAAACAGGTACACAAGCGTGATACTTGCTTCCGTGCCTACTTATATACCCAAAGAGATTATAGCATCCGGCGAGATTGGCAAACCTGACGATTGGCTTAAAATATCTCGAACGGGTGTTCGTGTTAACAAATATAGTTGTTCACCCATCCGATATAGTTGTTCACCCATCCGGCTTCTGCCCACGGCGAAGTGGGCCGAAAGGTGTTGGGCCAGGTAATTTAAAACCCAGCGGACTCTGCGCACCCCACATGGCAAAAACCGTTTTAAAGGAAATCCGCAGTGGAAAACCGCCGATTTGCACGCGAGAGCAAAATCTACTTGGAAAAAGCTTTTCCAGACAACTATAATACAACCCATGAAAACCCCACCCAACTCACCCACCCAGTATCTCACCGCCTGCGGAGGCGAGATCAACAACCCGCAGGATTATCCAAGTGCCGTTTTCCAGGGCCGGCAGGTGTATTTTTGTAACAAAGCCTGCCTGCGCGCCTTTGAGCAAGACCCCGAACGCTTCATGGCGGGCGAAATCGACCATCCAATCGAAGAAGAATAAGCATGCGGAGGTGGCAGCCATGATGAAAATCCGTCCGATTGTGCTGGGAATCATCCTGCTCTTTGGGTTGGCAGCCTGCTCGGGCGTTGAGCTGCCCTTTGAGATACCCGCCCTGCCAGGTGCGGGCCCGGTGGATGTTAGCGAGCCCGCTGCCACTGCCACCGCGACCCCCACATATTCCAGGCCGACTGTAGCGCCTACCGCCACCGCCACCCCCCGCCCCACCCGGAAATCGCCCTACCCGGTTGGAGCCGCCACCGGCGTGCTGGATATTGGCTTCCAACCCATCCAGGTGGCCGACGCTGCCGATTTGAAACCGGTCATGAGCATCCCGCAAAAACAAATCTGGCAGAGCATGGTCAGCGCTGATGGGCAAAAACTCTTCGTGGCCACATCGAACGGCATCTATGTCTACCATGTCGGCGGCGGACTGGTGACCAACTGGCCTGAGCTGTTCACCATCAGCGATGCGTGCGCTTATTGCATGGCCGTCAATGGTGATGGCAGCCGTTTTGCGCTGGTAGCCCGCAATGTTGGCGAATGGGAAATCCAGATTTTTGATGTCGCCGGCATCGATGCCACAATCCGGCTGACCATCCCGGTGACAGGCGCATACACCGGCACATCCAACGAGGCCCGTCTGGCGCTTTCACCAGATGGGAATTTGCTGGCCTACAGCATCGGCGAAGATACACTCTCCATTATCGATATCGCTACCGGCGGCGAAGTTTTCAGCTACAGCAGCAGCGCCGAAACGGTATCATTCTCACCTGCCAGCACCTGGCTGGTCATCCGCAATGGACATATCCTGACGCTTTATCCCACCCAAAGCTGGAAAAATGCCATCACGCTGAACATCAGCAGCCCAAGTGAACGCGGCGAATTCGCCATTTCGCCCGATGAAAAATCCATCGCTTTCCTGACCAGTTCCCGGCTGAAAGTGTACTCGCTGGAAACGCAAAAACCCATACGCGAGGTTGCGCTATCATCCTACAGTTCGCCCCCGCGCAGTTGGATGATCCGCTTTAACGATAACAGCACCCTGGGCGGCTTCGGGATGCGCTGGTTTGACTTCAACACCCGACTGGTCCTCGACAAAATCGAATGGGATATCAACACTGGCGAACGCCTGCGCGCCGAAACCCAGGAATTGATCGAGCCGGATATGCTCAATGTGCTATGGGGCATCCCCGAAATCGAAACCCCCTCACAAGATAACCTGGAGTTGGGAACCTACGTCAACTTCCAGTTTGCCACCAGCGATATGTTGATCATCAATGAAGAACACAGCGCTTGCTGGCTAACCATCCCCACCGGCGATATTCGCTGCTACAAAGACCGCAACAACCGTGTATTCTCATCCGTCATGCAGGCATTCCGCGAAACCCGCGAAAAATACAGCACCACCCTGACGCAATGGAACAGCGGCGAGACCGTCATCAGCACTGACCCGCGCCCCGTCATGGCAATCAGCCGTGATGGAAATTTCGTCATCATGGACATCCGCACCTACACAACCGACATCTATGTGCGCAACTTCAAACTGCCGTCCATTTCCATCGCCGGGCCAATGACAACCTACGCTGAAAATACCAATACACTTGTCATCGGCACCACCATCAGCCCCGGGTTAACCGCCATCACCGGCATCCAAAAAGTGCCACGCAATGTGCTTTTCCAGAAACGCGGCTACCTGATCTTCAAACCGCTGGCCATGGATATTAACGGCACAGTCTACTACCTGCAAGATGACGGCACCGGCGGGCTGGTCTCCATTGTCTCCATAGCACCCAAAACCTACGAAACCACCGTTCTCACCACCATCCACACGCCTGCGCGCCCCAATGCCATGGCCGAAGCCAACGGCGTACTCGCCATCGGCATGCAAGATGGCAGCGTCATCCTGGCCAACCCCAAGCTACAATTGGATGCCATTTTCCAGGCTTTCCACAGCCCCATCCACAAAATCGCCTTCTCGCCCGAAGGCCGCTACCTCGCCATCGCCAGCGATGAAGGTATCCGCATCTATGCCGTCATCCCCCGATAAATATGACCAACATCCTCGAGAAAATCCTGGCACAAAAACAGTTGGAAATCGCGGCGCTCGACGCTGTAACCATACGCCGCGCCGCCGAAGCTGCCCCTGCGCCTCGGGATTTCCGCGCCGTCATCACGCCCAGCCTGGGGCGTTCCCATCTCCCGGCAGGAGATGAGCCAGGGGTGAGGGCCAGTTCTATTGCCTTGATCGCCGAACTGAAACGTGCCAGCCCATCCAAAGGCCTCCTCGCCCCGCACCTCGACCTGTTCCAGGTAGCTGACATCTACGCTAAAAACGGCGCAGCTGCTATTTCGGTTCTCACCGACGAAAAATTTTTCCTCGGCAACATCAGCACGCTCCGCGAACTCCGCACCCGCCAATTACCACCTTCCACTCTTCACTTACCACTGCTCCGCAAAGATTTCATCATCCACGAAACCCAAATCTACGAAGCCCGCGCCCACGGAGCCGACGCCATCCTGCTCATCGCCGCAGCCCTGCCCATGAATGCCCACTTCGCCGAATTGCACGCCTGCGCCCTCAACCTCGGCCTGGCCGTCCTGGTCGAAGTCCACGACGAAGACGAAACCGAACGCGCCCTCCAGATTCCCGGCATCCAGATGATTGGCATCAACAACCGCAACCTCGCCACCTTCGAGGTTGCGCTCGAAACCACCGAACGCCTGCGCCCGCTGATCCCCCCCGAGATCACAGTCGTTGCAGAATCTGGCATCTTCACCGCAGACGATGTCTCGCGCCTCGCCCATGCCGGTGTAGATGCCATCCTCGTCGGCGAAGCCCTCGTCACCGCGCCAGATATTGCAGCGAAGGTGAGAGAACTCTCGGGCGCGTAGCGCGGGATGTTATCCCGCTACGAGAACAATGTTCCGCACCGGGCGGATTAACAATCCGCCCCACAAAAAAGCGCCATCCCACTGGCAGAATCCCCTACAAGGAAAATCCTATGCCCGACTTTCCCCAAACCCAAAAGACCCGCATCCACCGCCTGCCCAAACGCGGACATTACGACCGCGAAACCATCTACCAGATCATTGATGAAGCCCTGATCTGCCACGTTGGCTTTGTAGAAAACGGCCAGCCTTTTGTCATTCCCACCAACTTCGCCCGCGTAGAGGATACCATCATCCTGCATGGTGCGCCCGCCAGCCGAATGCTCAAACACATCGCCGCGGGGAACCCGGTTTGCATCGAAACCACCATCGTCGATGGGCTGGTGCTGGCGCGTTCGGTTTTCCACCACTCGGTCAACTACCGTTCGGTGGTGCTGTTTGGCACGGGCCGCCTGCTGGAAGATGACCAGGAGAAAATGGCCGCGCTGAAAGCCGTGGTGGAACACCTGATCCCTGGCCGCTGGAGCGAAGCACGCCTGCCCAACCCCAAAGAGTTGGACGCCACCCTGGTAGTCTCCATCAAAATCGATGAAGCCTCGGCCAAACTGCGCACCGGCCTGCCCGGCGATGATGAAGAAGACTACGCCCTGCCGCTTTGGGCTGGCGTGCTGCCCCTGCAAATCCTGCCCCAGGCCCCCATCCGCGATGAAAGACTGCCAGCCGAAACCCCCGTCCCGGCTTATGTTGCCAGCTATAAAAGATAATGTCATTGCGATCCGCAAAAACCAGGCGGCGCGCACATCGTCCCGATATCGTCGGGAACGACACCCTCAAAGCGAGTTTTATGACCAAAATCAAAATCTGCGGAATCACCAACCTGGATGACGCTCTCGCCGCGGCTGATGCGGGCGCAGACATGATCGGGTTCAACTTTTACCCCAAAAGCCCGCGCTATATCGAGATTGGCATCTGCCGGGGAATTGCAGCGGTTTTATGCAAACGGCATGCCAACGTCACACTGGTGGGCGTGTTCGTCAATGCCCCGGTAGCCGAAATTCGCGCTACGATCGATACCTGCGGATTGGCGCTGGCCCAACTGCACGGAGATGAAACCCCCGAAATGTTATCCGCGCTGGGGAAAAGGGCCTTCAAAGCCTTTCGCGGAGTCCCAGATGAGATAACAGGTCTGACCCGCAGCGCTGCTCCCGCCCTGTTAGTGGATGCCGCTGTAAAGGGCGTATACGGCGGCTCAGGCGTGGTAGCAGACTGGTCAGCTGCGGAAAAACTATCGAAGCGTGTCCCGCTGCTGCTGGCAGGTGGATTAACGCCCGAAAATGTCGGCGCGGCGGTGCGGCAGGTTCACCCCTGGGGCGTGGATGTGGCATCTGGCGTGGAAGCAAGCGCCAGGGCGAAAGATCCCGTGAAGATGAAGGCGTTTGTCAAAGCAATACTCGATATTCGGTAGACGATATTCGAATACCCAATCGCGAATATCGATTTTTTTGGAGAACTGATGCCAACCTTATTACCCCCCAAATTTGGCCCCTACGGAGGGCAATTCGTGCCCGAAACATTGATGCCCGCACTGATCGAACTGGAAGCGGCCTTTGTCTCGGCGCAAAATGACCCCGAGTTCCAGCGCACATTTGACAAGCTCATGGCGTCGTTTGTTGGCCGCCCCACACCATTAACGTATGCCAAACGGCTCTCGGAACAGCTCGGCGGCGCGCAAATCTATCTGAAGCGCGAAGACCTGGCGCATACCGGCGCGCACAAAATCAACAATGCGCTCGGGCAGGCGCTCCTGGTCAAGCGCATGGGAAAGCATCGCATCGTGGCCGAAACCGGCGCGGGGCAGCATGGCGTGGCATCGGCCACTGCCGCGGCGTTGCTGGGGTTGGAATGTGTGGTTTATATGGGAACGGTGGACATTGCCCGCCAGGAACCGAACGTTTTCCGCATGAAACTGCTCGGCGCCACAGTGCGCCCGGTAACGAGCGGCACCCAGACCCTCAAGGATGCCATCAACGAGGCCATCCGCGACTGGGTGACGAACGTGCGTGACACGCACTACCTGCTCGGCTCGGCGCTCGGGCCACACCCTTACCCGACCATGGTGCGAACGTTCCAGAGCGTGATCGGGCGCGAGGCGCGCGAGCAGATGCTGGCCGAGGTGGGGCGACTGCCCGACACCGTCATCGCTTGCGTGGGCGGCGGCTCGAACGCAATTGGCGTTTTCAGCGGCTTTGTGGATGATGCCGAGGTCGAGTTGATCGGCGTCGAAGCGGGTGGCAGTGGGATTGCATCTGGCAAGCACGCTGCGCGCTTTGGCGACCCTTCGAAGGCGCGTGTGGGCGTTATCCACGGCACGCGCACCTACGTTCTGCAAACTGAAGACGGGCAGATTGCCGAGACCCATTCCGTTTCGGCGGGGCTGGATTATGCGGCGGTTGGCCCGGAGCATGCTCAACTGCGTGATATGGAACGCGCCTTCTACACATCTGCCACCGATCGTGAGGCGCTGGCAGGTTTCCAGACCTTGTGCCGCACCGAGGGCATTATCCCGGCGCTCGAATCGTCTCACGCTGTGGCAGAAGCGCTCAAGCGAGCGCCTGGGATGAGAAAAGACCAGGTGATTCTGGTTAATCTTTCAGGGCGGGGGGATAAAGATTTAAATACCGTCATCAAAGAGTTAGGGCAGCTGTAAGGCATTCACAGACTGGATGGAATGCCCCCCAGGCCTGTTTATGCGACTTCGCGCAACCCCAACGTGAGCAGTGCGCCGATGGCGGCCAGCCCGGCGGTGAGCGCAAAGACTGGCGGCCAGCCCCACTGGTCAGCCAGGGGGCCGGTGAGTAGTGTTCCCAGTGCCCCGGCAGAGAAGACAAATCCCAGTGTGATGCCAGATGCGGTAGCCATTCCTACCGGCAGATAACGTTGTGACAGCACCACAATGATGCTATGCACAGACCCCGTAAAAATGCCCGCCAACGGGACGAACCCATACAGCCAGGGTGACCAACCGACAACCGATACCATGAAAAGGGGAATGACCGCCAGCCCAAGCATGGTCATCGCCACGCGCTGTTTGCCGAATCGATCAGCCAGGTTACCGCCCAGCACATTCCCAATGGCCGAGCCGCCCATGAACAGGCCGGAGATTAGCCCGTAAGTGGCGGCGCTCTGCCCCAGGTCACTGATGTATTTGGGCACAAACGTGATCATATTTTGCTGTGTCCAGGCCTGGATGCCGCCGATCAGCGCCAGCAGGATGATGATCTTCCAGTTGGCGTCTTTGCGCGAGATGGTCGGGGTGGACTGTTTGTGTTCGGCGTGGGCCGTATGCCGGTCACGCAGCTGCCAGCCAGCGTTGAGGCCAACCGGCAGAAGGAGCATTGCCAGCATTACCAGGCCGATATCGCCAAATCTGTCGAGCAGCGGGCCACTCATCACCGGGCCCATGAACAGGCCAAACTGCCCGGCAAAGAAAAAGAATGATGCGGCGGTGGTTTCACGCCCGGCATACAGATCGCGGCCCACCAACGTGGCTTCCATGGCCCCAGCGGGATGAAAAGCCGCCGAGCCAAGGCTGCCAAATAGCAGGAAAAAGATGGAAAGCGGGCCACTGATCACCATCGAAAGCGAAAAAAAGGTGAACATCCACAAAATACCGATGGCCGCCAGCCAGCGCGTGCCGATTTTGTCGGCAATCCAGCCAAAGATGGGCTGGGTGGCAGCAGATGTCCAGACGTAGCCGGTGCTGATGGCCGCCAGGGTGGTGTTGCTCAGCCCGAGCGAGGCGCTCAGGAAGGTCAGCGAAATGGGGCGTGTGCCGTTAAGCATATCCACGCTAAAATGGCCCAGCGCCACCGATGAAAAAACGCCGTTCAGCAAAATGCTGAACGGTGAACGGCTGGCGGGTTTGCTATCGGTAAAGGTTGTTTCGTTGGATGTAGTCATAGACATTTGGATGCAGGTAATATCGGAAGGAGGCGTCATCCGCAATGCGCTTGCGGATTTCGCTGGAAGAGATTTCAATTAACGGGGCATTCACAAAGCGCACTTTCTCGGTCAACCCGGGCAGCACTTTTTCCAATGACGCAAGGTCAATGGTATCGCCGGGGCGGCGCATCACGCCCAGGTAACGGCAGGCTGCCAAAATATCGAGGGGGTTGTTCCAGGATGGCAGGTCACGCAAAGAGTCGCCACCCAGCAGGAAAACGAGACCAGCCTGCGGGTAGAGATTCCGCAATATCCCCAGGGTGTGGAAGGTATAGTGCGGGCCGGGGCGGTCGATTTCGATGGTACTGAGTTCAAATTCGGGGGTTTCGGCAATTGCGCGCATCACCATGGCCAGCCTGTGCTGGACAACGGTGATGGGGCGGCCCGGTTTGTGCGGGGGATCGGGCGTCAACATCCACAGTAAACGCTGGAGTTTGAGCTGGCGCAGGGTTTCGGCTGCCAGGATCAGGTGCCCCAGGTGGGGCGGGTCAAAAGTGCCGCCATAAACGCCAATCAAATCGGACATGAGATGTAGTATATCGCGTTTCTTTAAGCAATTGTGCGCCAGGCTTTACCAAACCTTTATGTCGGCGCACTATGATAGGAGAAATTCAACAGGAGAAAAAATGAAAAATTCCTTAAAATGGTTCATCGGCATCGCGTTGGTGCTGGTCGTTTTGTTCGCGCTTCCGTTCGCTTATCGATTGGCTTTCCCCGCAGCTGGTTATGGTTACAGCATGATGGGCGGGCGTTTTGGCGGATTCGGCTCCGGCCTGGTTCACCCCATGATGGGCGGTTTCAGCTTCATGCCTTTCGGTTTCTTTGGGATGGGCTGGATTCCGCTGCTGGTGCTGGGATTGCTGGCCTTTGGCATTTACACCCTGGCAAAGAACACCAAAACCTCCGCCCCGGCAGTGGGCCGCGTCTGCCCGGCTTGTGGGCAACCCGCCCAGCCCGGCTGGAACAACTGCCCGCACTGCGGAACAACCTTATAATCATCCCTTGCGCCTCCACCCGATCATAGGGTAAATTACCCAATAGAGTAGGGATAAAACGGATAGCCAGCCAACCGCTGGCTATCTTTAATTTTAAAAATAACCCAAACTGCTGCCTTTGGCTTTTGGTCTTCGTTTGGAATACTTTATTAACGCAAAGTCGCCAGGGCGCTCAGGTTAGACACCTTTTCCCCGTGCGGCTCTGCGCCGCACATTGGCAATCCGCGCTACACCTGGCAATATTCCACGCTGATACCGGGTTTTTCGCGCCAAAACAAGTTTTATTCTATGCGTCAAACCACCAATGAAAAAATATTTTGTGCTATCCTATTAATACATTCGGAT
Organism: uncultured Anaerolineae bacterium; assembly: GCA_903822545.1. Lineage (GTDB taxonomy): Bacteria > Chloroflexota > Anaerolineae > Anaerolineales > Villigracilaceae > CAIJPN01. The sequence continues at coordinate 26,183 of CAIJPN010000024.1, read as the reverse complement.
AGCATTGTTATGAATCTGCAATGAAGTGTTGTATAATTTTTCAAGCCTTTCAAATTCCCCCGGAGGACAAAATATGACCATCAAGCAGTTTTCACAGACCGACCCAGCCTGGAAAAGCAAACTTCTGGGTTTCGATAAGTCGTCAACGATTGGCGGCTATGGGTGCTTGCTCACCAGCATTACCATGTGCGCCACGCACTATGGCGCACCCGATCTAACCCCTGAGCAACTCAACGAGAAACTCAAAGCTGTCAATGGCTTTCAGGCTGGCACAGCCTACCTGATCGGCTGGTGCATCGGCAGCATCGTCCCTGGCATGAGCGTGGATTATCGCCAGTGCGCTGGCGCGCCCGCCCCCCTTGCGGAAATCGATGCGTCCCTAGCCCAGGGCCGCCCGGTCATCATCGAAGCTGACTGGTCGCCTTCCGCGGGTGTTCAGACCCACTATATGGTTGCCTACGCTAAAGAAGGCGACGATTACCTCGTTTACGATCCCTATCCCTTCCCCGTTACGAACGGGCAGATCAAACTCAGCACATCCAAATACGCCCAGTTAGCGGGCAGCAAAGACCCCTCACGCATCATCACCGGCTGCTTCTTTACACGCGGCGCGATGAAGATCGACCCGCCCACCCCACCCAAGCTGGATAAGGGCGTATACGCATCATTCCCGGTCTATGCCACCGCGGATGACCTGGCCCTGCGCTCCCAACCGATGGTGACGGATTTCACCCTGCTCAAACGATTCCCCGTTAACACCGAATTCAAAGTCCTCGAAGCAGATGCCACTGCCGGCCCCAAAGTGGGTACCCAGAACCAGTGGATTCCCGTTAAAGCCCCCGATGGCACCGAAGGCTACACCGCCGGATGGCTGATTTCCAAATCCAAAAATACCGCCGCTCCCGCTCCGGGCACTCCCCCGGCGGCTGTGCCTGTTCCAAAAGATGCCCCGGTTGTCAAGACCACCGTCGATGCGCTCAAACTGCGCTCACGCCCCGATAACACCGAGGCCACCATCATGAAGATTTACCCGATCGGCACCGAACTCAAAGTGCTCGAAGCCCCATCCGAAGTCAAGCGCAAAGTCGGTGTCAACTTCGAGTGGCTCAAAGTGTCAGACGTGGAAGGCAAACAGGGCGTGGTGGCTGCCTGGTACGTGACCATCGTCAGCCTGGGCGCATTTGGCCCCGAGGCCCAGCGCCAGACATCCGGCCCCAACTTCTCGGTTGGCGAAGTGCTGCCGGTCATCCTGCGCACCGTGGAAGATAACGTGGCCTTCCGTTCGCAGGCTTACATCTCCAAAGATACGCTCATCCAGCGCCTGCCCAAAGATTCCGAACTGATCGCCATCGAACCCGAAGATGTGGCGGCCAGCAAAATCGGCAAGAGCGGCGAATGGATCAAAGTCCGCGACCTGAAGGACAACGAAGGTTATGTGGCTGCCTGGCTGGTAAAAGAACGCCCGGCAGACCCGGTTCCGCAGGTCAGCCCCGACGATTGCTAAACAATCTGTAAACGTATTCATCCCGCCTGCCTGATTTTCGGGCAGGCGGGATGCCATATTATCCCGGAGAGAATCCCGTGACCGATTTTGCCGACCTGGAAATAAGTTTGCATCGTAGAGATGGCAATACATACAACATCGAAATGCGGCTGACTCAGCCCAATAGCGACGCAGATATTCGTCTTGGACAGGGGCAGTCACTCACCGCGCAGATTGACCTGGTGACGTTGCAAGATTTGATCATCACGCCGGATGAATATGGCGATGAGCTGGCAAAATCCCTATTTGCCGACCCGAATGTGCTGGCTGCCTGGGCCCAGGCCCGCGCCACTGCCCAAAGCCTGCAAGCTCCCTTGCGTGTGCGCCTGCTGGTTGGCCCCAGCGCCGGAGAACTGAACTCGCTTTACTGGGAAGCCCTGCGCGACCCGCAGGATAAATCGCAACTCACCACCAGCGAAAATGTGCTCTTCTCGCGCTACCTGAGCAGCAACGACTGGCGGCCGGTGAAATTGCGCCCCAAAGGTGATCTTAAGGCCCTGGTCTTTATCTCCAACCCATCCGATTTGGCCAGCTACAAACTTGCAGCGGTGGATGTGGCCGGTGAAATGGCACGCGCCCACGAAGCCCTGGGCAACATCCCCATCACCGACCTGCCAGCCAAACCCGATGAAAAAGCCACACTAAACAACCTGGCTGCGCGCCTGCGCGATGGCTATGACATCCTGTACCTGGCTGCACATGGAACGGTTGCCACCGGCGAAGCCGTCATCTGGCTGCAAGACGAGGAGGGCAAAAGCGCCCGCACCCCGGCTAGCCAGGTAGTCACACGCATCCGCGAGATGATGAACCCTCCCCGATTGGTGGTGCTGGCCTCCTGCCAGAGCGCCGGAAAAGGGAACGGCAACGCGCTCCAGGCGTTCGGGCCACAACTGGCCCAGGGCGGAATCCCGGCGGTGATCGCCATGCAGGGGAACATCAGCATGGACAGCGTCAAAAAATTCATGCCGGTCTTCTTCGGCGAACTGCAAAAAGACGGGCAGATCGATCGCGCCCTGGCGGTTTCGCGCGGCACGGTGCGCACTGCTCACGATTTCTGGATGCCGGTGCTGTTTATGCGCCTGAAAAGTGGCAAAATCTGGTATGTACCCGGTTTTGGCGCAGAAGGCGGCGGTTTTGAGAAGTGGCCGGCTTTGCTGAATGCCGTCCAACGCCAGGCGGTAGTACCGGTGATTGGGCCAGGCCTGCTGAATGCTTATTATGGTTCATTTGGCGAGATCGCCAACAAGTGGGCCGAAGAATACGCTTACCCGCTTTCGCCACACCAGAAGAACATGCTGCCACAAGTGGCGCAATACCTGAGCGTGCAGCAGACTTCGCGCTTCCCCTATGAAACGCTGGAAACCTACATCCAGAAACAACTGGTCGAGCGCTATGGCAGCATCCTGCCGGATGACCTGAAGGGGGGCGGCGCAAGCGCAGCCGCCGACCCATTCGCGGACCCATTTGCCGACCCGTTCGCAGACCCAGCAGCGGCTGGTGGTGCGCCAAAGATATCTGCAGTGGATCAGATGCTCATCAAAGTGGGCCAGCACTTGCGCACCAAAGACCCCAATGAGCAGCATCGCATTCTGGCCAAACTGCCGCTCCAGATTTATATTTCCACCAATTTCGATACTATTATGGAAGATGCGCTCAAGGCCGAGGGCAAACAGCCGGTTTCGGTCATTTGCCCGTGGAAAGAGTCGCTCAAAGAAGCCGCCATGGTTGGCGCAGACACCATGCCGACTGCTGACAAACCAATGGTCTACCACCTGTTCGGGCGCTGGGATGTGCCCGAATCGCTGGTGCTGACCCAGGATGATTATTTCGACTTTATCAGCGGCAAGGCCAAACTCTACCAGCTCATCCCGGCGCGTGTTCGTGCAGCGGTTGCCAATGGCGCGCTGCTGCTGACCGGGTTTTCAATGAATGACTGGTCGTTCCGCGTTTTTTACCGCGCCATGATCGATGAAGATGTGCGCAAACGTCCGCCGGCTTTCCCGCGCTTTGGCATCCAGCTTGCTCTTGATGAGCAGAGCGCCATGCAGCCGGAACGCGCCCGAAAATACCTGGAAAAGTATTTCGGCGCTGACAAATTCGAAATATACTGGGGAGATTCAGCCGACTTCCTGAAAGACCTGAGCGCCGAATGGGCAAAGGTGGCAAAATGACAAACTCGAACTCCAATGTGACAATAATTTCTCGCCCAAATCCCTATGTCGGGCCGCGTTCCTTTAAGACGGGTGAAAAACTCTACGGGCGCGAACGCGAAACGTTTGAACTGGTTAACCTGATCATGGCTGAGCGCATTGTGCTGCTGCATTCACCATCCGGGGCTGGGAAAAGTTCATTGGTGAACGCAGCAGTAATACCTGGTTTGCAGCAGCAAGGCTACCAGGTCTTGCCGGTGATGCGCGTCAACATGGATCCACCCGATGAAGCGGTAGAACTGCCTGGCTTTAATCGCTATATTTTCAGCCTGATCGAATCTCTCGAGGAGAGTATCCCCGAAAATTTGCGCTTCCCGGTTAACGAGCTTTATACAATTCACCTGACAGCCTACCTGGCCCGTTATCGTGATCGCGAGCGCCAGAACAACCCCAACTACAGTGATTTCTCGTTCCTGATGCTAATCGTCGATCAGATGGAAGAGATTCTTACGCTTAACCCCACCGACCAGGCCGTTAAGAAAGACTTTTTCATCCAACTTGGCGAAGCGCTGAACGACCCACAGATTTTCTCCATGTGCTGTATCCGCGAGGATTACCTGGCGGCGCTCGACCCGTACGTGATGCCCATCCCCAGCCGTTTTGCCAACCGCTACCGTCTGAACCTGCTCGAAGTGAAAGGCGGCTTGGAAGCGATGCGCGGGCCAGCGCGTGATAACGGCGTCGATTTCAAAGATGATGCGGCCCGGAAACTACTCGACGATTTGCGCTTGACCCAGGTGCAACAGCCAGATGGTTCCACCCGGCCCGAGCTTGGCCCGCACCTTGAACCGGTGCAGCTCCAGGTGGTTTGCCGACGCCTGTGGAGCGAAATCACAAACGATGATAATGACATCACGCTGGAAGAAGTGCAAAGCCTCGGCGATGTCAATACCGCGCTCGGCGATTACTATTCTCTCCAGGTGGCGTCTGTAGCCGGACAAACCAGGGTTAAAGAGCGCGAAATCCGCGAATGGTTCAACCGCAAACTCATCACCCCGGCGGGCATTCGCGGGCAGGTGTTGATGGGTAAAGGCCAGAGCGATGGCCTGGACAACCGCGCCATTTGGGCACTGGAGAAAGCTTACCTGATCCGCGCCGAAAAACGCGGCGGGGCAACCTGGTTCGAACTGTCGCATGACCGCATGATCGCCCCCATTCGTGATGATAATACCAGGTGGTTTGATGAAAATCTCAGCCCACTCCAGCGCCAGGCGGATGTGTGGCAGCAAGAAGGCCGCCCGGATGGCATGCTGGTGATTGGCCCAGACTTTTTAAAGATGCAGGAATGGGCCAAACAAAACGCGACCATTATGATCGCCGCGGAGACTGATTTTTATAACGCATCATCCAAAGCCCATCAAAACGATATTCGCGAACGTCGCATGAACCTGATAGTGCGCTGGATGCTGGTTTTTTCGATTGTGGCAACGATTGTGGCAGTGGTTTTCTTCCTGCTGGCGCAGGTGGCGCAGTTCCGGGCGATTGCGCGTGAGCTGGCCGCATCATCTGTCAGCAGCCTGGAGCGTGACCCATCCTTAGGGGTGATGCTGGCGCTGGATAGCACAGTAAAAACCGGCGATCTGACCGCCGAAAATGTGCGAGCGCTGCACCGGGCGCTGCCTGGCATGCGGATCGTGCGCATCATCAATAATGCGCACGATTACAAAATTTACACCGTTGTTTATGGGCCAGGCAATGATTGGGTGGCATCTGGCGGCACCGATGGTTATGTGCGCGTCTGGAACCTGGAAACAAGCCAAAAGATTGCTGAAATCCAGTTGTATAAGACCGACCCTGCCAATGATCTGGGCGTAACCGGCAGCGCTGTTTCTCCAGATGGCAAGCGGCTACTCGCGAGTGGGGAAGATGGCAAAGTTCATGTGTTCGATACCAGCACATGGAAGGAAGTTACCAACTTCCAGGCGCATGATAATGTTGTATGGGGACTTAACTACAGCCCGGATGGCGCATTCTTTGTTACTGGCGGCGGAGATTACACTGCCAAAGTGTGGGATGCATCCACGTTGGAACTGAAAACGAGCCTGGGCAAAGCCAATTGTGCTTCTATTCAGGAGTGCGGTCTTTTCAGTTCAGATACCGTCAACAGCGTGGCAATCAGCCGCGATAACAAATTGATTGCAACCGGCGGGGAAGATAATTTTGTCAGGTTGTGGGATGCCCAGAGCGGCAAATTACTTGTGCGATTCAATGATCCTCACAAGCATGATAAAGCCGTCAACGATGTGACTTTCAGCCCGGATGGCACCAAAATTGCCAGCGCCAGCGCGGATCGCACTGTCAAAGTTTGGGATATTGCTTCAGAAAGCCTGGCAATGACCATTACCGGACATTTTGACTGGGTTTATTCTGTGGCCTACTCCGCAGATGGGAATTCGATCTATTCTGCCAGTTCCGACCGCACCATCCGTGAGTGGGATACGCTGTATGGGCGCGAGAAAATGCGCCTGGTGGGTCACACCAGCCAGGTGTATGACATTGCCGTAAGCGTCGATGGCAAACACCTGGTTTCTGTTGGACAGGATAGTTCCGTGCGCATCTGGGATATTTCGCTCACCGGCGCGCGCGAAGACCTGACGCTGGACACCGGCGATAAGAGTTATGCCCTGGCTTATAGTTCTGATGGCGCTCGGATCGCCACTGGCGGGGCGGGAAATGCCATCACCATCTGGGATGCTAAAACCGGTGAAGTGCTTGGCAAACTGGTAACAGATGGCCACCAGTACGGTATAGAGGGGCTTCTCTGGCGCAACCAGGATAAAGAGATTCTTTCCATCGGTCGTGACGGACGATTCATCCAGTGGGATGTGACTGCCGGGAAGCCGATTCGGATTTTTGGCCAGCCGTTTGGGAAAGATGATGCCATCAAAGCGCACAATGGCAAAGCGATTTTTGGATTGACCATGACTCGTGACCAGTCAATCGCTGCCACTGGTGGCGACGATGGCCTGGTGCGGGTGTGGGATATTGCCACTGGTGAACAGAAATCCAGCCTTGATTTCCTGAAAGAAGGCCCGTTGCAGATGAAAGATGGCGCTCCTGTGTATGATTTCAAGGATATTACTGCTGTCACAGTGACTTACATCGCATTTTCCCCTGACGATAAATACGTGGGCGTGGCCTATTACAATAAACCCTATGCGGTTGCTGTCTGGGACTGGAAGGAAGAGAAAATCGTTGATGGAATGGCCTTTAACGAGCATCAGGATTTTGTCCAGGGCGTATCATTTAGCTACGATATGAAATACCTGGCCTCGGTCAGCGAAGATGGCTATTTGATTATCTATGATTTGGCCACAAAACGGGTGGCAGCGAAGTTTGGAAGCTATCACATCGGCAGCATCTTCGATGTCAAGTTTAGCCCCAACAGTTACCTGATTGCAACCGGCGGAGCAGACGGGTTTGTGAACATCATCGACTTAAAAACAGATTCGTCTGATCCCCGCGGATTTACCACCGGCGCAAAAGTCCCGCTTTATGGCAACACTGACCGCATTAATCAGGTTACATTCAGCCCGGATGGCAGGCACGTAGCCAGCTCTTCAGTGGATCATACCGTACACATCTTCACGCTCGATCCAACCGATCTGGAAAACCTGGCCCGCCAGCGCCTGGCGGATATTCCACGCAGTATGATGCCAGATGAGTGCGCCGAATACCTGTCGAAAACCTGTGAAAACTTCCACACACCCAACATCTTTGACCAGTTCATTACTTTCCTGGTTCCTCGGGTTCCATAAAAAACGGCTCTCCCGTTCTTAATGGGGAACGGGTAGGGGCGACCCGCCCCGTGCGAAAAAATCGTGGCTTTGTGCTTGAATTCCCTGCAAAAATGCGCCTGTTTATGCTTTGAAGGGTCGCCCCTACAGATTTTCACACCAAAAACGGTAGAGCAAAAAAACAAAACTATTCCTGAAAACCCAAATTTTTGATAAGGAGAAAAGTTATGGCAGAACTTAATCTAAACGGTGTCAACGCTTCCACCGGCGGCCCGATTGATGGCGATGATGTTGTCATTACCACCGATATGATCGCCAAGGTCGCGCGCGGGCAAAAAATTACGCCTGAAGACTTGCGCGATGCCAAGATGAAGAAGCAGTTATCGTCTGCATCCACTGATCATTTTGGTGTAGCCGAAGGCATTGACAACACCAAATTGGATGAAACTGGCTGGGCGGTAATTTTCCCGGCGGGCTTGCCGCAAAAATCAGTAGATGGCATCAAAGAAGCCCTTAAACCGCTGCTGGATCATCGCAAAGCCCAGGCTTCTGCCATCGATGAAACTTTCTACAAAGAAGTCATCGGCACAGATGAGAAAAAAGGCGGTGTCAAGAACGGCGAAACCAAAAACGACTTCCTGAAGCGTTTTGGCCGCGGCCCTGGCCCGGCTGACCCGCAGTTTTTCCCGTACTATGCCCTGATCGTAGGCTCACCAGAAACCATCTCTTATTCATTCCAATACCAGCTCGATGTGCAGTATGCAGTCGGCCGCATCTACTTTGACAAGCTCGAAGATTATTACCAATATGCCAAAAGCGTAGTGGAATATGAAACCAAAAAGGTTGCGCGCGCCAAGAAAGCCGCTTTCTTTGGCGTTGGCAACCCCGATGACAAAGCCACCCAGATGAGCTCCAAAAGCCTGATCCTGCCGCTGGCCGAACACATGGGCGAGTTCAAAGATTGGAACGCCAAAGTAATCGAGCCTGCCAATGCCACCAAAGCCAACCTGGCGAACTACATGGGTGGTGCAGAAACCCCGTCCCTGCTCTTCACGGCCTCACACGGCATGAACTTCAAGCTGGACGATAACCGCCTGCTGCGCCACACCGGCTCCATCCTGTGCCAGGATTGGCCCGGCCCCAAGGCGCGCGTACCGATCACCGACAGCCTGTACTTCTCGGCAGATGACATCGCATCCGACGCCGATGTCTTTGGCATGATTGCCTTCATCTTCGCCTGCTACGGCGGCGGCATCCCCAAAGCTGATAACTTCTACCGCCAGGCCTTCGGTGTTCAAAAAGACATCGCCCCCTACGCTTTCATCTCGCAAATGCCACTGCGCCTGCTCTCGCATCCCAAAGGCGGCGCACTGGGCGTATTTGCGCATGTAGAACGCGCCTGGGGATCATCCATTGCATGGGATGGCGCAGTTGCCGATACGGAAACCTTCAAATCCACCATAGATGCCCTGCTAAAGGGCAAACCGGCGGGCGTCGGCACCGAATACTTCAACGAACGCTACGCCGAAATCTCCACCATGCTAACCGAAGAACTCGACCAGACCACCCCCGAAACCCAGGACGACATCAAGATCGCCGGCATGTGGACATCCAACAACGACGCCCGCAACTACGCCTTCATCGGCGACCCGGCGGTGCGCTTGAATGTTGAAGAAAAGGAAACCCCCAAGGCCGAACGCGCCAGCCTTGGCTCAGTCGTGACCCAGTTCCCGGCAAGTGTTTCCGGTGCATCAGCCGGATTCCAGCCCGATGTGGTCGATCGCACCCCGGCAGCCAAAGCAGCTTCTGGCGGCCCCGGTGAAAACTACAGCGTACTCGATCTGCTCGGCGGCGGCAAAAAAGAAGCAGCCCCGGCCACTCCAGCCACCCCAACTGCCCCAGCAGGAGAAGGTTCTGCCCCGGCGGCAACAGGCAGCGCAGGCGGCGGTGTCTTCAAAGAATTTGTCGACAAATTGGGCTCATACATGAGCAAAGCCCTCGAAGATGCCACCACCCTCGAAGTCGAAACCTACGTCAGCAATGACCTGACCGGGGTCGGCTTTGAAGGCGGCAAATTCACCAACGCCAGTCTGCGCGCCGTCACCCGTGTCACCATCGACGGCGACACCAAAGTCTGCATCCCGCAAAACGAAGATGGCGAGATCGACACCGCCATCTGGCAGGTGCACCTGGATATGGTCAAACAGGCCCAGGCCAGCCGCGCTGAACTGATGAAAACCCTGCTCTCGGCCATCAACAGCATCCCCGGCCTCAAGTAACGCCGCGAAAAAGCATGGACAGCGCAAAAAACACCGTCAAATTTGAAGTTACCGGCACGGGGATGGATGACCCGCTCGGCCTTTGGGCATCATCCCCGGCCCCGGCGGATGAAACCGTCCACTTTGGGATTGGCGACGAACAACCATCCGCCCCGCCACCTGATACGCCTGTCTATCGCATCAAATTCCCCGACAACGCCGCCGATGCTGAATCCGCCTTCCGCCAGCAAGAAGCGCGCATGGCCGCCTCGGCCAAAATGCTGGATGATGTTCCCAACCGCATCGATGCGCTGGTTACTCGCACCCAGGCACGCCCCCAATCTACCAGTGGTGAAGTCCACTTTGGCATTGGCGATGAAACCCCGCAAGAAGATGCCGCCGAAGCCGACCTGCTCAGCCTGTTAAACGATGCCGATAAAGGACAGCCAAAAGCTGCCAGCGAAGAAGTGCATTTTGGCATCATGGAAGACACCATCAACCCCGCGCTGGAGCAAGCCAAGGCCCAATTCAACGCCCTGCTGGAGCAAGTCAACCGCGAGGTGCTGCACTTTGCCTGGGTCGAGACTGCCACCTCAGACAAAACCCTGGCCCGCACGACCATCGATTGGAGCGGCGATGCCGTCACCGTCTGGGATGCTGCGATCTCAGAAGCACAGATCGAGCTGCACCGGCGCACCCTGCGTTTTGCCACCCATAGCCGGGCGCTGAAAATGCAAATGGTCATGACCATTGCTGGCGGTGCGGGAAAACTTTCAGCACTGATGGCTACCCCCGGCGGCGCGGTGCTGGCGCTGCCAGTAGTATACAAGTACGTGCGCCAGATCATGGATCAGGTCAAGCAGTATCAGGAACTTTCGCAATAAAATCTGGGGAGCAATCCCCCGCTTATTCAACCAAAACCCAAAAGGAGAAATAAATCATGGCAACCCCTACCGAATTGAAAGAAGCCCTCAAGACTGCGGCTGAAAAGATCGCCAAATACATCGAAGATGCTTCTGAAATGGCTGTCGAAACCCACTATGTAGAAATGGGCGCGGCCCTGGATGGCGCAAAACTGGCCGCCCGCACCGTCGTCAAGCTGGATGGCGATAGCGACAACATCGTCCCGATGAAAAAAAGCGCGGATGGCGAACTGGTCATCGATACCGTTATGTTCGACCTGCACCAGCAGAATGTTCAATCCGCGATTGATTACCGCGCCGAGATGCTGGAACGCCTGATCTCGATCCTTACCCCACGCGAATAATTTTAGCAGGGAACAAACACAAAGGCTGGGCGTTGCGATAACGCCCAGCCTTTGTGTTCTATTGCCGCTTTCTGTGCCCGTACAGGCTACGGTAGCCCTTTGAAGTTACGCGCCCGCCACGCTGCCAGCCTTGCGTGACTGATATTGGCAAGCATCAGGGTCATGCCAAAGCCAATCAGCAGGTTGGTGATGAAGAAAAACACCACTTCTTCGAGCGGCAAGATGCCAAAAAACAAGATCCCGGTGGTTTGGGTGGGAGAAATCGACCAGGTGGTTGCCCCCAGGGCTATGATGTCAGTCAGAGAAAGATACAACGCTGGCGGGAAGATCGTCCAAAAAACCAGCTTGCGGTAATGCCACAAGATATCTGCGCCAAAAAGCAGTTGCGGCAGGATGGCCGGCAGCGCCCAAAAGAGTGTGATGCTGAGGTAGGTGTATGCCGGGGCGCCGAAGAAAAACAAGTAGGTAAAGAAAAGCCAGGCGGCCAGCATCAACCCGCTCGACCAGGCCACCAGCGTTGGGTTACGGCGAAAGGTTCCTGGCTTGGGTAAATCCAACCGGCGAGCAAGGAACCACCACCACAGGCCAGATAAAATCGTTTCGACGATGAAGAAGGTATATTCTTCGAGAGGAACATAACCAAAAACGATGCCGGTGACCAGCGCCGGGTTGTAATACCAGACACCGGTGGCAACCAGGTAGTTATCCCAGGGGGTGGTGTAAACCAGCGCCAGGATGATATGAACTGCCAGGATGGGGAAATATTTGCGGTTATCGAACCCCGTGGCAGGGCGGTTCTGGCGCATATCCAGCCAGGTGATGACAAGCATGCCCAGGATGGGGATGAAAACGAAGCGTAGCAGAAATCCAAAATATGTCATGGCTATGGAATTATACTGAATATACCCTGCCAGGGTTATAAATTGATCCTTGCCAGTTAAAGAAAAATCTCAATTTGCAACCCTGGGCATGATAAGGTCCGTAGTATGAGAGACCTGAAAAAAGATGGGGGTTTCCACCCATTTATGGGCAGTGCTGTGCATTGTATATTTCTTCTGTTGCCCCAAATGCTGCCTGGCAGGGCAATTCCGCGGCATGCTGGCGCCTCAATATAGGCTGAGTTTGGCAGCCTGGCTATTCGCGGGGAGAGTAATTTGGAGTGTGCATCAAACACATGACTCTAAGAGTTGCTTGTATAATTATTAATATATGTTTTTTAACTTGGTTTGCCTGGCACAAAGCACATTTTTCATAAGAATTGATCATTAACTCAAGTTTCCACCTTTTGAAATTGCGCTTCAAGTTCGCTCTTTTTTCAAAAGATTGCCGCCCCAAACGGGTGTTGGAGCGCATTTCCCGCACTGCGCTCTGGGCTGTGTACGCTAAACACAGTCAAAGGGTGCTCTGCCTAGCACAGAAAGTGCTCAGATGTAGTAACTTACCAAAAAACTGGCGCCAGCCCTGGCAATGTAAGTCTTTGTTGCTGGAACCTGTTTTTCTTGTCGAAGGATGCCGGAATGTATGAACACTGCCAATATCTTGATCATCGATGACGACGAAATTGTTGCAAAAACTGTTGAGCGTTGCCTGCGAGGGAATGAGTACAAGGTACAAATCGCCAATACAGGGGTTGCCGGGTTACGTGCGGCTCGCCGCAAGGTACCAGACCTGGTAATTTTGGATGTGATCATGCCTGGGATGGACGGTTATACCGTCTGCAAAGAGATGAGGGAAGACGCCCAACTCAAGGATGTGCCGGTGTTATTCCTGACAGCCAAGGTGAAGGTAGAAGATGCCATCGTCGGCCTGAGCGTGGGCGCAGATGATTACCTGCGGAAGCCGTTTAATGTGGATGAGTTGCTGTTGCGTGTGAAGGCGATTTTGCGCCGTACCAAAAGCAGCAGCAATGGGGTTACCGTGGATGCCAAGTTACCGCCAGAAGTGGAGATTAAGTTTGCGCAGGGCGAACAGGCTGACAGCGATGGGATTATCCGCATTGGTGATTATTTATTGGATACACATACCTATATGTTCACCAGCCCGCACAAAGGAAAGTTCCGCCTGACACCTGTCCAATATTCCCTGCTATACCATATGATGACGCACCCCAATAAAATCTTTTCCCCTTCGCTGCTGCTGGAAGAGGTTTGGGACTATCCGGCGGATACAGGCAGTACTGATCTGGTCCGCGTTCATATCAAAAACCTGCGCGAGAGCATTGAGGCAGACCCGAAGAATCCTGTATTTATCAAGACCATCCAGGGCTATGGGTATTCCATCAATGGAGGCATGGGATAGCGGAGCAGCCTAATGCCTGAAACTTTATTTGATGAAGTCGGCTTCGTTTTTTTTGAGGCGTTGATCAGTGAGCAAAACCACCCTGGCGACAAAAACGCCCTGCAAATAAGCGCCACCAGCCATATCAGTAAATATATCAACGCAGAAGAAGCATCGTTAATTTTGTTTGATTTTGACCATCCGGAACTATTGGCACACAAAAAAAACCTGGGCGATGGTCAAAGCTGGAGGTCTGAGAACGCTTTCTTGCTCAAATCCAGCCCGCTATGTGGGGCTGTTACCGAGACATCCAGACTGATCGAGATGAATGCGCGTCAAATCTCTGAGGCTGACCCGGTTTTTGCAGATACACTTGTCGAGTCAATCAAAAATATTATCGTGGCCCCCTTGTGCGTGGAAAAAAACGTGCTAGGGAGCATAGTGTTTATTAACCCAGCCTTCGATTTTACAGACCAAAAGCGCAGCCGCTTCTTGCAGCTAATGGTGAACGCCACAGCAAACGCCATTTTCGCGGTCGAACACAATCACCAGCTCATTATCAGCAAGGCAGAGTTGGAAGCCAGCCAGTGGGAAATTGTCAACTCGCGCAACACCCTGCGCACATTTTTTGATAATATCCCCATCTGTGTCTATATTGTTGACCGCTCGTACACCATTATGGCCATCAACAGCCGTCGCAGTGAACGGGTCAACAAGCTGCCACACGAATTGGTCGGCGGAAAATGTTACGAAAAATTATTCGGCAATGCCACGCCCTGTGCTTTATGCCGGGTACAAGAAGCCTTCCAGGGTATCCCGGCGGTGCGCAATTTGAGAGAGTGGGGCCCCAAAGAAACCTTCGTCCACTGGGAAATCACAACCATCCCGATTCGGGAAAGCGCCAACCAGGTTAACCGGGCGATTGTTTTTGATGAAGATATTACCGAGAAATGGATCCTGGAAGCAAACCTGATCCAATCTGAAAAGCTGGCTTCCATTGGGCAGCTGGCAGCCAATGTGGCCCACGAGATCAACAACCCGCTGGCAGCCATCATTGCCAATGCCCAACTGTTACTGCGTGACCTGCCCAATGCAGATGAAGACACCCTCGACTCACTCAAACTGATCGAAACTGCCGGAGTGCGCGCCGCAAAAATTGTGGGCAGCCTGCTAGATAGTGCCCGCCGGGAAAAACGAGATGAATTCGAAGAGTTTTCTTTGAATCAATCGATCCGTGATGCCATTGCCGTGGCAAATTATGAAATTAAAAACCGCTCCATTATGATAAAGCTGGCACTGGATGAAAACATTCCCCCACTTTACGGTCACAAAAACCAGCTCAAAGGAGTCTGGCTGAATTTGATCATAAATGCCCTGGGGGCGGTTGAGTCGAATAAGGGGATCATCTCAATTTCAAGCCTGTACGAAAACAACGAGTACCGTATCGCTTTTTCCGATAATGGGAATGGCATCCAACCTGAACACCAGGAGCGGATATTCGAGCCATTCTTTACCACCAAAGAATCTGGGAAGGGTACCGGGCTGGGGCTATACGTCAGTTCACAGATTATCAAAGAACACAATGGGGAAATTCACTTCGAGACAAAGGCTGGCAAAGGCACCAAATTCATCATCATCCTGCCAGATAGCGACCAGAACGAGCAATAACCCCCGGGTAGCAAGCTCTATTCGATAGAACGAGCCAGCCGAAACCCAATCAACGGAGAAACGTGATCGGGTAAAACACCTTCGCGCACAGAACAGCGCGCCAGTTTGCGGGTGTAATACCAGGCCCCCCCGCGCACCACATAACGCCCATTCGGTTTGGATTCTTCGCGGTTGGCATTGGGGCGGTATGGATAGGGTAGGAACAACGACTGCGTCCATTCCCAGATATTCCCAACCATATCAGCAGCGCCATAAATACTATCACCGCTGGGAGAATACGTTCCAACTGGCGTTGTTCCTTTTTTGATACTCTCGGCAGTGTTGCATCGCCACGGGTCAAAAGTGTTGCCCCATGGATAGATGCGGCCATCATCGCCACGGGCTGCGCGCTCCCATTCGGCCTCGGTGGGCAGCCTGAACGTCATCCCGGTTTTTTGATTAAGCCAGCGGATGTAAGCTTCAGCATCGTTTTTTGAAATCCCCGCCACCGGATGTTCTTCCGCATTGTTTGGAAAGGTATACCCAACCCAACTGCGCGGAATGCGGTGACCAGAATCCCATATAAAGGTGTGATATTCAGCATTTGTCACGGGGAATTGGGCAATTGCGAACGCTGAAAGCGTGACCGGGTGCTGGGGCTGCTCGGCAGCAAACAGGTTATTGTCTGACCATTCATACGCCCAATCTGGTTCCTTTAGCTGCAATTGTTTAATGTTTTCGTCGCTGGTACCCATCAAAAAAGTTCCCGCCGCAATCTCAAACATTGTGGGAGTCTTGGCCTTGTGCGCCTGTTCGGAGGGGGTCACCTCCCAACCTTCAGCGTTCAGTTTAGAGTTGGAAGAAGGCATGGATCACCTGTTGCCTTTTTGGAGAATCAGATCATATACGCGCAAGATTTTATCGATATTGACGCTGATATCCTGACTGAGAGCGAACAGGAACGGTTCCCGGGCTGCGCGTTTTTTGTACTGGCTGAGATGATCGACCATGTCCAGGATGGCATTTTCCCATGCTTTGGGTGAATTTTGCACCCATTGACCATAGGGCGCGAAGCGATGGTAACCAGGCTGTTCACTGGCGATCCAGGGGATTTTTGAAATCATAAATTCAACCAGGCTGTTGGGGCTGGAGCGCACATCATAATCCCTGATGATAGGAAAAAGCCCAATATCTAACTTAAGCAACAGGCTGACCCACTCATCGAAATAATACAGGGCGTGGGTGTGTACCTGTGAAAGTGGAATATTCCAGTTCATCGCTGGTTTTTCCTGCCAATCGCACAATAGTAACCGGACTTGTGGGCGCGCCTGGCAGACATTCTCCAATGCAGTCTTCAACCCGATAGCATCCAGGTGCATACATTCCATTTCATTCCCAAAACCGATCCAGATTTCGTTTTCGTGGTTATGCTCTGATACGGGATAATGATGGGTATTGATGTAATCGGGCAGTTCGTATACCCTGGTAAACTGCGACCAATCATCAGCCAGGCGGGTAGATGCAACGGTTGCAGCATCCACCATGCCAAGCCCCCATTTGAATTGTTCAATAGGCGGAGGGTCGATGGGGTATTCGATGTGGCCGAGGCCTGCCACACATTCGTTAGGTGGCAGGCCCTGGTACCAGAAGCCGTATCCGGGCATATCTTTGGTGAGGAAGTTGATAGCCTGATCAAAATCGACAATCACAGCTTTGTCGCGCGCTTTCCAATACTGAACCGCTGCCAGGGCCGGGCCGTACAGGTAACGGTAAATGACCAGCAGGTCAGATGCGGCACAAATTCTCTGTGATTCAGGTGTGTTCTGAACAAACGCATCAAAACTCAGCAGGTAGGCCTGATGACTGCCCGCCCGATTGATGGCATCGACCAGGTTCCGGCAGCGCACTTGCGCACGGATCTGGTCGGCCAGGCAATTTGAGTAAATATACGTGATGATCAACGCGACACTCCCAAAAAACTATTTGCGCTGTGAAAAAATGCCGGCGCTGGCGGCCTGGGCAATAGTTTCCAGCCAAAGCAGGCCAACCTGTTCCATTTCGCGTGTACGGGCAGCATAACGCCCGGCGCGACCCAGGTTGCTGCGCAGTTCGTGATCCTTTACCATGTGACGCAAGTTGAGATGCCATTCATCCGGCGTTTCGGCAATCATGCCTCCTGCTGACCAGCGCCTGAAGGCTGGCATGGGTGAAGCAATCCACGGAATGCTACGAGCCCCGGCATCTACAAGCAATGTGTCTGGAGCAGAAAGATTGTAGGGCAGGTTACGCAGTGGCAGCAGCAAAATATCCATCTGGCTGAGCAGGTAGGGAAATTCTTCATGTGAGACAACCGGCAGGTAGAGCCGCCGGTTTTCGGGCAGGGTTTCAAACAGGCGGTAGGCCTGTGGATTCCCGGTGATAACGATGCGGGTGTCGGGGAATTCGCGCATGATGCGCAAGATGTAGCGGCGGACGAAGAGCAAATCTTCCAGCTGACCGCTGCTGCCAACCCACCCAATGTTGATGGAGCTACGCGCTGGGGGATTCTTGTCCCATAATTTGTTCTTTTGCGACCATCCATCTGGGATGTAGCAAACCTGTTCGACCACCCCTTTGAGCGAAGCCGCCTGGGTTTCAGATGGCACAGAGACAATTTTTGCCAGGGACAGTGCCGATGTGTAAACATTACTGCGCGTTTGGGTTCCCAGACCGCGCGTGGCATATTCAGGGTGGAAAACCGGCTGTTTCTCAAAATCTGAATCCAGGTCAAGGATAATAGGCACGCCCAGCGTGGAAAGTGTTGCGAGACTCTGGCCCATCGCCGGGTTGGTATGTGGGTTGCTGGCAATCACCACATCGGGTTTGGCATCCCGCCCTGGCGTGAAGTTACCTTTTTCACTGACATGGCAACCAAGCCCTTCCAGCGCCGGTTTGAGCAAAGCCATGCGGCGCGATTTTTTTTCTGTATCAGGCAGGAGCAGTAGGATATTGCCCTTGAAGAGGGGCGTAGCTGCCACTGTTTTTTCCGTGGCGGTTTGATCGTTGTCTTTAACATCCAGCTGGTAATCAATGTTGAGCTGAAGCCCTCGCAGCGCCTCGGCTAATTCGTGGCGACCATCAGCCTGTGCCTGGCGGATGTTCAGTTCGATCAGCGCGGGGAGCAATTCGTCAATTTCGTCCAGCCGTTCGGCCACCACATCGGCAGGGTTTTCGCTATGAATGATTTTTTCCAATAGTGAAGCGGCGCGAATAACATTTTCCTCGTTGATGGCTTTGGGCTGCCCGGTGAGGCGTTGCAGCAGGCGCGATACTGCCAGGAGGTCAGTGGGGACAGGCTCTTCGGGCACATCCCCGCCCACAGCATCGGCCAGGTTAATCTGGTGTTCAATGCTTCGGTTTTCAGGGTCAACCTTCCTGGCGCGCAGGTAGATATTCTTCGCGGTTTTCCCATCGCCGCTGGCCAGGTAGAAGTTGCCGAGGATGAGCAGTGTTTCGAGGTCTTCAGGATAGTCCATCAACACTTTGCTAAAAACATCCAGCGCTTCAGGCAGGCGGTTTTCGTTGAGGTAAGTTCGACCCAGGATTTTGCGGACTTTGAGTTCAGGTAGCATCTTTCACCCGGAAGAAATGAGTTTGGATGATGAATTCTATAGCAAGAAATGGCGCGTAGGCTGGCAATATGATTGCAGTTTGGGGCAGCGCTCGCACAGGAACGCCATCATTAGTATATCGAAGCGGCTGGTGTTCGCCTGTAAAGCCGTTCTTAATCCCGCGTAAAGATGAGATAAAACTTATTGGCCAAATAAGGATAAAATTGCGCTGGTGCTTTTTAACTTGATGTTCTCAAACAAAAGAACAAGGAGTTTTTATGATGCTATATGTTTTGAGCATTTTCCTTTCGGCCTTTTTGATTTTCCAGGTGCAGCCAATGATTGCCCGCGTGATCTTGCCCTGGTTTGGCGGCACACCGGCAGTTTGGTCAACAACCATGTTGTTTTTCCAGGTTTTGCTGACGGGTGGATATGCCTATGCTTACTGGCTGGCTGGCCGTGTGCGCGCATCCAGCCAGGGACGAATTCACATGGTTGTGCTGGCAATTTCACTTGCGTTGGTGATAATGCTGGGCATTTTCTGGCCATCACCCATTACACCTGGGGCTAATTGGAAACCTGCCCAACTCGATTGGCCCATCTGGCAGATTTTTGTGCTGCTGCTGGTTTCGGTGGGGCTGCCCTATTTCATCCTGTCTACGAACAGCCCATTGATGCAGGCCTGGTTCGCGCGCGCTTTTCCCGATAAATCTCCCTATTGGTTGTATGCGCTTTCGAACGTTGGGTCACTGTTGGCCCTGCTCAGTTATCCGGTTTTGATCGAGCCGCTGCTAACGCTGCGCCAGCAAGGCTGGCTCTGGGCCGGGGGCTATGTGCTGTTCGTAGCGCTGGCAGGTTTCGGGGCGGCGCGTTCCGCGCGGAAAATTGCCCGGGATGCCGGCCCTGCCGGGGACTTGCCGGTCAATACCAGGGTGTCGAACCCACCTGTTTTTATCCAAATTTTCTGGCTGGCGCTTAGCGCGGCAGCTTCCCTGGCGCTGCTGGCCGTCACCAGCCAGTTGACCCAGGAGGTGGCGGTCATCCCGTTCTTGTGGGTGCTGCCTCTGGCGGTTTACTTGCTAACGTTTGTGCTGGCCTTTTCGAGTGAAGGTTGGTACCGCCGCCCGCTTTTTAGCGTACTGCTGGCGCTGGTTTCGGTCGTTATGGTATGGGTCTTGTGGGATGCGCGGGTGAATATCGCCTTCCAGGTGGTGTTCTATGCCTTTTTCCTGTTCGTTTTTGGGATGGTGGCACACGGTGAGCTGTACCGGCTGCGGCCCGAACCGGCTTTTTTGACCCGTTTTTACCTGGTGGTCTCGTTGGGCGGCGCGCTGGGCGGTATTTTGATCAATTTTGTCATGCCGCTGGTTTTTAACAATTACTGGGAGTTTTATATCACCTGGGCGCTGCTGTGGGTTTTGCTGGCGATCCTGACGTTTGTACGCCCCACTACCGGGTTGGCACCACGCTGGCGCTTTTGGCATGATGCCCTGGTAGGATCGATGGCGGTTTTGGTCACGATTGTTTCGACTTACTCGATTTACCAGACCTTGCGCCTGGATCTGTACTCAGAACGCAACTTTTTTGGTGTTCTGCGCGTGCGCTACGATAACACCAAAAATGCTTATAACATGGTGCATGGAGCAACGCTGCACGGCTTCCAATTTATCGACCCGGCCAGGCGCGATACGCCAACCAGTTATTTCTGGCGTGGTAGCGGGGTGGGGCTGGCGATTAAGAACCATCCACGCTACGGGCAGGGGATGCGAGTGGGTGTGCTTGGGCTGGGCGTTGGGACGCTGGCCGCCTATGCCCAACCCGGCGATAGCTACCGTTTTTATGAAATAAACCCGCTGGTAGTGGCAGTAGCCGAAGGCCAGGGTGATTATTTTTCGTTTTTAGATGATTCGCAGGCCGATGTGAGCGTAGTGCTGGGCGATGCGCGTATTTCGTTGGAACAGGAGCTGGCTGCCGGTCAGAAACAGGATTTCGACCTGCTGGTGCTGGATACCTTTAGCAGCGATTCCATCCCGGTTCATTTGGTTACCCGCGAGGCTTTTGCTTTGTACCTCGAACATCTTGACCGTGACGGGATGATTGCTGCCAACATTTCTAACCGACACCTGGATTTGACCCCGGTACTGTACCAGATTTCCCAAGAGTTTAATCTATCCATGAGGGTGGTGATGATCCTGCCAGACCTGGTGGAACATCCAGAAGCCAGCGGTTCGCAGTGGGTCTTGATGGCGCACAACCCGGAACTGCTTTCTGCACCTGAAATCGTTGCTCAGAGCATGTCCCTTGATACTTCCCATCTGAATATCCGCCTTTGGACAGATGATTTCAGTAACCTGTTCCAGGTGTTGAAATAATCTCGGTTTCATCCGTGATGGAGAAATGAAAAATGCCGATTTTATAAACTGACAAGACGGTGATGGCTCTCTTGGGAAACATTGGCTGAATAATAGGAGGAACCTGATGACGGGAAATTTATCCATAGACCGGCGCATTATGCGCACAAAAACAGCCATTCGCGAGGCGCTGGTAGCGCTGATCCAGGAAAAGGGCTTTGGGGCGCTGTCGGTCAGCGACATCACATCCAGGGCAGATATCAACCGGGGCACGTTTTACCTGCACTACAAAGATAAATTCGATTTGCTCGAACAGACCGAGGCCGATATCATCAACGATATGGAAAATATCGTCTTACAGGCCAATTCGCTCAACTTTGCCGATTTCAACAGCACCGACAACCCCCTGCCCATCGTTGTTTCAGTGTTCGAATACATGAAAGAAAACGCCACCCTCATGCACGCTGTCCTGGGGCTGCAAGGAGATTTCGCCTTCCTGACCCGGTTGCGCGCCAAAATTGAGAAAAACCTGAAACTGGGCTTCCTGGCCGGGTTGAAAGCGCAAAACTTCCTGGTCCCGAGCGAATACCTGATCAGTTACATTATTTCAGCACATTTCGGCGTGGTACAGATCTGGCTACAAAACGGCTGCAAAGAGTCACCACACGAGATGGCGATTATTTTATCGAAACTATCGCTGCATGGAGCGATTCGGATGACGGGATTTGTGATGCCAGGATAACCTCGAAGTAAGGGCGCAGCAATGCTGCGCCCTTACAGAAACAAAGATAATAAACAATCTGTTCAAAAGTGTTTACTAAGCGTCATTTTGAGGGATTTTGATTGTTGACGATTCCCCCATCCATCACTATACTGCAAAAAAATCAACACATTGTTGATAAATTCGGATAAAAGTTTCCGAATTCCATGTCATTGCCAGGGCGATAGCTCGAAGCAAGCTCCCATTAAACGGGTAACACCAGCCGAATAGTGTATGTTGTTTAAATGGGGATTGCTTCGCCGCAAAGTGGGCGGCGCGCAACGACAACAATTTATTGTTGGAGTATGCCATGAACAAAAACTCTTACCGGTTAGGGATCGATATTGGTTCAACCACTGCCAAAGCGGTTTTTCTCTCCCCCAATGGCGAAACCGCTTTTACCGCCTACCGCCGCCACAACGCTGAAACATTGGCCACGCTGCAAGAAATCCTGCGTGACGCCATGACAAAACTCGGCGACGCCGAGATCAAATTCCTGCTGACTGGCTCGGCGGGGATGGGCGTGGCCGAAACCTATGATTTACCCTTTATTCAGGAAGTTGTTGCTTCGGCAGAAGTCATCCACCGGCGCTACCCGGCGGTGCGAACGCTGATCGACATCGGCGGGGAGGACGCGAAAATCATTTTCTTTGACGAGCAGTATCGCCCCGACATCCGCATGAATGGCTCTTGTGCGGGCGGGACGGGGGCCTTTATCGATGAGATGGCGACCCTGCTGGGGGTTCCTGTTTCGGAACTGGATAATCTCGCCACCCAATCGACCACCATTTACCCGATGGCTTCACGCTGCGGGGTGTTTGCCAAAACCGATTTGCAGAATCTACTCTCCCGGCAGGTGCATAAGGAAGATATCGCGGCATCGGTGTTCCATGCGGTGGTATTACAAACGCTGGCCACCCTGGCGCGCGGGCGGGATGTGCGCCCGACCCTGTTGTTCAGCGGCGGGCCGTTTACGTTTATGCCGTCGCTCAAACGGGCATTTCTCAAGGTGTTGAACCTGACAGAGAATGAGGTGGTCAACGCCGAAGCGCCGGAGTTGCTGCCAGCGTTGGGTGCGGCCCTGGCTGAAAGTGCCAATCGCGGCGCGGGGACAATCTCCGGGTTGATTGAATCGCTCTCGGTGGAGAAAGTCCACCACCAGGCGCAGGTGAACCGGCATGGGGCGCTGTTCCAGTCATCGGAGCAGTATCAGGATTGGGTGGAGAATCAGAAAAATCACAAGATAGAAAAAGTTGACATATCGGAAGGCGGCGACGGGGCGTATTTCCTGGGCATCGATTCCGGCTCGACAACGACAAAAGTCGTCTTAATCGATGAAAAAGGCCGGGTGGCGTTCAGTCATTATGCCAACAACGGCGGGAACTCGATTAAGGCGGTGCAGGATGGGTTGGTGAAGTTGCGGGAGGTTATCTCCTCCCCAAAAAACGGCGCTTCCCCGTTTTTTGGGGAGGCCGGGAAGGGGCTTAGGATTGCCCGTAGTGTGGTAACAGGCTATGGTGAGGATTTAATCCGCGCGGCCTTCGGCATGGACGAGGGGATTGTCGAGACGCTGGCGCATTTCCGCGCGGCGAAGGCTTTTGACCCGCAAGTGACGTTCATTTTGGACATCGGCGGGCAGGATATGAAGGCGATTTTCATCAAGGAAGGGCAAATCCAGAATATCGAGATAAACGAGGCCTGCTCATCGGGCTGCGGCTCGTTTATCCAGTCGTTTGCGCGCAATATGGGCTACGGCGTGGCGGATTTTGCGCAACTGGCCTGCTCGGCGGAAAGCCCGTACAACCTGGGGACGCGCTGCACGGTCTTTATGAACTCGCGCGTCAAGCAGGCGCTGCGCGAAGGCGCGAAAATCAACGATATTTCGGCGGGGCTGGCGTATTCAGTGATTAAGAATGCGCTGCATAAGGTACTCAAGATTACGAATACCGAGATTTTGGGCGAGCATATCGTCGTGCAGGGCGGGACGTTCCGCAACCCGGCGGTGCAGAAGGCGCTCGAGACGTTGATTGGGCGTCCGGTGGTCTGCCCGGATTTGGCGGAGTTGATGGGCGCGTATGGCGCGGCGCTGACGGCGCGGGATGCGTGGCAGTCTCTCCCTCACCCTCCGCCTTCCCCCAAAGGGGGAGGGGACTTGCCCCCCTCTCCCACCGGGAGAGGGGCAGGGGGTGAGGGCGAGAGCTGCTTCATCGGGCTTGAAAATGTCGATGCGCTGGGCGAATACAAACGGCGCGAAATCCGCTGTAGGGGCTGCGAAAACCAGTGTTCGGTGACCAAACTCGGGTTCCCGAACGGGAATAGTTTCTTTTCGGGCAACCGCTGCGAGAAAATCTATTCCAACGGTGGCAAGGCCGAGCGGAAGGGCATCAGTGTTCCTGCGCTCAAATACGCGCTCCTTTTTGAACGTGATGGCAATGGTAGGGGCGAGCCGGCGGCTCGCCCCTACGCGACGGGGATTACCATCGGCATCCCCCGCGTGCTGAACATGTACGAAAACTACCCCTTCTGGCACGCCCTGTTCACCGAATGCGGAATCAACGTGCATCTCTCCGCCGCGTCGAGCAATGCGCTTTACCAGGGCGGGGCGGCGCACATCATGTCGGAGAACCTGTGTTTCCCCGGCAAACTGGTCAGCGGGCACATCATGGATTTGGTGGCCGCCAAAGTCGACCGCATTTTCTACCCGATGGTGTTCTACGAAAAAGCCGAATTCACCGACGCCAACAACAGTTTCAACTGCCCGGTGGTCTCCGGCTACCCGGACGTTGTCCGCTCGGCCATCAACCCGGCGGAAAAGTACGGCATCCCGCTGGATATGCCCGCCATCACCTTCCGCGACGACGATTTGCTCGACAAAGCCTGTCGCCAGTACCTGTCCGAAATCGGTATCAAGCCCGGGGTCATCAAAAAGGCGCTGAAAAAAGCCCGCGAGGCGCAGGCAGAGTTCAAAGAGCAGGTCATCGCCCTGGGCGAGGAAGTCATCCGCGATTCCGCCGAAAGTGGCCGCCCGCTCATCCTGCTGATGGGACGCCCCTATCACATCGACCCGCTCATCAACCACAAAATCCCCGACCTGCTGACCGATTTCGGCGTGGACGTGCTGACCGAGGACTGCATCCCGATGGACGGCGAAACGCTCAACAACCGCCACGTCATGACGCAGTGGGAGTACATGAACCGCTACTTCCACGCCGCGCGCTGGGTGGGGCAGCACGAAAACGTCGAACTGGTGCAACTCAACTCCTTTGGCTGCGGCCCCGACCCGTTCCTGTTGGACGAAGTCCGTGCGATTTTGGCCGAATACGGCAAACGCCCCACCATCATTCGGATTGACGAGATAGAAAGCACCGGCTCGACGAAACTGCGCCTGCGCTCGATGATGGAATCGCTGCGACGGGCTGACCATCACGCTACCCGTATCCTGGTTCCGCGCAAAACGACCAAATCCTACCTGGAAGAGGACCGCGTCCGCACGCTGATCGTGCCGGACTTCTCCCCGTTCACCTCCCCGCCGATTGTGCGCCCGTTCATCGACCTGGGCTACCAGATTGTCCAACTCCCCGAGCCGAACCACGCCTCGGTGGATGTCGGCCTGAAATACACCAACAACGAGATTTGCTACCCCGGCATCATCACGCTGGGAGATTTGGTCAAGGCCCTCCAATCCGGCGACTATGACCTGTCGCAAACCGCGATTGGCTTTTCGCAGACTGGCGGGCAGTGCCGCGCCACGAGTTACCCGTCGATGATTAAAAAGGCGCTGGTGGCGGCTGGGATTGACAATGTGCCGGTGGTGACGCTTTCCACCAACCTGGGGCTGACTTCGCTCAACGACCAGCCCGGTTTTGCCTTCAACCGCCGCGATTACATCTATAAAGGCGCCATCGGCATGATGTTCAACGATGCGCTATCTGATATGTATCATTCAACCATCATCCGTGAGAAAAACAAGGGCGAAACCCAGGCCGTGGCCGATAAATATATCGGCTGGTACATGGACGGGACGATTCCGGTGACCAAATCCGGGCTGCTGGAGTGGCTGGAAAAAGCCGTCCGCGACTTTAATGCCATCGAAACGGAACCAGGTTTCCATCCGCGTGTTGGTATAGTCGGCGAGATTTACGTTAAATACAACGCCTTTTCCAACAACCACGTCGCCAAATGGCTGATGGAGCAGGGCATCGAAGTGGTCATGCCCACCTTCCTGGAGTTTTTCGAGGGCGGGCTGGTCAGCAGCGACCACGCGGTCAAGACACACATGAAACGGCGCGATACCGGCTGGCTGATTGACCTGCTGGCGCAAAAGATGATGGGCTACTTCCTGAAAGAGTTCGACGCCGTGCGGCAGGGTTATGCGCGCTATCACAAGCACGCCAGCGTCCATGAAATCGCCAACAGCGCGCAGGAAATCCTGAGCCTGAACCATCAGTACGGCGAAGGCTGGCTGATTGCCGGTGAAATCGCCTCGTTTGCGCGCAACGGCGTGACGAATGTGCTCTGTCTCCAACCGTTTGGCTGCATCGCC
>CAIJPN010000023.1 GCA_903822545.1 uncultured Anaerolineae bacterium | reverse complement strand
CTGGAATAGTTGTCCATCCGGTTGGGATGGGCCTGCTCCAGTTCTTCGAGCGCGGCTGTGGTGCCAGCCGGGACGCCTGCCAGCGTCTCCAGGCTTTCGGGCCGGGTGGGGTCTTTCAGGGTGGGGTGAAGGTAAACTCCCATGTTCTGCTCCTTGTGCCGGGTGAACGCCCCGGTGCTTGTGTGGGTGGGGGTGGATTGTCCAACGTGATTTGAAAAGCCAACGTTTGAATAAACTGTTCCGCACAATGCAGAACAGCAAACCAATGCCGCTCATCATCGGGATGGGCAGGGTTGGTTTGCTGTCCTGTGGTTCTTTCGTTACCTAACCAAATCAGGTTTTTCAATCAGATGCAAAACCTGGGGCTGACTTAATGTGTACAGGAGAAATATCGCATTACAATTCTGGGTACACCAGATTGGAGAACAACATGCCTTTTTCCATTACGATTTCCAAATTATCCAAGCATTACAAAGTCCCTGAACGCGAAGCAGGGCTGAAAGCATCGATTGCCAGCCTGTTCAATCGCAAATATAAAACTGTCAGGGCGGTAGATGAAATCTCGTTTAATATCGAACCGGGAGAAGTGGTTGGGTTCTTGGGGCCGAATGGGGCCGGGAAAACCACTACGCTTAAGATGCTCTCCGGGTTGCTGCAACCAACTTCCGGCGCATTGCAGGTAATGGGGTTCAATCCATCAAAACGTCCCTATGAATACTTACGGCAAGTGACATTGGTGATGGGTAACCGTAACCAGCTAGCCTGGGATCTGCCCGCGCTGGATTCCTTCGAGTTGCAGCGCGCGATTTATGGAATCCCATCGGAGCAATATAAAAAGACCCGCGATGAGTTCATCGATCTGCTCGAACTCAAGGATTTGATCAACAAACCCATCCGCAACCTGTCACTGGGCGAGCGGATGAAGATGGAAATCGTTGGGGCGCTGCTGCACCAGCCAAAAGTTTTATTCCTCGACGAACCCACCATCGGACTGGATGTAACGATGCAACGCAGAATCCGCACCTTTGTGGCAGACTACAACCAGCGCTACGGTGCGACGGTATTGCTCACCAGTCACTATATGGCCGATGTGGAGGCGCTTTGCAAGCGGGTGATCGTCATCCATCACGGGAAACTGCTGTTTGACGGGGAATTGGCCGGGCTGGTGGAGAAATTTTCAGCCTATAAAACAGTAGGAGTAACGGTAGCCGAT
Organism: uncultured Anaerolineae bacterium; assembly: GCA_903822545.1. Classification (GTDB taxonomy): domain Bacteria; phylum Chloroflexota; class Anaerolineae; order Anaerolineales; family Villigracilaceae; genus CAIJPN01. Next base: position 2,407 of record CAIJPN010000023.1, on the reverse strand, counting down.
GCCAGGGCGGATTTATCCAGGTTCGGGAATGTGGTAGCCCAGGACGGGGCCAGAATTTCTCTACGTGTGCCCAAAGCCGAGGCGTCGAAGGTTACATCCAAATTATTAAGCGAATTACAGGTAGATGACCTGACGGTGGAAGACCCGCCCATCGACGAAGTGATTGACCACATTTTTACAGCAGAAAGTGTGGCGGGATGAGGCGATACATCGACTTTTATCTGGCGGCGATGAAAATTTCCATTTTGCAGGATTTTCAGTATGCCGTGGCCCAGCTTTTTTACATGATCGGGATGCTGGTGGAGCCGATCATTTACCTGGTGGTCTGGTCGACGGTGGCGCGGCAGATGGGCGGCTCGGTGGGCGGGTATACGCCGGGTACGTTTGCCACCTATTACATCGTCTGGACGCTGGTTCGCAATATGAATATCGTTTTTACGCCATACGGGTGGGAGTGGCGCATCAAACAGGGCCAGCTTTCGATGGAGTTGATGCGGCCTATCCACCCCATTCACAGCGATGTGGCGATGCTGGCGGGAATGAAGGTGGTGATGATTGCCATCTGGCTGCCGGTCGCAGCTTTCCTGACGCTGTTTTTTAAACCCGAATGGAACGTGACCTGGCTGGAAATATTGGTCTTTTTCTTTGCGATCTGGGGCGCGTATCTGATCCGAACCATGCTGCTCTCGATGCTCGGGCTGATCACGTTCTGGACAACGCGCGTCAGTGCCATCTTCGAGCTTTACTTCGGCCTGGAGCTGATCCTTTCGGGGCGGCTGGTGCCGATGTCGCTGATGCCGGTCTGGGTGCAGAACCTTTCGGTTTACCTACCCTTCAAGTGGACATTTTTCTTCCCAATTGAGACCCTGGCCGGGAACATGTCGCCTGCCGAGCTGCTCAGCGGCCTGGGAATGCAGGTTGTGTGGATTTTGCTCGGTCTTTTGGGGCTGAACCTGCTCTGGAAAGTGGCGCTGAAAGAATATTCGGCGGTAGGTGGATAGGTTTCCTGGAGATAAATATGAACCCTTTCAAACTAGCTTTTCTCTATCTCCGCATTGGCGTGATGAACGAACTACAATATCGCGTCAACTTTTTCATCCAGCTGTTGCAATCCTTCATCGCCATTGCCATCGGGCTGATTGGTCTGTCGCTGGTGTTTGCCCAGGTGAATGAGCTTTCGGGCTGGAACCGCAACGAACTGCTGGCCGTAATGGGTGTCCACATCCTGATGGGTGGGGTTATCCGCGCGGCCATCATGCCCAACATGAACCGTTTTATGGGCGATGTGCAGCAGGGCACGCTCGATTTCGCCCTCGCCAAACCGGTGGATACCCAATTCCTGGTCAGTATCCGCGAGTTTAGCTTTTGGCAACTGGTGGATGTGGTTGTGGGACTGGTTATTGTCGGTGTGGCGGTCGGGCTCATGCAGACCACTGCCAGTCTGTGGCAGGCCCTAGCCTTTGTTGCCGCATTGGTGATGGGTGCGCTGATGATTTACAGCGTCTACTTTATGGTCACGTCGCTGGCGTTTTGGATCATCCGTGTCGATCAAATTGTCAATCTTTTTGAAGGAATCTATGCCGCCGGGCGCTGGCCAGTGGGGATCTACCCGGACTGGCTTCGCACGGGTTTGACTTTTCTTGTCCCGGTGGCGTTTGCCGTAACCGTCCCCGCCGAGGCCCTGACCAATCGCCTGACATCGCTCACCCTACTGGGTGCCTTCGGACTGACAGTTTTCCTGCTCATCCTGGCGCGCAGCATCTGGAAGTTGGGATTGCGGAGTTACAGCGGCGCATCAGCCTAGCGTTGAATTCTTTCTAGCAGTGGAGGTCACCCTTCCAGTCGTTGGGTTAGGGCATGGGAATGTAGTTTTAAGGCAAACGAATCAGATTCGTTTGCCTTAAAACTAAAAATGTTACACTTCCAGCCCGACCAGCATCTCGGAGAGCAGCTTGCGCCGCTCGACTTCGATGGCATCTTGTCCACGCTGTTGGGCCAGGTGGTGGGCATGGGTTACTTCGGCCAGGATGGCGTTCAGCCAGTGGCCCGGCAGGAAGAGCAGTTCCTTCTCGACTTCCTCGACTTCATCCCCCGCCACCTGCCAGGCCCAGCGGGCCACCAGGTTGGACGTGAAGATGATCTGGTCTACCGGGTTCGAGCGCGGCGGGTACAGCTTGCCGTCCGCCACCCAGACGCCGAAGGATCGCCGCATCAGGTTGGTGTTCTTCTCCGGGATGAAACGCAGCGGGTACTCGTTGGCGATGATCGCCACGTCGCCAGACTGCCAGACCTGGCACTCGCGCAGGCCGGTGCGGGTCTGGCTGCCCAGCCAGTGGACGACCTGCCAGATGTTTTCCGGATAGCCCAGGTCACGGGCCGCTTGTATCCAGCTTGCCTTGATGCGCTT
>CAIJPN010000022.1 GCA_903822545.1 uncultured Anaerolineae bacterium | reverse complement strand
TCGGCCAAGGCGGCGCCGTTCACGTCTGTATCAAACCCAACCGGGATGTTGAGCGCCGCTTTGAGCGTGCCAACCACATCGGCATCCGTCCAGCCCGGTTTGGGGGTGGGCAGGATGTGCCCGAATTTCGGGGAGGCCGGATCGGGATCGAGCGGGCCAAAGCAGGCCACGCCCAGGGAGGAGAGTCCGCCAGTTTCCTTAAAAAAGGAGATGGCTTTGCCCAGGGTATCTTCGGGGGTTGTGGTGGGGCAGCGGATTTCGGCGCGGATGTCGTCTGGGCCAGTGCCGATGGCGCGCACAAACTTGGTGCCACCGCCTTCAATGCCGCCATAAAGTGGGGTCATAGGATCTTCTGCAATAGGCAAAAAGTGATTACCAATTGCCAATTACGAAATTTTCCCATTCCTGCCAAAAAAAAACGGGGCAGGGTGGGAGCGGGACACCGAGACCGATAAGCTGATTCATACATTTTTTCGCGTTCAGGTTTTACCACAGCGCTGGAAATGCAGGCGCACAAGGAAGGAGTGGCCTTGTATCGAGTGGATGAGATTATCAGCGTGAAGTAGAACAACAATTCGGGGTTGACGACACGCAATTGTTCCTGGCACCACAGGCGTACACCGTCTTTTAAAGGTGTGATAGACCATCTCCCCAAAACAATCCGCCCTGCCAGCAGCAAAGCCTGGCAGGGCGGTGCATTTATCCCAGTTGTTCTTGAGCTTTTATCCCAGGGATTCCTTCAAGCCGGCAATCTGTTCTGCCCCGATCGGGACGGTGATGCTGGAGCCTTTGAAATCATCGCCAATTGGCTCGAAGCGCCCTTCCAGTACGCTGGCCAGGAAGGCTTCGGCTACGGCTGAGAAGGAGAGGTCGTTTTCGGGCCGGGCAAAACCGTGGCCTTCATCGGGGTAGAGCACATAGGTCACAGGGATGTTTTTGGCCTGCATGGCCTGGACAATCTGGTCGGCTTCGGCCTGTTTAACGCGCGGATCATTGGCGCCCTGGGCGATCAGCAGCGGTTTGCGGATGCGGTCAGCAAAGGTTAGTGGGGAGCGCGATTTCAGGAATTCGCGGCCTTCTTCGGTGCGGTGATCGCCCACACGGGAGGTCAGCATTTCGAGCATGGGGGCCCAGTAGGGCGGGATGGTTTCCAGCAGGGTGATCAGGTTTGAGGGGCCGACAATATCCACGCCGCAGGCAAAAACATCGGGGGTGAAGGTCAACCCGGCCAGGGTGGCGTATCCGCCATAGCTGCCACCCATGATGGCGATGGCGTTTTTCTCGGCGATGCCTTCTTTTACGGCCCAATCCACCGCATCGAGCAGATCGTTGTGCATCGCCACGCCCCACTCTTTGTTGCCAGCGTTGGTGAAGGCTTTGCCAAACCCGGTGGAAGCGCGGAAGTTGACGCTCAGGATGACATAGCCCCGGTTGGACAACCACTGGTGAAAGGGGTCGTATCCCCACACATCGCGTCCCCACGGGCCGCCGTGAACAAAAAGAACCATGGGCAGGGGTTGGTCTGGGCGGCCTGGCGTTTGGGTATCACTGCCATAGGGCAGGGTGTAGTAACTGACCAGTTCCAACCCGTCGCGGGACGGAATGACGACCGGCCAGATTTTGGTGAGCGGCTGGCCTTCGAGCGCCTTGCGGTTGGTGAACAGGAAATCCATTTTCTTTTCCTGGCGATCGTAGCGATAGTAGCGCATCGGGCTGTTATCAAAATCATAGGCAATCACCCAGAAGCGGTCATCGCTGGTGCGGCTGACAATGTGCGGGTCGCCATCGACAAAGGCGGCCAGGAAATCCAGGTCGGGCTGGATGGCCGGGTCGAGCACTGTCCAGGTGGTGCGCAGGTAGTTGAACGAAGCGGCCTGCACGCGCTTTTCGGTTGGGTGGAGCAGCACGCCTTCCAGGTCGGCTTTGGGGTTTTCTGCCAGGAGTTGGAAACTGCCCGTTTGGGTGTCGTAGGCCATCAGGGCGGAGGTGTTCCGCCCGCGGCTATCGCCCAGGTAGAGAGTCCGGCCCGAGATGTCGAATCCGAACGGCTGGGTGGTCATCATATCTTCCATTTCGATGTGGAAGAGCAGTTTCCAGTCGTTTCCAGCGCGCTCGAACATGTCCGCGCCGCCATCGGGGGTCATCAGCACGCCAAAACGGACGTTGAAATCGTAATCGGTGTTGAATCCGATGAATCCGCGGTCGTTTTCGAGCACCAGGCTGCGCTCGCCAGTGGTGATGTCTAACAGGTGCAGATCGTGGAACTGCGGCTCGCGGTCGTTGAGGGCGATCAGCACTTTGGTGGGGTGTTTGGGGCTGGTCATCTGAATCTGGGCGGCCACATTTTCGATGGGGGTGAAGTCGGTCACTCTGCCGGTTTCAAGGTTGACGCCATAGATGCGCCAGTTTTCGTCGCCGCCGATGTCCTGGATGTAGAGCAGGTGCTGGCTGGTGTATATCCATTCGTACATACGGATGCCGCGATTGGTATCGTTTGTGACGGGTTTGGCCGCTTCGGGGTCATCGACCGGGCCAACCCAAACGTTGAGCACGCCGTTGACGGGGGCAAGGTAGCTCAGTCGGGTGCCATCCGGGCTCAGGCGGGGCATGGTTTTATCGGGGTTATCAAACAGCAGTTTTCGGGGGATTAAGGGGACAGATTGCAGGTTCACGGATACTCCTTTGGGATAAATAAGAACGGACTACTATCATTGTAGCAAAATTGGGGGCAGATTATAAGACTGCCCGTGTCTTCTCGCAAAAACGGGTGGATTTTTGCCCTACAAGGAGTGACTTCACTGCAAAAAGGTTATCTTTACCATTGCGTTTCAGCGGCTTTGCGTTAAGCATCGCCCCAAAATTTTGAGAAGATGCGCCTGCCCCTCCGACCAGGATTTTCTTAAAGCCGTAGCACCGCGCGCCATTTTAACGGGATCGGGTTGAAGCTGGCTTTTTTCTCGTTAAGAAAGCCCGGATGTCAAAAAGTAGCAGATTAAGATTTAAACCGCGCTCGGCAACGCACGACGGGGCCAAATTGCGAAAAGGCATTTACAAAAAGCTGACAGTCACCATCCAGGTGGCTGCCAGCTTTATTTCAGGGGATATGGCAGGGAACAAATTACAGTTTCAGCGTCATCTTGACCAGCGCGATGGTCACTTTCTCGCCATCAAACTCTTCAACCGTCAACCGGGCAGTGTGCGGCGAAACTGAGAAGTACAATTCAGCAGCCAGCGTCTCGCCAGTAATGTACTCCTGGTGTTTCTGGATAGCTTCCTTGAGCTTCGGCGTGGCGTTCAAGAACAGGCGGATGCGGTCGGCCACATCCAGCCCGCTTTCCTTGCGGAAATCCTGCACACGGCGCACAAACTCACGCGCCAGGCCCTCGTCGATCAGTTCGGGCGTCAGGTCTGTCACCAACGCGGCCACATAAGAACCTTCTTCGGCAACGGCGAAACCGGCCTTTGCCAGCGATTTGACTTCCACTTCATCTGGCAGGATTTCATACGCCTGACCATCCAAATCGACCCGCAGCTTGCCTTCCGCCAAAAAGGCATGGGCCACATCCTCGGGGTTCAGCGCCAAAATGGCTTTTTGCAGCAACGGGAACTTGTTACCGTACTTCTGCCCGAGTTGCTTGGGCAGCGGCTTGACGGTGTGTTGCAGCGCTTCGGTGCTGGCATCCAACAGGCGCACCTTCTTCACGTTGAGTTCATCCGCCAGCAGGTCATCATACATACCGACCGCGCCGCGTTCGGTCACATTCTTTACCGAGAAGGCCGCTTCAGCCAGCGGCTGGCGCACTTTGCGGTTGGCCTTGGCGCGAGCGGCGTGCCCCAACGAGGCCAGGCGCATAACAAGCTGCATATCGCTGTTGAGCTTTTCATCGATCAGGGCCGTGTTGGTTTCGGGCCAGGTACTGATATGCACCGATTCGGGCGCAGCCGGGTTGAAGGAACGAACAAGGTTCTGGTACAACTCATCTGCCAGGAAAGGCATGGCCGGGGCCAGCAGTTTGCTCAGGGTAACGAGAGCCGTGTACAGCGTAGCGTAAGCGGCCTGTTTATCCGAGTCAGAATCCGATTTCCAGAAACGACGGCGGGAACGGCGCAGGTACCAGGTGGAGAGATTCTCAACAAACTTTTCCAGGGGACGGGTGGCGCCGGTTACATCATAAATCTCATAAGCAGCCGTCACATCACGAACAAGGGTATTGAGTTCAGAGAGCAGCCATTTATCCAGGTTGGAGTAGGCCAATCCAACATCCCCAGCCCTTCCCCCGGCGGGAGAAGGGAGTTCCCTTCGCCCTTCAGGAGATGGGTTAGGAGTGAGGGCTGGTTTCCAGCCATCCAGGTTGGCGTAGGTCACAAAGAACGAATACACGTTCCACAGCGTCAGCGTAAAGTTGCGCAGCACTTCACCGACCAGGTCAACCGAGAAACGGCGCTCATTGCCGGGCGGAGTGGCCGTGTAGAGATACCAGCGGAAAGCATCCGCGCCATGAACGTTAAGCACATCCCACGGGTTGACGATATTGCCCTTGGATTTGGACATCTTCTCGCCGTTGGCATCCAGGATCAGGCCCAGGCAGGCCACATTCTTGAAGGCCACACTGTCCATCAGCAGTGTGCCGATGGCGTGCAGCGAATAGAACCAGCCGCGCGTCTGGTCAACCGCTTCGCAGATGTAATCGGCGGGGAACTGCTGCTTGAAAAGGGCCTGGTTTTCAAACGGATAGTGCCACTGGGCGTAGGGCATCGAGCCGGAATCGAACCACACATCAATCAGTTCGGGAACGCGCTGCATCTTGCCGCCGCATTTCTGGCACGGAAAGTGGACATTATCTACGTGCGGGCGGTGCAGGTCAAGCTGGGTCAGGTCGCGGCCCGAAAGCTGGCTGAGTTCTGCCACCGAGCAAATGCAGTGCTGGTGACGGCACTCGCCGCACTCCCAGACCGGCAGCGGCGTACCCCAGTAGCGTTCGCGTGAAAGCGCCCAGTCGATGTTGTTTTCCAGCCAGTTGCCAAAGCGCCCATCCTTGATGTGATCGGGAACCCAATGGATGGTCTGGTTCAGGTCAACCAATCGCTGCTTGAACTGGCTGGTACGGATATACCAGGCCTCGCGCGCGTAGTACAGCAGCGGCGTCTTACAGCGCCAGCAGAAGGGATATGTGTGGGTATAAGTCTCGGCGCGATACATCAAGCCGCGATTGCGCAAGTCGGTGGTGATGGATGGGTCGGCGTCCTTGACAAAAACCCCACGCCAGGGTGTGATCGGATCGAGGAAGCAGCCATCCGGCCCGACAGTCATGATGACCGGCAGGTCATGTTCCATGGCAACCCGCATATCGTCCGCGCCAAACGCCGGGGCGATATGAACCAGGCCAGTGCCGTCTTCGGTGCTGACAAAGTCGCCCAGGATGACGTAGTGCGCCGGTTTGTCAGTAGGCATGAAGGTGAACAGGGGCTGGTAACGCGTCCCTTTCAGCTTTTTGCCTTTGATGGTTTCCAGCACCTTATATTCCTCGCCCCGGAAGACTTTCTCCAAAAGAGCCTGGGCCAGGATCAACTTTTCGGTGCCGCCTTCTTCGGGAAGAAAGTGCTCCACTTTGACGTAGTCCACATCTTCCCCGGCGGCAACAGCGACGTTGGCGGGCAAAGTCCAGGGGGTAGTGGTCCACACCAGCAGGGATGTTCCAGGTTCGTCCATCAGTGGGAATCGCACAAAAACCGACGGGTCGGTGGCGTCTTCGTAGCCCAGGGCCACTTCATGGTCAGAAAGCGGCGTCCCACAGCGGGGGCAGTACGGTACCACTTTGAAGCCCTGGTAGAGCAAATCCTTATTCCAGAACTGCTGCAATATCCACCAGACCGATTCGATGTATTCGTTGCGGAAGGTGACGTAAGCGGTTTCCAGATCGACCCAAAAGGCGATGCGGTCAGTCAGTCGTTCCCAATCCTGGATGTAATCGAAGGCCGATTTGCGGCATTCTTCATTGAATTTGGCGATGCCGTATTCTTCGATTTGCTGTTTGTTGGTGAAACCGTGCTTTTTCTCGATCTCGATTTCGACCGGCAGACCGTGCGTATCCCAGCCGCCGCGCCGCGAGACGTGGTAGCCACGCATGATGCGGTAGCGCGGGAAAATATCCTTGAACGCGCGCGCCAGAACGTGATGCACGCCCGGCCGGCCATTGGCTGTGGGCGGGCCTTCATAAAAGACATATTCCGGCCCGTCTTTGCGGGTAGAAACGGTCTTTTCAAAGACTTTTTCCTTTTTCCACAGCTTGAGCACGGCTTCTTCCATCGCCGGAACATCAAGTTTGGGAGAAACTGGTTTAAATGACATTCTGCCTCCAGATTTTAGACTTTAGCGATTAGATTTTAGATGCCAGACCCAATGCCTAACGTCTAAAATCTAACAGCTAATAAAAAAACTCCCGTCCACTCTGGGACGAGAGCCAAAATGCTCACGCGGTACCACCCGGTTTCCTTCTTGCGAAGGCACTTTGCGGAGACTGACATCTCCTGCCCGTGTAACGGAGGGCTGCCGGTTTGCTTACTCTACCCGCGTATTTCAGCGCACAGCTACGGAAGGATTTTCAGTCTGTCTGACTGACCCGCTTCACACCGGGCGCGGGCTCTCTGGCAGTCGCTCAGGCTTACTCGTTTCCATCATTGCTTTTAGACTGGTAATTATACTCACATTCAGGGCGCTGGACAAGAAATTTGCGAATTTGCCATTCTGCAAAACTTTGTTCGATACTTCCACCCTGGAGACACCCAAAAGCCTTCAAAACTCCATGCTCCTGTGTCTCAGTGGTTTTTGGGGTTTTCCAACCGTTCAATCGCTTGAATAAATTGGGGTGCGGGCGCATAATTGGCGCATGGACAAACAACGTTTTGACATCATAACATCCGGGACGGTGGATGCCGCTGCAGGCGGTTTCATCGTCCACGCGGCGCAGGTGGAATTGAAACTGCGCGCCACGCCCCAGCTTTTCTACCAGCATGGATGGCAGTCCTGGTCGCTGGCAGCCTGGATCGACCCGCAGCCACTGCCCGTATCCCAGCCAGAGATTTTCCACCCGCTGCATCTTGACCCGCTGTACGCGCATCACCCCTCCCCGCATGGCAACTGGCTTGGCGCGGTGGATTTTGACGATGGCAACATCCTGCTGCTGGGAGCGCTGGGGCTGGACAGTCACGTCCAGCTGCGCGCGGGGAATCTCCAGGGCTGGTATGAAGTAGCGCGAGATGGCATCTCGCACTACGAGTGGTTTGTCGGCTACGGCCCCGAAGCTGATGTTTTTGCCAGCTACACCTCGCTTTTGGCAAAAACCCTGGGCCGGGGCCGCACCGAAAAACCCTATCGCGTCTGGTGCTCGTGGTACAGCTACTACACCAACATCAGCCAGGCCAACCTGCACCAGACTTTTGATGCCATCGGCGACCTGCCTTTCGATGTGCTCCAGGTGGATGATGGCTGGGAAGTCAAAATTGGGGATTGGGACGCGAATGAGAAATTCCCAGCCGGGATGAAAGCCCTGGCAGACAGGATCAAGGCGACAGGGCGGATGGCCGGGCTGTGGCTGGCTCCCCTTATCGCGGTTGAATCATCCCGCTTGTACCAACAGCATCCCGATTGGTTTATCCAAAAACAAGATGGCGGCCCGATCTCTGCCGGTTTCAACTGGAAGGAACAGCTTTACGCGCTCGATACCACCCATCCCGCTGCGCTGGATTGGCTGGCGGCGCTGATGCGCACCGTGCGCAGCTGGGGCTATGATTATCTCAAGCTAGATTTCCTGTATGCAGCTGCGCTGCCAGGCGTGCGCCACGAGAACCTGCCGCGCGAGGCGGCTTACCGCAAGGGGCTGGCGGCGCTGCGCGAAGCGATGGGCGATGCCTACTTCCTGACCTGCGGCGCGCCGATTTTGCCATCGCTGGGGTTGTGCGATGCCATGCGCATCGGCCCAGATGTGGCGGCCGTGTGGGAAAGCCAGCGCGAGGCCTTCCTGTTCCAGAACCCGGCCATGCCGGCGGCAAAAAACGCTATTCGAACGACAATTAATCGTCTGTGGCTGGCCCCGCTGGTTCATACTGACCCGGATGTGGCTTATTTCCGCTCGACGCAGACCAAACTGACCCCCGAACAAAACCGGATGCTGCAAGCCCTGGCACTGGCTTGCAACTTCAAGGCCACCTCCGACCTGCCGCAGTCGCTCACAGCCCAGGAGTTGGCGACGCTGCGGGAATTTTTGGCCGCCAGCCCCAGCGTGGAGCGCAGCGGGCGTTACACCTTCACGCTGGATGGGCGCGCGGTCGATTTCAGCGCCGCCATGCCGCTGCCGCCCAAACCCACTGGCCTGTGGCAAGTCGCCGCCGCAATTTTATCCACGCTCGGCAGTCAGAAGTGGGTGTTGCGCAATCTGGTATAGGGATATTTGCCACAGAGACACAGAGAGCGCAGAGAAAATAAAAATCTCTGCGCTCTTTTCCCTCATCCCTGCCCTTCCCCCGAGGGGAGAAGGGTTCAAATCTGATGATATTCAGAGTCCCCTCCCCCTTGGGGGAGGGCGGAGGGTGAGGGCCGAGCAGTTACGTTATAACAAAACCACCGCTACGCCGCGCGCAATCAGGGCGGCAACCATGGCGACAACCACCGTCAGGGCGGTGATCCATAACATGCCTTTGGTACCCAGTTCACGTTTGAGCATGATCAGGGTGGCCAGGCAGGGCACGTAGAAAACGACAAACACCGTGAAGGTGAAGATTTGCTGGGGGGTCATCACGGATTTAAAATCCATCGAGCCGAGCGCCTGTCCGAGCATGACCAGCGAAAGTTCTTTGCGCAGGACGCCAAAGATGAGTGGGACGCCGGTCTCTATGGGCAGGCCGAGCGGCCAGGTGAAGGGCAGCACCAGCCAGTTAATGAACGTGGCAGCATGGTAGTATGTCAAAATCGCCAGGACAGCGCTGCCAGCGATGAGCGTGGGCCAGGCTTCCACCACAAATTCGCGGATGCGGAACCAGGCTTTATTGACAACATTTTTCAGTGTGGGGACGCGATAGGTGGGCATCTCCAGGATCAGGCCGGGGGTGTCTTCGGGCATGAGACGGGTGAGAATCCGCCCGGTAACGGCAATCACAAGCAGGTTGAAGATATACAATCCCAGGGCGGTCAGTGGCCCGAGATAAAAGGCTACCAACCCGAACACGACTGCCAGCCGGGCTGCACACGGCACGAGCGTTGCCAGCGCCGCAGCCATAAAGCGGTCACGTGGTTCTTCCAGCGTGCGCGTGGACATGACCGCCGGAACGTTGCAGCCATAGCCAAGAATGAACGGCACGATGGCTTTGCCATGCAGCCCGATGCGGTGCATGAGTGAATCCATCAGGAAGGCCACACGCGGCAGGTAGCCAACATCTTCCAGCAGGCCCAGGCCGAGCAGAAACGGTAGCAGGTAAGGCAGCACAATCGCAATCCCGGCGGTGATGCCCTGCAACACGCCGCTGATCAGCACAAACCAGAATGAGCCTTCCCCGCCCAGCGAACCGGTGGCCTGGCGCGTGAGTGTGTCAAAAAAAGCCAGCAGCGGCGGCTCGAGGGCCTGCCCGATGCCGTAAACGGCCTGGAAAAATCCCAGCAGGGTCAGCAGCAGCACCACGTAACCCCAAACCGGATGCAGGAGCACGTCATCGAGGCGGTCTCGCCACGTCAGGGTACGCTCGCCCTGGCTGGTGTAGGCAGCTACCAGTTCCAGGGCAATGTTGTGGCGTCGGATCGGGTTCGGGTCGGATAAATCTGCCGGGAGATTGGGAATATTCCCCTTCCGGGCCGTATCGCGCGCTTCCAGGAACAGGTTGCGGATGCCGCGCCCTTTGCTGGCAACCAGCGGCAAGACGGTGATCCCCAACCGTTCGGCCAGCCCCGGCCCGTTGACTTTCAGCCCGAGGCGCTGGGCTTCGTCCATCATATTCAGCGCCAAAACCACCGGGCGGTTGAGCGCCAGCAGTTCCAGCGTTAGTTCCAGCGACTGGGCCAGGTGCGAGCCATCGGCCACATTAATAACAGCGTCCACTTCACGCGAGGCCAGGTACTCACGCGCAACCGACTCGGCGGGATTACTGCCGGTCAGGGTGTAGGTGCCGGGCAAATCCACCAGTTCGAGCACTTCTCCGGCCACGCGCACTTTGCTTTCGGTGAAGTTGACCGTGGTACCGTGAAAATTGCCCGTTTCGGCCTTGTAACCGGCCACCTGGTTGAACAGGGTGCTTTTTCCACAGTTGGGGCGGCCTACCAGCGCGATTCGCATCAGGCCACCTCCACCAGGATTTTTTCGGCCACACGGCGGCCCAGCGCAATCTCGCGCCCGCTGACTTCCACCAGCAATGGGCCTTTTAGCGGGGCAATGCGCAGCACACGCGCCTGGTCGCCGGGATACAGCCCGTGCTGCAAAAGGCGGTTCTGGAGGCCCTCACCGCCATCAAAGCCGATCACGCGCACCCAAACATCTTGTCCAACATCGATCAAACGCATACACACCTCATGGGAATTATTAGACCATTTATATCGTATACATCGAAATGCAAATAGTGATGATTATCATGCAATTGTAAGAGCACTACAGGAAAAATGATTGAAAATGAAGATGATGCGGGGGATTTTTTCAATCTCCCGCTTCATCCATCATGAGAAAATTATTTTTGTTTTTTTTTACAATTTTCATCATATCACTGGCCGGGTGTACGTCCACTGTGCCACTCGCCCCCCGCGTCATCATATCAACCCCTGTTCAACTCATCCCATCCAACACACCAGAGGGGACACCCCAGTGCGCCTGGAATCAGGGGTATCAGTCCCTGCCTGATGTGAGCCAGCAGGTTCAGATCAGGCTGGAGCAGGATAACCTGCCAATAAACAATGTTTACGCCGAAGCTTTTGGAGAAACCTGCCTGGGGAACAGTGGCCTGGTGCTGCAATTTGCCGCCAGGAAAACCGATTACAGCTTCCAATTCCTGGTGGATGATACCAGCAACCAGGCAGCCCTGGCAGATATCATCATCCACACCCTGGTGGTGCTTGACCAGTTTCCTGTCAGCAAGACTCCCGGTTCCCAGCCAGGCAACATCAGCATCCAGTTTAAATCGCCATCCAATAACATCACGATTCACTTTGCCCGTACCGCCGGGGATGCGGCCCGCAAAGAAGGTTTGACCGGCAGCGCGCTTTTACAGGCCCTTCAACGCAAATAACAATCCAAGTATAATAGGCTTCTTTACGGAGACACAAGTGGATACTCTTTCTCTGGCATTTTTGGGGCACCTGGTTGGCGATTACATCCTCCAAACCGATTGGATGGCTGGCAATAAAAAACGCTCTCCCTGGCCTTGCATTGTTCATTGCATTTTATGGGCAGCCTCAGTAACATTGTTTGCTGGCTGGGGCTTATTGCCTTTTATTTTACTGTTCCTCTTCCACTACATCCAAGATCGCACCACCCTGGTGCGGCAGTGGATGCGTCTAATTGGCCAGGAAGGCTTTGCCACTGGCCCCTACGCCCCCTGGTCAATGGTCATCATCGATAACACCTTCCACTTGCTGCAAATCTGGCTAATCTGGAAGTTTCTTATCCCCATCCTGCCATAAATCCCTGGCTTTTTCCAAAAAATCCCCAACATTCGGGGATTTTTTGATTCTCCGTCCCAGAGTCCAAAGTCTCCCGACTTTGGAAATTTGGTACTTGACTCTTTCTATCGCTTATTATATACTACGTTTAGTACATACTAAACGACAAAAAGGAAGCGAAATGGATGAAACACTTGAACCAATCAGGCAAAACTTTGTAGATGGCATGAGCGGCATCAGCCAGTTTTGGGGGCTGCCAAAAGGCATGGGCGCGATCTTCGCGGTGCTGTATCTCTCACCTGCCCCACTGTCGCTGGATGAACTGGTGGAAGAAACCGGGCTGACCAAAGGCGCCATCAGCACCAACGTGCGCGGACTCTCGCGCATGGGGCTGATCCGCCCCGTCACCCGTCTCGCTGACCGGAAAGATTATTACGAAGCGGAAACCGACTTCTACAAAGCTGTCCGTTCTATTTTGAAGGAACGCCAGAGCAGCGAATTCGACCGGGCGGTCTCATCGGTGCGGGAAGCCATCTCGAAGCTGGAAGCCAGCGCCGGGGCGGATGAATCAGAGCGGGCCTTCCTGATCGAGCGGCTGAAAGCCCTCCAATCATTCTTCGACGCCCTGGATACCCTTTCCAGCGCCGTCATGCGCCTCGACAGCCTGGGCATGGCCACCATCCAAAACGTTCTCAAAATCCTAAAGTAAAGCTGGCTTAAGCCTGCTCCACTCAAAAACCGAAGTGTATCGGTGTCTTTAATGTTGCCTGTACCCAAAAAAGGAGAAAAAATGAACTCAATCGGATTGTATCTCATTCAACTGCTGGCCACGCTGATGCTTTCTGCCGGGCTGGCGGCCTATGTGCGCCCCACGCTGCGCCGCGTGCTGGTAGACCTGTGCGGCACCGACGAACGCGCCCACTTCTGGACAGTTTTCGCCAACATCATGCTCGTGGCGCTGCCGGTCATCTTCGGCATGGGCTTTGCCCCCGAAAGTGGCAGCTTTGAGCAGGGTTTTTTCGCCATCACCGGCCAATTGCGCTGGAACCTGCTCGGCTTTGTGCTCTCGCTGGTAGCGATTGGCGGCGCGGTGAGCTTTTTCGCGCTGGTAGCCCCCCGTAAAACAAGTCTATAGGCTTGTTTTCACAAAAAAAAAGGAGACAAAAATGAAAACCGCAGTAACCGGAGCCTTCTCTTACTCAGGAAAATACATCGCCCGCCGCCTGCTGGCTGCCGGGAACGAAGTTATCACCCTCACCGGGCACCCCAACCGGCCCGACCCGTTTGGCGGCAAAATCCGCGCCTACCCGCTCGATTTCGACGAAACCAGCATGGCCAAAAGCCTGGCAGGTGTGGATACGCTCTACAACACCTACTGGGTACGCTTCGACCAGGGCCAAAACACCCAGCCGCGCGCCGTTGAGAACACCCGCAAACTGGTCAACGCCGCAAAAACCGCCGGGGTGCGCCGCATCGTCCACATCAGCATCACCCAGCCTTCGGCGCAGTCGCACCTGCCGTATTTTTGGGGCAAAGCCGCCAACGAACAGGCCGTCATCAAATCTGGGCTGGAATACGCCATCCTGCGCCCCACCGTGCTCTTCGGCGCGGAAGATGTTCTCATCAACAACATCGCCTGGCTGCTGCGGCGCTTCCCGTTTTTTGCCCAAATTGGGGATGGGAAATACCGTCTACAACCGGTTTTTGTGGATGACCTGGCCGCCCTGGCAGTGGATGCCGGTACCCGGGCCGAAAACCTGCTGTGGGATGCCGTCGGCCCCGACAATTTCACCTTCGACGAGTTGGTAACTCTCATCGGAGAGTCTATCGGCGCGAAAAAGCCGATCCTGCACGTCCACCCGCAGCTTGCGCTCAAAGCTGCCCAGTTCCTGAGCATCTTCCTCGGCGACGTACTCTTGACCCCCGAAGAAGTGGACGGACTGACGGCTGGCCTGCTGATCTCATCCGAGCCGCCGCGCTGTCCCACCCCCCTGGCCGACTGGCTCACTGCCAACCGCCAGACCGTCGGCATGCGCTATGCATCCGAGCTGGCGCGGCATTACAAATAATGGCGTAATTTCGCAGAGAATTCTGGCATAAAACCAGGATGTTTCGCGCAGGGCGGGTCGCCCTTACCCAACATCACATAAAAAGCGGTAAATAAAAGAGCCTCCGAAAATAAATCGGAGGCTCTTTTGCGCATGTACGCAGGGATGGCATATGGATCAAAACAGAATCCTTCAGTTTCGCCAAATTTAGCGAAACTGAAGTTATTATAAGGTTCTCCAAACCCAAACATCAACCCGACATATGCCATCCAACCCCAAAAATCTCCTCGCCTGGCTGCTCCCGCTGACCTTCCTCGGCCTATTTTTCTTCTACCCGTTGGCGCGCATCCTGGCCCTCAGCCTTGATTTCGCCACTATCAGCGTGGGCTACTGGCCGCGCATCTTCTCTGTCATCGCATTCACCTTTTTCCAGGCCCTTATCTCATCTCTCATCACTCTTCTCATCGGCCTGCCGCTGGCCTTTCTCTTTGCCCGCTTCGACTTCCCAGCCAAAACCCCGCTGCGCGCCCTGACCGCCATCCCCTTCATGCTGCCAACTGTCGTTGTCGCCGCCGGATTCAACGCCCTGCTCGGCCCGCGCGGATGGCTCAACCTGGCCCTGATGGGCACGCTCGGCCTCGAAACGCCACCCATTGCCTTCATTGGCACCATCTGGGCCATCTTCGCCGCGCACGTCTTCTACAACACCACCATCGTCATCCGCCTGGTTGGCGACGCCTGGAGCCGCCTCGACACCCGCCTCAGCGACGCCGCCCGCTCGCTCGGCGCCTCCCCGGCCCGCACCTTTTGGCAGGTCACCCTGCCGCTGCTGCGTCCGGCCATCTTTGCCTCCAGCCTGCTGGTATTCCTGTTCGATTTCAGCAGCTACGGCGTGATCCTGCTGCTCGGCGGCCCCCGGTTTGCCACACTCGAAGTCGAAATCTACATCCAGGCCCTGCAGCTGCTCAATCTACAGGCCGCCGCGCTCCTCTCGCTCATCCAACTACTCTGCACCCTGGGGTTATCGACCCTCTACAGCCGCTACATCCTCCACGCCGCATCCCCCATCAAATCTGTAGAAAGGATTCCCCGCCCTGCCAGGACCCTGCCCGAAAAGGCCTTTGTCGCCGCCCTGGCCATATTCTGCATCGGATTTTTCGCCCTGCCGCTGCTGGCCCTGCCCATGCGTTCCCTCACCCGAATAGAAGCCGACCGCGCCCGCAGCGCCGAAATCCGCCCGGCGTTCACCACTGACTACTACTACGAACTATTCATCAACCGGCGCGGATCCTTGTTCTACGTCCCGCCGGTGGAGGCGGCCATCAACTCGCTCAGCTACGCCAGCCTGAGCGTGGTTCTTTCACTCCTGCTCGGATTCCCCGCTGCGCTGGCCCTCACCCGCCCCGGCCCGCTCGAAAAATGGCTCGACCCCTTCCTGATGCTCCCGCTCGGCGCCTCCGCCGTTACCCTCGGCCTCGGCTACATCATCACCTTCAACAAGCCCATCCCCTTACTCGCCACTTTCCACTTACCGCTTTCCACGGCATCACTCCTCACATCCCCCCTCTTGATTCCCCTTGCCCACACCACCATCGCCCTGCCCTTCGTCATCCGCAACCTGCAGGCGGCACTCGTCACCATCCCGCAGCGCTACCGCGAAGCGGCGGCAGTCCTGGGCGCCAGCCCTTTCCACGTCTGGCGCACCGTCGATTTGCCGATTATTTCCCGGGCGGTGATCTCTGCCGGGGCCTTTGCTTTTACAATTTCGATGGGAGAGTTCGGCGCTGCATCCCTGCTCGCCCGACCCGAATATCCCACCCTGCCGACGGCCATCTACCGCTTTTTATCCCAACCCGGCGGCATGAACTACGGCCAGGCCATGGCCATGGCCACGATTCTGATGCTGACCTGCGGCCTGGGCATTTTCCTGATCGAAAAGCTGCGCCTGCCCGGCGCGGGCGAGTTGTGATTGAGCAGGGGCGCTCTGCCCGGATAAGCCCGGCCAGAGCGCCCCTGCACGGACTGGATAATTTATGCTGAGACTCACCAATATTTACAAAACTTATGACAACCAGCCGCTTTTGAACGGCATTTCCTTCTCTGTGGCGCAGGGCGAGACGGTCTGCCTGCTGGGCGCTTCGGGTTCGGGAAAATCGACGATTTTGCGGATCATTGCCGGGTTGGAACAGCCCGAAAAGGGCGATGTGGCCTGGGATGGGCAGTCGCTGGCGGGTGTGGCAGTACACCAGCGTAATTTTGGGCTGATGTTCCAGGATTACGCCCTGTTCCCGCACATGACGGTTTTTGAGAATGTGGCCTTTGGGTTGAAAAGCAGGGCGAATTGGCAATTTGCGTTACAGAAAAGCGCAAATACGCGGTTTGCGCCACGAGTCAGGGAAGTTTTGGAAGTAGTCAATATGGCCGGGTTTGCCAACCGGCGCGTGACCGAGCTTTCGGGCGGGGAGCAGCAGCGGGTGGCGCTGGCGCGGGCGCTGGCCCCCAACCCGCGCCTGTTGATGCTGGATGAGCCGCTGGGGGCGCTCGACCGGGCGCTGCGCGAGAGTTTGCTGGCTGAGTTGCGCGGCATCCTGCACCAGAGCGGCATCCCGGCTATTTATGTGACGCATGACCAGCAGGAGGCCTTCACGCTGGCCGATACCATTATCCTGCTGCACGCCGGGGAAATTTCTCAGCGTGGCAGCCCGGCTGAAGTTTTTGCAAAACCGGCTTCGGGGCGGGTGGCGTCCTTTTTGGGGTTGGGGAATGTGGTTAAAGCGGTTTGCGTTGAAGGTCAGAAAATGCGCATCGAAGCGGACATTTCCCCCAAGCCCTCTGCAGATTTATTGATTCATTGTGGGCATCATCATCGCCCCGGCGATAAAGTGACGCTGCTCATCCGCCCGGCGGCGCGCTTGGATGCCGCCGGGCGGGTGGCGGGCCGGGTGGCGGATGTGGTGTTCCGTGGCGAGGATTTTCGGGTGACGCTGGAGGGTGGTTTATACTTTCACCTGTCCGCTGCGCCGAAGTTGGGCGAGCTGGTGCGGTTATCCCCAGAGAAAGTGGAGTGCCTGGATGGAAATTAAGGTGCGCAAACGTGACCACGCCGGGCGGTTGGTGCTGGAGTATTCGGGGGTGGTTTTGGAAAAAACGGGAAGTTTGGTGCGGCTGGAGGCTTTTTTTGGCCGGAATGATATGCCTTTCCAGGATGTGGTGCTGAAGAAGGGCGACCGTTTTGTGGAGACGTTCTACTCGGATCGTTGGTATAACGTTTTTGAGATTTTCGACCGCGATGATGGCGCTTTTAAGGGTTTTTACTGTAATGTGGGCCGCCCGATGGTTTGGGATGCGCCGGATGCGATTTCTTATGAAGACCTGGCGCTGGATTATTGGGTTTCGGCGGCGGGTTTGAAGGTTTTCCTGGATTGGGATGAGTATGCCGCGCTGCGCCTGGGTGCGTCTACCCGACAGCAGGTGCGCACGGCGCTGTATGCGCTGGCAAACCTGTTTGCGCAAGATAAGCCGCTGCTAGCAGGGCGATGACGCTGGAAAGGGCGTTTTGCAACCTACCAAGGTTTCGTGGAAACTTGCGTTAGTTTTATGAAAGGCCTGTTTTACAAATCACCAGCCCTTCTCCGTTTGGGAGAAGGGCTGGGCAGTGACGGCATCCGGTTTGAAAGGCGGCCGCCGGGGATGTTTACGAATCGTTACCTGGGGCCATTTTACAGGGTAAAGTTGGGGCAGGTTGGCCGGTAAAGCTGGTTGGGGAAATATTGTATCCATTCGTTTTCTGTCAGGTTGCGACCCGCCAGTGCGCAGACTTTTACAACCCAGGATGCCGGGTTTGTATCCCACTGGAGGATGGCATCTCCGGCAGAGGCCATTCGGGTGCCGTCGGAGTTGAAAGCAATATCCAAAACAACTCCGGTGTGCCGGTAGAAGGTCGGGGTCAGGAGTTGGTGGGAGTTGATGTCCCACAAATTCAGGGCAAAATCGGCGTAGCCAGCCGCGAGGATTTTGCTATCGGGGCTAAATTGGAGGCTGGTCACATCTGCTTTGCCCAGGTAATTGAGTGGCAGGCCGATTTTCATGGCAGTTTTCCAGTCCCAAAGGAATATTTCGCCGTGCGTGGTGCCTACGGCGAGGTATTGCCAATTGGGGCTGAGCGCGATGCTGGAAATTGTGTCAACGATTTCGGATGGGATGGTATACAGGATTTTCCCCTGCGCAATATCCAGGAAGATGGTTTGTTGCTCGTTGACGAAGGCGAGCAGGTTGCTGTTTTGGACAAAGATGAGTTTTATGGGTTTGTAAGCCTGGGTGAACTGGTATTTCGCCTGACAGGGCTGATCACCACCCTGGAGGCAGGCTGGGATATCCCATATTGTGATGGTGGAACCCCTGATCGCGGTTGCCAGGGTCTGCCCATCCGGGCTGAAGGCCAGCAAAACATTGCCCTGGTTATGCGGGAAATCTTCAGCCAGGATTATTTTCTTAATTTCCAGCTGCGTTTTTGGATCCCACAGGCTGAGGGTTTCTGTTCCACAATGGATGTTGCTGGAATTGGTGGGGATGCAGCTGGCCGAGGCGATGAGTGTGCCATCGGGGCTGAATGCAACCGAATCGAGCAGGCCAGTCAGGCCGAAAGTTTCCCCAATTTGCCTGCCGGTTCCAATCTCGCGGGCTTTGATGACACCGCCCAAATTGCTATTAACATCAAAACGGCTGTAAGCAGTATAACTGCTATGCACAAGGTAGGTTTGGTCGAGGCTGAAATCAATGTAGGTGGTTGTGGCCTGTGAGTTATACGAGCCGGGGATCGCCAGCTGGCTGGGGATGAATGAGAGCAGCTGGGTGCGTGTTGCAGAAATATCAGCCAGTTTGAAGGCTTCCAGGGCCAACAAGGCCGATAGTTGTGGTGATCTTTGTCTCAACACAATGGAACGGGCCACCAGGTTATTAGCCTGGGCCAGTTCGGTTTGCTCATTGGCATTAAACAGGGCGGTGGCGGCGGCGGACACGGCAGTCGCCTGGCTTTCCACGGCAGCAAACCGGGCAGATTCGGCGGTGGCTTTTTGTGAAATGCCATCCAGGATTTCGGCCTGGGCTGTTAACTGCTGCGAGATGGCCTGGGTGCTGGCAATTTGCACTTCGACCTGGGCGCGTTCGGCGGTGGCCGCGGCATTTTGGGCCTTTACGCTTTGCAATACAGCATTCAAGCTCTGCGCATCGGCATTCTGTCGCTCGGTTTCAGCGTTGAAAAAGCCGATAAAAGTTAATACCAGGAAAAAGAGCGATAAAACGAACCCGATCAGGATGAAACGGCTCTGTCGCCTGTCGCGCTTTTCGCGTTTGCGGAGTGTTCGGCAGGCATTGAGGAAGGCTGTTTCATCTTCGGTCAGGTTCAGGGATTTGGCTTCTTCTTCAGCTGCATCCAGCTCTTTGTCGTGGAAGAGCAGTCCTTCCAGGAATCCCTGTTCGGCCCACAGGGCGGCCTGGCGCTGGAACAGGCTCAGGTTAGCATCAAACCATTTCTGGTTGTCGCTGCGCACAGGGCCGATCAGCCGGTCGTGGGTCAATTCTACCCAGGTTTGGCCGGTGCGTTTGTCGCCGCGGATCAGGTGTGTGTTTTCCAGTTTGCGAACAACTTCCACCGGCAGCCCTTCGCAGGTTTCCACGCCCAGGCGCGCCTGTGAGCGAACGCCATCGGGCGTGATGAGGCTGGCGTTGAACCATTCGCGGATGCTGCGCTCAGAAATCCCGGTCTCGCCGGCCACGCGGGCTACGCTGGTGGCATAAAATTCGGCCAGGGAGTGGTTCACATCGCCGACATTGGCCAGGTCGGCTTCACTTACATCCAGGTCTTGTTCAGCCTTACCCTCCCAGATGCGGTAGCAGACCACCTGCAATTGAACTGGTTCGATGTGGTTGCCCAGTTGGGTTTCGACGGTACCATCCAGCAATTGAGTCTGCACCCGGCGCAAGTCATCCACCAGCTTTTGGGCGGCGGCATCTGTGAAGCTGACCCCCTGTTTTTGGGCCGGTTTTTGGATGGCTTCCAGGGCCGATTTTACACCCAGCAAATCAAGGTGGAAGGTGTTGGCAAAATAGGTAGGAACATTGCGCGCATAGGGTTCCAACGCGCCGATATAGTCACTGCGCATGACAAACAGCGCCCAACGGTTGCGATTTTTCAGTACAGTGCTAAGGCGTGAGAAGAAAGCTTTTTTGGTTTCACGATCAACCGGGTCAATGGTCAGGATCTCCTCGAACTGGTCAAAAATCATCAGTTCAGGGCCTTCACGCTGGTCTTCGATGGAGCGATAGGCCAGGTAATTTTGCAGGGTAGTGCGCGCCAGCCGGGCCGGTTTCATGCGTGCTTTGGGGCCGTATTGTTCTTCCAGCGAAAGCAGGGTGCTGAAGATGTAGCGGTTGAATTGTCGCGCATCTGGCGGGGCGTCACCCACCTTCAGCAGTTCGGCAGGCTGCTCCAGGTTGACTCGTATCACCGGGTAAACAAAAAATCCTTCATCGCGCATACGCGGGATCAGGCCAGCCTGGATCAATGAAGTTTTTCCGGCCCCAGATGGCGCATGCAGCAGAACAATCCGTTCCGCGATCAAGCGGTCGGTAAGCTGGCGCAGTTCCCGGTCACGGCCATAGATGGATTCGTTTTGTTCAAAGGAGCGTGGCCCGATATATGGATTCGATGAAGCCATGATATTCTCCTGTTTTACTTTTCTAAACGCGCAGAAAGTTCTTTCATGAACTCGTGCGGGGTGCCCCAGTAGATGCTGATTTCAACATCCGACCCACGCGCGAAATAAGTTTCAAGATAACGGCGCGCACGAGCCGAGTTAAGCAACCGGCTCTCGTCTGGTTCCATTTGTGCGGTAATGTGCGCATGCCGGCGCAGCAGGCTGTTGCCTTCCTTGGCCAGCAGGGCTTTCATCAACACCCGGAAGCTCCATTCGGACGAATGGAAACCCAAAACGAGCAGTGCTGAGTCTGTCAGCGCGCGCCCAACCTGGTCGGGGATACTCTTCATATGGCGGGTAATACCAATCAGGAACTCAAAAACATCATCTTCGGTAAGCACCAACGATTCAGGCTGGCTATACAACCCGAAAAGATGATAAACCAGGGGTGTTTCCGTGGTTGGGTCAATTTCATCGTCCTCATACACCCCCACATCGGCCTGCTCGCTGAATTCGCGCCAGGGGCACACCATGCTGATGGGTTTCTTCCCGGCGGCGATCAGGGCCGCCTCGAGCAATTCATCGGCATTGGCAGTAATATAAATCCGCGCCGGAAGCTGCGCCAGGATTTTATGCGGCTCAAACGGGTCGTGCGCCAGCAATTTCTCACGCGCCGCCTTCAACATAGTATCCAGGGAAGTCTTTGGGGTTATCAACTCGGGCGGCAGGCTGGCACGTTTTTGAACCGCCGCGCGCATGTGCGCCAGCCACTCATCCTCAGCTGTGAAGCGCGACTGGTCAATGGAACGATATTGCGCCACCTGCGAGAGAGAATCACGCTCAAAAGGCGCCAGCGGGAATTCCATCTGTTCCGCCCAATACTGGATCAATTCATACTGAGAGCCTACCAGCGCATCGACCAGCCCCGGCCCCAGGATGGGAGTGCAGCGCCCAGACTGGATCCCGCGCAACAGTGAAGGCCACTTGGGGAACTCGCCGCGCGGCCCACCAAAACCTGGCACATACCACAGCCGCCCGCTCTTCAGGCGCATAAACAGCACCGGCGCCCACCAATCGGGCTGGTTGCGGATTATGCCGCGGGCCACGCTCAACGCCCGGTCAATCTGCCCATCTTTTTGCAACTCGCTAAAAAAGGATGGCATAAAACTGGCGACAGTATCCATCTGCACATTGGCCTGCATCGCCACCACCGCCGGAATGCCCGCCTCGGCCAATCGCGGCCCGAGCGCCGAAAGCACCTCACCCTCGCCTTTGCCCGCGCTCTGACACGAAGCCAGGATTGCCAGCCGGGGGCGCTTCTCCAATTCACGGATGCGCGTCACCAATTCCGCGCCTGGCACGCGCGCCACAGCTCCGTTTTCATCTTCCATCCACAAGAAAGACTCACCATTGGCAAAAGTTCCATGCGCCACCAGGTACAAAATGTCGAATTCTTCCACACTCAGCGATTGCGCCAGCTCATTGATGGTTGCCCGCTCCAGCACTTTCAAACCCATCTCCCCAAAGCCTTTGGTGATGGTGGCCGTTTCGACAGCCTTATCCACACTGGAGAGCTTATACTGTTCCAGGCCAGTAGGTGCAGCAATCACCACCAGCGTTCTCAACTCCCCTTTAGCCCGCAGCCGCACCGGTCGCCAATCCTGGCTGGAAAGGTAACGGGAAAAATAAACATTTTGGTCAGTGGCAAAAAAACTGCCGTTTTGCGGATCCACCAGCGTTTCCCAGCGCAAGCCAAAAAGCTCCATCGCGCTGGGGTGAATGTTCAACCGCAGGCGCAGCGCCGCGCGTCCCTGTTCGGCAGCAGTGCGCGCCTGGGCAAAAGCGGTGCGCAGG
Organism: uncultured Anaerolineae bacterium; assembly: GCA_903822545.1. Taxonomy (GTDB): domain Bacteria; phylum Chloroflexota; class Anaerolineae; order Anaerolineales; family Villigracilaceae; genus CAIJPN01. The sequence goes on along the minus strand of CAIJPN010000022.1, from coordinate 4,700 downwards.
CGTTCATCGGCAAACAAACCATCCGAAAGCGCCTTCCCATAGGCCTGCATATCGCCCAGCAAGGCCAACTCTTGCAAATGACTGAAGTTAAACATCGCCAGTGCCGCCTGCCCGGCCCCCAGCCGGACTTCGGTCTGATTCTCAGGGTCGCTATCCGAAAAGCGAAAATCCACCGAAAAGTTTTGCTGATCCTGTCGGTGAATGGTTAACTCGATGTCGGCACTGGTTACGCCCATTGACGCATCCTTTATGTCTATAAATTATCTGATTAGTATGATTATACTATCTTGTATGGATAAGCTTTGTCGTTCCAGGTAGATTCTGCGCGGTGAAATACCGTACAATAAAACCAAACCAACTACAAATTACCCCACCGAGAGATTCCCATGCCCCTACCACCTGTTCCCACCTTCCACCCCATTGCCCACCCCAGGCTGTTGTCACCGAAAAAAATGTCCGGTTTACCATCCTCACCGATCGCCTGATCCGTCTCGAGTATAGCAAAACCGACCAGTTTGAAGATCGCCCATCCCAGGCCATCTGGCACCGCGAGCAACCCGTTCCGCGCTTCGAAAAAACCACCACTGCCAACCTTCTCGTTATAGAAACCGACTATCTTCGCCTGGAATACAGCCCCACCCCGCGCGGATTTACCGCCAAAACACTCTCCATCACCATCAAACAAACCGGCGTAACCTGGATGTATGGCGCAAAACAAACCGAAAACCTGAAAGGCACCGCCCGCACCCTTGATGGCTAGAGATGGGGTCACCCCGCCCCTACCAATTCGGCACAGAAAACCCTGTAGAACTGGACCTGCACATCTTCCCCGGCGCTGATAACACTTTCGAACTGTACGAAGACGATGGCGAGACAACCGACTACCAGCGTGGGAAATATGCCATCACGAGATTCAGCTTCCAGGGCGGAAAATTCACCATCCACCCCGCCGAAGGTGATCTGAACGTCATCCCCGCTTCACGCACCTACCACATCCACCTTCCCGGAAACCCCGAACCCATCACTTTCACCATCCCCCCCGGCCAAACCCACACACTGAAAGTTCACCCTCCCAAACAGGGCGCAGAATAGATAAAGCCGGCCATCCATTCCATTTCTACACAGTGTTGAACTGATATACTGTAAAGGAATGTTCGTCACAGTCACAAATTGTCTGCCAATGGGATAGTACTCTAAAAAGAATCGAGATTTTTGTGGTTATACCCAACCAAAACACCCCTGAAACACCTGCCAACCCCCTGCCCGACCTGACCTTTGAGCAATTACCCGCCAATTTGCGCCAGGCCGCCGCGCGCGCGGGTTGGACCGAACTGATGCCTGTCCAGGCGCGCGCCATTCCTTACCTGCTTGCCAGGCGCAACATGATGATCCAGGCGCGCACCGGCAGCGGCAAAACCGGCGCCTTCCTGCTGCCCATGCTCGAGCGGATGGATCCGGCGCGGATGGAATGCCAGGCGCTGATCCTTGTCCCAACCCGCGAGCTTGCCCGGCAAGTCTGGCAAGAAGCCGAACGCCTGTTTGGAGAAAAAGGCTTACAGACTGTGGCAGTTTACGGCGGGGTCGGTTACCGGGCACAAATCGAGGCCCTTGGGCAGGGTGCGCACATTGTGGTGGGCACCCCCGGGCGCATCCTTGATCACCTGCTCAAACGCAATCTCTCGCTTGAACAACTGCGCATGCTGGTTTTCGATGAAGCCGATCGGATGCTTTCGTTGGGCTTTTACCCCGATATGCGCGAAGTACAGCGTTACCTTCCCCGGCGTGAAATCCAAACCTGCATGTTTTCTGCCACTTTTTCAGAGGCTGTACAGCGCACAGCGCGCGAGTTTATGCGCGCACCCGAATTTATCAGCCTGAGCAGTGATCACGTTCACGTGACAGATACCGAGCACATCTTTTATGTTGTGGATGGGATGGATAAAGACCGCAGCCTGGTGCGGCTGATCGAAATGGAACAGCCTGCTTCGGCCCTGATTTTCTGCAATACCAAAGAGCATGTGCATTATGTGACCGTGGTACTGCAACGCTTTGGGTATGATGCCGATGAGTTGACCGCAGACCTCTCGCAGGCGGCCCGCGAAAGCGTGCTGGAACGTGTGCGCCAGGGAAGCCTGCGTTTTTTGGTGGCAACCGACATTGCCGCACGCGGATTGGATATTCCCAGCCTGTCGCACGTGATCCAGTATGAGCCACCCGAAGAAACCGAGGTATACATTCATCGCGCCGGACGCACCGGTCGGGCGGGCGCAGCCGGGATTGCCGTTGCACTGGTAAACAAGGGCGAACGCTTCGCGTTGGAGAAAATCGCCAAACAATACAGCATCCAGATGGAAGAGCGCCCCATCCCCACCGATGCAGATGTGCAGGCGGTAGTGGCCGAACGTGTGACAGTGCTGCTCGAAGCGCGCCTGCGCAGCCGCGATAGGCTCCAAACCGTCCGTAGCCAGCGATTCATGCCCCTGGCCCACACCCTGGCCGAAAATGAAGATGAACTGGCGCTGATCGCCATGCTCCTGGATGATTATTACCAGCAAACGCTGCACGCCCCCGCACCACAGCCCCCAGGCCAGGCAGGGTTCAGCCCAGCGCCAGCGCAAAGAGAGCGCAACACAGCCCGTCGCAATCGCCGCCGCCGTTAAACCGGCGGCAAGCTTCTCCAACGACGGCTTCTGCCTCGGCTCAGTGAGAAAAATTGTTTTTTGTCCACGATTCACGATCAAAACAAAGAAATCGTTAGCGCAAACGAACAGGGCCTTCTTAAGGTCAAGATTTTTATCACCAAGACGCCAGGTTTTTTTACAAAAACCTTGGCGTTTTGCTCTTAAACCTGGCATCTTGGCAGCTGCTTGTCATGACTTCAGGAAGCTTTCCTTCCAAAACATCATCAAGCCCAATCCCCCACAAACGCGGCATGTGCCGATAAATACGCATCCACCAGCGCCTTGGCGCGCGAGTGCGAAAGCACCAGCGGGTGCGCCATCAGCGCCTCCACAGCCAGCGCGCGCGAACGCTCACGGATGGCCTGTACCGTCAGCCGCTCATACAACTTGATGGTGCGCATCAAATTCAAGGCGGAAGCCGGAACTTCTCCCACCGGCTGGGGGTGGATACCGCTGCCATCTACCCGGCAGGTGATTTCCACTACATCATCATCCGCCATGCCTGAAATTGCTCCCGCGTTGGGGACATTGATCCCGGTATAAATGACTTTATCCTGCTCAATGGCTTCGATCAGCGAAAGCGCCACCCCCGCATAGCCTTCCCCGGCATGTTCGGGAATATCGGCATCGAAAACCAGGTCACGGTCAGCCTGCTCGATGCTGGTGCCGCCTTCATAGGCATAGTGCATATACGTCGCGCCGCGCCGCTTTTCATAGCCGAAAAAGGCCCGCAGGGCGCGTTCGGGGTTGCGGTGAACATCGATTTCTTCCAGTTGCTCCATCAGGCGCTGGTTAAGCTCCACAATCTCCTCACCGCGCGTTTTGCCATCGGCACTGATGGCCTGGACGGCTTTTTCGGCATAATAGTAATAGTACAGGTACTCATTACAGTGCATCCCAATGTGGCGCACCAGCCCAGGGGCGAACAGTGCCTGGGTTTCTTTCAAAAAACGCTCATCAGCAATGGCCTTCGCCATCACTTCATCACCTTGAACCCAGGCGCGGCGGCACCACGAAAGGTGATTCAGTCCAAAAACCTCGGCGCGCACCTGGTCAAAAGGCACACCCGCCCACCAAGAAATGGCTCCCTGCCCACCATTGGCCCCATCGCAGATGCCAACACTGCGATGGAACCCGGCATCATGCAGGGCTTGCGCCACCAGGCCTGCCGGATTGGTAAAGTTGAACATCCACGCGCCAGGACTGACCTCCTGCAAAAGTTGGGCATATCCCAAAATTGCCGGGATGCTGCGCAATGCCATGGCAAAACCGCCCGGGCCGGTGGTTTCTTGTCCCAGTACACCCAACCGCAAAGCAATGCGCTCATCAGCAGCGCGGCCTTGCTCAAAACCAACCCGAATGGCTGTGACAACATGTTTGGCGCCAGTCAGCGCCTCGCGCGCGTCGGTGCTGGTGGTGATTTTGAAAGGATTGCCAGCCCGGCGCACTACTTCGCGGCACATTTCCCCAAAAATATTGAGCTTGTGCGCGTCAATGTCCATCAGGCACAATTCAGTTACACCAACTCGCTGGTGCCATCGTAAAAGCGATATCACAAAAAGCGGGGAGCGCACGCCCCCACCACCGATCAAGGTAAGTTTCATGAGATGATCTCCTGTTTCGTTTGGGTTGGATTCAATTGTCACCCCATTCCCTTTTCTTGACAACCCCGCCAGGTTCTAGCCCGCTGGGCAACCATGAATTCGAGATTTTTCTCCGCCAGGGCCCCAGGTTTTGCCAGGAGCATCAAGTTTTTTGATTAGCACGTCAAACCGATGGAATGCGGGGCAAAAATCGGGTTCACCCGGCTTCGTAAGCATCGCGCGATGCTAAGAGCATAGATGATAACATCCGCGATCCGCTGTTTTTTTATGGATTCCCCACCTTTATAATGAATGGTAGCAATTTCATCATCTCGCAAACGGGAGAGAATGATTTATGAATGCACTGATACTTCGCCTGCGAAATTTTTTTGATGTTACAGCACCCATATCAGAAAATGAACGCCGCCGCAAACTG
>CAIJPN010000021.1 GCA_903822545.1 uncultured Anaerolineae bacterium | reverse complement strand
GTTCTACAAGCGGCTTTCGGATGTCTGGGATGCGGATTATGCCGAGGCGCTGGCCGAGACCGATGACGCCGACTACGCCGCTGACATGGCGAACGAGCGCTTTGTCATCCCGGCCGGGGCGCACTGGAACCAGGTGCGCGAAACGGCCAGGGATGTCGGCAGCGCCATCCAGGCGGCTTTCCGCAGTATCGAAGCGGCCAACCCGGAGAAGTTCGACGGGATTTTTGGCGACGCGCCCTGGACGAACAAGGAGCGCCTGCCGGACCATACGCTCAAGAACCTGCTGGAACATTTCTCGAAGCACACGCTCTCGCTGGCGAACGTGCCCGAAGATGAGTTGGGCAACGGTTACGAGTTCCTGATCAAGAAATTCGCCGATGACAGCGGCCACACCGCCCAGGAGTTTTACACCAACCGGACGGTGGTGCACCTGATGGTGCAAATGCTGGAGCCGCAGCCGGGCGAGAAAATCTATGACCCGACCTGCGGAACGGGCGGAATGCTCATTTCAGCGTTGGATGAAGTCAAGCGCAAGGGCGGCGAGTATCGCACGTTGAAACTCTACGGGCAGGAGCGCAACCACATGACCGCCTCCATCGCCCGCATGAACCTGGTGCTGCATGGCGTGGACGATTTCGCCATCGCCCGCGGCGACACGCTAGAACGCCCGGCTTTCACTGACCACGACCACCTGGCAACCTTTGACGTGGTGCTGGCCAACCCGCCCTATTCCATTAAGCAGTGGAACCGCGAAGCCTGGCAAACGGACATCTGGGGACGCAACTTCCTCGGCACCCCGCCCCAGGGCCGCGCGGATTATGCCTTTTTCCAGCACATCCTGAAAAGCCTGGACAAAGGCGGTAGGTGCGCGATTCTTTTCCCGCACGGCGTTTTGTTCCGCAAGGAAGAAGCCGAGATGCGCCAAAAGCTGGTGGACGCCGACCTGGTGGACTGCGTGCTCGGCCTGGGCCCGAACCTGTTCTACAACTCGCCGATGGAGGCCTGCGTGGTGATTTGCCGCGCCTCGAAACCCGCCGCCCGCCAGGGACAGGTGATTTTCATTGACGCAGTCAACGAAGTGACCCGCGAGCGCAGTATGAGTTACCTGACCGCCGAACACCAACAGCGCATCGCGGACGCCTACCACGCCTTCGCGGATGTGGATGGCTTTGCGAAGGTGGCGACTCTGGATGAAATTCGCGCCAACGATGGCAATTTGAGTATTCCGTTGTATGTTCGTGGCCGGGGCGTGAGTGAAGCCAAAGGTGAGTACGCCGCTGATGGATTACGGGAAGCGGTGCGGGCATGGGAAGAAAGTTCGGTAGAATTGCAGGTAGCCGTAGAAAACCTGTTGAAAACCCTGGAGACCCAGTAAGCATGCTCACTTTCACCCTCGCAGGCGATGAAGCCGGTGACGCCAGCCTGAATTTTGCCAAAGGCGCGTCGCGTTATTTTGTAGTAGCGATTGTCGCTACCCAAGACGCGGACGCCCTGCGCGCTGTGCTGGTCAATTTACGCCGCACGGAAACTCTGGTTGAAAATTTCGAGTTTCACTTCAATGCGCTGACCTCGGCCAAATTGCGTGAGAAAACCTTGACTGCCCTGCGCAACGCTGATTTTTTGGCCTGGGCTTTGGTGGTGGATAAAACCACCCTGCCGTTTCACTTGCGCGACCTGACCGGCATGGAACTGTATCTGTATTTTGTCGCCGACCTGATTAACCGCATCCCGGTTGAATACCGGCGCAAAGGCACCTTGATTTTGGACGAAGTTGGCTCCGCCAAGGCCGCCCTGGACAAGCTAAAACGCACTTTGAAGAATCACGACATCAAACATGAATTCAGCCGCATTTTTTTCCGCCGTTCGCGCAGTGAAGACCTGATTCAAGTGGCTGATTTGGTGGCGGGCGCAATTTTGCGGCGTGACGCCAAAAAAGATAGCGAAGCCTTTGACCTGATTGAAGGGAAAATGCAAGCCATCTTTGAGTTTGAATTCCGCCCTTAAAAGCAACCCACCCCGCTAGCCCGAGTCCATCAACATAGATGGGGGCAGGCAGCCACAGTCGGCCACTTTTCGCGGGGTGGGGTGAGCCATTCGGCTTTTACACTTTAATTTTACCACCTGAGTCAAGGTACTTTCATGGTTGGCAAAGAATACTGCGTTTACATTATGACCAACGCCCACAACACCGTTTTATACACCGGCGTAACCAACCACTTGCAACGCCGGGTATATGAACATAAAAACGGATTGGGCGGCAGTTTCACCAAGCAGTACAACGTGAACAAACTGGTCTACTACGAAGTGACCGATAACGTCCATGCCGCGCTGGCGCGTGAAAAGCAAATTAAAGGCGGCTCGCGCAAGAAGAAGATTGATTTGGTGAATGGCCTGAACCCGGAGTGGAAAGATTTGTATGATGAACTCTAACTTCATGTCGTTGCGAGCGCACTTTGCGAAGCAACCCCCCGTTAAACGGGATTTTCCAGTCGAACGGCATCAACCGATTAAGCGGGGGTTGCTTCGTCGCAAAGAACGCTCCTCGCAACGACATGAAATTGGTGACTTTTTATGACCCACGTCAAACTCAGCGACATCCTTCACCTGAACACCTCCCGCACCCCCGACCCGCTCGCCGCCGGGATTGAGCGATTCATGGGCCTGGAGCACATCGAGCCGGAGAATTTGCCGTGACACAGCATCAAACCGTCAAATTCGGTGACGTAGTTCGCCAGGTAAAAGACAAAGTCGACCCGCAGACAGCGGGTTTGGAGCGTTATGTAGCGGGCGAGCACATGGACACGGATAACCTGCACATTCGCCGCTGGGGTGACGTGGGCGATGGCTACCTGGGGCCAGCCTTTCACATGCGTTTCAAGCCGGGACAGGTGCTTTACGGTTCGCGCCGGACTTATTTGCGCAAGGTCGCGGTGGCCGAGTTTGAAGGGATTACCGCCAACACCACTTATGTGATTGAGCCGCGTGACCCGGATGTGCTTTTGCCCGATTTTTTGCCGTTTGTCATGTCTACCGAACGGTTTCATGAGCATTCCATCCAGCAGTCGAAGGGTTCGGTCAATCCGTACATCAATTTTTCGGATATTGCGTGGTACGAATTCCCCCTCCCGCCCGTGGACGAACAGCGCCGCATCGCCGACCTGCTCTGGGCGGCGGATGACGCCATCGAAGCAAAGCGAGAAGCCATCGAGAAGTTGAAAAATGTAAAAATATCGGCAATCCATGAAAAGATGAGATTAAATCCTAACAGTCAGGGTAATCTCCCAGAAAAGTGGAAAATGCAAAAGTTGGGGGAATATTTACCAGATGGGACAATGCGAAATGGATTGTATAAGTCAAATTCGGCTTATGGGGCAGGAACAAAGATAATTAGGATTGATAGTTTTCAGAATGGGCAACCGATTGAAAAAGAATTGCTCAAAAGGGTGAAAATTTCAGAAAATGAAAGCAAAACCTACGCGGTGACTGAGAACGATATTTTAGTAAATCGAGTCAATAGCCTTTCGCATTTGGGAAAAACCACAATAGTTCCTGAATTGGACGAAGAAACGGTCTTTGAATCAAACATGATGTGTTTGCGATTAATACCTGAAAATGGGTTACTGCCTCGGTATGCTTGGTATCTTATATCGTCAGATTTGGGGCGACAGCAACTTTTACAAAGAGCCAAAAAGGCAATTGCCCAATCAAGCGTAAACCAAAACGATGTGCGCAGTCTTACTTTTCCAATTCCGCAAATTTCTGAGCAAAAAAACATCCTAAACATGATTGCAGAAATAGAGATTGCCATTGACTTGGCAGTTGATAACTTGAACAAAACTGTATTTTTGCAACATGAATTGCGAGAGACTAATATCGGGTGAATCCCATGTTCAACGAGCAAAACACCGTCGAAAACTACCTCGTTCACCTGCTGACGGGCGTCACGCCGCCGCCGGTGACGGGGCGGGAGAGCCAGGAACCCGCCGCGCCGTATCTCCCGCTGGGGCGCGGGCACAAGGCGGCGGGCTGGCATTACGTCCCGGCGCTCAGCCTGCCGCGCCGGGTCAGCGACGTGTTCATCGAGCCGTACCTGCGCGAGGCGCTCATACGGCTCAACCCCGAAATCGCCGCCCGGCCTGAGCGCGCCGATGAAGTGCTCTACAGACTGCGCGCCCTCGTGCTTTCCGTCCGCAGTGATGGTCTCATCCGCGCCAACGAGGAGTTCACCGCCTGGCTGCGCGGCGACCGCTCCATGCCGTTTGGCGAGAACCACCAGCACGTCACCGTCCGCCTGCTGAATTTTTCCAATTTAGACAATAACCAGTACATCGCCAGCACCCAGGTCACGTTCCGGGCTGGAGCCGCCGAGCGCCGCCCCGACCTGGTGCTGTACGTCAACGGGCTGCCGCTGGCCGTGCTCGAAGCCAAGACCCCCGTCCGCAACGCCGTCAGTTGGGTGGATGGGGCCAGGCAAATCCACGACGACTACGAGCGTTATGTCCCCGAACTGTTCGCCTGCAACGTGCTCAACGTCGCCACCGAGGGCAAAGACCTGCGCTACGGGGCGATTCATACGCCGATTGAGTTGTGGAGTCCGTGGCTGCCGGATGAAGTTCAAATTCAAAACCGGTTAACCACGAAGGACACAAAGAGCACGAAGGAAAACCCTTTTAATTTAACGGCGACACAGGCTGCGGGTGGAGAAAGTCCAGCCAGGGATGATGGAAAAGGCCGCTTAAGCGCGCAAAAGGCCGGGGACGCCGCAAATGCCCAGGGTGAGAACCTTCAAAAAGAAAACCTTAGTGACCTTGGTGTCCTTCGTGTTTCAAAGGGTTTAAAACTCCTCGCTCAATCCATCCCCCACCTCCTCCGCCCGCACATCCTGCTCGACATCCTCGCCCACTTCACCCTGTTCGCCACCGATAAAAAGAAGCGCCGCCTGAAAATCATCTGCCGCTACCAGCAATACGAAGGCGCCAACGCCATCGTCCAGCGCGTGCTCGGCGGCGTCACCAAAAAGGGGCTGATTTGGCACTTCCAGGGCTCCGGCAAAAGCCTGCTGATGGTCTTTGCCGCCCAAAAACTGCGCCTGCAACCCGCCCTGCGCAACCCCGCCGTGCTGATTGTGGTCGACCGACTCGACCTCGACGCCCAAATCAGCGCCACCTTCCACGCCTCCGACATCCCCAACCTGGTCAAAGCCGAAACCCGCGCCGAACTCGAAACCCTGCTGCGCCAGGACACCCGCAAAATCATCATCACCACCATTTTCAAATTTGGCGATGTTGGGGCGGATGGCCATCCGCCCCTGCTGAACGACCGCGCCAATATCATCGTCCTGGTGGATGAAGCCCACCGCACCCAGGAAGGCGACCTGGGGCTGAAAATGCGCGCCGCCCTGCCCAACGCCTTCCTGTTCGGGCTGACGGGCACCCCCATCAACCGCCGCGAGCGCAACACCTTCGCCGCCTTCGGAGCCGAAGAAGACCAGCGCGGCTACCTCAGCCGCTACGGCTTCGAAGAATCCATCCGCGACGGCGCTACTTTACCCCTGCACTTCGAACCGCGCCTGGTCGAACTGCACATCGACAAAGCCGCCATCGACGAAGCCTACACCGAACTGACCGGCGAACTCTCCGACCTCGACCGCGACCAACTCGGCAAAGCCGCCGCCAAAATGAAAGTGCTCGTCAAAGTGCCCGAGCGCATCGAAGCCATCTGCGCCGATATTGCCAGGCATTTTGTGGATGTCGTCCGCCCGAACGGATTCAAAGCCCTGGTCGTGACCTTCGACCAGGACTCCTGCCTGCTCTACCGGGAGCGACTCGCCTCCCACCTCAGCCCGGATACCGTTGACGTGGTCATCTCTGTCTCTGGAAACGATTCCCGCTACCGCCCCTACAAACGCGACCGTGACGCCGAAGAAAAACTGCTCGACCGGTTCCGCGACCCCAACGACCCCCTGCAAATCATCGTCGTCACCGCCAAACTCCTCACCGGCTTCGACGCGCCCATCCTGCAAGCCATGTACCTCGACAAACCCATGCGCGACCACACCCTCTTGCAGGCCATCACCCGCGTCAACCGCACCTACGGCGACAAAAAGACCCACGGCCTGATAGTGGACTACCTGGGCGTGTTCGACGACGTGGCCAAATCGCTCGAATTCGATGAAGAAGGCTTCCGCCGCGTCATCTCAGACATCGCCAACCTGAAAACCCAACTCCCCGCCGCCATGCAAACCTGCCTGGCCTACTTCCCCGGCGTCGATAAAGCGCAGGGCGGATTTGAAGGTTTGTTGGCAGCCCAGGAATGCCTGCCCAACAACGACCTGCGCGACGCCTTTGCCGCCGACTACAGCACCCTCTCCAGCCTGTGGGAAGCCCTCTCCCCCGACCCCATCCTGGTTCCGTACGAAAGCGACTACCGCTGGCTCTCGCAGGTCTACATCTCCGTCCAGCCCACCAGCGGCACCGGCGCGCTGCTCTGGCACTCGCTCGGCGCCAAGACGATAGAACTCATCCACCAGAACATCCACGTCGAAACCGTCCGCGACGACCTGGACGAAATCGTGCTCGACCCCGCGCTGATAGAAGCCATCCTCAACACCAAAGACCCCGGCAAGAAAGCCAAAGAACTGCAACTCAAACTCGCCACCCGCCTGCGCGGCCACATGGATAACCCCCGCTACCGCAAACTCTCCGAACGCCTCGAAAAACTGCGCGAACAACACGAAGCCGGGCAACTGCACTCGATTGCCTTCCTGAAAGCCCTGCTGGATTTAGCCACCGACCTGGTCACCGCCGAAAAAGAAGTCCCCCCGGCTGAAGACGAAGACCGCGCCCGCGCCGCCCTGACCGAACTATTCCAACAAACCCGCACCACCGACACCCCCATCGTCGTCGAACGCATCGTCGATGATATTGACGACATCGTGAGAAAAATCCGCTTCGAAGGCTGGCAAGCCACCGAAGGCGGCAAACGCGAGGTGCGCAAGGCCTTGCGCCGCACGCTGGCGAAGTACAAACTCCACAAGGATGAGGAGTTGTTCGAGAAGGCGTATGGGTATGTCCGCGAATACTATTAGCCCATGTCATTGCGAGCCGCCGCACTTGCGGCGAAGCAATCCCCCGTTAAACGGAATTTCCCAATCGAACGGCATTCCCCGCTTAACCGGGGGTTGCTTCGTCGCTGGGGGAACGCTCCTCGCAACGACATGATTCCCTGCGCCGCACGCTGGCGAAGTACAAACTCCACAAGGACGAGGAGTTGTTCGAGAAGGCGTATGGGTATGTGAGGGAGTATTATTAGGAGAAAAATGAGTTATCCATCACTGAAAAACATTGTCGAACAAGCATCTAAAGAAGGATGGGAAAATATTACCATTTTCCTAGAAGCCATCGAAGCAATTCCGATGGAGATATTCAATTTAGTTCATTTAGAAAATTTAAAAATAAGTTCCAGAAGCGTTGGTTTGTTCAATACGAACAAAGAAAAGAATCATTTTGTCGGCATTGGTTATCATCTCGACAGCATGCAAAGCGTGCTTGATGAACACGATGAGCCGAGAGAGAGTGAGTGGAGAAACAATGTTGAATATCATCTTATAAAGAACTTTGCTATAACAGATTTAGAAAGTTTGTCTGATGTTCAAACTTTGAAGTCACTTCAATTTACCGGATTTAGCTCATCGACTGAACGGGGTTTTAGCATTTATTCTTTGCCAAGCAATATTCAAATGCTGAGAAATTTAAGGTATTTAACAGTCAATAAAGTTGAATTAAGAATATTGCCATCAGAAATCGGGCAACTAAAGGATTTATTACACCTAGATTTGGTTGAAAATAATATTAGCGAATTGCCCCTTGAAATATCAAATTTGCATAATTTGGAATATTTAGATGTTTCGCTTAACGCCCTTCCTATTCCTCCTGAAATTCTTGAAAAAGTAAAAAAACCTCATGAAATTCTAAATTACTATTTTTCAAAGAAAACCAAACGTCTTAATGAAATCAAATTGAATATTATTGGTCAAGGCTCAGTGGGAAAAACATCGCTAGTACAGCAGTTAGTTTATGGCGAATTTAACTCATTAGAGACTAAAACCGAAGGTATTTCTGTTAAATACTGGCAAGTGACTGATCAAATACCAGTCAAAAATCAGCAATCTAAAATTAAATTGAACATTTGGGATTTCGGTGGGCAAGAAATCATGCACGCCACCCACCAGTTCTTTCTCACCAAGCGCAGCCTGTACCTTTTGGTGCTCGATTCCCGTCTGACCCAGGAAGAAAACCGCGTCGAATACTGGCTCAAAATCATCCAATCCTTTGGCGGCGAGTCGCCGGTTTTGATTGTCGGCAACAAAATTGACCAGCATCCGCTCGACATTGACCGCACCGGTCTGCAAAAGAAATATCCCAACATTGTTGGCATCCTAGAAACATCCGCTGCAACCGGCGCGGGCATTGAAGCACTCAAAACCGCCATCGCCGCTCAGGTCAACAATCTGCCGCATGTCCGCGATTTGCTGCCCGAAACCTGGTTCACCGTCAAAACCAAACTCGAAGGGCTGGGGCGCGAGACCAATTTCATTACCCACGACAAATATCTCGAATTGTGCGCTGAAAACGAAGTCAGCGACGAGACCAGCCAACGCACGCTGATTGGTTTTCTCCACGACTTGGGCGTGGTGCTGCACTTCCAGGATGACCCGCGCCTGGAAGCCCTTGGCATTCTCAATCCGCAGTGGGTCACGAATGGGGTCTATAAAATACTCAACTCGCACACCCTGTTCCAAAACAAAGGCGTGCTGACCGTCGCCATGCTCGACGAGATTCTCAACCTGCCCGAATATCCGCGCGGCAAACGGCTGTTCATCGTTGACATGATGAAAAAGTTCGAACTGTGCTACGACATAGAGCCTGACAAAACCTTTCTCGTCCCCGACCTGCTCCCCAAAGACGAGCCGCAACTGACCTTCCACGGCATCCCGGCCTTTGAATACGCCTACCCCGTCCTGCCTTCCAGCGTCATCACCCGTTTCATCGTCCGCATGAACCAGAAGATTGACGATGGTTTTGTCTGGCGCACCGGCGTTGTGCTGAAAATTGGCGACAATCACGCCCTGGTCAAGGCGGATATTGAAGACAAGAAAATCACCATCGCCATTGACGGTCTCGAGCACACCCGGCGGGATGCGCTATCCGCGATACGGTTTCAGTTGGATGAGATTCATGCGTCAATAAAAGGCCTGGATCCGCAGAAAAAAGTGCCTGTGCCCAATGCGCCTCGCGCAGAACCGCTGAGATATGAATACCTGCTCAAACTGGAGCGCGCGGGCCAGGAAAACTTGTTGGTTGAAAATGGGAATGACCTGGTGCCTGTCAATATCCGCCAGTTGTTGAGCGGGATCGAAAACGAAGCCCAGCGCAAGGAAAGCGGCAGCCGGGTTACCAACATCTACATCGGCGGGGATGTCAAAGATAGCAGCATCGTCGCGGGTGACCATGACAATGTAGAGAATTAGATGTTTTGGCGTTGTATAATGAACGTAGATGTGCCCCATGCAAACGATTGAATTTCGCGCAAAAGTCAAAAACGGTATTATTCATATCCCTGCCCGGTTTAAGGGAAAAGTGGCGGAGGATGTGCAGGTGATTCTTGTTTCCAAAGGCGAGCAAAAATCCCAGCCTGATATTATCGACGAACTGATGGCGCATCCCCTGAAAGTAAAAGGGTTCAAACCCCTGACACGGGACGAAGCCCATGCCAGAGAGTGAATCCTGCTTCATCGACACCAACATCTGGCTGTATGCCTTTACGGATGACAATGCGCAGAAAAAGGATGTCGCCCAGGCGCTTATCAAAGCATCGCAACCGGTCATCAGCGGACAGGTTATCAACGAAATTTGCGTCAACCTGATTAAACGGGCCAAATTCCCCGAAGCACAAATTAGCGAACTGATCGAAACCTTTTACCAAAAGTATGATGTTATCGAAGTTAACTTGAGTTTAGAGATGGAAAATCTAGCGCATCGAATGCGCTGAAGCAAGAGAACCCTAAAATGCCGAAAAGCTGGCTCCAATCAGCATACTTGAGGCTGGTTTTGCGCCTTTTTGGTTTTGAAAACGATGTCAAATCGTTTTCTTGGAGCAGGACGATAGCCTTT
>CAIJPN010000020.1 GCA_903822545.1 uncultured Anaerolineae bacterium | reverse complement strand
TTCGCCAAGTCCCTGATTGATAACGGGGTGACGCTTGAGAAGGTGGCCGCGCTGCTGGGCCACGAGAGTTTGGACACCACCCGGCTATACATCACGCCGGGGGAAAGGGATCTGGAGCAGGCGGTGGCAACTATTTCAGAACTGTGATTGGGATGCAAAATGAGTGAAGGCGTGCAGGAAAATTGGGCATTCCCGGTTGGGGTACGCTGTGCCCCTGCTGACTGCTTGAATGGTTATTTGGGCGGTGCCGGTGAACCATTCAACGCATTTCGCACATGGGTTTCTTCGTCTAGCTCGCCCAACTCGTCAACCAGCGGTTGGATGACCTTTTCCGTGTGCGCATTGATTTTCCTGTTGATCAAATCTATCTTTTCTTGCGTGCGGTCAATGCGCCAACCCTGGAGTTTCCAGGCAATCTGGCCCAAGAATCCCTGCCACCTTTGGGGATCGGTATCCGTCAGGGTGTCGAAATCAGTTGTAGCTTTCTGCTTGTCGGTCTCCAGGCGTTTCAGGGTCAACTTTTCTTTTTCCAGCCGCTGCCGGGATAGCGATATGGCGCGCTTTAGCGCGTCGGTGTTGCGAGTTTTGTATTTGGGGTTTTGGGCAAGCTCAAAGATAAATGGGGATGGTTTGGCAGAGGAAAAAGTGACCAGCAAGTCATCTTTGGGGCGGGTGGCTGCCACATATACCACACGCCTTTCTTCTTCAACTTGTTCCAGCGGGCCTTCGGCCTGGCTCAAGTTGAAAAGCACCACATTCTTGAATTCTTTTCCTTTGGTTTTGTGGATGGTGCTCATGAAAACTTTGTTCGTGTCCGGGTCGGCGCTGGCTTTGGGCCCAAAGGGATCATCTTCGGGTTGGGCGTTGTCTTCATCCAGGGAAACACAGATGAACTGGTAGAACTCCATGACCGTTTTGAAGTTTTCGGCCATTGCAATGATGACATCCAGGTAGACATCATCGCTGGCCTGATCCAGGTCGTTGGATTTCTTGGATTGGTCGCGGTAAAAATCTACCAGCCCGAATTCGGTTTTGATGATTTGCAGGCATTCTGCCGCACTGAGCAGTTGCTCATTTGCCCGTTGGGAGGTGCGTTCAATGCGGTTGACAAAATCGGCCAGTTTTTCCTGTTCCCAGCCGCGCAGGTTGGGAAGGTCGCGCAGGTGAAGGAAAGACTTCCAATTGTTGGCCTGGGCGATGATCTGGTTGGTAAAGTATTTGTTGGGGCGTTTCAGGATACGCTCAAAGTCAGGCGAGGTGGCTTCGGTGGGGGATAAGATGACATGCAGGTAGGAGTAAATATCGCGGCCCACAGCCGTCTTGAAGATTTGCTGACCAGGCAACGGGGAATGCGGGATTTGGAGCGCATCGAGCATGATGGCGAGGGGGAACTGGTAGGCGTTGTATCGGTATAGGATGGCATAGTCCCGCCAGTTCATGTTATTCTCTTTTTTGTGGCTGGACAACCAATCTGCGGCGAACCTGGCCTGTTCAAAGATGGTTGTGTGTCCGCTGACCTGGAAACGACCAGGCTGCGCCCCAGGCCGGGATTGGATGTGTTTTTCGATACGGTCAGTGTTGTTTTGGATCAGCCAACCGGAATGGCGCACCACCATCTTGCTGGAGCGGTAGTTGGTGTTGAGAACATGGCTGGCGGAAATTGAAAAACGCTTATGAAATTGAACGATGTGCCGGACTTCCGCCCCGCGAAAGCCGTAAATCATCTGGTCGTCATCGCCTACAGCGAAGATGTTGTTTTCTGGCAATGCCAGGATTTGTAGCATCAGGATTTGGGCCTGGTTCAAATCCTGGAATTCATCCACCAGCACAAACTCATATTTTGACTGGCAGGCGCGCCGCAGCTCAGGGTTTTTGAGCAACACTCGCACGGCCAGGTAGATCATGTCATCAAAATCGAAGTGATTGGCGGCAGTCTGTTTTTCCAGATAGGTGTTGAAAATGGCTTCAAAGGGGTAAATGCGTTCAGCAAATTCCACCGTGACCGTTTCGATGGGCGGCAGTTCCATTTTGGCGCGGCGCAAGCCATCCAGGAAGGCATCCAAGGGGTCTTTGTTGCGGATGGCTGGCAGGTCAACATGCTGGCGGACAGCTGCATTCATGATGTCGCGGGTTGCTTTTTGATGGCCTTTGCCGTTGAAGTTCCAGCCCAGGGCCTGGTGAACGATTTCGTATCCCAGCGAGTGGAAGGTGCGCACTTCGACGCTTTCCACCCCTTTGCGCTCCAGGCGTTCTTGCATTTCGTCGCTGGCCTTTTTATTGAACGCCAGCGCCAGGATTTTTTCGGCGGGGATACTCTGGTTGAGCAGGTGCAGCACGCGGTTGATGAGCGTTTTGGTTTTGCCGGAACCTGCCGGGGCCAGTACCCGGATTGGGCCGTTGACACTTTCCACTGCCTTTTGCTGGCTCTCATCCAGGTCAGTATCCAGCACATAAGCGGGGATCAGCCTGTGGTTCAGGCTTTCCAGCATTTTTTCAACGCACAGGTCGGCATCGGCGTAAATATCAGACCCAGAGAAGCGGCAGATTGGGTAGCCTTCGGCAGAGAGCACTTTATCGCGTTCAGCATCCCTGGCGGGATCGTGATAGGCTTTCCCGTCACATTCGACGATGATCTCTTGACCCTGGGCCTGTACCAGGAAATCGACGGTGAAACGGCCAATGCGCACCTGGGGCCGGTAGGCCAGTTGGCGGGCTTCCAGGGCCAGCAGGAATTTTTCTTCGATGGGGGTGTAGATGGTTTTTCCGCTGGCAAGGTTGGTAAATTCGGGCGCGGCAAACTGGACATTGACCCGTTCCAGCAGGGTGAAGATTTGTTCGTGCAGGAGTGCATTGACTACGCCTGTATAGTTGCGGTGCAGGTTCTCGTCGCCGACAGGGCTGGTGGGATAGTCGCCGCGCCCGGCCAGGGAGAAGAAGCAGATGGGGATGCGTTGGAACCAGAGCGGGTAAATCAGTTTATCGGCAATTTCACCGGCCTTTTGCAGGAATTCTGGGGCGGGCAAATCCTGGATGATGACGGCCAGGCCGGTGATGCTCGAATAGTTGCGCAGGAAGGTATCTTTTTCGGACAGCCGGGCAACAATACGCGGTATTTCCTTTTGCCCACATTGGTCGGTGAAGTTTTCGATGGCTTGTGCATCAGCATTGAAAATGGAAAAGCCCCGGCCCCTGGCCTGGCAGTATTCGAGATGGTCGAAGAAGAAGCTGTAGTTCATTGTTGTTCGCATCAGGCTGGATGTGCCGCTTGCCATGCGCTTATTTTCCCGCAGCGACTTGCGCTGTTCATCCCAGAGTTGGGCTAAATAGTTGAGAATGACTTGCGGTTCTTCCATTTTTGCCAGAATTTCCGCAGGGAGGTCAATCGGATTTTCGCGCAAACTCAGGAATTCGAGGTTTTTCAGGTTTAGAATTCCAGCAGGTAAACTGGTCAGTTGGTTTTCGCCTAAGTCAAGCACTGTTAGTTTGGTGAGTTGCGCGATTTCATCGGGCAGGTTGGTCAGTTTGTTTTCATAAAGATTTAACTCAGTCAGTTTGGTGAGTTGTGCGATTCCAGCAGGCAGGTCGGTTAGTTCATTGAAGGAAAGCTCAAGTTTAGTCAAATTGGTGAGTTGCAAGATTTCAATGGGTAGGTTGGTTAATGCACTGCGGAAAATTCCAAGCGAAGTCAGGTTGGTGAGTTGTGCAATTTCTGCGGGCAAGCTGGTTATCGGGGTTCCGCCTATCGAAAACGATGTCAGATTGCTGAGTTGCCAGATTTCAACGGGTAGGCTGATCAATGGGTTCCCACCCAAATCAAGATTCGTCAGATTAGTGAGTTGCCCGATTTCGGTTGGCAGGCTGGTCAGTGAATTGTTTGTAAGATCAAGATTCGTCAAATTAGCGAGTTGCCCGATTTCAGCAGGCAGGCTGGTTAGTGAATTGTTTGTAAGATCAAGATTCGTCAAATTAGCGAGTTGCCCGATTTCGGTAGGCAGGCTGGTCAGGTGATTGTTGCCAAGAAGGAGCCATGTCAGATTGGTGAGTTGCCTGATTTCGATGGGTAGGCTGGTTAATCCAAGACCGGAAAGATCAAGCCCAGTCAGGTTGGTGAGTTGCCCAATTTCAGCGGGCAGCTCATTTAGTCCGTTTTCGCCCAGATCAAGCGCAGTCAGGTTTACGAGTTTTCCGATTTCAGCAGGGAGGCTGCTCAGGCAGGTTTCAATAAGGGTGAGGCGAGTTAGGTTAGTGAGTTTTCCGATTTCGGGGGGCAGATTATCCAGACAGTTGTCCCAAAGACTGAGCCAGGTTAAGTTAGTAAGTTGCCCAATTTCGGATGGCAAGCTGCGCAGATTGTTACCTGCAAGGTTAAGAGAAGTCAGTTGGGTGAGGTTCCAGAGTTCAACGGGCAGGTCGCTCAGTCGATTGTTAGCAAGGTAAAGCTTCGTCAGGTTGGTAAGTTGCCCGATTGCAGCGGGCAGCCTGGTTAGCCCGTTGCCGTCGATGCCGAGCAAAGTCAGGTTGGTGAGTTGCCAGAGTTCAGTGGGCAGCCTGGTTAGCCCGTTGCTGCTGATGTCGAGCGAAGTCAGGTTGGTGAGTTGCCATAGTTCTATGGGCAGAGACCCTAACCTTAACTCCGACAAATCCAACTCCGTCCCCCCCGTCCTTTTAACCTCCGCAATGCGTTCCAGCGCAATCTCGTACCCTGACTTCTCGCTCATCCCGCCCTCCCCTCGACAATCGCAATCTCAGCCTCCCCCAGCCCATAGACCTGGTACACCAGACGGTCAATCTCCGCCTCCAGCGCGCTTGTGTCGGCGGCGGGGTCGGCGCGTTTGGCGGCCAGGATTTGCTCAACGTTGGCAATTAAAGAATTGTATATTGATAACTCCGCA
>CAIJPN010000019.1 GCA_903822545.1 uncultured Anaerolineae bacterium | reverse complement strand
CTTAATCCGCGAGTGGGGCCGCCTGAAAGGCTGGCTGGCAGACGGTCGCAACGACATCCGTATGCAGCGCTTGCTGAATGCCGAGTCAGCCGAATGGCTGAACAACCGGCAAGATGCCAGTTACCTGCTTTCCGGCGCACGCCTGACACAATTTAATGATTGGAGTCAGGTTGCCCAAATCGGGCTGACACAACCGGAGCGGGAGTATTTGCGGGCAAGCCTGGAACTGCGTTCACAGGTGGAAGCCGCGCAAGCCGAGCGGCAGGCGCGTGAAGAAAAACTCAAAAAACGAGCCCAATTTGTGTTGCAAATCCTGGTGGGGGTATTCTTAATCGCGGCGATTGTCAGCGGAGGACTGGCCTTCTGGGCAAACCAACAACGCCAGGAAGCGCTGCGCCAGGCCAGCATTGGCTTGGCTTCGCAAGCCACCTTGGAGTTGGATGGGGCAGCCCCGGAACGCTCGGTACTGCTGGCGTTGGAAGCGCTTGAAAACTATCCCTACACCTGGCAGGCAGAAAAAGCCCTGGCTCAAAACGTGCGTGAGTTTCGGCTGCGCCATATCGTGTCAGGCCATGCGGATACTGTGATGGACATGGCCTGGTCGCCGGATGGAAGCCAATTCGCCACAACCGGCAAGGATGGCACACTGCGAATTTGGGATGCGCAAACCCGGACAGAGCGTCTCAATATCCCGGCGCATCTGGCTTTTTCAGCAGGATTAATATTAGGAACATCGGAACTGGCCTGGTCGCCGGATGGAACCCGCATCGCGACTGTTGGGTTGGATAAAACTGCCAAAATATGGGATGCTGCCACAGGCAAGGAAATCGTCACGTTTGCCGACCATACGGACGAAGTCTGGGGAATCACCTGGGCCCCGGATGGGAAGTGGCTGGCCTCAGCCAGCAAGGATGGGACGGTTAAAGTTTGGGAGGCGCAGACCGGCAAGGAAAGATATACGTTTTCCAAACATGAAGGCTGGGTAAGCTCAGTAGCCTGGTCGCCGGATGGTGCCAGGATCGCCTCCGCTGGGGAAGATGGCACGGTTCGGATTTGGGATGCAACAAATGGGGAGGAGAAAAGCGTGCTTCCAGGGCACACCAGCCCGGTCTGGAGCGTGGCCTGGTCGCCGGATGGAATCCGCCTGGCGAGCGCCAGCGATGACAGCACTATGCGGGTGTGGGAGGTTCAAACCGGCCAACAACTGTCTAACTTGCGCCTGGCCGGTCCGGTTTGGGACGCCGCCTGGTCGCCAGATAGTTCACAAATTGCGACCACCAACTCATCCGGCCTGGCCCAGGTGTGGAATGTGGCATCCGGGCAGGAAGCCTTTGCGCTGCAAGGCCGTACCCCGGAGCCTTTTCATATTGCCTGGTCACCGGATGGGAAGTGGCTGGCCACGACCGCCGGGTTGGGCCTTTCTGTCAGGCTTTGGGATACTGACCCAATCAGTCTGACACTCTCCGGGGATGCAAAGGAGATCGGATGGGCAGCCTGGTCGCCAGATGGGAAACGCATCGCTACCGCGGGCATGGATAACACCGCTGTAGTATGGGATTCAGAAACGGGCAAAGTGCTGTTAACATTCAGGGGACACGGCGATTGGGTGCAGGATGCATTCTGGTCGCCAGATGGCACAAAAATTGTGACCACGGATTGGGACAATATCGCCAAGGTGTGGGATGCCAACACCGGGAAAGAACTGGTGACTTTCACCGGCCATGTAGGAGAACCCATCTCAAAATATGTGGGTATGGATGCTTTGTTTGGAGCCGGTTTTTCGCCCGATGGGACTCGCATCATGACCCAAGGCGGGGATGGTTCGATCAGAATCTGGGATGCGCGCACCGGGAAAGAGTACCTGTTTTTTCAAGCCACCAAGGATCAAGCTGCAGCTGCAAGTTGGTCGCCGGACGGAACACGCATTGCGAGCTGTGCGACGCCGAGAGTTCTGCAAATGTGGGACGCATCGACGGGCGAAGCCATTTATGGCGGGTATGTTCACAATACGGCCAATTTATCCTACGGAGACAAGTTCGACGGTTGTGTTTTGAGTCCCTGGGGCTGGTCGCCAGATGGAAAAAAAATCCTGACTACCAGTACGATCGGTAACGGCGCGACAATTTGGGAGGCCGAGACCGGCAAAAAACTTCTTGTTTTTCGCGGTCACATCGGCAGTGTTTACTTTGCTTCATGGTCTCCCAATGGGCAACGAATCGCAAGCGGCGACATCAACGGGCAGATTAAAATCTGGGATGCCGAAACCGGCGCAGAGCTGCTCAGTTTCAGGGTCCCTGTTGGGATGTTTCTCTTTCAAGTGGCCTGGTCGCCGGATGGGAAACGCCTGGCTGATGTAAGTATCATGGACTCTATCCAGGTCGATCGGGTCTGGCAAACCAAAGAGGATTTGATTGCCTACGCCAAAGAATGCTGCATCGTGCGCGAATTGACCCCTGAAGAGCGTCAGCAGTTTGGATTGCCATAAATCCTGGGCACAACAACGTTCTCAATCGAGAGTGTCTGGCCCAGGATTCCTTTGACCCTGCCCACCAGACCCATCTCCAGCCGGATTTTGATAATATCCCCCTGTGGGATTTTCCCCGAAAGCTGATCCTGTTTCTGCACAATCTTCCGCTGGCAGTCGTGTTCAACGGCAATGCCAGCGGACTTTTTCAACCAGTTGTTACCGGCAATCCAGGTTGCTGTACCCCAGGTAGCCGGTGATAGGGTTCATCCAAACCCCTATCTCGCTTCAAGAACCCGCCGGATGGCACCCAGCGCCAGATCGGGCTGGTCAAGGGCGATATCGTGCCCACTCTCAACGGCGATCACCAGTTCTCCGCGTGTGGATAGCCCGGCCAGTTTCTTCTGCAAATTATGCCAGGTCTGCTCGGCCTGGGCAGCCTGGTCGGGGGCAACGCCGGGCGGGGCTGCATTGGCGATGCCGTGCGTGAGCACCACCAGCGGTAGATCGCCGAGTGCTTTGGTTTGCCGCACCTGGGCTTCGCGTTGCGCTGTGGCGGATTCTTCTGCCAACAGGGCATCGAAGCATTTGGGCTGGCCTTCCACTGCCAGGTAGGCAGGTTGTTCTGAAGCGGTTTGGCAGTATTGTCGGAGAGCAGCATGAAGCCGACCGGGGTTTCATCGGCATAAATAGCGCGGAACCAGGCGATTTCAGGATAGAAATGCGCCTGGGCGATGGATGTGGCGTTATCGGCTACCAAATGCTCCTGACTGGGAGCCACTTTCAGATGCAGAACGGCTTTCAGGTTTTCGCGCGTGACTTCGCGCAGGCTGACGGCAGAGTCAGGGGTAACGGGAGAAGTTTCAGGGGAGGACATGGGAAAAGCTTCAAGGGGAGAGTACAGCTATGGGATGACCTTTTCCCAGGGCTGTGAAAGATCATATTCCGGCCCCATCACCGAGAAATACAGGGCATTGGCCGGTTGTGAGTATCCACCAACAAAAGCTACCTTGCAGCCCATGCGCTGGAGACGGTGCAGGGCATCCAGGATGACGGCTTTGCCCAATCCATGCTGGCGATGGGCCGGGACGGTGGCTACCGGCTCGAGGTAGGCGGTGCGCGAAACATCGTCAAACCAGGCGGTGACGAAAGATGCAACCGAACCATCCGCGGCGATGGCGACAATATCCAGGTCGCGGCGATAGAGCGGGGCATTCTGGATATGATGATACCACTCGGGGTGATCGCGGTTGTTTCTGGCGGTGTGGATGTTGTCATCGTGAAAACCCAGCCCCGAGGCATAGCAGCGCTCGAGCAGTTCCAGGCCATCCCCCAGCGGGCGGATGGTGTAGCCAGGGGAATGAATCCGCTCTGGCAGCGGGTCATCCAGCGAGCGGCGATGCTGGAGTTCCTGCTCGCCGGGCCGCTCAACCCGCTGGAAACCGCGCCGGGATAAGGCCTGGTGGATGGCGTGATCCTGCGAATCGGCAAAAACCTGCAATTTCCGGCGGCCATCTGCGCCTGTGATAGATAGCCGCTCTTCCGCGATAGCCAGCATTTCATGATCCAGCCCGGGGGTGCGGAATGCGGGGTGGGTTTGCAGGAAAACCTGTCCGTGTCCTTCGGGGTTGAGCACGGCGGCAATCTCGCCGTCGGGGGTTTCCCACAGGAAAATGCTTTCTTCGGGCGGGATTTTCTCGATATCCACATTGGCGAACCACCACCAGTAATCCCAGCGGGCCACATGCCAGCTGAGTTCGCGGCGCTGGTTCAGGATCATGACCTGGCGCAGGAATTCACGGATGCGCCAGTAGTCTTCGATGGTCTGGTAGGTGCGCGGGGTAAGTTGCATGATGTATTCCTTTCGAACTGCCTGCTATCGCAAAATCTTTTCGAGCGCCTTTCCTTGGGCGAGTTCATCCACCAGCTTATCCAGGTAACGTATGTTTTGCATCAGCGGGTTTTCGATGTCTTCCACGCGCACGCCGCACACAGTCCCCTTGATCAGTGTGCGATTGGGGTTGATGGCGGGGGCCTGCGCAAAAAAGGCAGCAGATGACCCGGTTTACTTCCGCTTGTGTGCGATTTTTGCGTTGCGCTTTTTGAACGTAAAGCGGGTAGATATCCGAGAATTTCATGCCGAAAATTCGATTGTTTGATTCGTTCATATCGTGTTTCCAATCTTTTGCGGGCAGTCAGGGTTTTCTGGTAAACCAATGCAGTTTGGGTCAGCCTGATCATTCAGTAAATGTGCGCAGATGGGTGCAGCATATCCTCCGTCCAGGTGCTTTCATCCTAGCGTGGGAACCAGCCCGTTTCATGCAGGAACGGATCAGGCGGATGATGACTCATCCAAAATCTGCTTGACCCGCCCGACCAATCCGCTCGTCAACCTGACTTTTATCCCGTGCGGATGGGTGGGTGAGTTGGTCAGGATGTCTTTTACCACGCCTTCGGTGAGTGTGCCCGTAAGCTGATCCTGCTTCTGGATGATTTTCACCCGCAGGCCGGGGTGGATGTTGGTGCGTTTGGTGGTATTCATCTTTTACCCGCCAATCTTTTTGAGCAATTCCCTGTAAACATCCAGCCTGGGGTTTTTAGGATCAGGTCCCGACCATGCATCGAACCAGGCGCGCGCAGCAGGGTAATTTTCTGTCAGCAGGGAGTATTCAATCAACGATGAACAAAGCATATTGTATTCGCTGATGTGAAACTTGCGCCGCGTAAAAAGGGGCGTCAGCAGTTCCAGTGCATCTTCGTAATCGCCTTCGCGCATGGATGCTAACGCCAAGGCCACGCGAGCGAAAAGATAATCGGGAAAAAGAATGAGAATCGCTTCGCTAATGCGCAACCCATCATCAACAAGCCCTTGTAGTTCCAAGGACTGCGCCAGGTTGTTGAGCAGGTCGGGCTTGACTGGTTCAAGCGTAAGCGCCTTCCGCAAGAGGACTTCTGCCTGCGCGCCTTTTCCAGCGTGCAAGAGAGGCATAATTTCATCCATCAGCTTATCTACTGCCGGGGTGTGAAATGTTTTTGTGGTGTTGTTGATGACGAAAGTGGATTCAAGCAACTCCAATCCAATCGGCGGCTGGGGCGGGATTTTTCGTTTGCGGGGCATAACAGGTTTTCCTTATGGGCAATTTTGTAGACTACTTGACCAGCCTGCCGGCAAGCAGGGACAAAACCTTCCCCGCCAGCTTAATCACTGGTTCACCGACTTTGTCCAGGTTCTCAGCCGCCTTGACCAACCCCTCAATGCTGACCGAATACCATTTTTTATTTGGCTTGGGTTTGGTGGCTTCATCCACCAGCTTAGACAGGTCTTCGGTGGCTTCGGCGGACTGATCTTCGGGGAGAGATTTTGCCATCACTGCAACAGCATCTGCCAGTTGTTTGAGCGTTTCCTTGAGTTCTGTATCGATTTTGGCCGAGGTGATTTTGTTATAGCTGTCTTTGATGGCCTGGTTGCCATCGCCAACGTTCAGGTTGCCGTCAAAATTGCCGCCAATATGGATGTGTGTCACGTTTCCTCCAGTTTCTTTTGGCCTGATTTCATTGGGGACACCGCTCAACACTTTCCGAATATTGACATCGATCAAGCGGTTTCCATCGGGCACAGGCAAAATCTCAACACCTTTTGCTTCCAACATGAGCAGGTAATTGTAAGGCAGGGGCCTGGCATTGACCGCTCCGGGAACGGGGATGAGTTTTTCGGGGTTCAGCCCTTTGATTGATTCATGAATTTCGTCCAGGTGAGTGCAAATTGCCAGCAGTGCATCTCGCCGGGTGTGTTCGAGGCCGTCGATGGCGATGGTGATTTTC
The DNA here is from genome assembly GCA_903822545.1 of uncultured Anaerolineae bacterium. GTDB lineage: Bacteria > Chloroflexota > Anaerolineae > Anaerolineales > Villigracilaceae > CAIJPN01. The sequence continues at coordinate 147 of CAIJPN010000019.1, read as the reverse complement.
TTGTCTTCAATAGACATTATCGGCAATAGTAAAATAGGGCCATGCTGACCTACAACGAACTCAAAGAAAAGCCCAAAGAATTTTTAGCAGCAACCGGCCTGATGGCAAACGAATTTGAAATGCTGCTGCCAGTCTTTCGCCGCAAAT
>CAIJPN010000018.1 GCA_903822545.1 uncultured Anaerolineae bacterium | reverse complement strand
GCGCGGATGGAAATCTGCTGCCTGGCTGCTGGCCGGTGAAATACTGGTCTTTGGCGCAATCCACTGGGCTTACTGGCCGAACATCTTGCGGCTGTGGGCCAGGTGGCTGCCGCTGCCATTCCTGCAACCCTGGTTCCCCCCGCCCAACACACCCACCTGGGTACCATCCAATCCGATCGGGTTCAGGGTGGCCAGCTTTTTCCTGGCGTTTCGCTACCACTTCGCAGCAATGGCAGGAGCCTTGGTAACCTGGGTTTTGTGGCCGCGCGAAATAAAGGATGAAAGACGCAAGGTACTGGTGTTCCTTTCGATTCTGCTGATCACTTTCACAGCATTACACGCATGGGCGGCGCTTGGAAATGAATATTGTGTCTTTTGCTTCCCCACTTACACCACGTTTTACAGCGGAATCGGGCTGTTGCTGCTGGCAATCGCCATCCCGGCCTGGCGGCTGGATGTTCCACGCTGGCGCAAGGGCCTGGGCAGCCTGCTGGTGCTGGCCCTGCTCGGGGGGATGGCGTATTCAGCAGAGTGGACTGTGGAATCACTGGTAGGCAGTTTGTTTTACAAACGCCTGCTGGCGGCCGAAATCCCGGGGCTGAATGGGGCGCAGGCCTGGCAGGTGCTGGCGAACAAGTTCCAGTTGGAGTATAAAACGCTTTTCGCGGGCATCCATGCCTGGTTCCCGGTATTTGCCGCAGTGTGGATCGGGCTGGTCATCTTTGCCGGTGCGGTGATGTTATGGGGCAGGAAAAACAGCGCGGCGTTGGGCGCGGGGTTTGTCCTTTTCCTGGTTATTGGAATACTTTTTTCACCTTCCCCCCTGCTGGGCGGGGAATACCAGGCATATGATTGCCCGACTGATTTGATCCCGGCCTATGAGCAGACCGGGCAGCAGGTTGGCGCATTCATCCCGGCGGGCGCGCAGGTGTACTGGGCCGGTTACTCACCCGTGACGCTGTTATACTTGCCCCAGGCGCAAATTTACCCGGCGCAGCTGCATGGCGTTTATTCATTCCGCATTTCTGATGACAGCGACGCACTGTTGCGCTACGGTTGGATGAATCAGGCGCTGGCCGATCAATGGCTGGCGGAAGCCGATTTTGTGATCGTGAATGATCGCAACCTGACGCGTAGTGATTGGTTACAAGCCAGGCTGGATGCCGGTTTTGCCCTGGCCCTTGAGACTGCACCGATTTCTTGCCAGCCAGGTTCTGAGATTTTGGTATACCAGAGAAAATAGTTAAGTGTTGGAGAATTATGGACTTATCAATCGTGATCCCCGTTTACAACGAGGTGGAAAGCCTGCCGCTGCTGCACCAGGCGCTGTGCGATGCCCTGGCAGGGCTGGCGCGCTCATGGGAAGTGATCTACGTCAACGATGGCTCAAAAGACGGCAGCGATAAAAAGCTGGATGAGCTGGCCGCCACCGACCCGCAGCATACCTGCGTGGTGCAGCTACGCCGCAATTTTGGGCAAACGACTGCCATCGCCGCCGGAATCGATCACGCGCGCGGGGATATTATCACCTTCCTCGATGCCGACCTGCAAAATGACCCGGCAGACATCCCAATGCTGCTCGAAAAACTGGATGAAGGCTATGATGTCGTCTCTGGCTGGCGCAAAGACCGCGAAGACAACGCCCTGACGCGCAACCTGCCCTCGCACATGGCAAACTGGCTGATCTCCAAAGTCACCGGTGTGTACCTGCACGATTATGGCTGCACGCTCAAAGCCTACCGCCGCGAAGTCATCACCGGCTTCCGGCTATACGGCGAAATGCACCGCTTTATCCCGGTTTACGCCAACGCTGTCGGCGCGAAGATCCTGGAAGTGCCGGTGCGGCACCATGCGCGCAAGTTTGGCAAAAGCAAATACGGGTTGGAACGAACCGTTAAAGTCATCCTGGATTTAATCGCCGTCCAATTCCTGACGCGTTATGCCAAGAAACCCATCTACCTCTTCGGCGGCGGCGGGGCGATCTTGTTCGGGATGGGGTTCCTGGGCCTATTCTTCCTCGCCATCCGCAAACTAATTTTGTGGATCGACATCCTCGATTCGCCCATCTTCATCATTTCAGTCATGGCAATTATGATGGGGGCGCAATCCATCCTGATGGGGCTGATCGCCGAACTGCTGGTGCGCACCTATCACGAATCACAGCAAAAAACCACCTATACCGTGCGCCGCTTCGTCCGGGATGGGAAAGTTGAACAATAACCCCACAAAAGCATGATGATTGCCTGGCTTAAAAAAAATCGCGGGATGTTGCTGCGAATAGGCGGATCGGCACTTTCGGGGATTCTGCTGACCTGGCTGATTGCATCCAACTGGAATAACATCCTGACCGCCCTGCAAGAGATTTCCGTTACCGATCTTTTCCTGGCCTTTGGGCTGATCCTGTGTTCGCGCCTGCTGACAGTGGCACGCTGGTACATCCTCCTGCGCAGCGGCGGTATCCCGGTTTCCTTCAAAAACGCTGTTTCACTGACCTTTACCGGGCTGTTCGCCAACAACTTCCTGCCCACCACCGTCGGCGGAGATGTGGTGCGGCTGGCAGGAATCATGCAACTGGGCTACGACCGGGCAGTTTGCCTGGCATCCCTGGCGGCCGACCGGCTGGTGAACATGGTCGGCATGTCGCTGGCGGCCCCATTGGGGCTGGTGCAACTCTTCCCGGCAGCAGGAGCGGCCTCGGCGCTATCCGTGACCGGGTTGGTAGAAAAAGGCTTCGAGTTCATCCGCAACACACTGGCCTCGCTCACCATCTGGGTCAAAAAACCGTCCGCGCTGCTGGTTTCACTGGGCTTTGCGCTGGCACAAATGCTGTGCATGTTCACCGCAAACTATGTACTCATCCACGGCCTGGGTGGCCAAATGCCCATGTGGCGCGTCATCGGGCTGTTCAGCCTGAATTATTTCCTCGGGCTGGCGCCGATTTCCATCAACGGCTACGGCTGGCAAGAATTAACCATCTCCTTCCTGCTCTCGCAATTCGGCGGGATCAATGTCTCAATCAGCGCCGCCGTAGCTGTGATACACCGCCTGCTGATGATGACCGCCAGCCTGCCCGGCGCATTCACCCTGCCAGGAATCCTGGCATCGCTCAAGAAAGATGAAAGATGAAAGAAACCTCATCCAAAATCTTTTGGCAAACCACACTCGCGCTCACATTCCTCGCTGACCTGGGCATCTTGCTCTGGTCAATTGCGCGCTGGAACGAAATCGGCGTCATCCTCTATCGCTCGGTATGGGGGCTGGTATTTTTGATGTACCTGGCTGTGCTGGCCGGCTGCGCCTGGATATTCTTTCACGTGGCGCAAATTACCAATTCACGTTTCGTAAGCAAAATTGAGAAAATCACAAGCAGCCTGGGAAATTTGCGCCACCTTGGCTGGATTTTGTTCGCCGCCATCGTGGTTTTGATACCCTACCTGAAATTCACCTTCCGGGTAGGAGAAGTGGTAAAAAAATCAACGCAAGACCCGGTGCTGACCATGATCCTGTTCTACTGGGCGGTTTGGTGGCTGATCCTGCTGGCTGCTGCCGCGCTAAAAGTGGCGCTCAAAAGCACCTGGCAAACCGGGTTTATCACGGCACTGCTGGTTTTGGGGCTGGCCTACGAGCTTTTCATCCGCGCCCAGGCAGTCAGCAGCTACCCGCTCTCGATGGGCTGGTCTGAAGCCAGCCGCTATTATTACGCTTCGCTCTATTTTGCCAACTCCATTTACGGGGAAAGCTTCCCGCTTTCAACGCTGCATCCCAGCCGGTATTTTCTCCAATCCCTGGCATTCCTGGTTCCCGGCGGGCTGGAATGGCACCGCCTGTGGCAGCTGCTCTTGTGGGTAACGCTGACGGGCGCTTCGGCCTGGGTGCTGGCCGCGCGCACCATCAAACCCGCCATCACCCCTAACCTCTCTCCCGATGAGAGAGTTCCCCTCTCCCATCCCCCATCTGGGGATGGGCTGGGGGTGAGGGTGCTCTTCGCCGCCTGGCTGTTCCTGTTTTTCCTGCGCATCGGCGTGTATTATCATTTGCAGATCATGTTGATCGCGCCGCTGCTGTTTGTTTCGCCAAAACACCCGTGGCGCTCACTGGCGGCGATTATGTTCGCATCTGCCTGGGCCGGGGTCAGCCGCGTGAATTGGTTCCCGGTGCCAGCGATGATTGCGATTGCTATTTACCTGCTCGAGACGCCTTTTGCAAGAAAGGCGAAAGACGAAAGAGAAAAAATCTTTCGTCTTTCGCCTTTCGTCAATTACCTGGCCCAACCCTTCACCTGGTCGATCGCTGGCCTGCTTTCGGCCCTCGCCGCGCAGGCCGTTTACATTCCGCTTTCGGGCAACGCGGGCAATGAGAAGGCCTTTACATCCAGTTTCACATCTGACCTGCTGTGGGATCGGTTGTGGCCGAATGATTCGTACCCGTTGGGGGTGCTGCCAGCTGTTTTGATCGTGGCCGGGCCGCTGCTGGCGGTTCTCTTGTTGGCGGCCAGGCGAAACGATAAGCGGCTGCACCCGCTACGCTGGGCGGGATTGTGGCTGATGCTGGCGCTGCTATTTGGCGGCAGTCTCATCGTTAGCGTGAAGATCGGCGGTGGGGGCGACTTGCACAATATGGACGCCTTTGCGGCATTGCTCAGCGTGGTGGCGGCTTATTTTATCGGCGATAAAGCTGCCGGGGAATCTGCCGGGGAGCGCTGGCAGGCCCCAGCCTGGCCGCTGCTCGCAACCGGGGCATTGATCCCGCTGGCTTTCCTGCTCCCAATCCTGAAGCCGTTTCCACATTACAATCAAAAAGCCAACCAGCAGGCCGAAAAGCAGCTGGTGGAGCTGGTAAATGCCGCGGCAAAAAACGGGCCAGTTCTGTTTATTAACGAGCGCGAGTTGGTAACTTTTGGCAAGGTGCAGGCGGCGCTGGTGCCCGAATACGAGGCGGTGACGCTGATGGAGATGGCCATGAGCGGCAACCAGGCCTACCTGGAGCGGTTTTACACCGATTTGCGCGCGCAACGCTTTGCGGCGATTGTGGCGGGCAAGCAAAACCTGGGGATGAAGGATGAAGGCGCTTTTGCGGAGGAAAATAATATCTGGAATACGCGCGTTTCTCCGTATATTTTGTGTTATTACCAGCCTGCCACGCTGGTGGAGGCTGGTTTGAGCAAACTTGAGTTTTTTGTGCCACGCGCGACACCAGAAAACTGCCCCTAGCGAAGGAGAAGCGATGAAACGACCCAACTTTTTCATTTCTGGCGCGCCGCGCTGTGGGACGACGGCGCTTTACACCTACCTGTCTGAACATCCGCGCATTTTTATGTCGGAAGTGAAGGAATTGAATTATTTCGCCAGCGATTTCCCCAACGTCCAGAAAATTGATTTTAAAACGGTGGATGATTATTTGCAGGTTTTTGAAAAAGCCGGTGAGCAGCACCTGGCAGTGGGCGAGGCTTCGCCGTTTTACCTGTTTTCGAGTGTGGCCTTTGGCAACATGCACAAGTATGACCCCAAATCGAAAGTGATCCTGACCCTGCGCAACCCGGTGGAGTTCATCCAGTCGTATCACCAGCTTAACCTGAGCCTGCTGCGCGAAGATGAACACAACCTGGCGCGCGCCTGGGATTTGCAGGATGCGCGCCGCCAGGGGCGCAATATCCCCAAAAGCGCGCGCCAGGCCGAACTGCTGTTATATGGCGAAGTGGGCAAGTTTGGGCAATATGTGGAACGGCTTTTTGAGATTTTCCCGCGCGAGCAGGTAAAAATCTTCCTGTTCGATGACCTGCGCGCCGATACGCGCGGGGTGTACGAGCAAACCCTGTCGTTTTTGGAGGTTCCATCGGATGGGCGCAGCCAATTCCCGCAGATCAATGCCAATTTTGAGAATCGCTCCCAGCTTTTGGCAAAACTCTTTCACCCGCCGCAGCCGGTTTACCGGTTTTTCATGAAGACAATTTCGCTTTTTGGGGTGGATTTTATGAAGAAGGTGTCGCTGGTCTACAACCGCATCGAACGCCTGAACACCACCCGCGCCTCGCGCACCAACCTCGACCCGGCGCTGCGGGCGCGGATGCTGGAACATTTCGGCCCCGATATTGAAAAGCTGGCCGGGCTGCTTGGGCGCGATCTTTCGACGTGGCTGGGAAAATGACACAACCTTCCCGCAGGCCCCAAGCTGCCACCATCATCCGCTGGACCGGGACGCTGGTCAGCAGTGCCCTGTTTGTCTGGCTACTCTCGCGGCAGCAGTGGAGTGTGGTGCTCGAAAAAGCCTCCAACCTGGAATGGTGGGCCATTTTCGCATCCCTGGGGCTTTATCTGATCTCGTACTCATGCAACACCCTGCGCTGGTGCATCCTGCTCTGGTCACAGGATGTCAAAATCAGCTTTTGGCGTGCCCTACGCATTGCCTGGGCCGGGAATTTTGCTTCCAACTTCCTGCCATCCACCATCGGCGGGGATGGGTTTCGGATGCTGGCAATCTACCCGTACACAAATAGCAAAACCCTGGCCATCGGCTCGGTAGCGCTCGACCGGCTGATCAACATGGCGGCCATGAGCTGCCTCCTGCCGTTACCGCTGGCAATCTTCGGCACCAGGCTGGCAGCGCTGACTGCCATCACCATCCCGGTGCCGGTTCAAAAACTGGTCGAACACTATTTCCCCAAAATCGCCGAAGCTTCCAAAACCTGGGCCTCACGCCCCATGTCTTTCGTATGGGCTTTCCTGGCGGCCTGGCCTTCCAACCTGGCGCCCATCCTGGTATCTTATGTAATTGCACTCCAACTCGGCATGAACGTTAGCATCTTCGACGTGATAGCCGTGCAAACAGTCTCTTATTTCCTTTCCGTACTGCCCATTTCCGTCAACGGCTATGGCTTACGTGAAATGGTTTTCACCACGCTCTACGCCTCGCTAGGCGCAAACATCGGGCAGGCTTCCACGCTGGCGCTGCTTTCGCGCCTGCTGATGGTGCTGGCAACCCTGCCCGGCGGCCTGTGGTTGACAGGCGCAGCGATGGGCAACCAGGAAGAATAACGCTATCGTGAAAATCCTCGTTCTCACCCATGAATTTCCCCCGGTTGGCGGTGGCGGCGGACGTGTGGCGCTCGACCTGGCAGCTGGCCTGGCACGGCGCGGACACGACATCCGTGTGCTGACAGCGCACCTCGAGGGGCTGTCACCCGTCGAAACGGTGGAAGGCGTACAGGTAGAACGCATTGGCACCAGCCGCCGGGCAGCCTTCCGGGCCGGGTTCGCCGAAATGGCCGATTATGACCGCGCAGCGGTTTCCAGCGGACGAAAAATCATCCGCGAGTGGCAGCCAGACCTGCTGCATGCCCATTTTGCCGTTCCCGCTGGTGCAGCGGCCTACCTGCTGCACCAGCTGACCGGCATCCCATACGTGCTCACCATCCACCTCGGCGATGTACCCGGGGCAGTCCCCGAAAAAACCGACCACTGGTTCAGGCTGGTATACCCGTTCACCCCGCCCATCTGGCAAAACGCCGCCCGCGCAGTAGCAGTCAGCCAGTTCACCCGCGAACTGGCGCGCAGGTACTACCAGACCCCCGTCGAAGTCATCCACAACGGCGTTGACCTGGCCGCGCTGCCACCCCACCGCCCCGCAAAAAACGGCATCCCGCGCATCGTCTTTGCCGGACGCTTTGTAGAAACCAAAAACCCCCTGCACATGGTAGAAGCGCTTATCCGCATCAAAAACCTGCCCTGGCGCTGCGCCATGCTCGGCGATGGCCCCCAGCTAGAAGCTGTGCGGAAAACGGTAACCGGCGCCGGGTTGGAAGATCGCGTGGAGCTGCCCGGGTGGGTCACACCAGAACAGGTGCTGGATCGATTCGCGGCCAGCGACATCCTGTGCCTGCCATCCCGCGCCGAGGGGCTGTCGGTGGTCGGCATCCAGGCGCTGGCAATGGGCCTGGCGATGGCCGTCAGCAATGCGGGCGGGAACCGCGAGCTGGTGGAGGAAGGCCAGAACGGATTTTCAGTGCCGGTTGGGGATGTGGACGCGCTGACCGGGGCACTCCGGCGGCTGGTGGAAGATCCCGCCCTGCGGCTGGCCTGCCGTCAAAAAAGCCTGCTCCTGGCTGAAAAATTCTCACTGGCCTGCGCTATAGAACGGTACGAAGTATTATTTCAATCAATCAATATCAAAAAAACAAACGGAACTGCCAGATGAAAAATTTGTGGACACTTATGCTCGGGCTGGGAATCTTTGGCATTTTTACATCGGTGATCGTCGATTTTGTCGGCATTGGCGACCCTGGTTTTCAATCTACACAATCACTTGGCATCCAGATCGGAATATTGCTGGCGCTGGTGGGTTGGGGCCTGCGCTTCATGCCCCAAACTTCAGACGATTCTCGCCCACTGGTTCAAAAAGCCCTTGCCGCGCTGGATTCCGTGCTGAACCTACCGTTGGTGGTTTGGACACTGACCGGATTTTTGCTCGTTTTCCTGGTTTATTTCATCACCCCAATGTTTTTCAATGAAGATTGGCGCATGTTCTACTTCCTGCGTTACATTCCAGACCGCTACCCGATCGGCAACGATGTGACATTTAACACTGGGGCCATTGCGGCCTGGCTCAAGGGTCAAAACCCCTACGATTTCACTGGACACTTCTACCCGCCGCTTTACCACCTCGTTTTTGCACCTATCCTGCTGATTGGCTTTCCCCAAACCTATTACCTGATTACCACCCTGACGTTGATCGCTTTTGCTGCGCTATTCATAATACCATTTCCAGCGCTGCGAAAACAGAAACATGGCGCCATCACCATGCTGTTCTTCCTGACCGGGCTGGTTTCTTACGGCATGCAGTTTGAGCTGGAACGCGGCCAGTTTAACGTGATCGCCTACCTGCTGGCAGCCCTGGCTGTCTACCTGTTCCAGTTCCAGCCATCTTTTCGCCTGCTGGCATATACACTCTGGTCGGTGTCCACCCACATCAAGCTCTACCCGGGCATTTTTGTGCTGATGCTTTTTTCCAACATCCGCGACTGGAAAACCAACCTGAAGAACCTGGCCCTGCTGGGACTTTTCAACATTGCCCTGCTCTTCTCGCTGGGGGCAAACATCTTCATAAAATTCATGACCGCTGTAACCTACAATGCAGGCGCAGTAAAGTGGCTCTTCCCCGGCAACCACTCCCTGGCAGCATTCATCATCAATATCGAACGGGACGGCTATAAACAACTCTCCAAGGATGCCATTCTATGGTTCAGGCAAAATGGGTCGATCGTTGAAATATTGCTCATGATCGTGATGGCGGCCTGTTTCGGGTTGGTCATCTGGCGCACACTCAAAAAACAGCCGCACCTGTTCGATGCTGATGTGTTCATGCTGACCACCCTGGCCGGGATGATTATCCCATCCATCAGTATCGACTATAAACTGGAACTGCTCGCGCCTGCCATGGCATTCTTGCTTGCTGGCCGCAAGCTCCCAGCGCAACGCTGGCAAAAAGTGATTTTTATTTTACTGGTCATTCTGGTCACTGTCGCTTATTCCCTGACTCTGGTTCCATACAAATATCGCACTGGGATTTTGATCAACGCCTTCCCCATGATTTACATCATGTTCCTGGCCGTCACCGGCCTCAACCTGCTCAACAACCACTACGAATACGACCATGTACCTACTCAATGAATTTTCCTTGATCCCATTCTTAATTTTGCTCACCTTGTGGGCTATGGGCGGCACATTGATCATCGCACGCCAGTTTTACCTGCCAGGTGAAGAGCGCATCATACTCGGGCTGGCCCTTGGCATGTTCATCTCCAACTGGCTGGCCAACTGGCTGGCACGCATCCTGCCGCTAGAAATCGCCTTTTGGGGCGCAGCCCTGCTGACGGTGGCACTCGGCGCAGCGCTGGCCTGGCCAATTAAGCGCGAACTGTTTCCCCCTGCCGCCATCCAACCCGGGCAGTGGGCCATTTTCCTGCTGTTGACATTTGCCTTCATCCTGATGGGACGCGGGCTGGGCATTTTTGATGATTACCAGAACCTGCCGCCGGTCTCCACGCTGGCTGCCGGTGATATTCCGCCACATTTTGCCTTCCAGCCAGACCTGCGCTGGGGCTACCACTACTTCCTGCTGCTGGTGGCGGCCCAGTTTGTGCGGCTGACAGATGCCGGCCCCTGGACGGCATTCGACCTGGCCCGCGGGCTTTCGCAAGCCCTGGCACTGATGCTGGTAGGCTTCCTGGCCTACCGCATGACGCGCAGCCGCCTGGCGCAAGGCTTCTCCATGTTATTTTTTCACTTCACAGGCGGCGCGCGCTGGATTCTCTACCTGCTGCCGGCCAGCCTGATGAACCGGCTTTCTTCCAGCGTTACCATGATCGGCTCAGGAGCCGACACCGGCGTAAACCTGAATGTGGCTCTCTACAAAAATTGGGATATCCAGGGGCTGGGGCCAATCCCGTTCCCGTTTGTGTTTGGCAGCGGGCTCGATCCATCTTTTTCAATGGCGCACAACGGCATCGGCGCAAGCGCGATTTTAATCATCGCGCTGCTGCTGCTCTTGTACCCCCAAAAACAGGATGCCCGGGCCAGCCTGCCGCTGGTCATCCTGTTTGCATCGCTGGCGCTGGCAAATGAAGTAATTTTCGTCTTCATATACCTTGGGCTGGGGCTGGCCGCGCTTTCGTGGGTCATTCGCAAGCGAAACCTGCGCCTCCCGGCCCCATTCTGGCACCTGACCATCATCATGTTCATCGCCGGGCTTTTCTCCCTCGTCGAGGGCGGCATCATTACCGAGGTGCTGCGCGGGCGGCTGGAACAGGCCACCACCGGCCAAAGCAACACGCTCTACCAGGTAACATTCAGGCCAGGGCCGCCACAATTCATCTCGGCGCATCTTGGCAACCTCTCGCTGCTCAACCCCCTCCAATGGATCGCCATCCTGGCAGAGACCGGGCTGGCCGTTTTTGCCCTGCCGCTTGTGCTCAAATACGCGTTAGAACAGGCCCGCGAAGAAGATTGGCTCATCACAGCCTGGATGATAACCATCTTCATCAGCCTGGGAGCAATTTTCATCCAATACACCGGCAACGCCGGGCCAACAGCACTCTCGCGGCTCCAGGCACATTTCCTGACCGTGATCAAGTTCTACGCCATCCCGCTCCTGTGGCTGTGGCTCAAAAATCGCAGCGAAAGCTGGCAGCTGGGAGCACTGGCCTGGGGACTGGCAACCATCTTCAGCGGGTTGGGATTGCTCGGCCCGCAGCTGGCAGCCATGCCCAACCCGGCTTATGGCGAATTCCTGACCCATTTGGATGCGAAAATGTTCCAGCAATACTGGAACACACTGCCAAAAGATGCCCTGGTCTTCGATCAACTGCACGTGCGCGCACCCACGGTGCTTGGCCGCTTCACCCGCGCCGCCACCAGCTACGGCCCACCCACTGACGAGTGGAACGTGCTGGCAGATGACCCTGCGCCCGAAAAATTACTCGCCGCCGGGTTTGAATATCTTTATTATGACTATCGTTTCGGGAAAAAATTCGGCTCACTATATGAGCGAGCCTGCATCAAAGAAATTGGCTACGTGGATGATGTCAATTCCGGTGGCACGTTGGTCGATTACCGGCGTTTAATCGACTTACGAGGCTGCCAGCCTTAAAAAACGCTGCACCTCCCCCACACACAGTGTGCCCCCCTCTCACACGCTGATACACCCACAGATTGACTTTACCCAATGACTTCACCATCTCGATTAACTTTTTGGCGCAGCCTCCTGGCGATTTTTTCCGCCCTGGGGCTGCTTTCCATTTTCGACTGGCTGACCCTGGCTGGTAAACTCGGCGTCACCGTCACGACCAGCAAAACCTGGTTGTTACTGCTGGCCGGGCTGGGGGCGTTTTCGGCCGTGTCCCTGACAATTTTTGCCCTGACTTTTGAAAAAGTACGTCGCACCTGGTTAAACGGAGTTTTTCACAGCGAAAGACTCACCCACTTCGTCAAACCCAGCCAGACTGGTTGGTGCGACACACCTCCAGCAAAATACATTTCACCTTTCATCTTTCTTCTTTCATCCTTCGCCCTCCCCGTCCTGATTCTTTATCCCACCACTGGCAAACTCCTCACCAGCCAGGATTTCACCCGCCTGCTGATATTCCTGCTCGCCACCCTGATTGGCGCCGCCGGGCTTTCATCCCGCACCAAACTGAATTTCCCCGCGGCTTTTGCCATCGCAGCCATGTTCGCCGCGCTGGTTTTCCGCATCAGCATGAGCGCCACCGCCATCACCGACTACCCCTTCTCAATGGGTTGGTCAGAAACCAGCCGCCTGTACTGGCCTTCGCTGTTTCTCTCACCAGCCATTTACGGCCAGCGCCTGCCATGGCCGATCCTGCATCCCACCCTGCATCTCGTCCTGATCCCTCCCTACCTGCTAGATGCGCCACTCTGGCAGCACCGTGCCTGGCAGGAATTCCTGCGTGTCGGCTTGCTCGCGGCCCTGGCGCTGGCGATCACCTGGCGGCTCAAACCCCGCCACAAATGGCCCATCGCGCTCTGGATAACGATCTTCCTGCTGCAAGGCCCACTCTACTACCATCTCGCCATCCCGGTCATGCTCGTGCTTTGGGGCTACTCCCCCAAAAAACCGCGCCGCACATGGATCACACTCATCCTGGCCTCGGCCTACTGCGGCTGGAGCCGCGTCAACTGGTGGCCCATGCCGGGGATGCTGATGGCAGTTTTGTATTTGCTTGAAAACCCCCTCATCCCTCGCCCTGCGGAGGGTGGATTGGGGGTGATGGCAAAACACCTGCGCTTGCCCGCCAGCTACTTCATCATCGGGACTGGAACCGCCTTCCTCGCCCAACGTGGATACATCGCCCTCTCAGGAATTTCCAACCCTGCGGATTTCTACACCAGCTTTGCCTCGGCCCTGCTTTGGTACCGTTTAATGCCAAATGCATCCTTCTCCCTCGGCGTGATACCAGGACTGCTCATCGTTTCGTTGCCGTTATGGACACTGATTGCCACCCGCATCCGCTCAATGGGCCTTAGCTGGCTCCGTTTAACGCTCATTTTTGCCACTGTGGCCGTTTTACTCATTGGCGGGGTCATCGTCAGCCTGAAAATCGGCGGCGGGGCCGATTTGCACAACATCGATGCCTACCTGGTGATGCTGCTCATCGTCGGGGCATACGCCTGGGCCAGGTGCGAAATACAATCCAGCCAGGATACTGTTCACTGGTTACTGATCACTGCCCTGGTGGCGGTTCCGGTCTGGTTCAACATCCAGGGAAAATCCAGTTTCATGGTGTACGACCAGGCCCAAGCGCAAGAAACACGCCAATCCATCCAAACCTACGCCAGCCGCGCCCAAAAAGATGGCGGCGAGGTACTTTTCATCACCCAGCGCCACCTGGTTTCGATGAACATGATCGCGGATGTCAAACTGACCACACCCGAATATGAGCGCGAAGAGCTGATGGAAATGGCGATGGCGCAAAATATGAGCTATCTTGGCCAGTTCGAGGATGAACTGCGCGCCCACCGTTTCGCGCTAATCGTGGTTGACCCGCTGCGCATCGACAAAGTCGGCAGCAATTACGCCATGGCCGAAGAGCAAAACGTCTGGAACCGCTTTGTCGCCAAACCAATTTTGCGATTCTACTGCCCGGTTTTTATCTCAGATGTGGATCATGTGGCGCTCTACGCCCCCAACCTGCCCGAAACCGCCTGCCTGCCATAATCACTGGCAGGCAGGTCTATTGGGATAACTTCTCGTAAATTTCCAGCAACACCCTGGCATTTTCGGGCCAATTGGCCTTTTTCTCGGCTGTAACGCGCGCTGCCCTGCCAACTTCTGGCAGTTTCTCGCGCAGCTCAATCGCTTTGAGTATTTTTGCGGCCAGTTCGTTATGGTCGCCATCGTGGAACAACCAGCCGTTTTCACCTTCAAAAACCCATTCCTTGTTGGCCGGGATGTCCGACACCAGGCACGGAAGCCCGCAAGCCAGCGCTTCCATCAACGAGACAGATGAGCCGTCGACATGCGAGGGCGAAATATACAGGTCGGCCAGGTGGTAAAAGCGCGGCAGTTCATCGTTTTTGATGTGGCCCGGAAAGCTGACACGCCCCTCCACCCCACCATTGATCAGGATTTTGCGGATATCCCCGCCCATCGACCCGCCGCCGAGCAGCATCAGCGACACATCCTCCCGCTGCTGCGCCACCCGCACGAAGGCGCGGGCCAGCACATCCACGCCATAGTTGGCTTCCCATGAACGGTTGCAGAATAATGTTATACCGTTTTCCGTTTTTCGGGTTTTCCAGTTTTTTGGGGTGAAGTGGTTCAAATCCACGCCCCAGGGGAAAACAACTGTTTTTCCGGGTTTCATGCCATATTTGACGGCCATGTCACGGGTAACTTGTGCGTCAGATGTGAAAAAGGTGGAGCGTTGCAGGGTGAAACGGGTGGCAAGCTCCCACCACCTGCCGCGATGAACATCTTTCATCAAATCAAAACCCCACGACATGGTCAGGATGGGGCGAAAACCCGATAAAACGGCGATAAAGGCGCAGGTCTGGATCGGCCCGGCGTGGATAAGATCGGGTTTGATCTCGCGAGTCAAACGTCGAAAGTCAAAAGTCAAACGTGGCAAATCTTTCCACGCGAATATTTTTTGTCCGCCCGCCCACGGGACGATGTGGATATTCTCCGGCACCGGGCGTGATTCGGTCTGGCGCGGGCCGGTTTGCAGGCGCACATAATAGACATCATGATCACTCTGCGACAAGGCAGAGAGAAAACGATGGTCGTGAGGGGTGTAATCGAGGGAAAAATAAATGATTTTCATAATACCCTGAGCAGGGGCTCAGCAATGCTGCGCCCCTACGAGCAGACCAGTTATCTTCTACGCGCCCAAATCCGTCCAACGAAGTTCTTTTCCCATCGGCATATCGGCGATGGCTTTGGTGCCAATCACGTTGGGAATCTGGTCAGGCTTGATCGCGCCGGGGGTGGCGGGCCGCAGCACATCGATCATCTCACGGGTGAAGGTTTCACCAGCTTTGATGTCGCGGGCGGCGCGCAAGCAGCGACGTTGCACCACCTGGGTATCCATCTCGTTGCCGACAATGAATTTGTCGGCAGAACCGAGCGCGCGCTCCAGCAGGCGGGTTTCTTCAACCATCCTAGCCCAATCGGTTGGGTTCAGGGCAAATTTGTGGTCTGGGCCTTCGCGATCGTTGCTGTCTGTGAAGTGGCGCTCGATCATGCGCGCGCCCAGCGTCACCGCGCCGAGCACGGTGGCGTTGCCGTGGGTGTGGTCGGAAAGCCCCAGCACCACATCGGGGAACATGGCGGCGTAGGTTTTGAGCACGTTCAGGTTGATGAAATCGTAGTTTTCGGGGCTGGCGGTGTAGTTGGTATTGCACTGCATCACGCACAGTTGCTTATTGATCTTCAAAATTGCATGAACGGCCTTCTGCACTTCGCCAATGTTCGACGCGCCGGTAGCGATGATCATCGGCTTGCCCTTGGATGCCATGTGTTCCAGCGCTTCGATCCAGTCGATTTCGCCAGAACCAACCTTGAAAGCCGGGATGTACGGGTTGACATGCTCGATCGAGTCGTAGTCGTAGGGCGAGGTGAAAAAGTCGATGCCGACCTTCTCACATTCTTCCTTCAAAATCGGCGTCCAGTTCCACGAAACCGAGGCTTCGGCGTAAACCTGTGTTACAGACTTTTTCCATTTGGCCTGGTGGCTGACCTGGGCGTTCATATGGGTGAAACCATACTCCGAGACGATTTTGGGAGCCTGGAAATGCTGGAACTTGGCCGCATCGGCCCCGGCATCTTTGGCCAGTTGGATGAGCATCCTGGCCCGATCCAGATCGCCATCGTGGTTGGCGGCGATGTCGGCGATGAAATAAGTGGGGTGATTTAAGCCGATGGTATGTTGGTTGATTTTAATTTCCATTGGAGCCTCCAGTGAACAGATGCGAAAAACAGAACATGGTTTATTTGCAAAAACGAGTGAGCGCGCATTTCTGGTCGAACTCTTGCTGCGAAATATTATAGATGAGATATTCATCGGCAATGGTGCCCGATGGGGAGAAGTTTTGGCGCAGCCAGGCATACTTCTCCAAAGGAGCTAAAACCCCAACCAGGGCATTGGGCGAAACAATAATTTGTCCGGGTTTGGCTGTTGCGGGCTCAAAATCGGCCTGGGGATTGGCAGCCAGGTATGCTTTCAGGGCTGCGCGTCCCTGACCCCAATCCAGGTTGGAATCGGCCAGGTACAGGTAAGCATATCTCCGGTCCCAGATACTCTCGTTGAAGTAGGAGATGTAGTAAGGGTAGTAGGAGAAAACCGAGATAACAAGGTAAACCATCAGGGCGGCCAGCGCAATCATCTGCCGGTACGAAAACGGCCGCCAGCCAGCCAACAGGCTGCCTGCAAAAGCAAATAAAAGCGGGAAAACGATCAGGTAGTAGCGAATACCGATCTGTGAATTATAGAAAAAGTTGAAATAGAGCGTATAAAACAAGAGCGGAAAGATCAAAAACCACTCTTTTTGCCAGAACTGTTCGCTGCGGTTCTTGTTGAGGAAGTATGCCGCCAGCGCAGCAAGCAGGATAATCTGGCTGGGAAACGGTTCCTTCAGGAAAAAAGCAATGATGTAATAGCCTGGGAAACCGCGCCCAGTGCGGATTTCGCCCAACAAATAATGATTCCCGTGGCCTTTGCCGGTGCGTTCAAACTCAAAAATCCAGTCCAAACCCTGCAAATGGGCATAGGGAATGGGCACCGGGATGGTATTCACCATGGGGAAATCCTTTTGCAGCCCAGCGAAAAAACTGTGCTTGAAATGGTATTCGCCATAAGGTGTAAAACTGCCCTTGCCCAGATAAGCAACGTTAAGAACGAGGATGGATGCCAGCACAACCAGCACAAGCAAAACCAGGTATTCTCGCAGTAAAAATAGCAGCTTTTGAGGCCAGGCAACCCTATTTTTTAGGATTTTCACCAGGTCATAGACAAGCAAGACCAGGAAAAATACCGGGAGAAAAGAAATCGCTGTGTATTTGGTGATCTGGGCAAAAGCCAGGCTGGCAGCGAACAAAAATCGATTTGTCCAGGTTCGAGCAAGCGCCAGCCGCCAGGCGCAAAACGTCACCAGTAAAAGCGCGCCTGTAACATAGAAATCGGTAGTAATCAGTTGGGAATGCGCCAGGATGTTCGGGTCAAAAATGAATAAAAACAGCGCCAACAGGGCCGGCGCAAACCCGTAGAGCAGGCGTGAAAAATGAAAAAGCAGGTATCCGATCGCGCAGGCAAACAAAACCGTCATCAGGCGCGCAAATGTCAATGATTCGAGATGATAACGCAGTGATCCGGCGGGCAAGGCTGTCGCCAACGCCTGGGGCAGGGCATTCCAGGCAGAGACCGGCATGACACTCTCTTTAAACCGTTTGGCGTTGCCCTGAAAAATCCTGACCCCAAATTTGTAATGCTGGTTTTCATCGTAAGTAAGCGAAACTTGCCGCACGCTGGCAAAACTGTGCACAAAAAACAACGCCAGGAACAGCGCCGCGATCCAGTTTTGTGCGCGCAAGGATGGGGGTTTGTGGAGCATCTGGCTCCACGAACGCGCCATCCGGTTAAGACTGTGCATAACTCCGCATTTTCTGTGGATAACTTTGTTGAGCCTGTGTATAAAACTGCTCGATTCCGGTGGATACGACAGGTATTGCCAGGCCCAAATCTGTGGATAACTTGTGGATGGATAGCCTTAAGTTGTGGGAACGTTTGGCAATTAAGCCCGATTCTTCGACGGATTTGGGGATAACCAGCCGGGTATCGTACCCGAACTGGATGGCGATTCTCCGCCCGAACTCATACTTGCTCAGCGCTTCTGCCCCGACGGTGTGGTACACGCCCGAAAGGCCTTTTTCCAACATCCGAACCAAAACATCCGCCAAATCCCCGACAAAGAGCGGGCAAAAATAAACATCGGTGAACCCGTTGGCGGGTTGGCCTGTGGATAACTTGTTGAAAAAAAACTCGGAGAGGGAGCGTGTGCCAGAGAGACTCCAGCCGAAGAAGTTGACTCGCGCTATCGCGGCGGCGGGGTGGGCGGCGAGAACGTTTTTCTCGCCCTGCAACTTGGTGGCCGAGTAGACGCCGGGCGGGCTGGGCAGGTCTTCTTCGGTGTAGATGCCGTCTTTGGTGCCGTCAAACACCGCGTCGGTGGAGATGTGGATGAGCCGGATGCTGTGTTTCGCGCAGGCTTCGGCCAGCATCCCGGGCACTTCGGCGTTCAGGAGGCGGGCGGCTTCGGGGTTGGCTTCACACGCCTCGAGATTGGCCAGCGCGGCAGTGTGGATGATGGCTTCGGGGCGGGCAAGCTCAATCAAACGGGAGGCCGCTTCCGGGGCGGTCAGTTCCGCTTGGATCAGCTCGAAGGGCGTACCACGCAGTTTTCCACGATCCACGCCGAGGATGGAATGGGAATCCCATTTTTTCAAACAGAGATTGAGACCGAGCAGGCCGGAGGCGCCGGTGACGAGGATTTTCATTTAGCCTTCAAGGGTTCCGTTGGCAAAGGCTTCTTCAAAGGGCGCGATGTATTTTTTGATGCCTTCCACGTCGAGCCATTCGGTGTTGTTGTCGCTGGTGTAGCTGAAGCCTTCGGGCAGGGCCTGGCCTTTGTCTTTCCAGGAGTAGCCAAACCAGATGGCTTCGGCGGGCTGGACAACGTACATCGTCTCCAGTTCGATGCTGTGGCGGGCTTCGTCTTCGGAGAGCAGGTCTTCGTGCAGTTTTTCGCCGGGGCGGATGCCGATGATTTCGATGTTGGCGTCGGGGGCGATGGCTTTGGCCAGGTCGATGACTTTGGTGCTGGGGATTTTGGGGACGAATACTTCGCCGCCTTCCATTTGTTCGATGCAGTTGATGACGAAGTGCACGCCCTGTTCGAGCGAGAGCCAGAAGCGGGTCATGCGTTCGTCGGTGATGGTGATGCGTCCGCTGGCGCGCAGTTTGAGAAAGAGCGGGACGATGGAGCCGCGCGAGCCGACAACGTTGCCGTAGCGGACGCAGGAGTAGCGGGTGGCGGTTCCGGCGGCGTAGGCGTTGCTCTGGATGACGAGTTTTTCGGCGACGAGTTTGGTGCCGCCATAGAGATTGGCCGGGCTGACGGCTTTATCGGTGCTGAGGGCCAGGACTTTGCTCACCCCGGCATCGAGCGCCGCTTCGATGACGTTGCTGGTGCCGATAATATTGGTTTTGATGGCTTCCATCGGGTTGTATTCGCAGGCGGGAACCTGTTTGAGCGCGGCGGCGTGGACGACGATATCCACGCCGTGCATGGCGCGGACGAGCCGCTCCCGGTCGCGCACATCGCCGATGAAGTAGCGCAGGCGCGGGTCATCGTACCCGGTGACGCGCATTTCATGCTGTTTGAGTTCGTCGCGGCTGAAGATGATGACCTTTTTGGGGTTCTTTTCGGCCAGCAGGATTTTGGTGAATTTCTTCCCGAACGAGCCTGTGCCGCCGGTGATGAGGATAACTTTGTTGTTCCAGTCCATTGATTTCTCCTGAAAAGTGGAAAGTAGGAAGTAGTCGCGCCGCTTTCTGCTTTCTAACCAGAAATAACAAACTCTACTGCCAGGGATTGATGATTTCGATACCAGCCGCTTCAAAATCGCTGGCATTGCGCGTGACAAGGGTCATTTTGTTGGCAATCACGGTTGCCGCAATAAGTGAATCGATGGCGGGCATGGGTTTCCCGGCGATTTCAGTGCGCGCAACCAACATACCCCACTCCACAATAGCATCAGTATCCAGCGGCAGGATTTTGCCTTGAAAGCGCGCCAGTAAATCATCTTGCAACCAGGTTCTCAAATCTGTTTTGCGGCGCGAATCGGGGAGTTTTTCAATGCCTTTGATGATTTCGCCAATAGTGAGAACGCTCATGTAAACATCATCCGGGTCAAGGTCATCCACGAAAGTCACAACACCCGGGTTGGGCTGCTTTGCGACCAGTTCCGAGATAACACAAGTGTCTAAAATGACCCTCATAAATCAATTGCCTCACGCGGCAGGCTTTTGTCGCGTGTCAAGTCAACACCGGCCAGTGGAGATGCGCGGAAAAACTCTGAGAGTTTGCCCTGCGACTTACGCATTTTTTCATATTCCGAATACGAGACCACCACGACAGTCTTTTCGCCGTGCTTCGTGATGATCTGCGGGCCTTGCGTTAATGCGCGGGCAATTACTTCGCTCAATTTATTTTTCGCATCCTGGATTTGCCAAACTGCGTTCATGACGAAGCTCCTTTCTGTCTAGTCTGTCTAGATTTTATCTCTTCTTGGAAAGGAAGTCAATCGAGTTTGCGAGCCAAAACAACCCGGGATCTTTGACGATTTCGACAGCGCCGTTGGTTTAATAATGGCGGGTGAGCACGCCCTATTGGGGCGAGTCCCAGCCAAAGTCGTGGCCGAGCAAATCTGCGAGCTGCTGGTTATAAGGCTTGAAGTATTCTGCCAGGGCTTGCAGGGTTTCGGCTTCGGCAGAAGCATATCCGCCGGGATTGACGTTTTTGTATTGGGCCAGTTTACGGGGCGGGATGCCCAGGAATTCGAAAACCTGGTCACAAACCTGTTCGGGCTGCTGGAAAAGGTCTTCGCTTTTCAGGATCAAGAAGCGTTCTTTGGGGAAAAGCGCAAACCAGCGGCTGAGTTGCTCTACATAACGGCCACGATTTTTATAGGAAAAGTTGCGAAACAGCTTCAAGGCTTCATCATCCCCGGCGCGAACGCGGTTTTCGATGTCATACAGGCGTTCATCTTCTTTTTCGATAGCTTCCCGGAATGAGAGAGTCTCGCGTTTGGTGCGGACCATGTGCTGGTAGTGGGAATAGGCCCGGTCAACGGGATTCCGTAGCAGGGCGATGAATTTGACTTCGGGCAGGTTCGCGTCAAAGACCCGCTGAGGCGTCAGGGGGTGGTGGATGTAGCTGGTGGTGACTTCCCCGGTAACAAAATGCTCTCCGTTTGATTGGAGTTTTTCGATCTTGGTTTGGAGCGGGAAATAGGCCCGGTACCATGAAAAGCCCCGGAAGTAGTTGGCATCGAAAAAGCTGCTGTCCTTTTTGTAGGGCGGCAAAACGTTGGGATGTTGCTTCATGTAACGGTGCAGGGATGTGGTTCCGCACTTTTGCCCGCCCAGTACCATAAAATCGGGTGTGACCCGGCTGGCGGACGTTAACAAACGGTATTGGAACTGCACATAAAGCAGGACTTTTGTCTTGACCAGTTCGAAGCCTTTTTTTGTTTTTTTGACAGTCATACCGGCCTCCAGCGTTAATCTTTTTTGAAAACGATCAGCGGGTAAACACCAATCGTGCCAAAAAATGTGGGCAGTTTTTCTTCAAGCCAGTAAAAGATGGACAAAATGAACTTGCCGCCCAGCCTGGGGTTGATGAAATTCATCAGGATGCGCGGGCTGAGACTGCGCCAAACCAGGATTTTGTAATCCAGGTAACCGGTCATCTCGCTTTTGAACCAACCTGGGGTCATTTTGTCAACGAAGGTGCCTTCTATGTCCACTTTGCTCTCTTTAAGCAGCGGACGCCCGCTCAGCAGCCGCCCCAACTGGATGAACGGCCGGGTCAGCCGGGCTATCAGTGGACGGTACCATCCGTTGACGACCACGCCACTTTTGCCAGGGCGCAAGGTGCGGAGTAATTCCAGGTAGGCTTTGCGATGTTCGCTCAGCGGCAGGTGGTGGATGGCGTGCATCGATACCACCCCGTCGAAAGCATCTTGTTTGAACGGCAGGTTGGCAATGTCAGCCACCACGTACAATCCGCGCTCACCCAGGCGGGTGCGCGCTTCTTGCAGGGCAGTGATGGAAATATCGGCGCAGACTCGGTACTGGTATTTTTCAGAATAGGTCAGGTATTCGGGCCACTGCACAGGGCCAGAACCAGCATCCAGAAGGTATTTGCCTTCGTGCGCCAGGTGGCGGTTGACGCGCAAATGGCACTTGTGGATGTATTCCGCTGAGACCGGGCGCAGGTCTTCGTAGCGGGCGTTCTGGTACAGCCCGTTTTCTTCCTGCGACCAGCCAATCTGGTCATAAAAATTGCGCACTTTTTGTTTTTCGTCTGTCATTTCAGTTTTCCAGTTATTTGGTTGACCGATTATCCAGTTAACCGGTCAACCGGTCAACCGGTCAACCGAATAACACATTCACTAATATTCCAGCGGCTCCCCGGCCAGGAAGCCAAACGTTTTGCCAAACTCAGTTTTACCCTCGTTCGAGAGCACCCGCGCCAGGTTCCAGACTTCGTAATCCTTCCAGAAATGCATCAGCCGCCAGGGGAAAGGCAGCGGGTACTCAAAGAAAAAGCGATAGGCGTATTCCCAGGCGGTTTCGATTTGGCGATTGGTAAGTGGAGTAATTGGTAATTGGGTTAAAAGCGTGTCCAGCGTTCCCAAATACTCATCATACGTCATCGGGTCAAAGGTAAATCCGCGCTTGCGATAGTGTGTCTCACCGCAGGCCACCACCGGGATGCCCTGCAAGGCCATTTCCATGCCCGTGGTGGTGGTATACACCAGCCCGAGCGAAGCAATTTCCATCAAATCGTAGGTGTTCACCTTTTCCAGCGGCCCAATCAGGCGGATGTTGGCGGGCAGCTCGGGCAGCGCCTCGCGCACCACATCCACCATCGACTTGCCATGCGTCAGCCGCTCGCCGGGGTGGACGCGAATCACCAGCTGGGCATCTGCCCGGCCCGCGAAATACTGCACCGTGCGGGTGATCCACTCCGCCATCGACGCGGCAAAAATGTTTCGTCCGAGAGTCAGGCTGTCGCCGAGCACGTTCGTGGCCAGCAAAACCACCGGGCGAGAATCCAGCCCCAAATCGGCGCGGATTTTCTCGCCGCCGACCGTCTCCACATCCTGCCACTTGCGAATGGACTTGCCGAAAGCCTTCGCGCCCATCCGGGCCGCCTCCAGCGCCTCGATTTTCTCGCGCTGCTCGGGCAAAAGCGCCCGCCCGCCGCGCGCCGCCCACAACAAATCGGTATCCTGGCGCATCACCTCGTCGTTTTGGGCAATCCAGACCTGTTCGCGCTGGTCGTTGAATTCATACGTGACCGTCTCGATGCCAAGCTGCCGCGCCACCTGGTAGACTGCGCCCAGTTCGGTGATGGTGCCATTGGGGATAAGTACCGTTTCGGGGCGGGATTCCTGCAACAGGCGCATCGCCGCCAAAGCAGCGGATCGATTCCGTCCGCCCCTCAGCCGGTAGAGGTCGGATTCCCGGTCAACATTCTCTTCCTGATTGGTGTACATCGCATCGTAAGCGGATACGGTTTCGACGGCTTTTTCTAATGTCATTGCGAGGGGCGACAGCCCCGAAGCAATCTCCCGTTTAACGGCATTTCCCTGTCGAGCGGGGGTTGCTTCGCTCGCTGGAGTGCGCTCGCTCGCAACGACATCGAGGAGAGAGACGATTTTCACCAACCCGTTGAGCGGAGCCAGCACCCGGCGCGTGTACAAATCCTGGCGGCGCAGGTCGAATGCGTTGACCTCCTTGCGCCAATCGCCATACGGCAGGTACGCAATGGTGACCTCGTGCCCCATCCCGCGCAGCGCCAGCCCGACGATGGCGGCCTGCTCCACCCAGTAGTGGAGCGTAGCAAAAAGGAGAAGTTTCTTCCCCTTTGGCGCTTTCTCAACAAACGGGCGCACCTGCGCCACCGCTGCCGGGAGATGCTTTTGCAAATTTTCCAATTTATAGCGCGTGCTAGGCCTGCGGCGCAAAATGGCGTCATACAGGTCGGCAGAATATGGGATTTTGGAGAGGATGTCTTTGATGGTCAT
>CAIJPN010000017.1 GCA_903822545.1 uncultured Anaerolineae bacterium | reverse complement strand
GGCGGCTGCATCGTTCACAATCACCTTGATTCTTTCTGGCGGATAGATTGGGTCGAGCGGCACATACGTCGCGCCGATTTGCATGACCGCCAACAAGGCGGCGGGCAACTCGACGCTGCGCTCCAACAGGACGCCGATGCGGGTTTGGGGGGTTGCGCCAGCTGCCAGCAGCGCATGGGCAATTTGCCCCGAGCGGGAAACCAGCTCACGGTAAGTCCATACGCGGGTCTCGTCGCTGATAGCCAGGGCGTTGGGTGCAGCTTCGGCCTGGGAAAAAATGCTTTCGTGGACAAAACTGGCAGGCAGGTCGGCCCGGGTGGCGTTCAGCCCATAGATCAGATGTTCACGCTCCGGGGCGGATAATACTTGCAGGCTGGCAACCGGTTTGGATGGTGAATCCAGCCCATCTCGCAAAATTAAATCCAACGATCCCAGCAGGCGCTGGATGGTTTGCGCGCTGAATAGTGCGCAGTTGTATTTCCAGGTGAGCAGCAGGCCATCGCCCTGCACATTGAAGCGCAGTTCCATATCAAAGGGGTTGTACTGGTCGTCAAATGGCAGTTTTTCGATGGTCAACCCGGCAGATTCCAGCTTTTCATACGCAATCGGCACCTGGTTCAAAACTAATTGAAAAACCGGATGACGGCTGAGATCGCGCGGGGGGTTAAGGGCCTCCACCAGCTTCTTAAACGGCATAGATTGGTGCTCGATAGCAAAAAGAATGAAATTACGGGTCTGCCGGACGAGTTCGGCAAAAGTCAGCCCCGGGGTAAAATCCATGCGGACGGGCATGGTGTTGACGAAAAAGCCGAACATTTGCGCGGTTTCAGGCAAAGTGCGGTTGGCGAACGGGCATCCAACCACAACGCTCTCTTGCCCGGTGTAGTGGTGCAACAACACGCCAAACGCCGACATGAGCACAGAAAAGTTGGTCGTGCGCGTTTCGCGCGCCAGGCGGCTCAACTTTTGGACAAATTCGGCGTCAAAGGTGTGGTAGAGCACAACAGCTTCATAAGTTTGCATGGCCGGGCGCGGCTGGTCGGTGGGGAAATCTAATGAGGGAAGATCGGGAGTGATGCGGCTCATCCATTCTGCCAGGGATTTTTCCAGTTTCTGGTTGTTCTCGTGCTCGGCCACCGCAAAATCGCTATAAGATAACGGCAAAACCGGCAAAACTGGCTCGTTCCCGCGCGAAAAAGCTTCATAACAGGCAAGCAGTTCTTTAATGAGCACAGTCCACGAAGAACCATCGAAAAAGATGTGGTGAACCCAGAATAAAAGGTAGTGCTCCTCGGCAGAGAATCGCAGCAACTCCATGCGCCAAACCAGGCCTGATGCCAGGGCAATCCTTGTTTTAATCCCGGCACGCAAAAGCGCATCTGCGCGGTTGGCCCGCTCTTCGCCTGGAATGCCCGGCAGGTCGATGATGGATAGTTGAACCGGCGCAAAGGCGTGGATTACCTGCACCGGCTTCTCATCAGTTGAATCGATTGTAGTACGCAGCGGCTCATGACGTTCCACCACGCGGTTCAGGCTCTTCTCAAAAACGTCAATAGCCAGAGGCCCGGTTATTTTGAGCAAAAATCCACGATGATATACCCAGCTCTCAGGCTCCATTTGGTGGAAAAACCACAGGCTTTCTTGTGAAAATGTAAGAGGGGCAGTACGCTGGATGGTCATGTTTTTATCAGGGCAGCCACATCGCGCACCGTTGGGGTGTCAAAGATGTCACGCATGGTCAGGGACGAGCCAAAATGCTCATTAATTTTGGAAATAAGCTGGACAGCGCGCAGCGAATCGCCGCCGAGGGCCAGGAAATCATCATCAGCAGTGATGGAATCTTGCCCGAGGGAGGTTTTCCACATTTCGAGCAATTCCTGCTCCAGGGCAGTGAGCCCCGCCCCTGCAATCCCTGCCCCGCCGCTGCCTTCCGTTCTTGCGGCTTCGAGTTGTGCCGCGAGTTTTTCGGCCAGCCCAATGCGCTGGATTTTCCCGGTTGAGCCTTTTGGAATCTCATCCAGGAAAACCACCTGACGCGGGATTTTGAATTCAGCCAGTTTCAACCCGGCGAATTGACGCAGCTCTCGCGCAGTGAGCGCCTGGCCTTTGCGCAGCACCACCGCAGCGGCCACATCCTCGCCCAGGGTGGGGTGTGGGGTCGCAAAAACCACCGCCTGGGCCACAGCCGGGTGCTGGAGCAGCGCATCATCGATCTCGCGTGGTGAAATCTTCTCACCGCCGCGGTTGATGATTTCTTTCAGACGCCCCTGGATGAACAGGTAGCCATCTGCGTCAAGATACCCCCGGTCGCCGGTGCGCAGCCAGTCATTTGTGAAGGCGCTTGCGTTGGCCTGGGGGTTTTTCTCATAGCCCACCATAACGTTTTCGCCGCAGATCGAGATTTCGCCGAGCGTGTTGGCAGGCTGGATTGTGCCGTTATCATCCAGAATGACGATTTTTGTGGTGCCGGTGGGCAGCCCAACCGAACCAAACTTGCGCACACGCGGCGGCAGCGGGTTGCTGGCCATCTGGTGAGTGGCTTCGGTCATGCCATAAGCCTCCAAAACTGGCGCGTGGAAGGCTTTTTCTAAGCCTTCGGCCACCGCGGACGGCAGAGCTGATGAACTGGAGCGGATAAAGCGCAATTTTGCCTTCGAGGCCAGCGCCGGCTGGCTACGGGTCTGCTCCAGGATGGCCTGGTGCATGGTGGGTACGGCGGTATACCAGGTGGGCGCCAGCTCTGAAAGCCAGCCCAACACCTGATCTGGCTTCAGGCCAGGGGCGCAGATGATGCTTCCGCCGCTGAGCAGGGTGGCTGAGAGTGCGCCCATCAGCCCGTGAATGTGGAAGAGCGGCATCATGCTCAGGCAGCGGTCTGATTCAGCCAGGTTGTAGGTTTGGGCAATATTGTGGATCGAATAATAAAGATTGCGATGGGTGAGCGGCACAATTTTGGGACGCGAAGTGGTGCCAGATGTGTGCAGCACCAACGCCACATCATCCAGTTCGGCCAGGACAGGTTCAGGAATTGTCTCATCCAGGGGCAGGGACGATGCCAGCGCAAACAGGCCGGAACGTTGGGGGTCGGCATCCAGCTCAATTAATGGGATGCCGAGACGGGTGGCCACAATCCGCGCTGGAGAAGCCTGCCCGGCAGGCAAAACCAGGGCACGCGCTGAAAGATCGGTCAGGTAAAATTCCATTTCATCCGCCGAATAAGCCGGGTTGAGCGGCGCACAGGTGCAAACCGCCGAAACTGCCAGGTAAGCGACGGCCATCTCGGGGCCATTGGGCAGCACTACGGCGACGCGATCGTTGCGGCGCAGGCCAAACTGGTTCAGGCGCAGGGCGGCAGCGCGCAATTGTTCGGCAAGTTGCTCATAGCTAATCGATTTTTTGGATGGGGAAAGCAGGGCGGGGTTTCCAGGGTGATGTTGCGCGAGTAGGTTAAATAACAGGGCAGGCATAAATGGCACTCCTTGTCCATAATGAATTACTAACCCGGAAATTATAACTGCTCATGATAGGGCAAGCGCTGCTTCGCCATTTAATCGGCTATTTCAGGTCATTCAGCGCGCGATTGGCATCTTCAAGCGCAAGGGCTGGGCAGTGGAGCGCAGCCCATAAGACGATCAACTTCTAAACCCATTCCTGGCAGGGTGCGAGAGGTTGCACACCGGCATGACACGATATACCCTGAACCGGGTAAAATTCACTTACAGCTCGTGCTCACCATCATCCAGGAACAACTATGAGTGATTTATTTGACCACGCTATGAACGAACGCATGAAATCTGAAGCCCCACTGGCTGCGCGGATGCGTCCACGCACGCTGGAAGAGTATATCGGCCAGGAACACATTGTTGGCGAAGGCAAACTGCTTCGGCGCGCCATCCAGGCGGATCGGTTATTTTCATCCATTATCCTCTGCGGGCCACCCGGAACCGGGAAAACCACCCTGGCGCAAGTGATTGCCAACCAAACGAAAAGTCACTTTGAAACTTTATCGGCAATTTTGGCCGGAAAATCTGACTTGCGGGAAGTTATTGAGCGGGCCCAGGAAAGAAAACGCCTTTATGGTGTTTCTACAATCTTATTTGTAGATGAAATCCACCGCTGGAACAAGGCCCAGCAAGATGCGCTGCTGCCGTTCGTAGAGAATGGTACCGTCACGCTCATCGGCGCAACCACTGAGAACCCGTTTTTTGAAGTCATCAAGGCCCTGGTCAGCCGCTCGCGGATATTCCAACTACGGAATTTGAACCAGTCTGAAATTGGCAAGCTGCTCGACCGCGCCATCTCTGACCCCGAGCGCGGTTACGGCACCCGCCGCATTGACCTGACCCCCGAAGCGCGCACCCACCTGGTGGATATGGCTACCGGCGATGCCCGCAACGCCCTGAATGCACTCGAACTGGCGGTGGAATCTACCCCGGCAGATACGGATGGCATAATCCATCTTACGCTGGATGTGGCCCAGGAGTCGATCCAACGCCGGGCGGTACTCTATGACAAAGACGGCGATGCGCATTACGATACCATTTCCGCTTTCATCAAATCGGTGCGCGGCTCTGACCCCGATGCGGCGCTTTATTGGCTGGCAAAAATGATCTACGCTGGTGAGGATCCGCGCTTTATCATCCGGCGGCTGATTATTTTGGCAGGAGAAGATATTGGCCTGGCTGACCCACACGGGCTGGTGGTGGCTGCCTCGGCGGCGCAGGCATTTGATTTTATCGGGCTGCCCGAGGGGATTTACCCGCTAGTCGAGGCGACGCTGTATCTTGCCACCGCGCCCAAATCCAACAGCGCCGGGGCATACTTCAAAGCCATGCAGTTGATCGAGCAAGAAGGGGCTGGTTCAGTGCCGAAACATCTCCAGGATGGCAATCGCGACCGTGAAGCCACCGGCCAGGGCCAGGGCTATGTTTATCCCCACGAACAGGCTGGACATTTCACGCCCCAACAATATCTCCCTAAACGTTTGCTCGGAACTTATTTCTACAAACCCTCGGGGCAAGGATACGAATCGGATATAGAACAACGCCTGGGGCTGTGGCGCGAAGCCCAAAAGCTGGCACTCGGCATCGAAACAGAACGACACATCCCTGAGTTGCCGCAGGACAAAATCGATGAGTTGAAGCGCAATATCAAGTAGCTTTTGCCCAAGCCAAAAGCCCATTTACAGATGACACCTTCTACACTCACTATTCCTTGCTAAAAACCATCGCAGATGCATGGGGGTCGGATTAGATTGGACAGGCGGCAAACAACAACGCAACCAACATCTCTGGGCCGTGAAAATAAATTTTAACAAATCCTCGGCAGCATCTCCCCGGCCAGCATATCCACCACGCGGGTTGCACCGATAGCGGTTCTCATCAGCACGCGCTTGGCCGGGGCGGCGCTCACTGTGCCAATTTTGATAGAATCTGCGCCGTACTTGGATTTTTTCAGCGTTTCGAGGGCTTTTTCGGCGCTTTCGGCGGGCAAAATCACCAGGACTTTGCCTTCATTCGCCACGTAAAGCGGATCAAACCCGAGCATCTCACACACCGAAGCTACCGCCGGTTTCACGGGCAGCGACTTCTCCTCCAGCGTGATGCACACCCCCGATTGTTTGGCAATCTCATTCAGCGTGGTCGCCACCCCGCCACGGGTCGGGTCGCGCAGCACATGAACATCCGGGCAAGCGGCCAGCAGGTCAGCGATCAGGCCATTGAGCGGGGCACAATCAGAGCGCACATCCGTCTCGAAACCCAGTTCACCGCGCGCAGCCAGCACAGCAATGCCATGATCACCCATTGTGCCGCTCAGGAGGACAACATCCCCGGGCTTGGCCTGGGCCCCACCAATTTTCCGGCCATCAGGCAGGATTCCAACCCCGGTAGTGGAGATGTACAACCCGTCAGCTTTGCCGCGCTGCACGACTTTGGTATCACCCGTCACAATCTGCACCCCGGCCTCAGCGGCGGAGGCCTTCATCGAAGCGGTGACACGCTCCAGGGCAGAAAGTTCCAGCCCTTCTTCGAGGATAAAGCCCACGGTCAGGTAGAGCGGCGTCGCGCCCATCACCGCCACATCATTGACAGTCCCGCAAACAGCCAGGTGGCCGATATCCCCACCCGGAAAGAAAAGCGGCGCGACGACGTGCGAATCGGTGCTGAGCACGATCCGCCCGGTGGAGATATCCACCACCGCCCCATCGTCGCCCGCGCGCAGGGCCGGGTTGTCGAAGGCTGGCAGGAAGGTCTTGGCGATAAGGTCCGCCGCCATTTTGCCGCCGGAGCCATGCCCCAGCACAATTTGTTGATTGTGAACAAGCGGGACAGGGCAGACAGCGCCAGTTATATCGAGAGTTTCAGCCATAGGGGGTCCTTGTCCAAGCTGACAGGCACTTTTATAGTACCTGTCAGCTTGGTTTTATTGCATTGGCATGAATTCCACGCCAATCAGCGTGTCATCGGGCGAGGCCAGTCCGGCATCATTGGCGGAGAAATAGACGATCAGTTCCCAGGTCAGTTCGAAGGCTTTGAGTTCTTCGTTGGCGGTTTTGCAAATGCCGTTTTCGAGGGTGTAAGCATCGGGGCAGTAGAGCATTACTTTATCTGTGGGGTAAAAGCAGGTGGTGGGAGTTTTGCAATAGGCTTTGCCCAACAGGGCTTCGACATCTGCGCGAGACATGGGGCGATGCAGGTATGGCAACAGCGCCACCAGGCTGGCATAATCATGGCCAAGCTTGTACTGCTGGCTGAGTGCGCCGGATGGATCGGGGGTGGCGGCTGGGGTTTCAGCGGCGCAGGAGGTGAGGAGGAGAGCGATAAGGGCGAAAATGATAAGTTTTTTCACAGGAGGCTCACTTTTGGAGTGGCGCAAGTCTGTAGATTTGCGCTACCGTCCGTACTTGTAATACGCCGCGCAAGCCCCTTCGGATGAAACCATCGTCGCGCCGAGGGGGTGCTCGGGGGTGCATTCACGGCCAAAGGCGGGGCAGTCATGCGGTTTTTTCTGTCCCTGCATGATTTGCCCGGCGATACACAGCAGCGACTCTTTGGGAGCGATGTCAGCCACGTCGAAGCGTTTTTCGGCATTGAAAGCGTCAAACTCGGGGCGCAGGCTCCAGCCGCTCATCGGGATAACGCCGATACCGCGCCAGGGGCGGTCGCATTCCATAAAAACCTGGTTGATGATTTTCTGGGCGGATTTGTTGCCCTCGAACGTGACCAGCCGCGTATACCCATTCGCCACTTCGACTTTTCCCGCTTCGAGCAACCGAACTGTAGCCAGGATCCCGTTTACGAGGTCGAGCGGCTCGAAACCGGTCACCACCATCGGGACGCGGTATTTTTCGGCCAGTTCGGGGTATTCCCAGTAGCCCATAATCGAACAGACGTGCCCAGCCAGCAAAAATCCCTGCACACGGTTGGATGGTGACCCCAAAATGGCATGGATGGCGGGCGGCACGCGGACATGCGAGACCAGTACCGAGAAATTTTCCAGCCCGAGGGCTTTGGCCTGCAAAACGGCCATCACGTTGGGCGGGGCGGTGGTCTCGAAGCCGATGGCGAAGAAAACCACCTGTTTGGATGGGTTTTCCTGCGCGATTTTAACGGCATCCAACGGCGAGTAAACCACGCGCACATCCCCGCCCGAGGCGCGGATGGAGAACAGGTCGCGATCCGAG
Source organism: uncultured Anaerolineae bacterium (assembly GCA_903822545.1). Taxonomy (GTDB): domain Bacteria; phylum Chloroflexota; class Anaerolineae; order Anaerolineales; family Villigracilaceae; genus CAIJPN01. Next base: position 185,724 of record CAIJPN010000017.1, on the reverse strand, counting down.
CCGGGGACACGCAGCATATCGCCGTAGGAGGTGAAAATCACCTCGGGGCGGGCGGCAATTGCCAGGGCGCGGTCAATCTGCTCGAGCGGGGTGACGCACACGGGGCAGCCCGGCCCGTGGACGAGTTCAATCTCCGGGGGCAGGAGCTGGTCGAGGCCGTGGCGCACGATCGAGTGCGTCTGCCCGCCGCAGATTTCCATCAGCACCCAGGGGCGGGTAACCGTGCGGCGGATTTCGGCGAGGACGCCACGGACAAGGTCGGCATCGCGGAAGGGGGTGGTGAATTCCATAGGAGTTGAAAGAGAGGGGATAAGAAGTGAGAAGAGAAAGGGAAATGAGAAATTCTCATTATCTCATTATCTCATTATCTGCCCCCGGCCCAATCTCTTCCTCGATGTTCGCCACCTGGCGCAGCAGTTCCAGCGTGTCCATGGCTTCCTGCTCGCTGAGGAGATTCAGCGCAAAGCCAACGTGGATGACGGTGTAATCACCCACTTTAGCTTCGGGAACGTATTCAAGGCAGGTTTCGCGCAGCACGCCGCCGCCGAAATCCACTTTGGCCATTTTCAGGCTGTTAGAGTCGTAAATGTCAACAATTTTTCCGGGTACGCCTAAGCACATGGGAACCTCCGATAGTTTGATGGTTGAAAGGTGGGATGGTTAGTTAGTATGTTTACTTTCCAACCATCTAACCTTTCAACCGATAACCAGCTATTGCTGCCTGACCTAAAGCCAATCCGCCATCGTTTGCGGGGACTTGATGATGAATATACACCGTAAAAGCGCTTTTTTCGAGCAATTTCAGGGTTTTGGTCAGCAAAGTCATATTCTGCCACACGCCGCCCGAAAGCGCCACTTCTGACAGATCGTATTTTTCTCCCAGGCGAAGACAGGTATCCAGCACCATTTGGGCCAGTCCGTTGTGGAAGCGGGCGGAGATTTTGGGGAGGGGAACGCCAGCGAGAACATCAGCAATAAGAGATTCCACCGCAGCCTGCGGACTGATTACTGATGATTGATGACTGAACTCATAGAGACCTCGTTCGTCAGGATCCGCCAGTACCTCGAACTCAATCGCCGCCTGGGCTTCGTAATTGACCTGTTGGCGGACACCCGCCAACGCGGCAGCGGCGTCGAACAGGCGGCCCATGCTGGAGGTGAGCGGGGTGTTGATTTTATGTTCCAGTTGGGCGCGCAGGGCGGTTCGGTCTTCGTAGCACAGGTCAGCGTGGGTGGGGAGGGCGTCGTCCCAGTCAATGCCGAGGGTGTGGAGCAATCCCAGGGCGGTGCGGGAGGGGCGGCGGGTGGCAGCATCCCCGCCGGGGAGGGGGAAATATTCCAGGTGGGCGGCGCGCTCGAAGCTGGAATAATCCGCCACGAGGAATTCCCCACCCCAAATGGCAGAATCTGTCCCGTAGCCGGTTCCGTCAAATGCCACGCCGATGACGGGATGCGAACCATCCAGGCCGTGTTCGGCCATCAAGGCGGCGATGTGGGCGTGGTGGTGCTGGATTTGGGTAATTGGTAATTGGTAATTGGTGGATTGGGCGCGTTCCTGAGCGTAACGAGTTGCTAAATAATTAGGGTGCATATCACAGGCGATAGCAACGGGCTGGACACGGAAGAGTTTTTCGAAGTGCGCCACGCCCTGCTCGAAGGATTGGAGCGTTTCGTAGTTTTCCAGGTCGCCGATGTGGTGGCTGAGAAAAGCGTAGTTGCCGTTGGTGATGCAGAAGGTGTTTTTGAGTTCGGCCCCGGTGGCGAGGACGGGGGCCACATCCCAGGGGAGGTGGACGGGGAAGGGAGAATAGCCACGCGAGCGGCGGATTGGGTAAATGGTAATTGGAGATTGGTAATTGGGGATGATGCGGACAACCGAGTCATCGGTGCGAATGTGGATATCGCGGTCATGCATGAGGAAGGCATCGGCGAGGGGGGCCAGACGGGTGCGGGCGTCGATGTTATCGGTGCAGATGGGTTCGTCGGAGAGGTTGCCACTTGTTAAGACGAGGGTTGGAAGTTCGAAAGATTGAAGCGATGAAGAGAAAAGGAGATGATGAAGCGGGGTGTAAGGCAGCATGACACCGAGGGTGTTTTGGCCGGGAGCGACTTCGGCAGAGATTTTTGCTTCGGGGCGGCGATGGAGGAGGACAATCGGGCGGGCCGGGGATTGGAGCAGTTCGGCTTCGGCGGGAGAAACTTCGCAGTGGCGTTTGACCGTTTCGAGGTCGGGCATCATCAGGGCGAAAGGTTTATCCACGCGCAGTTTGCGGCTACGAAGTTCGGCAACAGCTTCGGGGTTGGAGGCATCACAGGCCAGGTGGAAGCCGCCCAGGCCTTTGATGGCGACGATTTTCCCCTCCGCGAGCAGTTTGCGGGCGCGCTGGAGACCATCTTCGCCGACTGTAATCAGCACCGAACGGCCGGTTTTGTTGGCGGGGAACTCCTCCAGCCAGAGTTTTGGGCCGCATTGGGGACAGGCGATTGGCTGGGCGTGGAAACGGCGATTGGTCGGGTCGGTGTATTCGGCTTCGCAGTCGGGGCACATTTTGAAGCCGGACATGGTGGTCAGCGGGCGGTCGTAGGGGATGTCCTGGATGATGGTGAAGCGCGGGCCGCAGTTGGTGCAGTTGATGAACGGGTAGCGGTAGCGCCTGTCGGCGGGGTCGTTGAGTTCGCGCAGGCAGTCGGGGCAGGTGGCGATGTCGGGGGAGATGGGCTGGAAGGCGGAGGGGATGGATTCCGATTCGAGGATGGTGAAAAGTTTGAAGCCGGTAGCAAGCTGAGGGGCGGATTCGATCCGGTTGATGCGAGCCAGGGGAGGGGCATCCCGCTCGATGGCCTGGAGAAAGTCGTAGAGGTCTGAGTCATCCCCATCCACCAAAATATCAACCCCCGCCGAGGTATTTTTGACCCAGCCGGTGAGGTGATGCCGCATGGCGAGGTTGTAGATAAAGGGGCGGAAGCCGACACCCTGGACAATGCCGGTGATGTGGATGGAGAGACCGTTCATGCCTGCGCGAGGAGCCAGTTGAGCCAGGGTTCGAGGCCTTCGCCGGTGCGGCAGGAAAGTTCGAATTGCGTGACGCCGGGGTTGAGGGCTTCGATGCCTTTTTTGAAGAAGTCGAGGCGGAAGGGGACGTATGGGAGCAGGTCGATTTTGTTGATGACAACGGCGTCGACGCCGCGATACATGCCGGGGTATTTGTAGGGTTTGTCGTCGCCTTCGGGGATGGAGGCAACCAGGATGCTTTTGTGGGTGCCGAGGGCGAATTCGGCGGGGCAGACCAGGTTGCCGACGTTTTCGACGATGACCAGGTCGAGGGCCGAGAGGTCGAGCTGCGGCAGGGCGGATTGGAGCATGACGGCGTCGAGGTGGCAGTCGCCGCCGGTGTTGATCTGGACGGCAGCGGCTCCCGCGGCGGCGGCTCGGTCGGCGTCGAAGCTGGTGGCGATGTCGCCGTTGATCATGCCGATGCGCAGGCGGTCTTTGAGCGCAGCGACGGTCTTTTCGATGAGGGAGGTCTTGCCCGCGCCGGGCGAGGCCATGATGTTGATGGCGAAGACTCCGGCGGCATCGAAGCGGGCGCGGTTTTCGGCGGCCAGGCGGTCGTTGGCGGAGAGGATTTTTTCTACGACGGGGATACGGTTGGGCATAGGTTCAAAACCTTTGGGATACGGAAAACACGGATTACGCAGATGAACACGGGTAAAGATTTAAGATTTTCACCACGGAGACACGGAGAGCACGGAGTTTGTAAGGCTTTTTCTCCGTGTACTCGGTGTCTCCGTGGTTTTATGGGTTTTCATGGGTCAGTTTTTGGAAATTGGGGTCAAGATGAATGAGAAAAGAAGGAAGTTTGCCGGGCGTTTTTCGGGGATAGGGAGGGATTCGAGGCGCGGTTTGCGGAGCGGGGCACGTTTGCGCGTCGGGCGGGGGGTTTGGGGGTGGCGGAGGCGGAGGGTGGGCATAAAAAACCTTTTGGGCACGGATTAGACGGATGACGCGGAAAAACACGGATTTTTTAATGCTCTATCCGTGTAAATCCGTGAAATCTGTTTCATCTGTGTACTGGTTTTGTTTTCATTCCACTTCAATCGCTTCGAGGAAAAACTCCTCGCCTGTCTTGACTTTGATTTTCACGCTTTCGCACTTCGGGCAAAGCAAATCGCGGCTGGAGGGAGCGTAGGATTGTCCACAGTCGAGGCAGAGCAGTTCGACCGGGATACGCTTGAAGTGCAGGATCGCGCCTTTGGCGATGGTGCCATCGCTGAGCAAATCCCAGTGAAACTGGAGCGAATCATCCACCACGCTCGACCAGGCACCCATCACGATATATAAATCCGTGATTTTTTGGGCGTTCTGGCCTTTGGCGTGGCGAACGGCGATTTCAAGGATGCTTTCGGCAACGGCAAGTTCGTGCATACTGGTTTCTCAAAGCCTTTTATCCAACCGCCAGGTTTACGAAGAACGCAAAGGAAAACCTTAAAAATCTTGGCATTCTTCGCGCCCTTCGCGGTTCGGCGGGTTCCTGATGAAAATCTCCCTTAATGTTATTCAAATCCCCAAGTAAAAATGAGTGACAAAAGTAATGAGAAATGTAACCAAAAAGGTCAGAATATTGTGATTTTGTGAAAAATCCCACCAGGAGGAAAAACCGCCACAGGGAAAACAAAAAACTCCGCGCTCCGCGTCACTGTGGCAAAATCCACTACCAGCTTGTCTCTGGTGCCGACAAATCCACCGTTGGCAAGAATTGCGGTGGCTTGCGCACCAGCGTAGCCTGCTCGAAGGCATAGGCAAACTTCAGCATCCGCCCATCCGACCAGGCCGGGCCGAAAAACGACAGCCCCACCGGCAGCCCAAACACATACCCCATCGGCACGGTGATGTGCGGATACCCCGCCACCGCCGCAGCCGTGGAAAACCCGCCCGCAACGTGATGATCCCCATTCACCAGATCAATCGTCCAGGCCGGGCCGCCGGTCGGCGCAATCAGCGCATCCAGCTTGTGCGCAGCCAGCACATCATCAATGCCCTTGCGCGAGAGCCGAACATCCTTCTCCAGCGCCGCCAGATACTTTTTCTGCGTCAGCGGGCCTTTCTTAATGGCCTGCTCCATATACTCCTGCCCAAAAAACGGCATCACGCGCGCCCGCTCTTGCTTGTTATACGCAACAATCTCCTTCATCGAGCGTAGCTTGATGTTCAGGTGCTCCGCCAGATACGCATCCACATCCGCCTGGAACTCATACAGCAGCACTTCAAGCTCGCTTTTGCTATATTTTTCCTCGTTATCCACATTGGCCGGGTCAATAATCTCCGCGCCAAGGCCTTTGATAACTTCAATCGCCTGCTCAAAGACACGCTTAACTCTTTCATCGGGGCCAATAAAGTTTCTGGAAACCCCAATCCTGGCACCGTTTAAGCCGTTTTTATCGAGAAAACGGGTGTAATCCGTTTCGACGGTTTCTTTTAACCGCCCTGTGGCCGCATCCCGTTCATCGAAGCCAGTCATCGCCCCAAGCAGGATAGCCGCATCCATCACGGTACGAGTCATCGGCCCGGCAGTATCCTGGCTGTGAGCGATCGGGATAATCCCAGAGCGTGATACCAACCCCAGGGTGGGTTTCAACCCGACAATCCCGTTCGTTTGCGACGGGCAGACTACCGACCCATCCGTTTCCGTGCCAACAGCAGCCGCCGCGAAATTAGCCGCCACCGCCGCCCCAGACCCAGACGACGAGCCACACGGCGAACGATCCAGCGCATAAGGGTTGCGGCACTGCCCGCCCCGGCTCGACCATCCCGAAGTTGACCTGGGCGAGCGGAAGTTTGCCCACTCTGAAAGGTTGGTCTTGCCCAAAATCACCGCCCCAGCCTTGCGCAGCTGCTCCACCAGGAAGGCATCGCGCCGGGCAATGTGACCTTCTAGCGCGAGCGAACCAGCAGTAGTCTGCATTTTGTCGCCAGTGTCGATATTTTCTTTCAGCAGGATGGGAATCCCATGCAGCGGGCCGCGAATCTGCCCGTTGGCGCGTTCCAAATCCAGAGCGTCAGCGATTGCCAGGGCGTCAGAGTTGGTTTCGATAACGGAACGCAGCTGCGGGTCGTGTTTTTCGATACGGGCCAGGTAAAACTCCACAGCGCGGCGCGAAGTCCATTCGCCAGAATCCAGCCTGTCGCGTAATTCCAAAAGAGAGAGTTCTGTCATGTTTGTTTATTCCGCAAAAGATGTTTTGATTCTGGAAATTATCTGATAGCCAATCAAAATTAGCGCAAATAATAATAATCCTTGTTGCAAACCGTCGCCTGTTGGATGAAAAAACGCCCAAATTCCGCCAATAGCAAACAGGGCAAGGGTTATCATAAATGAGCTGAACAGGTTTGCCCCCAAATCTGGAGCGCGGAGCCGAACCTGGAAAATCTTGAATATTCGCTGCCAGCCAACGCACAGGAAAAGGGCGGTTGGGATAAAAGCAGGCAGCCCATAACGCGCCCAGGGAATGAGTCTTGCATTTAATAAATCACACGCCCCTCGCAAAACCACAACACCCCAAACCAGGATACAGAATAGGCCCAAAAATATTAATTCTTTGGCCGGGTAGCTTAAAACCTTCGGCAGCATAATCCCCATTCCTATAAAAGATGCGAAGGTTATAAGTTGCAAAATGGTATATGTAAATTCCCCGGGAAGATGAATTTGCGCGGCTGCCGGGCGGCCCCAAAAAGTTTGGAAAAGCCAGCTGGCCGTACGGGGATAATAATATCCAAAGGCATCCCAATCTTGAAAAGTAGCAAGTAAGAGGGAAACCCGATTTCGCAAAAGGGGTATGGGCCTGGTGAATTTCTCCACCGACTGTTTTACATTGAGCCAGCTTTGTTCTGCGGATGGATTTCGGATAATATTGGTAAAAGCAACGCCATCCCAGGTGCCACCAGACAATGTCGAATCATCAAAAGCGGGAGGATTTTCAGAAAAGTGGCCCTTGGTCAGGATAAAACCATCATAGTACACCACTGTTTCTGTGTTAAAAGGAATACGCACTTCGAGATACTCAACATTTTCTGGAACAATAAACTGTACTGAATAAAACTGCGGGGTAGTGCTAATGCTAACTTTCTGGAACAACCTTCTGACGGATGTCCGGTTTATGCTCTCGAGGATTGGGGTTTTTGCATTTGTCGGTTTATCGGCCCACATCCAAAACCCAAACGTGACCTTATTGTTTCGAAGTGGTTTTACGGATGTGGTGGGCAAAGCCTGCCCAAAATTGCTTTCTACAGGCATAGAAGCCAAAGCCATTTTGCCAAATGGAGAACGGGGATCGGCAACCCGCACCGGGGTATTCGATGCGGGTGACACAAACCAATATTGAGCATCGGTGGTGGTCAGGGAAAAGATCGCAGCAATCCCTATGGCGGTCATTCCCAGGCTGATTGATACCACAAACGTCCGAAGGCTCGCGATACGCCCCCAAATTATTATCGGAACGAAAAGGAGGATGATTCGAGTTATCTCCCTGGAATAAAAACACAACACGATGGAAATAGCCCAAACAAAAAGATTTACGCCAGAAAACCCCCGTCGCATAATCCGAATACTCATCCAAAGAAAAATCGATGCGCTTAAACCGGTGATTACATCACTATTAATCGATGCCATAGCGTTGATAAAGCCCGGCAACAATGCCAAAAACAGGGTGACGATCCAGGCTTTTGGTGGGGATATTTCTGAAACGCCTTGCCATGCAAAATATAATGTCAAGGCTGTCAGCAATGCTGAAAAAATACGCACAACATACATTTGGACAAGAACATCGCTTCCGCTCACCAGCCTTAGTGGAATGGATGCCAATAAATAATACAGCGGTAGTTCGCCAACTTGCGGAATCCCAATAAACATTGGGTTGTCTGCGCGACTTTGAAATCCATACACGAAGGCATCAAATTCACCCGATTTCTGGGCAGATTCACGAATTTGGGAACGAAGGGATGGGTCAAAGGTTCCAACATCCGGCCAGGTAGAATTGTGAGCAACCAACCAGACATACTCAAAATGCCCAGCTTCGTCATGATTCCACCAGGGTGGAATCATGATGACATACACCATGCTATGAAGAAATCCAACAAGAATAAGAGAAAAAAGCAGGTGAGATGAGATAAATTTTATTATTTTTTGTAAAATTAGGGGCATATGGAAACCATTTTCAACTCGCATTATCCAGATCAAATAACGGTGATGATGGACAGGGGGAGAGCCGTCCGGCAGGAAAAAACCTTCTGCGGGATAAGCCTCAAAACCATTTTACGGGGTGATTTGATCCTTCCTATAAATTCGAAAACCATCGACCTCGGTCTCAAAATGATAATTTGCTTCAAAATACTTTAAAACATCATTGATAAACGCCGGGCGGAAATAATTCTTATCCTTTTTTAGTTGCAGCTTGCGGGTTGTGGGGTCAATAGCCAACAACTGATCAGGGTTGCGTAAAAATGTATCCACCAATAATACAGGGGGGTGATCAAGCATACTCTGATAATAGGCTTTCCCAATATCCGATGTATACGGAGAATCAACCATCCAGGGATAATAAAAATAAGGGGTGGGGGCAGTGCGGTGCAACATGAAGTAAATGCTGCCATGCCCGGTCCAAACCAAAACAGAATCATCTGCCTTAGAGTTGGCGGTAATATATTCAACGACCGGGCTGCTTACTTCCAGCTTCTGAAAATTGCCGGAAAACCGGTAGTTTGCAGCTTCAAAATACCCAAACATCTGTGGATATAAAGCAACAAACAAAACAATTATGGCCGCAAGCAGGCCAACCGTTGAATTCCTGGCAATTTTCCTGAATAATGGTTTTTTGGAAACAGGCAAATAGGAAAGAATGCCACGCATGAGTGCTGCGCCCATCAAGGTCATGGCAGGTGTCCAGGAAACAAAATAGTGAGTTACCCCCCGGCCCGAGAGACTGCTCAGGTAAATTTCGACCGGCCAAAGACAAACAATCAAAGCATGAAAATATGGAATATGTCGTTTGAAAATTACCCTGGTGACTGTTTCATACACGCTAAAAACGTAACCCAAAACAGCAAACCACGCATAAACCCGAAAAACCGAGAAGCCTTTCAGGAATGTTTGCAAAAACTCCCACGGCTGATCATTAGCCCGATTTTGAGCGTAGAAATAGTTATATGAAAAGTTGGCAATGAGAAATTCCTGAAATGAACCATGATAAATAAAATACAAACAGACAGTACCTACTGCCAACAGGCATCCTGCCATTCCCCAAAGAAGTTTCGCAGTGATATCACGCCATTCTTGTTTCCAAATGCCCGTGATCAAAATCATCAAACATATCGCAATGGACAGCCCAATATTATTTGCCCGAAACAATCCGCTTACCACCATAAAAACACCAATTACAAAAGAAAACCAGGGCTTTTTGAAGCGGATCATCATAACAAATGCCATCAAAGCCACAACATTCAGGCTGATTGAGTATTCTTCTGTGAAATTGCCACCTGACAATGCCAGGTTTAAAGACCCCAGGCCAGTTAACAACCCGGCAATAGCCGGGAGAATTCCCCATTTTTTCAAAATGATAAAAAACATCAAAATAGCATATAAAACCAGGGAAAGAAACTCAACAAACCAAATCCCCCACCTGGAGCCCTGCCCCAGCCATAAACCGAACGCATTGGTATAAAAAACCCCTGGCCCTTTATGATCCCAAACATCAACATACAGCCGGGCGCCATTTAGTAATTGTTCGCCAATGTAAGCATATGAACCACTATCAATACCCAGGGGTGTTTTTATTGGGTTTGCTTGATCTAAGACCGCCAGGGCCAAGATTACCAAAAATAACAGAATCAGGAAGTAATTAACCTTATTCTTCATCTAGACAACCTGGTCTGATGTTTGGGCAAATGACAAAAGGCTCGCGAACACCGCTGTAAATCTGGCAAAACCAATTTCTGCACATGAGGGTTCCTGGAACTACATCTTTAAGTTCTACCGTTTTTGGTTTGAAAACTCGTAGGGGCGACCCTTCATCACATTGAAAACGGGAGAGCCCATTTTTATAAAATCGCCCAACATTCAGCTCATGACGAGTTGGAAAATAATATCAGGATGCTAATGATAACGCAAGAAAAATTTTCAGAAACCCAGAAAATAACAGGCTGGCAAGCAAAATCAGGCTAGCGGATAAGCTGATTCAGGGCGTGGGAGGCTGGCAGAGGATATACACATCCCGGGGTGGCATCAGGCCCAGGGTGGAGACAACTACCCCGGCAAAGATGGTGTTGACCAGGAACGGAAGCAACCCGCTGATGGCTGCCACCCAAATAACAGATAGCCATCCCAGGCCGGATTCCGTTTTCAGGGCTGATATGGTTGCCAGAAAAGCCAGGAAATTGCCAGCAGCGGGAAGAGCATCAGCGGGTGGAAAGTTTCGCAGTGACCGGTTAAAGCTGCGGGCAGAGCCAGCAAGTGCCAGAGCTGTGGCAAGGCCATGACCCCATCAACTGCCAGAAAGAAATCTGTTTTGCATAACGGCGAGAAAACAAAGGCTGGCAGCCATTACCATCAGCCAGAAACAGGCCTGGAAAACAGACATCCTGACCAGCACCGCCGGGAATCCCTCATCAAAAACCGCAACCAGGCTGCTGGCAAATCCACCTGCCCCAACAAGAAAAATCGCTACATGCGGGGGCACGAAACGAGATGTTTGCTGTTTTCCCATTCCAAATACTCCTGTTGTGCGAAAAGTCCCACTTGACTCCGGTCGCCAATTCTGCTATCATATCCCTACCGACCGTTCGGTAGGGAGACGCAATGAGCAAAGAAGCTATTCTCGAATCTGCTGCAACTGTGTTTCGCCAGAAGGGTTTTCATGGCGCTTCGATGGCTGACATCGCCGAATCTGTCAGCCTGCAAAAAGCCAGCCTGTACCACCACTTCCCCAGCAAACAGGAAATCCTGCTTGCGCTGCTTGATCGGGCGCTGGAAATGGTTAAGGATGGCATGTCCAACGTGATGGAGCAAAACATCCTGTTGGAAGAAAAATTCCGGCTGGCGGTGCGCACCTACCTCCAGACTCTTAACGAGCAGGGCGATGTTGTTTCTGTGCTGCTGCTTGAATATCGCTCGCTCGACCCCGAACTTCATGCTCGCCACATCCCAAACCGCGACCGGTTTGAGCAGATGTGGCGTGATTTGATTAAACAGGGTGTCGATGCAGGCGTTTTCCACTGCGAAAATATCCCCATGACAGTGCGCGGGCTGATGGGCTCGCTCAACTGGAGCATCACCTGGTATCGTCCCGATGGGCCAATGTCCATCGAGCAGATTTCGGATTATCTGGCGGATTTATTTCTCGTCGGACTTAAAGGTGACAGGGAACTTTAGCACCTGTCACATCCAAAAACAAAGGAGGCACGATGTACGGTTTTACACCAACAGATGAACAAAAAATGCTCATTGATACGGTAGTGCGCTACGCAAAGAACGATTTGCGCGCTGCCGGTCACGATGCGGAAGAGGGGAAGGCTCTCCCGCAAAAGCTGGTGAGCAAAGGCTGGGAAGTAGGCGTGCTGCAAGCGTCCATCCCCGAAGCGTATGGTGGCTTTGGCGAGCGCAGCGCTGTGACGGGCGTGCTGGCTGCCGAAGAACTGGCTTTTGGCGACCTGGCGGGCGCGCTGGCAGTTATGGTGCCGTCATTGTTCGTCACGCCGGTTTTGTTGATGGGCAGCGAAGAGCAAAAAGGGCAGTGGATTCCGCCCGTTATTGAGGGAGATTGGACACCCTACACTGCTGCGCTGGTCGAAAAATCTTTCGATTTTGATCCGTCCGCCCTGAAAACGACTGCCGTTAAAGAGGGCGATTCCTACATCCTGAACGGGGCCAAAACCTATGTGCCTTACGCTGATTCGGCCAAAGCGATGGTAGTGTACGCATCCCTTGACGGGGTGACCAAAGCTTTTATCGTGGAAGCAGGCTCCGGGGCGGTTGTATCCGAGCGGATTAAGCTGATGGGCTTGAATGCGCTCCCATTGTTCGATGTTAAATTCGAGGGTGTAAAAGTCCCCGCTTCCAACCTGCTGGAAGGCGATTTTGCGCCTGCGCTGGCTGCAATGCGCGTGGCAAATGCCGCGCTGGCAGTGGGCGTGGCCAAAGCCTCGCTCGAATATGCGCGCGATTATGCCAAGGAACGCGAGGTTTTCGGCGTGAAAGTCGCCCAAAAGCAAGCGATTGCTTTCATGATGGCCGAAATGGCGATGGAAATTGAATCGATGCGCCTGCTGACCTGGGAAGCCGCCTGGAAGCTCGATACTGGCGCGCAAGATGCCGCCATCGAAGCCTACCTGGCTGCCACCGGCGCTGCCGATATGGTAATGATGGTGACTGACCGGGGTGTGCAAATCCTGGGCGGGCACGGCTACATTCGCGACCATCCGGTGGAGAAGTTTATGCGCGAAGGGCGCGGGTTTGCCAGTTTTACCGGGTTGGCTATTGTTTAGGGATGAGATGATGAGATAAAAAGATAATGAGTTGTTTCACTCTCGTTATCCTTTACCTTCTCATCTTCTCACTGCTCCAAAGGAGAAAATCATGACCATCGAATTTGAAACCCCCAAACCAGTTGAAAACGCCCGATTCCTGCTGCAAACCGTGGCGGATAATATGATGCGTCCCGTCTCACGTGAGATGGATGAAAATGAACACGAAATCCCGTATGGCTATGTTGAATTCATGCACACCGCCATGAAAGCCATGGGCGGCGGGTCGGCGGGATCGCTGGCCCCGGCTGAAGAGAAAAAATCGGCGGATCCGAACAAGCCCAAGCGGCCATCCGTTGCATACCAGGTGCTGGCCAACCAGCTTGAGATGCTCTCGTGGGGCGATGTCGGCATGTACCTGATTACGCCCGGCGGCGGATTGGGTGCCGCGGCGGTTCAGGCTGCGGGCAATGCCGAACAGCGCGAGAAGTTCCTGGCCCGTTTCAACGGTGAAAAACCGACTTTCGCGGCGATGTGCATGACCGAAGCCGGCGCAGGCTCGGATACATCTGCCATCCGCACGCGCGCCGTTTTGGATGAAGCCACCCGCGAGTGGGTCATCACGGGCGAGAAGATTTTTGTCACCGCTGGCGATAAATCGTTCAACGAGCACCCCGAATTTGGCAAAGGCTTTATCGTGGTGTGGGCCTCCATTGACCCGACGGCGGGCCGGGCCGGGATGCGTTCGTTTGTGGTCGAAGCCGGGACTCCTGGCGTGAAAGTGACCAAGCTCGAGCACAAGATGGGCATCCGCGTCAGCGATACCGCCTCGATCACACTGGATGCGGTGCGTGTACCGTTCGAGAACATCCTCGGCAGCCCAACTGTCGAAAAATCGACGACCGGCTTCAAGGGCGCGATGGCGACCTTCGATGCAACCCGCCCGCTGGTGGCGGCGACCGGCATCGGTGTGGCGCGCGCGGCTTTTGAAGAAGTCAAGAAGATGCTGGCCGAACAGGGCGTAGAAATCCGCTACGGGCTGCCGCGCCAGAAGCTCTCATCTATCGAGCGCGATGTGATTGACATGGAAATCATGCTCAAAAGCGCCTGGCTGTTGGTCTTAAAAGCGGTCTGGATGGCGGACAATAAACAGCCGAACGCTCTCGAATCGTCGATGAGCAAGGTCAAATCGGGCGACATCGTCACCAAAATCACACAGAAAGCGGTCGAAATCATGGGGCCGCTCGGCTACAGTCGTGAATACCTGCTCGAAAAGTGGTTCCGCGATGCCAAGATCACAGATATTTACGAGGGAACCGGCCAGATTAACCGGCTCGTGGTGGCACGGCAGGTTTTGGGCTACAGCGGCTCCGAATTACGCTAAATCTTTGTACACGGATTAAACGGATGACGCGGATAAACACGGATAGAGCTTAAAAATAAAAAAAAACCGTGTACGTCTGTGAAACCCGTCAAATCCGTGTACAGAAAGGAAAAAACCATGAAATATAAAATCCACAATGCAGTTGTCATCGGTTCGGGCGTAATGGGCGCGGCGATTGCGGCGCACCTGGCCAACGCTGGTGTGCCGGTGACGCTGCTCGATATCGTGCCCAAAGGCGCGGGCGAAGATAAAGCCGCCCGCAACAAAATCGTCAACGCCGGGCTGGATGCAGCCAAAAAGTCGCGCCCGGCATCGTTTTTCTCGTCCGACCAGCATTCGCTGGTCAAAACAGGCAATCTCGAAGATGATTTCGAGTCCGCCATCAGCAAGGCGGATTGGATCATTGAAGTCATCATCGAAAACCTGAAAATCAAGCAAAACCTGGTCGAGCGCATCGACAAAGTCCGCAAACCGGGCAGCATCGTCTCATCGAACACATCCGGGATTCCGCTGAAAGACATCGCCGAGGGGCGCAGCGATGATTTCAAACAGCATTTCCTGGGCACGCACTTTTTCAACCCGCCCCGTTACCTGAAACTGCTCGAAATCATCCCCACCGCTGATACCCTGCCCGCCGTAACCGAGTTCATCAGCCACTTTGGCGAGTACCGGCTCGGAAAAGGTATCGTGCTGTGCAAAGATACGCCCAACTTCATCGGCAACCGGCTGGCCTTTGGCACAGGCGCGTTTGCCATGGATTTCATCCTCGAAAATGGCTACACCGTGGATGAAGTTGATGCGCTGATGGGCCCGCTGGCTGGTCGTCCCCGAACCGCCATGTTCCGCCTGATCGACCTGGTCGGCGTGGATGTCTGGGAGCACGTTGGCAAGAACCTCGCCCCGCTCATCCCGTATGACACGCTCGGGCAAAAATACCTGGCCGCCGAGAGGCCCAACACGCTCATCCACACCATGGTTGAGCGCGGCTGGCTGGGCAACAAAGCCAAAGTCGGGTTTTACAAGGAAGTGCGCGGTGCGGATGGGAAGAAGGAATTCTGGTCGCTGAATCTCGCCACGCTGGAACATGAAGCCCCCACCAAGCCGAGATTTGATTCCGTCAAAGCGGCGAAAGATGTCGAGGGGCTGGGTGACCGTCTAAAGGTGTTTCTGAAGGCGGATGACAAAGGCGCGAAACTGGTGCGCGCGCTTACGCTCCAGGCTTTCCAGTACGCTGCCAGTATTGTCCCCGAAGTGGCAGATACCGCCAAACCGCTGGATGATGCCATGCGCTGGGGTTTCGGCCACGAGGCAGGCTACTTCGAGATGTGGGATCTGCTCGGCGTCCGCGAAACCGTCGCGCAGATGAAAACTGAAGGGTATACTCCGGCCCAATGGGTGGAAGACATGCTCCAGGGCGGATGCGAATCCTTCTACCAATATAACGGCGACCAAAAAACAGGCGTGTACGATGTCACCAAACGGGCGTATATCCCATTCACCAGCACATCCAGCCTGGTAATGCTCAAAAAGCAAACCATCGTCACGCAAAATGCGGGCGCGACGCTCTACGACATCGGGGATGGCGTGGGCTGTGTGGAATTCCATACCAAGATGAACGCGCTCGACGATGATATTTTTGAGATCGTCAATGAAGCCCTGAACCGCACCGAAACCGATTTCGATGGGCTGGTGATTGGTTCGGAAGCGGATAATTTCAGCGCGGGCGCGAACCTGTTTATGGTGGTGGTCGCGGCGCAGCAGGGGATGTGGGAGACGCTCGATGGGGCGATCCGCAAGCTGCAAGGGCTGAATATGCGGATGCGCTACTCGCCGAAGCCGGTGGTGGTGGCCCCTGCCGGGCTGGCGCTGGGCGGCGGCTGTGAAGTGACCATGCACGCCTCGCGTGTGGTGGCGGCTGGTGAGTTGTACATCGGCCTGGTGGAGATGGGCGCGGGCGTCATCCCGGCGGGCGGCGGCACAAAGGAAATCATGCGTCGCGTGATGAACCCGCCGATGAAAACCGAATATGGCGAGATTTTCCCGTATTTGCAGCGCGCTTTTATCCAGATCGGGCAGGCGAAGGTTGCCACAAGCGCCGAAGAAGCCCGCCAGATGGGCATCCTTGGCCCGGCTGACCGCGTGGTGATGCACCGTGAGCATGTCCTGACCGAAGCCAAGAAGGAAGTGTTGCACATGGTCAACACGGGCTATACCCCACCCGCACCAGAGAAGATTTATGCCCCTGGCCGTGACATGCTAGGCGCGGTGGAAGTCGGCGCATTCATGTTTAAGGCGGGTGGGTATATCAGCGAGTATGATAACCATATCGCCAACAAGCTGGCCAACGTGCTGGCGGGTGGCAACATCAGCAAACCGGCCTGGGTGAGTGAGCAGTACATTCTGGATTTGGAGCGCGAGGCGTTCTTGAGCCTGTGCGGTGAAGAGAAAACGCAAGCCCGAATGTGGAGCCTGTTGCAGACGGGTAAACCGTTGCGCAATTAGTTTATTGGACACGGATTTCACGGATTACACGGTTTGGCATGGATTTTTTTAGGTTTTACTGGCGTAAGGAGTTAGTTGATGTACCCCAAAATGACGCCTGGCAAGCCAATGTTTGAAGGCAAACATGCAGAATTGAGCAGCAAAATCATTGACGCCTTCTACAAAGTGCATAACGAACTCGGATTTGGTTTCACCGAAAAAGTGTACGAAAAAGCGTTTGCCCTTGTCTTGCGTGAGATGGGCTTCAAGGTTCTCGAACAAATTCCAATCAAGGTGTACTATCACGGCATCGTGATTGGCGAATACTTGGCCGATATGATTGTCAACGATGTGATTTTGCTTGAACTCAAGGTAGTCAAAGACGGCATCATTGAAGAACATGAGGCGCAGCTACTCAACTATCTCAAAGCAACCGAACTTGAAGTCGGTTACGTGCTAAATTTTGGAAAATCCGCCACGTTCAAACGCAAAGTGCTCGACAACGAGCGCAAAGGCTCCCTGAACTGGATAAAAAAGTAAAAAGCCTTATCCGTGTAAATCCATGAAATCCGCGTAATCCGTGTACAAAAGTTTGTAAATTAAGGAGAATTCAGCATGAATAATCGAGATGCTGTTATCGTTGCTGCGGCGCGGACGCCGGTGGGGAAGGCCAAGAAAGGCTCCCTGGCCACCGTCCGGCCAGATGATTTGATGGCGCTGGTCATCCAGGATTTGCTCAAGCGCGCGCCTGGGCTGAACCCCGCCGAAATCGATGATGTTGTTATTGGCTGCGCCTTCCCCGAAGGCGAGCAAGGCCTCAACATGGCGCGCATGATCGCCCTGCGGGCCGGGCTGCCCATCGAAGTGCCGGGCGAAACCATCAACCGCTACTGCTCATCTGGTGTGCAGAGCATTGCGCACGTTGCCTACGCCATCAAATCGGGCGACATCGATGTGGCTATCGCTGGCGGCACCGAATCGATGTCGATGGTGCCGATGATGGGCTACAAATTCTCGCCCAACCCGCATTTTGCCCAGGATTTGCCGCACTACTACACCAATATGGGCCTGACCGCTGAAAACGTGGCGGAGCGCTACGAAATCAGCCGCGCCGATATGGATGCCTTTGCCCTGCGCTCGAACCTGCTGGCCGCCAAAGCGGTGGAATCTGGCCTGTTCGACCCGGAGCTGGTTCCCGTTGATGTAGAATTGGTCGAACTGGATGCAGATGAAAAGCCCGTCACCAAGAAGTTCACCCTGAAGCGGGATGAAGGCCCTCGCGGAGATTCCACCCTGGAAGGACTTGCCAAACTGAAACCGGCCTTCAAAGAAGGCGGCACCATCACCGCTGGCAATTCCTCCCAGATGTCGGATGGGGCGGCAGGCGTGATCGTCATGTCAGCGGAAAAAGCCGAAAAGCTGGGACTAAAACCCCTGGCGCGGTTCGTCTCCTTCGCCGTGGGCGGTGTCGAACCCGATTACATGGGCATCGGCCCGGTGGTGGCCATCCCCAAGGCGCTGGAAAAGGCCGGGCTAAAACTCGAAGACATCGACCTGTTCGAGTTGAACGAAGCCTTCGCAGCCCAGGGACTGGCCGTGGTTAAAACGCTTGGCATCGACCCGGAAAAGGTCAATGTCAACGGTGGCGCGATGGCGCTTGGGCACCCACTCGGCTGCACCGGTTCCAAGCTGACCACCCAACTCATCTACGAAATGGCGCGGCGCAAGTCGAAGTATGGCATGGTCACCATGTGCATCGGCGGCGGTATGGGCGCGGCGTGTATTTTTGAAAATTTACAATAAAATATTGTAAAGGCGCAGCAATGCTGCGCCCTTACCTACCAACAAGGAGAAAAGTTATGCCCCTCACAATTGCAGACCTCATGACCAAAATGCCTGGCGCGTTCGTCCCTGAAAAAGCGGCAGGGCTGGATGTGACCCTCCAGTTCAAATTCAGCGGCGCGGAGCCCGGCGAATGGTACGCATCCATCAAAGACGGCAAAGTCGATGTCCAGAAGGGTGTCCATCCTGCCCCGAAGATGACGCTGATGGCCGATTCGGAAGATTACATCAACCTGTTCACCGGCAAGCTCGATCCGATGCAGGCTTTCATGGCTGGCAAGCTCAAGCTGACCGGCGACCTGAACCTGGCGATGAAGATGACGCAATTCTTCAAAATGCGGGCGTAGGGTTGTAATCCGTATTAAAAACAGGTGGCGCACCGGAAACGATGCGCCACCTGTTTTTATTTTATGGATGGTTTAGTGATGGGCAGGAATAATTTTCTTTGCAGAAGGCCAGTGCAGCCAGAGAGCTATGGCGAACATGAGCAGGCTGGCAAATAGCAGGAATGACGGCTTAAAGATAACGCCTGAAACCAGCCCGGCAATGAGGAAGTAGCTGTGGGAAATAAATGGAACCCAAAAGGTCAGGGATGGTACGGGCTTTTGGAAAAATTTGGGGCGCAGGTAGAACACAAGGGCCAGGGCAGCCAGTAAAACGGCGAAAATAACCGGGGTGCGAATTTCTGCGGGAACGCCAAACACGATCAGGGCGTTGGTGCCGAGCACGCCAGCCAGCCCAAGCGCCAGGGCCAGGAAAGCGGAAAGCCAGGTTCCTACCCAGCCAGGGCGATTTGCCAGGAGGCGGTATCCGAGCGAGAAGGAGAAAACCACCCAGAACCAGGCCCAAAAGTTGCCATAAGGCACGCCAAAATACTGGATTTCCAGCCCCCCGCCCCAATCCCACATGCCCAGGCGGATGGCAAGGGCATCCATGGCAAGGTCGATGTTCAGGGCCAGGAGTGCATCCATAACGGGACGAAGCTGCCAGGGCAGGCTGGTTCCGTTGGAAAATTCCATAGCAGAGTAGATGATCGCTCCCCAGGCAACCCCGATGCAGAGCGGGACATCCCATACCATGATGATGAATTGGCCGTATTGATAGGCGTTCAACTGGCGGATAGTGGCAAGTTCGAGCAAGACTCCGAAGGTGGCGCCAGCCAGCAGGCGCAGGATGTTGGCCAAACCAGTTTGCCAGGCGTGGCGCAGGCAGATGGCAAATTGGATGTAGATAATGATTTCAAAAATGATGAAGGAGGGGGATGGCATAGGTTTTTAGAAAAGAAAAAGCCAACCGCTGGCGGCTGGCTTTGGGTAAGGGAGGAATCTAGGCGGGGGTATGTTTCTCGTTTCGGGCTTTCCACCATTCGTAGATGGCGGGCAGCACGGAAATCAGGATGATGGCGATGACCACAAACTCGAAGTTTTCTTTGATGAAGGGGATTTCGCCGAAGAAATACCCGGCAGCGGTGAACAGGCCGACCCATACGATCGCGCCGACCACGTTGTAGGTGGCGAAATGAGAATAGGTCATTTTACCAACGCCAGCGACAAATGGCGCAAAAGTGCGCACAATCGGCACGAAACGGGCCAGGAAGATGGTTTTGTTGCCGTG
The DNA here is from genome assembly GCA_903822545.1 of uncultured Anaerolineae bacterium. Classification (GTDB taxonomy): domain Bacteria; phylum Chloroflexota; class Anaerolineae; order Anaerolineales; family Villigracilaceae; genus CAIJPN01. The sequence goes on along the minus strand of CAIJPN010000017.1, from coordinate 165,892 downwards.
TTTTTCGTAAAACGCATGGGTTTTGTCGAGATATTCTTTTTTGAGGAATTTTATGCTGCCATCAAAGGCCCGCGCGCCAATTTTGTGGCCGATGGTGTAGTTGACGGCATCGCCCAGCACGGCGGCAATACCCAACAGGAAAAACAGGATCAATGGATCAAGATCGGTGCTGGCAGCCAGGGCTCCAGCCGCGAAAATGAGCGAATCGCCGGGTAGGAAGGGCGTAACGACCAGTCCGGTCTCAGCAAAGATGACCAGGAACAGGATTAAATATGTCAGCGTGCCATATTGCGCAATGATCTGCGCCAGGTACTCATCCATGTGCAAAAAAATATCAATCAGGTTGGTCAGGATTTCCATCGGTTTGATTTTCTCCAGAGTCAGGATTAAGCAAGGGTTGATTATACTCGACCGGCGCAGTTGGGATGGGTTGCAATGCCCGGTTAAAACCCATTGCCAGCATGAGCATGAAGCCAATCAGGGCGGCCAATATCATCAAATAGGGTTGAGGGTCGCTAAAGTAATTGGGCAGGCGTACCGGGAATTCGTAAAAAGCCAGGGAAAGGCCATATCCAACAACCGCGGCATTCCACAGGCCATGGATGAAAATGGTCAAGAGGAATGCCAGCCCCAGGCGGGTATATTTGCGCTGCTGCCAGGCTGAAACCAAGGCCCAACCCATGATTCCGCTGTTGAGCGTATGCAGCAGGCTGGTACCAGCCCGCCCGCCGACAGTTCCCAGCCACTGACTGGCGCCACTCGCCGAAGCGCCGAGGCTCTCGAAAACAGCAAAACCGGCTCCGCTGAGCACGCCCAACAGGAAGCCTTCGCCCGGGGTGCGGATGCGGCCGCCCAGCAACCATATCCCAATCACCTTGAGCGGCTCTTCAACAACCGGAACAAGGAATGACAGCCAGGATATGCCCACCAGCACCGTCCAGGGGCTCGAAAATATGTCTTGCAAGAGCGCCTGGGCCTCTGATGTACTCAAATTTTGCACTGAATCAGGCATTGATTGAAGCGCTGCCATCCATTGTGGATTGGCGCTCATAACAAGCGCCACAACCACAAAGAGAAGGAGAAGAGAGAAAATCTCAAAAACCACAATCACCATCGGGCCGAGAGTCATTCCCAGTGCAAGCATATCCCACACACGGCGCGCGGAATCCTTGGGCAGGTTGTGAATCGCCAGCCACGTCACCCCAACAATCGGGATCATGATCCCCAAAACGGTCAGGCCAGGCAGGAAAATCAGCTGGAGTGGAAGCGAATCCTGCTGGGATAGCGCGCTCCCGGCAAAGATCAACACCGGCCAGGTCAACGACAACAGCGGCAGCCCAATGCGAATATCCAGCCGCGAGAAAAACCGTTGTTCTCCGAGCCCTGAAAAGGCGCGGATATTCTGGTAAAACGCAAAAGCCAGCAAAACGGCCCCACACGTTAAACCTGCCGCGGCGATCAGCATCACCAGCACATATTCCGTATCCTTCTCGAAATAGCTTATCACAGCCACAAAAGCTGCCATTAAGGCAGAAAGAACTGCCCCGGCCAGGTTGATAGCATGAAAACTCCCCATAAAAAAGAGTTTCCATTGGAACGGGCGGTTTTGGCCAGATTGTGAGTTCATTTTTCCTCGATTATGACCATCAACAACTTATCACCATCCGGCAGCGAGACACCCGGCTGTGGGTCACGTGGCGTCAGTTTTGCAACCACATCCAGCCCGCTGATAACCTCGCCAAAAATGGTGTAAGCGCCATCCAGGTGCGGAGCAGCAGCCAGGGTGATAAAAAACTGGCTGCCATTGGTATCCTTGCCCGTATTTGCCATTCCCACCAGGCCGGGGCGATCAAAAGACAGCGATGGGCTGGTTTCACTATCAATAAAATAACCAGGGTTGCCAGAGCCTGTGCCGCTGGGGTCGCCGGTCTGGGCCACAAAACCTGCAATCACCCGGTGAAAAGTAATATCGTTATACCAGCCGTTTTGCGCCAGGAAAACAAAATTATTGACCGCATTCGGCGCAAGATCGGCATAGAGCCGGATAACAATATTCCCCTTCTCGGTTTTCAAAGTGGCCGTATATTGGTGTAAAGGGTTGATCACCACCTGCGGGCAGGTGGCAAACTGGCGCTTGCCCAGCGCAATAATGCCCAAAATATAATCCAGGCTGGCGCGATCGCGCGGGCCGCTGTAAATCTGCCCGTTGATCAGCATCAGCGGTGCACCAGGCAGGCCCATCTTTTGCCCATCCTGCCAGGCCTTATCCACAATCGCCTTCGTTTCAGCCTTATTCAAATCGGCCTGGAACTGAGATGGGTCGAGCCCCAGCCCGGCGGCCTGGGTATCCAGCCACTCACTAAAAACTTCCGGGGCCAGGTCTTTCCACTCAGCCTGTTTTTCAAACAAAACATCGTGCATCTGCCAGAATTTACCTTGCAGGTGCGCAGCTTCGGCGGCTTGCGAGGCCAGCCCGGTTTTATCTTCCACCGTCATCAACGGGAAATGCCGGAACACCAGCCGCAGTTGATCACCATATTTGGCCTTCAAATCCTTCATCACCGCCTGGAGCGGCGGGCAGTTGGGGCACTGGAAATCATTATAAACGATCACCGTCATGGCAGCATCTGCCGGGCCATCCACGTGATCTTGCTCATTCACCTTGGGGAAGATGGATTGGACATTTTCATCTGGCGTGGGCTTGACCACCACGTTTGAGCATTCACCCACCTTCACCTGTGGCCCGCGCGGCGTGGCCGTCCTGGCTGTGGTTGCCGTTACCGCAGCATTCATCCCCGCTGAGGGTGTGCAGGCGGCCAGGAGTGATATAAAAACGATAAAGATGACAATTCGACGCATTATTTTCCTTGTAATATCTATTTGCCAATGGCCTGCTGCAACTTCTCGAACGAATCCATCCAGGCAATCTTATCGAGAAATTCTTTCAGGCTGGCGCTTTGTTCGCGCAGTTTGCGCACTGCCGGCCCCACCGGGTCTTCGCCAGCGGCGCCACCGGGCACATCGGCATACGCCCCATAAAAAGCAAAGTAGGCCTGGTTAATCTTGCGGATGGCGTAGCCATTCTGCCAGAATACCAGCCGGCGCGATTCCATATATTTTTCGGCCTCGTCGATTTTCCCGGCGGCGAGCAAAGCATCCGCGTTGATGCGCGTCTCGTGCATGGCGGCGCGAAAGTCAAAGGGCGGCGGGTCTGATGCGGGGAGGAAAAGCCCGGGGTTCAGCGAAGCCAGCTTCAGGGCGGTCGGTTCGCGGGCGATCAGTTCGGGGTAGTAGCGTTCCAGCACCATCCGCCCCAATTCAGTGCCCGCAATCGAGGCGGTGGTTTCGTTCATGGTGCGCAGTTCAGGCGATGTTTCGTAATTGATACCCAGCGGATGGCTCATCATGTAGGTGTGTATCCATTCGTGGGCAATGGTCTCAACTACCCAATCATGTGCAGTGGTACGCATGACCATGGTGGGGTATACCGCCAACCCACCGATTTCAACCACCAGCGATGAGACATTGTTTTCGCTGGAAACGCGACTCTCGAGCGCCTCGGTCTGTTCCACGCTGATGTTGGGGTCGATTAGGTGTGTGGCGATTTCCTCGATCTTGTCACGCGGCGAGATGACCAACATTTGCGGCAGCGGGGTGACATGGTAGCTGACCGCCGGGCCAGGCTGCCCAAACAGGGTCAGGCCCTGCTCTTTGAGAATAACAGTAAGTTGCGCTTCGAGGATAGATTCGGCGAGAGGGGCAATCTGGTTCAGCTCTTTATGTAAAAGCCCGAGCTGGTAGCGCATGGAGGCGGTTTGGGTATATGGATCTTTGATTTTTGGGTTGGAAAAAACCTGGTTGATCTCGTTTTCAAGCTTTTCCACCACCCTTACCAGCTTGAAATAATCCTTTACCAACCCCACCTGGCGCGCTTCGCCGATGTAGCGGGCGCCGCCAATGGAAGCCTGCTGGATTTTGACCAAAATGGCATTTGTTACCCAACCGGCGCTGTCAAACGAATAATCGGCGGCGGTGATGTTAAGTTTTTCGTTGATATCTTCCAGGCGGGGCACACTGGCCGGGAGGATGAGAATCAAGACCAGGATTATCAGGTAGTTAAAGAATCTTTCCATCCAGCGCATGGGGTTGATTATACCCAATCGGGCGGGTATGACAAAAAACACCCCGAACCTTTTCTGTTCGGGGTGTTTTGGTGTCTGAAATGTTTACTTGAGTTCGTCCAGGTATTTGTGGATGGCATTGGCTGCTTTGCGTCCGGCCACCATGGCTGTCACAACCAGGTCTGGCCCGGTAACACAGTCACCACCTGCGAAAACGCCGGGACGGGAGGTTTGCCCGGTTTGCTTGCTCTTGATGTTGATCTGGCCCCATTTATCGGTTTCCAGGCCGGGGGTGGTGGTGCCAACGATCGGGTCGGGCCAATAGCCCAGGGCTTTAATGGCTGTATCGAGCGCGATAGAGAAGTTGGAGCCTTCCACCGGAACGGGTTTGCGGCGGCCTTTGGCATCCGGCTCACCAAGTTTCATTTCGATGCATTCCACGGCGGCCAGGCGGCCATCTGGCCCGGCGATAAACTGTACCGGCTGGGTCAGGAAGCGGTACTGCGCACCTTCGTCTTTTGCCATTTTGCGGTCTTTTTTGCCACCGGGCATTTCGTTTTCAGTACGACGATACAGGCAGGTAACTTCTTCTGCCCCCAGTCGCAGGGCTGCGCGCAAACAGTCAGAAGCCGTGTCTCCACCACCGATGACGGCCACACGTTTTCCGAGGTACGGGCGTTGGGATTTATCGGCAGGCAGGTAATCGGGCGCAACATTGGCGCGGATGAGGAAATCGGTGGCTTCGTACACGCCAGGCAGATCCTCACCGGGGACTTCCATCTTGGCATCGATGCCAACGCCTACGCCCAGGAAAACGGCGTGGAAGCCTTCTTCAAACAACTGGTCGATAGTTTTATCTTTGCCGATATAAGTATTGGGTACCAGTTTAACGCCCGCTTTTTCCAAATCTTCCCACTTGGCCATTACGCCTTCTTTGGGCAGTTTGAAGTTAGGGATGCCATATACCAGCAGCCCACCTGGGGCGGGCTTGGACTCGAAAATGGTTACATCGTGGCCTTTTTCCACCAGCAGGTGGGCACAGGCCAACCCGGCGGGGCCAGCACCGATCACGGCTACTTTTTTGCCGGTGGCGGGGGCTTTTTTAATCACAAATGGATCGTGGCTGCGTTCCCAGTCGAGTGCAAAAACTTCCAGTTGGCCGGTCAGCACAGGCTGGTGATGCTTATTCAGCACACAGGAGCCCTGGCAGAGTGCCTCGTGCGGGCAAACACGTCCACACAATTCAGGCAGCGAGGAAGTTTTATGGTAAATCTCGGCAGCTTCTTTGAATTTTCCGTGTTCAATCAGCCACATGGCTGAGGGGATATCGTTGCTGGTCGGGCAGGCCAACATGCAGGGTGCCGGATCGGGACAATGGATGCAGCGGGAGGCTTCTACTCGGGCACGTTCTTCGTCAAACTCGATAACAACATCATCAAAATCGCATACACGCTCTTCTGCCGGACGCAGTGACAGGTCATGGAACGGCATATTGGCGCGTTCTTTGCGATCTATTGCCAAAAATTCACTTGGGACTGCCTGCATGGGGGATCCTCCTACATAACATTAACGTTGGGGGTTTCGGTATAGATGATACCCAAACTCTCCGTTTTCTATTAGCTCATAATGTCACCAAAGCGGACGACAATCGTCACATTTTACTTTTTTTTACCTGTCAGGAGAATATTTTCACAGCAGTGCCAACAGGCTGAAATATAAAAACATCCCCCGGCTGCACAAATCTGGTTTTTCCGACAACTCGGCTCTGGGGCTGGACTTCTAGCCTGTGCCAAACCGGGCATGAATGCCAGTTTTTGGGTAAAAACGGCTCTGGCTTTCATAAAACACCCTTAACTTGTACCTGATGCCCTTAACACAACAAATACATTGGGGGTATGATTAACGCTGTTCAGGAGTTATAGAATGAGCAACGAAGAGTCGAAGACCATCTTATTGGTCGAAGACGAAATCCTAATTTCCGCAACAGAAGCAAAAATGCTTCAACGATACGGATTCAAAGTAATCACCGCCCTGAGCGGGGAAAAGGCGCTGGTGCTTGTTGAACAATATCCAGAGATCGATCTAATTTTGATGGATATCAACCTGGGCAGCAGTATGGATGGCACACAGGTTGCCGAGCTTATTCTCCAAAAACACGATTTGCCCCTGATCTTTTTGTCTTCCCACACCCAGCGCGAGATCGTTGATAAAACAGAGGGAATTACATCTTACGGGTATATCGTTAAAAACTCTGGCGAAACGGTTATCATCGCAGCGGTCAAGATGGCTTTCAAGCTCTTTGATGCCAGGCGCCAGGAAAAAATCAAGGAAGCTGCCCTGCGTGAAAGTGAAGAACGCTATCGTCATGTTTCATCCAGCATTTCAGATATCGCCTACTCTTGCGCCACACAAGCAACAGGCGATTATTCAATTGATTGGCTGTCTGGCGCAGTTGAACAAATCACCGGATACACCCCGGCTGAATTAATCTCCATGCGTTGCTGGGGCAACCTGGTTTTGGAAGAAGATTTCCCACGTTTCACAAAATCCGTTTCGGGGCTTACGCCAGGCGATAAAGGTGAGTGCGAACTGCGCATTCGCCACAAAAATGGCAGCATTCGCTGGATCAACTCAAGGGCAGAATGTGTCGGCGGCGCGGGAACAGCTGGAAAAATCCGCCTGTATGGAGGCCTTCATGACATCACAGATCGCGTACAAGCGGAAGAATCCCTCAGGAAAAATGAAATCCGCTATCGGCTGATCACAGAAAATACAGCAGATATTATCTGGGTTATGGATGTGGAAAAACAGCAGTATAAGTATGTCAGTCCATCCGTCAAAACCTTGCGCGGTTATACGCCCGAGGAGGTTATGGCGCAGCCCATGAGCGACTCACTTACCCCCGAATCATTGCAAAAAGTGGGCGAACTGCTGGGGGCGCGTCTGCCCCAATTCTTGGAAAATCCTGGCAACCCGGTCTCTTTTATTGATGAAGTGGATCAACCTCACCGGGATGGGTCGATTATCAATACGGAAGTGACTACCACCTATCTACTGAACGAGCAGGGCCATGTAGAAATTGTGGGCATCTCGCGCGATATTACAGCGCGCAAACGAGTTGAATATGCCCTGGAAAAAGCCTTCCAGGAAAAGCAGGCTCTCCTCAGGGAATTGCAGCATCGCGTTAAAAACAGCTTTGCACTGATTATCAGTATGATTTCGATGATGGAATCTTCCAACCAGTCGAAAGAAACCATTTCCACGCTTGCAGATATCCGCCTGCGTATTGGTGCGATGGGCGCGTTGTATGACATCCTTTATAAAAGCACCCAGGTTATCGAAGTCCGCTTGAACGAATACATTGACATGATTGTACGTTCGCTGGCGGTATCGCCCAATATCCGCTTTATGGGTGAGAGTGAGCCGATCACTGTTTCGGCCAAAAATGCAGCGCCGTTAGGGTTGATCGTCAACGAATTGATCACAAACTGTATCAAGCATGCTTTTCCCGGCGACATGGTAGGAACAGTCACCATCACCCTGAAGAAAACTGCCACAAATATCATTCTCTCGGTAGAAGATGATGGTGTGGGCCTGCCAGAAGGTCTTGATTTGACGAAAAGCCAGTCTATGGGAATGCTTATGGTGGCTGGCCTATCAGACCAACTTAACGGGCAGTTTCGGGTCGAGCGGGGAAATGGAACGCGCTGCATTCTGGAGCTTCCCGTAGATTACGCACTTTCAGCATCCCAAGCCGATTGAATTCGGCACGATAACGAAAGTGATGGGAACAAAGATGCGCTCCCTAAGATGTCTTGTATAATCTCTCCTGGGTTCAAGCCACGGCTTTTTCCCCGGCACGTGTTCTTCAGAAAATTCACTTTACCGTTTGATGATCGGCACTCAACTTAGCGGAGTAGACATGAAACCTGAAAAAATTACCACCACCACCTGCCCCTACTGCGGAGTCGGCTGCACGCTCCAACTCCACGTCAGGGACGAGTTTATCTACAAAGTCACCTCGCCCTTCGACTCGCCCGTCAATCACGGCAACCTGTGCGTCAAGGGACGGTTTGGTTATGACTTTATCTATCACTCCAGGCGTATTACCACCCCGCTAGTGCGGCGTTACTTGCTTGAAGGGAAGTCGATCTTCGATATTCGAGATTCGGCAAACCCCGATGGCGCTCTCCGAATACCGAGTAACGAATTATCGAATAACAATTCCCCCTGGGATTGGGTTGAAGTTGACTGGGACACCGCCCTCGACATCACCGCCGATAAACTGGTGGAAATCTACAAACGCGATGGTTCCGACGCCATGGCCGTCTACTGCTGCGCCAAAGCCACCAACGAGGACAATTACCTGCTGCAAAAGATGTTCCGCGCCATCTTCCGCACCAACAACGTCGATCACTGCACCCGCCTGTGCCATGCCGGGAGCGTTGTCGCCCTCCAGCAGGCGGTTGGCTCATCGGCCATGTCCAACACCGCCGCCGAAGTCATCCAGAACGATGTTTTCATCGTCACCGGCTCGAATACCACCGAGAATCACCCCATCATCGCGCTCCAGATGAAGGAAGCGGTCAAAAAGCACGGCGCAAAGATGATCGTCATCGATCCGCGCCGCATCGAACTGGTCGATTTTGCCGAACTCTGGCTCCCGCTCAAACCCGGCACCAACGTCCCGGTTTTTTCAGCGATGGCGCAGGTCATCGTCAGGGAAAACCTGGTCAACTGGGATTTTGTCAACCGCCGCACCGAAGGCGTGGATGAATTTATCGCCTCCCTCGACAAGTTCACCCCCGAGTATGCCGAATCCATCTCAGGCGTCCCTGCCGACCTGATCCGCCGCGCCGCCCGCCTGTACGCCAGCGCCCAAAATGCCGCCATCTACTGGGGCATGGGCATCTCGCAGCTTTCGCATGGCACCGCCAGCGCCCTCGCCCTCATCCACCTCGCCTTCCTCACCGGGCATATCGGGCGTCCCGGTACCGGGCTGAACCCCCTGCGCGGCCAAAACAACGTCCAGGGCGCCTCCGACATGGGCGCGATGCCCTTTCACTTCCCCGGCTACATGCGCGTCGATGCCCCCGGCAACGCCGAAAAATGGGAAAAAGCCTGGAACGTCGAACCTGGCGGCCTCAGCCGCAAACTCGGGCTGACCACCACCGAAATTCTCAGCCACGCCCACCCCGGCGGCATCCGCGCGCTCTACATCATGGGCGAAAACCCGATGATGTCCGAGCCGAACCTCAACGCAACCCGCCGCCACATGGAACAGCTTGAATTTATCGTCGCGCAGGATCTGTTCATCACCGAAAGCGCGGCTTTTGCAGATGTCTTCCTCCCGGCGACTCCTTTTGCTGAAAAGGATGGGACATTTACGAATACGGATCGCCGCATCCAGCGGGTGCGCGCGGCTCATCCGCCCCGTAACCTGTCTCGCCGCGATAGTGACATTATCTCCGCCCTGGCATTGCGCCTCGAATCGCGGCTGGAGCGTCCCACCGCCAAATGGGATTACGCCCACCCGTCAGAGATTTTGCGCGAAATGGCATCCGTCAACCCCGATTACGCGGGCGTGACCTACGAGCGCCTCGAAAAAGTGGGCTTAATCTACCCCGTCCCCGATGAAAACCACCCCGGCACACCAGATTTATTCATCGACGATTTCCCCCGCGGGCGCGGAAAATTCACCCCGCTCGATTATGTCCCTTCCGTGGAACTCCCAGACGATGAATATCCGTTCATCCTGACCACCGGGCGCGTGCTGGAGCACTGGCACACCGGCTCGATGACCCGCCACTCAGACCTGGATGCTCTCTACCCCGAAGCGCTGATCGAAATCCACCCCGCCGACGCCGAAATTCACGGCATCCATAACGGCGACCCGGTCAAGGTCAGTTCGCGGCGCGGCGAGGTGGTGTTAAGAGCCTCGGTTACCGAAAAAACCACCGTTGGCGTGATCTTCATCCCCTTTCACTTCCACGAAGCTGCCGCCAACCTGCTCACCACCGATGCTTTAGACCCGCAAGCCAAAATCCCCGAATTCAAAGCTTGCGCCGTGCAGGTTTTCCCGGCCCGCGAGCATGATTTGCAAAAACCGGAAGCTGTAACGCAGCGCGGACGATATTAAACCCGTAGGGGTCGTTCAAAAAACTAACGGGGCGGAGCAATGCTCCGCCCCTCCTTTTTAGAAAGCCTTACAGATTTTGTTTAAAAATCCGGGTTACTTCTTATTTAACGCAAGTTGCTATCTTTGGCGCAATCGCCCTCATCCCTGGCCTTCCCCGGCCGGGGTGAGGGATTTCCTTGCAAAAAGACAGTTCGATGCATCAAGGCAGCAACTTCGGTTATTTAGGCAAGAATCTTTATGTAAATCAGCCGGGTTTGCTAAAAGTCATTACAAGCAACCCAATTATGTTTCTCCTTGTCCAACCTCTCCGGCGCGTTCCAGGGCAGCCTGGAGATCTTTTAGCTGGATCGGTTTGCTGACATAATCATCCATACCCGCATTCAGGCACATCTCGCGGTCTCCCTGCATGGCATTGGCGGTCATGGCAACAATGCGCGGCTGCGCATTTAGCGGGAATTTTTGGCGGATCAGGCGGGTTGCTTCTAAACCATCCATCTCCGGCATTTGCACATCCATCAAAATCAACTCATAGCGCTGGCGCTCCAGCGCGTCCAGCACTTCCAGCCCGTTAGCAGCCACATCTACGCGGTATCCCATTCGATCCAGGATACGGATGGCTAATTTTTGGTTGACTACATTGTCTTCGGCCAGCAAAATCTTCATCGGGTGACGCACAGCAAAATCGGCATCAAAGGCGCCCTCGATAGGCGCGGTATTTTTGGCAAATTCACTTTGCAAGGCCAATGCGTTCACCACAGCGTTGTACAGGCTAGATTGCTTGACCGGTTTTGTCAGGAATGCAGAAAAATTGGCAGCCTGTTCCGGATCGCGCCAGCCCAGAGAAGTCAGCATAATCAACGGAAGCTGGCTACCGCTCTGGCGGATCTCCCGGGCCAGGGCCAAACCGTCCATTTCCGGCATGTGCATATCCAGGATGGCGACATCACACACTTCACCCTGCTTGATCGCAGCCAGCGCGGAAAGCGGGTTTGAGAAAACCAGCGGATCCATGCCCCAGGCCTGGGTTTGCAAAGTCAGGATGCGGCAGTTAGTTTCGTTATCATCCACAACCAGCACACGCTTACCTTTCAAACGCTGGCCTGCAGTCAACTTGTTGGTTTGTTCCAGGGTCACTGGCTGCGCCTGGATGGTAAAGTGGAAGGTGGAGCCAACCCCTTCCACACTTTCAACCCACATTTCGCCACCCATCAGCTCACTCAGGCGCTTGCTAATAACCAGTCCCAGGCCCGTGCCGCCATATTTGCGCGTGGTGGATGTATCCACCTGGGTAAACGATTGAAAAATTTGCCCAATTCGGTCAGTTGGAATACCAATGCCCGTATCATGGATGGAAAAATGCAGCCTGGCCTTTCCCGCGTCGGGCTGAGATTGCTGCCCCAAAACATTTACACTCAAAACAATTTCGCCGGTATGGGTAAACTTGACAGCGTTGCCCAGCAGGTTTACCAGGATCTGCCGCAGCCGGGTTACATCGCCCAGGATGGCATCTGGCGCCCCCGGCTCGATGATGCAGCTCAACTCCAGGCCCTTTTCAGTAGCTTTCAGCGCCAGCAGGTCCACCGCTGATTCCATGCAATCACGCAAATCAAAGGCTTGTTGTTCCAGGTCCAGCTTGCCCGACTCGATTTTGGAAAAATCCAAAATATCATTAATAATGGTCAAGAGCGAATCGCTGCTGGTGCGGATGGTTTCAGCAAATTCGCGCTGTTCTTCGCTCAATTGGGTATCCAATAGCAGGCTGCTCATCCCCATGACCGCATTCATCGGCGTGCGGATTTCATGGCTCATACTTGCCAGGAAAGAGCTTTTGGCGCGACTGGCAGCGTGTGCCGCATCCCGGGCATCTTCCAACTCACGAGTGCGTTCAACCACTTCAGCTTCCAACTCGCGATGATAAGATTCTTTAAAAGCCTCGGCAGCGCGCAGCGAACGAACCATCTCATTGAATGAACCGGTTAAAAACCCAATTTCATCCGCCGCCTGGATCGGAATCTCCACCTTCAAATCATTCGCATTGACCCGCCGCATGCCTTCCACCAAAATATCCAGCGGGGCAATCAGGCTGGGGTGCAGCGAAATGCGAAAGCCAAACACCAGGAAAATCGTCGCACCGAAAATTAAAAGCAAAATCCGTGCCCCATCGGGCTGGGTAGCTTGAACAAAATCCGCAAAATCATAGCCAACTTCATACACCTGGTTGCCATATTCAAAAAAATATACAGTATAGCGCGTGGTTGCTTCTGTCTGGTCGATGGTGCGGTTATAGCGCTGCCCAAAAGTCAGCGTCCTGAACCTGCTGGCGAATTGGGTCGAATTGGCTTTAACCAGGGAATCGGGGCCAAACCAGGGGCTTTCAAACGTAAACAATGGATCACTTTTATACAACAGCCGATATTGCGGATTTTTAAAATCGGCAGGCGCAGGCATGACAAGCACATAGCGCACATCCGGCGGCATTTGGAGCAGTTCACCATTAGAAAGGCGCGCCTCAATCAGTTGAAGCTCCAACCGGCGCACCTGGTTATAATTTTGATCATAAGCTGGCAGCGCAATGGTAAGCAACGCCGTTACCACCGTCATCATAAACACAAAAGCCATCCCAACGATTTTCACCAGGAACGTGGTCGGCTCTGGCGCATGGTTCACATACACAAACACCAGCGTCAGCAAAAAAATCATCATAACAATCTGGTAAACGTAAGTTGCAAATTCCTGTGAGAGCCAGCCGCCAGCCTGGATCGCCTGGGCCAACAAAATCACAATTGGCATGAACATGGTCAGGGCAAAGCCCCGCAGCATACTGGCCTCACGCCCTTTGGGGTGGATGAGATAACGCATCCACCCGCGCGCCGGCTCCACTATAGATGCAGACTCTTGGGAAACATCCCTTTCGCATTCCACCGCCCGGCGCAGCATTGCAAAAACGAACCAGGCAATATCCGCCCCGAGAATGGCAATCGCAAACAGGTTATGTGTATCGGTAAATTCTTCCGGGTGCCTTACCAAATAAACCGTCGTAGATGCAAAAGCCAGTGTCAGCGTGATCGCAACCCCCAGCACCAGGCGCGCCTCGTTTTTCCGGTAAGGTCGCGGGTAGTTATATGGCAGCTGCAAGATGACCACAAAAGCCACCATCAGGAAAATCCACATCACATCGCTCAACAGCAGCCAATAAGATGTCACAATCGTATAAACCAGTGCCAGCGATGTAAAAGCCACGGTCAAGCTGGCAAAAAAGAGCGTAATCAGCCAGGTTGACCGCGATTTGTTTTTCAGACTCAAAAAATAACCTGTAACACAGGCCAGCAAAAGAACTTGAACGATTGTGCCAATGGAGAACTGGTCAAAATGGTATAAAAGCATGTCTGCCTCGTAAAACTAGCGCCAGCCAGGCGCCAACTGTGCTCCATCATCTCTAAACGTTTATTCTTAAAATAACCCTTCGCCTCACCCAGTCGATTATTATACTATTTTCGTAAGTACAGGCTGGCACAATGTTGTGCTTTTCCCATCATCCCACCAACAAACGCTATCAAGATACGCTCAATACCGCTTCACCGTTGAAACGGCTGTGCTTCAGGTCATCTAGCGCGCGATTGGCTTCCGCCAGGGGATACGACTGGACGGTAGAATACAGCCCCATCTGCGCCGCTAATGACAGGAACTCCAGGCCGTCGGCATTTGTAGCATTCGCCACGGAGCGAAGAGTGCGCTCGCCCCACAGACTGGCATACGGAAATGCCGGGATATTGCTCATATGGATGGCATTGACGGAAACGATCCCACCCGGCCGGATTTTTTCCAATGCAAAGGGGATAAGCTCCCCCGCCGGAGCAAAAATCACAGCCTTATCCAGGAATTTTCCCGCCCTGCCGCCTATCCCCTGACCATCTGACACTGAACCGGCCCAAACCGCCCCCAACTCCCGGGCATGATCCTGGTGCAGCTTCGAGCGGGTGAACACCAAAACTTCACAACCCCACCCACGCAGGATTTGCAAACACAAATGAGCGCTGGCACCAAACCCAAGCAACCCCACCCGCTCCCCAGGCCTAATCTCCGCCTTCTTAAGCGCTCGGTAACCGACAATGCCCGCACACAACAGCGGCGCAGCCTGTTCATCACTGATCCCACCCGGGATAGGCAAAAGATAGCGCACATCGGCAAGCATGTACTCAGCATAACCACCATCCACGCTAAAACCGGTAAACCTGGCATCTGGGCACAGGTTCTCCTCGCCGCGCCGGCAAAACTCACAAATTCCACAAGCCCAGTGCAGCCAGGGAACGCCGACACGGGCACCACTACCGGGCCCGATGGTATCAACCACCCCCACCACCTGATGCCCCAGTGTCACCGGAAACACAGGCGGGTGGATTTCACCTTCAGCAATGTGTAAATCGGTATGACAAACCCCGCAGGCTCGCACACGAATCCGCACCTGGCCTGGGCCAGGCTCAGGGATGGGCAGGTCAGCCCGAAAAATGGGGTTTGTCTCTATCGGTGCAGGAGAAAAGATACGGTAAGCCTTCATACCAAAATTATAAAACTACCTGCCATAAAAGATTCAAACGATAAAAGCCCCATACACCCGCGCATGCACCGCACGCAGAACAGATGCATCCATCTTCTCCACCATGCGATCGTAGGTCAGGTAGCCGTTAATTTCAATTTCGACATCGGTGGTCTGGGTGTAAATCGCCGCAGCAAGCCCCTGCGAGATGAGCGGAATCAACTGCTCGTCGATCAGCCGCACATAAGCTTCGGTCAGCGCTTCGGGAGTTTCGAAGAACTTATAGCCAAAACGCTGGTTCTCATCCCAAACATGCCCAGAGATTTTCAAGCTATACCCGCCAAACTCAGTCAGTCCAAAAGCGCGCTGGTCAGGCCGCCCGCGCCGCAGTTTAATGGCATAAACATGCTTACTCTGGAAATCTCCCGCGCCCCGGTCAAACCAGCCCGAAGCAGCATCCACCAACCGGGTAGGGTCAGTCTTCTTGAGCCACTCTGCCACTTTGCGCGACTCAAATTGCCCCCAGCCCTCGTTAAACGGCACCCAAACCGCGATACTCGGAAAATGATACAGCGCAGCCACCATCTCAGCCAACTCGGCGCGATATTGCGCCCGGTTGGCGGCCTCGCCGCGCCCAAACCGACTCATCCAGACATCGTCACGGGTCGTAATTCCCAGCCCAATCGCCAGGTGTGGCATCCAGTCCGTGCCGTTCGCGCCGCCGTGCGGCATATCCTGCCAGACGATCATCCCCAGCCGGTCACAGGCCGCATACCAGCGCGCCGGTTCCACCTTGACATGCTTGCGAATGAAGTTACAGCCAATTTTTTGGGCATACTCGATGTCAAACAGCATCGCATCTTCCGAAGGCGGCGTATACAGGCCATCGGGGAAATATCCCTGGTCGAGCGGGCCATATAAAAATAATGGCTCATCATTAATGGTGAACCGGCCATCTTTAATCCCAAACTTGCGCATGGCAAAATAACTGCCGACTTCATCGATGGTTTGGGAATTTTGGATGAGTCTGACCTTCAGCTCATACAGGTGCGGATGAACCGGACTCCACGCCCGCACATTTTCCAGCGCGAGATTGATCCGCCCTGTGGCTGGCCCCTCGCTATAAGCCACCTTTTCATCCCCGAAAAAAGCCTCCGCCGCCACGCGAACACCTTCCACCGCGCCCCGCACTCTTACTTCCACCGAAAGCGTCCCCGCGTCGAGATTCGGAGTCAGTTTCAACGACTCGATACTCGTCCCGGGCACCTGCTCCAACCAGACAGTTTGCCAGATCCCCGAAACGGGCGTATACCAGATGGAATTGGGCTTAAGCACCTGCTTACCGCGCTCCTGCCCGCCCGCATCAGATGGGTCCCAGACCGCCACCACCAGCTCATTTTCGCCATCTTTCAGCGCATTGGTGATATCAAACGTAAACGGGCAATATCCGCCAGTATGCGCCCCAACTTTTTTCCCGTTGACAAAAACCTCGCACTGAAAATCCACTGCGCCGAAATGCAAGAGCGCCCTCACCCCTAACCC
The DNA here is from genome assembly GCA_903822545.1 of uncultured Anaerolineae bacterium. Classification (GTDB taxonomy): domain Bacteria; phylum Chloroflexota; class Anaerolineae; order Anaerolineales; family Villigracilaceae; genus CAIJPN01. The sequence goes on along the minus strand of CAIJPN010000017.1, from coordinate 149,556 downwards.
CTCTCCCGGTGGGAGAGGGGGATTCTCTCCCCTCCCCCCTTGGGGGAGGGGCTGGGGGTGAGGGAATTTCCGCCGATACCACAATCTTTGTGATGGCAAAAGCGCCTTCTTAACCCCCGAAAGCTCCGATTCCACGGCAAACGGCACCAAAATCTGGCCGTCGAATTGCTCTACGCGGTTTTGTTCTTTCGAGACGATGGCATATTCCCACCAACCATTGAGATTCTGCCACGCGGGGCGGGTCATCTGCGGGCGGGGATATTCGGGAAGTGGGCTGGGAAAGGCGGGGGCGAAGGGAGTTTTCATATTCTTTGTAACGCGATATGAATATCACGTTACGCCTTTGAACTGCGAATGAAATACAACGGGATCAGCGCCAGCAGCGAAATGGCCGACCCGACCTGGAAAATGATCGGATGTGGAACAAACCCGGCCTGACCGTTGAAGACCGTCGGCGTGCCAAAGCCCTGGATGAGCATTGCACCAATCTGTGAGCCGAGCACCATTGGGATGGCGACCCAGAAGATCATGCGGATGCCCAGGAATTTGCCACGTTTGTCTTCGGGCAGCATATCCTTGAGCCAGGCCACCGCTGCGATGCTGGCGCACATCGAAAAAGCCTGCCACAGGAAGCCGCTCAAGGCTAGCAGGGGAATGGAACTAAACAACGAAAGCATCACGCCGCCCAGGCTGCTGACAACGGTTGCAAAAGCGATCAGCGGACGTTTATCCCACTTATCGGCCAGGATGCCAAATGGGATGGACATGATTGCGCTGCCCACCATCACCGCCCCGCCGATGATGCTGAACTCGGTCTTGGTCACACCTACATAGTTGTTCAGGTAAATGATCAGGTACGGGAACGAAACCTGCATCCCGATGGCAGTCAGCATGATGTTGATGAGCAGGATGAAGAGCGGGCGGTTCTGGCGCAGCGTTTCAGTGGAGAATAATTCCCCAAATTCGGCCAGGAAGCTGCGAGTGGGGGGATCCATCGGGATGGGAATGTCTTTTAACTGGCTGCCAGCGATCAGCCCGATAACCATCACGATCCCGCCGAGAGAGTAGAAAAAGGTGAAATATCCCACAGAATCGATCAAAATCCCAGCAGCCACCATCGCCACGATTTGCGCGAGGAAGATGCACAGGTTGAGCACCCCTTCCACACGCCCGCGTGTGTCACTGGTGGCAACATCGGCCGTCCAGGCACTGAAGGCGGCATCATTAGCAGTGGAGCCAAAGAAAGTCATCACACTATCCGCCAGGACAACCACGATGACAGCCAGGCTGGTTTCTTTGATATAAGCTGCCGTGGGAAACAGGATGGTGGAAAGCCCCCAAAGGATGTAGCCAGCCAGGATAAACGGGCGCCGGCGGCCCCAGCGTGAGCGGGTGCGATCACTGAGCGTGCCCATCAACAGGGTGGTCAGCGTAGCGGTGACAGCACTTGCGCCCACCATCCACGCTACCGGGCGCGGGTCGGGGGTGATGGTGTCATAGACAAACGTTCCAAACCATGAGTTTTCAACAGCCCATGCAATCTGGCCAGTCAATGCCAGGGCAATCATGATAGCCCACGCTGTAGGTGTGAGGTGCGATTGGGGCTTGCTTTTTTCCATGATATGCCTCCACTTGCCAAACAGGTATGTTTTTAAGACAAAACTTTCGCCAATTATTAACCGATAGTGTTCGTAACACTTGACGATTATCTCATATCGTCAAGTACAGGGCAAAAGCAACCAGTGTTCCCAAAATACAGCGGGCGGATTGCTAATCCGCCTCACAAAATCCGCAAAGGGATTTCTACCCAATCGCCAAAAATCTCAGTTTTGCTCCAGCTTGCAGTGCCAGATTTGCGCTCCCGGCGGCGCAGATGCCAGCGGGATATGCCCATGGGTAACAATCAACCGCTGACCCGTAAATATTTCATGGAAGATGGTTCCGTCGGGTATGCCGCCGTGTGCCACAGCCAGCCCGTCCATTGGGATGTTTGATGAGCTGCGATTGCCTATTACAACAAAGATCTCCTGGTCTGTATCACGCTGGTAAACCAACAGGTTCTCTGCCGCGGCCAGTACCTGGAAACCGCCATCCACCAGGGCAGCGGATTCGCGCCGCAGCCGGATCAGATGCTGGTAAAAGGCGCGCAAATCCACATCCCAGGCTGTTTGCTCCCACTGCATACAATCGCGGGCTGAAAGTGAGTCGCTGGCGCGCATCCCAATCTCATCGCCGTAATAAACGCATGGGACGCCAGGATAAGTCATCAGCAGGGCTACTGCCAGCCGGTTGCGCGTTGGGTCATCCCTGACCACCGATAAAATTCGAGAAGTATCGTGAGAACCAAGCAGGTTGAATTGCTGGCGCGCAATCGTCCACGGGATAGCGGCACGGTAAGCCTGCCAGGTATCCACCAGGGAAGAAGTTGGCCAGGGCTGGAATGCATCTACCTGGCGAGGCTCGTTGTGCTGATGAAATGCATAATGATCCAGCCAATACCAGAGCGGCTGGCTGAATCCGGCGTAATTCATACAGGCATCCAGTTGATCACCCTGCAGCTGCGCGCTGGCATCGAAGAAGTTCTCGCCCAGCAAGTAGGCCTGCGGATTTTCCTCCTTCACTGCCTGGCGAATACCATCCCAAACCTGATGCTCCAACTGGTCTGCGCCATGACGGGCAAGCATATTCGCCACATCCACACGCCAGCCATCCACACGATAGGGCGGCCTGAGCCAGTGACGGAAGATCGATTGCGGCCCAGCGTACATCTCCTGACGCAGTTTTGGGCTGCGATAATTGAGCTTTGGCAGGCTTTTTACTCCCAACCAGCACTCATAATCATCAGGGTGGGCATGAAAAGTAAAATATTCAGCATAAGGGGCCTGCAGGTTCTCCAATGCACGCTGGAACCAGGGGTGCATCACCCCACAGTGATTGGGAACAATATCCAGGATCAGGCGCATATCACGCTCATCTGTGGCGCAGCGCAAAGATTGGAGCGCGGCATTCCCACCCAGGTGAACATCCACGTTGTAATAATCGGTTACATCATAGCGATGATTACTGAGGGCTGAGAACACCGGATTCAGGTAGATGGCATTCACCCCCAGGTCGGCCAGGTAACCCAGGTGAGATTCCACACCTGGCAGGTCGCCTCCATAAAATTCCACCATGGCTTGTGGCCACGGGTTTTGAGATTCTCCCCACCTGCGGCTGATGGCATCCAACCCATGATACCTGTACTCCCCACTGCGAACATTGCTGGCAGGGTCGCCATCAGCAAACCGGTCGGGGAAAATCTGGTAAAAAACGCTGGAACGCACCCAGGCGGGGGGCGTATACCCGGCCAGCAGCCGAAAATCCTGGGCATCTGTGGGGATGTGCTGGGAAGTTCCAGCAGCGTTGTGCCACCATGCGGACCCATCTTGCAGGAAAATCAAAAAACGATAGCTTGTGATTGGCATCCCCAGGCGCAGGCTGGCTCGCCACCACTTACAGACCCCGCGGGCAGCTTCAGGCTGGGGTTCTTCAGGAAGCATCTCAACAAAAGCCTGTTCACCATCCGGGCAGGTGCGCAGGAAAATACGCTCGATTGCAACATCCAGGCCAGAGCGCAGGCGCAGGGCAACTTCATCCCCAATAGATGGGTCGGCACTGCAAGTGGGGCGCACATAGCGCGCAGAACCATCATGGTGTATCGATTTCAGGTCACTATTCAGGATTTTCAACATCTGAGTATTCTACCATCATCATAAAAACGCCAATTTTGCCAATTTGCACAAATCGCATAAAGGTTTTGACTTTGTTTTACAAAGTGCCAGGTTTGGATGATTTCCTGACAGCTCGTTTGCTAGAGCTCGGAATAAAAAACCCTGGCCAGGGTGCCAGGGTTTCATAAATCGGTTTGACGTAGTTCGGATTTTTAATCCAAGCTGCAGGTGGTGAGGCTACATTTCAGCAAATTCACGCGGTTGGGGGTAAAAAACACGATCCATGCCTTTTTTGTGTAACTGCTTCATCAGGCTCAGCGCCGACTTCTCTTCGCCGTGCACCAGGTGTACCTGCTTGGCAATGCCTTTAAGTCGCAGCGCGTACTCCATCAAGAAATCCTGCCCGGCGTGCGCTGACAGGCCGCCGATGGTGGCGATTTCAGCTTTGACTTTGTAGGTGTCACCGAAAATCTTTACATACGGTTCACGGTCAGCCAGGCGGCGACCCATGGTACCAGGAGCCTGCCAGGAGACGATCATAATGGTATTGAGCGGGTTTTCAATGTTCCAGCGGATGTGGTACACAATTCGCCCGGTTTCGGCCATGCCCGCAGCCGAGAGAATAATCATCGGATCAGTACGCTGGTTGAGAGCCTTTGAATCATCGAGGCTGTTGATGTAGGTCAAGAGTTTGAAATCCAAGGCCGGGTGACCGGTTTCGATCAGGTGACGCATGTTTTCATCGTAACATTCCGGGTGCTCGCGGAAAATCTTGGAGGCGTTGACTGCCAGGGGGCTATCCACATAAATCGGCACACGCGGCAGTTCTTTCTCATCATACATGCGGCTCAGGTTGTAAACCAACTCCTGGGTACGGCCCACAGCAAAAGATGGCACGATCACCTTCCCGCCACGATCCAGCGTTTTCTTGATAACATCTCGCATTTCGATGTAAGCATCGTCTGGATCACGATGCGGTTTATCCCCATAGGTTGATTCCATGATCAAGATGTCGGCCTCGTCCGGCAGGATTGGGTCGCGTAAAATGGGCAGTTCGCGCCGCCCAATGTCACCGGAAAACCAGATGCGGGTCTTTTTGAAGTGCTCTTCCACGTTCAGGGCAATCGAAGCAGACCCGAGGATGTGCCCGGCATCATTGAACTCGGCCACGACACCCGGAATTACTTCAAACGGCTCATCATAATTCTGCGGATTGAGCAGCGGCACCACCTTTTTGGCATCTTCCTCGGTATAGAGCGGATCTACCGGCGGCTCTCCGCGTTTGGCACGGTGCCAGCTCGTGCTTTCAGCCTGTTTTTCGTGGATATGCCCAGAATCACGCAGCATAATATCGGCCAGATGGCAGGTAGCCGGGGTGGCATAGATCGGCCCATCGTAGCCCTGTTTGACCAGGTTGGGCAGGTTGCCGCTGTGATCAATGTGCGCATGCGAGAGTACAACAGCATCAATTTTGCGAGCATCGAAGGGGAAATTGCGATTTTTCTCAAAGCTATCCTGGCGCGGCCCCTGGAACAGCCCACATTCCAGCAGCAGGTTCTTGCCATTGATTTCCAACAAGTGCATCGACCCGGTTACGGTTTGCGCTGCTCCGTAGAAGTTGATACGCATAATGCCTCCGTGTTACACCGTGTAATCATTGTTCAGAAGAAGTGCATCCCCTCTCTCTAATATTAATATAGCACAAAAGGCGTAAAGCATTGGCGCTTTACGCCTTTTGTGGATAGTTTGCCAATCTGTTTTTTCAGGATTCGAGCATCGGTCTGACATCCAACACATGCAAGATTTCTGCCCCGTAATGTTCCAACCGCCATGGGCAATCTTTCATAATCCCTGACAATTCTTCCAGCGACCTGGGGCCTTTATCCGCGATAATCTGCATGTGCGCGCGCGAAAGGATCACATCCGAATCCACTGCCAGCTTCTCTGCGGCAGCCTTGCGCCATTGTTTGATGCGATTCAACCGGTTAAGAACAGCATCGTGCGGGCGCTCGATGTTGGAGCTTTTTACCAACGGCGCTTCACTGCCCACCCGAACAGCATCGAGCAGGGCGCGCCCAAACCGGTCGATCTGGCGATCGGTCAGGTGCGCCAATTTGAGTTCTTCAAAGTTGTGCGGGATCGTTTTGGCAATCGACAGCAACAAGCGGTCGTCAATCACTTTAAAAAGCGGACGGTCAAGTTTATCAGCAATACGCTCGCGGGCCAGGCACAGTTCGTGCAGGATGGTACGCTGGCGCGGGGTCAGATCTTGTTGTCCATTGATTCGTTCCCAACGTTCACGCAAATCAGTGTGGTTGTTGGCAACATGGCAGCAGCGGTTAAAATCTTCAGCGGCGAGTTCCCAACGGCCTTTTTCGCGCAACTCCAATTCCAGGGCATCGCGCAACATTAGCAGGTAGTGTGTATCCAACCTGGCGTAATCGATCAAAGGTTCGGGTAGGGGGCGCTGTCCCCAATCAGCCTTTTGATATTTTTTATCGATGATGATGTTGAATTTTTCAGCCAGCAGGCTGCCAAGGCCCTGACTTTTGTATCCAAGGGTGCGGGCTGCCTGCATGGTATCGAACAGGTTGACAAAGGTAAACCCGAAATCGCGCTGTAAGCCCACCAGGTCGTATTCAACTGCATGAAAGACTTTTTCAATTTGGGGGTTGGAGAAAATGTCACCCAACTCGGTCAGGTCGTGCAGTTTGAGCGGATCAATCAGGTAATCGTTGTTTGGGGTGGAAAATTGGATGAGGCAGACCCGCTCGCGGTAGGCGTGCAAGGAATTCGCTTCGGTATCCACGGCCAGGCGGGCCTGGCGTCGCAAATCTGGCAGGATGGAGCGCAGGGCGGTGGCTGTATCAACCCAACGCGGGGGATGCATAACGGAATTCATAAGGTGATTATATCCTAATGGACTTTTCCATGATAAGCGCATCTTCGCCGTCGTTATAGTAACGTAGCCAGTGATCAACAGTATAGTACCCTACTTTTTGGTACATACGGATGGCTTCTTCGTTGCCCATGCGCACACTCAATCGGATTTTTTTCTGGGAAACCTGGGATTCGCAAGCCTTCAGCAGCGCCTGGCCAATGCCTTTGCGGCGATTTTCTGGCAGAACACCCAATGTGGCAACCCAGGCCAATCCTTCAGACGGGCGTGGATCTCCGGCAATGAAGCCCACCATTTTGTTATTTTCCACAGCTTTCAGGCGAATGACGCCCGGCATAGTTAAGACAGCGATCAGGTCAAGAATCGGCCAGGCATCCTTCGGGAAGCAAGTTTTCTCCAGGTGGCGTAGATCGTTCAGGTCAAGCAGATTGGCAGAGGCAATTTCCATGTGTTTTTCAAAGATGGCAGTTCACAAAGGTACATTTCGCCATGCTAAATGGGATTATTTGGGGCGAAAACAGTTCCCCATGCATTCTTTTACTGGCTAACCGCCAGTAAAATGAAGCCTCCCGTATCCGGGAGGCTTCATTTTACTTCACTTCTTGCCGATGGGTTACTCTTTGGGTTTGACGAAGTTTTCAATCATGCTGGTAAATTCCAGCGGGAAGATGTATTTGGTAGACGGGCTCATTCCTACAGTTTTGAGGGTTTCAAAATATTGCAGGGTCATGGTTTTCTGGTCAACTGTACCGGCCGCCGAGTTGATTTTTTCCAACGCAGAAGCAAAACCTTCGGCGCGCAGCAGTTGTGACTGTCGTTCGCCTTCCGCCTTGAGAATGGCCGATTGTTTTTCACCTTCGGCCTTAAGGATGGCAGACTGCTTTTCGCCTTCTGCCACATTGATGGCGGCTTCCTTGGTACCGGTAGACTCGGTCACCACGGCACGGCGGATACGTTCTGCCGACATTTGACGGTTCATGGCATCCTGGACATCTCGTGGCGGGATGATCTCGCGGATTTCAACATTGGTCACTTTAACACCCCAGCGCTCAGTCACTTCATCGAGACGGGTGCGCAGCATGTTATTGATATGCTCGCGTTCTGAAAGCACATCATCGAGCGGGATACCACCGATGACAGCGCGCAAGGTGGTGGCAGCAATACCGGCAGCGGCGGCTTCAAAGTTGCCTACCTGCAAAACCGATTGAGCAGGGTCAAGCACCTTGTAATACCATAAGAAATCGATCGAGATTGGGGCATTATCTTTGGTAATGGAAGTTTGATGCGGCACTTCGCGCACCTGCTCGCGCAGGTCAACCTTCACCGCCTTATCCAAGAACGGGATCAGCAGGACAATGCCCGGCCCTTTGGGCTTGTCCAACACGCGGCCCAGGCGAAAGACCACCAGACGCTGGTATTCAGGGACAATGCGCACCGCGTTGACCAGGAAAGTAACCAACACCAGTCCAATCACCCCCACCAGGCATAACACAGAAAGAAATGCGCCACCAGTCGTTGCAGGATCCATAACTTTTTCTCCTTTTGGTTTGGAATTTATGATTGGGATTTTTCCACAATCAAAACAAAGCCATCTCTGCCCAGGATGCGCACAGCGCTACCCTGGGGAATAACCTGCTCGCTGCGAGCTGTCCACAACTCCCCGGCCACCTGCACCGACCCGCTTTCGTGGATCTCAGTCCGGGCTTCACCCACCCGATTCAGCAAAGCTGACAGATCATGCGTGGGGCGTTCCTGCATCACTGCCAGCGTACGGTCAACCCCCAGCCAGATAAACCCACCGCAAACCAGCGAAACCACTACCGCCACCAGCGGATGAACCGCAGGCCAGCCATTTTCCTGGGTAAACAAGAACAATGACCCGCCAATCACCAGCACAATCGTCACCCCCAACAGCACAGGGCGATACACTTTTTTCTGGATTGCAAAAATAAAGGGGATGGCCGCCACCAGGAGCACCACCAACGCCCAGGCATTAACTCCGAGTTTGTAAGCAGGATATCCCGCCAACAGCAGTATAGATAACGCCCCCATCTCTACCAACCCGGTGCCCGGTGTGACAATTGCCAGCAGCGCCAGCATAAAACCACTCACCAGGAGCAAATACGCGACATTTGGGTCCAGCAAAATTTCCATTTTGACCTCACTGTCAAATTAATTATACAACGATTCGATACCAGCATATTTAACCTTACGCAACAAAGCCCGAACTGTTGCTGGCCGCGCACGCAACCGTATGCGCCTTATTTCACAATCAACTTGGCTGTATAATACACCCTGTTTTCCACACCATCCCAAAAGGTGAAAAAAAGGAGAGTTTGTGAAATTCAATAAAATCTGCATCTTAGGGCTGGGCTACATTGGCCTACCCACAGCCAGCATGTTTGCCACACACGGACTCAAAGTTGTCGGCGTAGATGTCAACCCACACGTAATCGAAACCCTGCGCTCTGGAAAACTACACATCCACGAGCCGGGACTGGGCGAAGCCATGCAAAAAGCGGTTGAAAGCGGCAACCTTACCGTTTCTACCGTCCCAGAACCTGCTGACGCATTTATCATCGCTGTTCCAACGCCTTTCTATGATGATAAACGTGCCGACATGCGCGCCGTCACATCAGCCACTGAAGCCATTCTGCCGCACCTGCGCAAAGGCAACCTGGTGGTACTAGAATCCACTTCCCCACCCCTTACCACCGTCAACCTGGTCATACCCATCCTCGAGAAATCTGGATTAAAAGCCGGTGCAGACTTCCACGTAGCCTACTCGCCAGAGCGCGTACTGCCGGGTCAAATACTACGCGAACTCATCGAAAATGCGCGCGTTATCGGCGGTATCACCCCAGAATCAGCCCAGGCCGGCCATGATCTGTACGCTACCTTTGTTAAAGGAGATATCATCAAGACCACGGCCACCACTGCCGAAATGGTCAAACTGATGGAAAATACCTACCGCGATGTCAACATCGCGATAGCCAACGAATTTGCGCGCCTGGCTGACCGTTTTGGCATCGATGCCTGGGAAGCCATCCAATTAGCAAACCTGCACCCGCGCGTCAAAATTCTCAGCCCGGGACCAGGTGTGGGCGGTCACTGCATCAGCGTTGACCCCTGGTTCCTGGTTGAATCCGCACCAGACTTAACCCCGTTGATCCTGACGGCGCGCAAAGTCAACGATTCGCAGCCACATTTTGTGCTCGCATTGGTCAAAGCTGCCCTGGGTGGCACAATCGCTGGCAAAAAAATCGCGGCACTGGGGTTGGCTTACAAACCAGATGTCGACGACCTGCGGGAAAGCCCGGCAGTGGAAGTTGCCCACCTGCTCCAGGCGAATGGTGCGCTGGTGAAGTGTTACGAACCTTTCAAGCCCGATGCGGCATTGCCAGGGCTGACGCTTGTTCCCAGCCTAGAATCAGCCCTGGCCGAAGCAGACTTACTGCTGCTGCTGGTTAACCACACCCAATTCCGGGCCTTTACCCCGAGCCAACTGGCATCCCAAACACCCGCCCGGCTGTTGGTAGACACCGTTCATGCCTGGGCAGACCAGGACTGGGCATCGGCAGGATTCCAAATCCACACGCTGGGCGTCAACAAGAAATAGCTTTTTTCACCAGGTGCGTCGTTATACGGCGCACCTTTTTTACCAGCACTTTCAGGAATGCAAATCCTTACAAGTTACATTACACATTGCAGATTCATTACACGATTGTTGTATAATGAAAGCGTGAGTAGAATACTTCGCTTGATTTTCACTTTATCATTGCTTCCAATGCTGCTAAGCAACTCCTGGAGCGCCCAGGCACAAACTGGCAGCAATTTTAAGTATTTCAACGATACGAAACACAATGTCCAGGGGGAGTTTTGGAAGTTTTATCAGTCCTATGCCAATGCGCCATTGGTTTTTGGCTTTCCAATCACCGAAGAATATACGGATCTCAAATCTGGACGCAGAATCCAGTATTTTGCGCGCGCCCGTTTTGAGCTTTATCCTGAAAAACCAGAAGGCCAGCGCGTTGCGCTAACCCCCCTCGGCAAGTATTTATATACCAAGGGCACCGCCCTAAACATTTTCACCCCGGTAGGGTGCCGATCATTTAACAGTGGCTTCGCAGTTTGTTACGCCTTCCTGGAGTTTTTTGACAAGAATGGCGGTGAGACAATCTTTGGGCAACCTATTTCCAGCTTTGAAGTGTATAACGGGCGAATTGTGCAATATTTTGAGCGCGCCCGTTTTGAATGGTTCCCCGAATTGGCTGAGGGACAAAAAGTTGTCCTGGCAGAACTGGGCCGTTATTACTTTGACTCTGTACCCGAAGACCGTAAATGGCTGGATATTGTACCGCCAATCAGTATTGGGCCGGGCCTCCCGCCAGAATCTCCTACGCTGATCCAGGCCCGAGCGTTTGCCTGGAAAACTGTGGTGCGCCCCAGCGAAGAACAATCCATTTACGTGGTGGTGCAAGACCAGACCCTTACACCGGTTCGCAATGTTGCTGTTGTGGTGACAGTTCACTGGCAGGGTCGGGTGGATGATGTTTATTCGCTTCCGACTAATGAAAACGGGGTGGCCAGCGTACCCATTAAGGTGCAAGACCAGCCATATGGCAGTCTGGTCACTGTGGATGTTCGTGCTATTCTTAATGATCTGGAAGCGAAAACAGTGACATCTTTCAGGGTTTGGCGATAAAAAACATAAACCGGGGCAACCCGGTTTTTTGATTCTCGCTGAACGCGTGTAAACGGTAAATCTTTTAGAAATCAGTTAGCGTAAAGACAGGGCCTGCTTTGCAGGCCAGGGCATAGCCCTTACGCTGGCGAACGGCGCAAACTCCGCATTCAGCTATACCGCCACAAGGGAGCGGGGTTTCGACAAGCAGTTCTACTACTCCGGCAGTGAGCAAGATGGGGCGATATTTTTCGAGGGTGAATTCCAGTTGATGGCGGGGAAGATCAAGGGCCAGGTAGTCGGCCCAGGGAGCGGTTTCGGGGAGGGCTGAAAGGGGCAAGATCTCGATGGCGCGGGGAAGATTTTCGAGCGGGGCGATGGACAGGATAACGATTTCTGCTTTTTGGGCTAGGAGTTGTTCGAGCAGGGAAAGTAAACGGGATGCTGATCCTGATGCTGCAACGAGGGCAATTTTGCGGGCAGAGGTTGGAACGTTGAATCCACGCCCGAAGGGGCCTTGCAGGTTAAGTTCTAGCCCCGGCAGCCAGGTGGATGGGATTGGCGCGGCTGCATAGAAACCATCCGGGGCGTACCCGGCATTGAAAACGGGATGCGGCAATGGGGCGGAGGAATCGGCCTCCGCATGGGCCAGCAGGTAACGCCCGGGGGCAGGGATAAGCCCGGGATGGCACGAAATCTGCGCTGCGCGTTCTCCGCTTATTAGAATTTCATCAATGCGACCTTTTCCAGTATGCATACGTTAAATGTATCACGTATAATGATAAAGAAAAGGAGTTCAATATGAATATTGCTGATATTTTTGGTGTTATGGCCGGGTTCGCCTGGCTGGGTTTCTTTTTGATGCTCGGGCTGCTGGTGATGCGGGCCAGCCGCAACCAGCCTAATCGAGGCGTTAGCACAGTTGTTGTTGTTTTGCTGGTGGCCGCGATTGCGTTGAGCACAGTAGGCGCCGGGTTGGTGTTTGTGGAGCCAGATGAACTGGGCGTGGTTATCACAGCAGTTGGCGGTGGCGGTATTCGCAACGAGGCGCTGACGCCTGGTTTGCACTGGGTCATTCCGTTTTTTGAACGGGTGGAGCGTTATTCGATCCTGCGCCAAACCTATACCATGTCATCTGTTTCGTCTGAGGGACAGATTCAGGGCGATGATGCCATCCAGGTGCGAACCAAGGATGGGCAGCAGGTGCTGATCGACGCGTCGGTGATTTATTCAATCGATCCGAACAAATCGGTTGATCTCTACAAAACCTGGCGCAATGCTTATGAAGATGGACTGGTGCGTCCAACTTCGCGCGGGATTATCCGTGATGCGGCTTCGCAGTTGGGCGTGGAAGAGATCGTCTCTACCAAACGCGCCGAGATGGAGCAAACCATCACCGATGCGCTGGCAAAAACCCTGTCTGAGAATAACCTGATCTTGCAGGATTTTATCTTGCGCGACATTCGTTTCAGTGATGAGTATGCCAATGCGGTCGAGCAGAAACAGATCGCTGAACAGCAGGCCCAGCAGGCCAAGTTCGTGGTCGAATCAAAGAAGCAGGAGGCCGAACAGGCCCGCCAGGTGGCGCAGGGCGCTGCCGATGCGGCAGTGATCGCGGCCAAAGGTGAAGCCGAGGCGCGTGTGATTGCCGCAGAAGCCGAAGCCAAATCGCTGCAACTGATCGCAGATGTGCTGGCGAAGAACCCGAACCTGTTGCAGTATCAATACATTAACAAACTTTCGCCCAACGTGCAGGTGATGTTCCTGCCAAGCGATGCCCCCTTCATCCTGCCGCTGCCTGGCTCAAACAACAGCATTACGATACCACAGTAAATTTTTTAAAATTGAAAGTAGAAAGTAGATGTTGGGTTTTATAACCATCATCTACTTTCTACTTTCTAATACCCACCCAGGTTCGCCATGACCACTCCTACCCCTTCCGGCAAACAAATCCGCCTCACCAGTCTATCAAGTTGCGCTGGCTGAGCATCAAAACTCAATGCGGAAACGCTGGCGCAGGTGCTGCGCCCTGTTTCAAACCTGTTTAACCCAAAAGATTATCCCAACCTGCTGGTGGGGCTCGGCCAACCAGATGATGCTGCCGTTTGGAAGCTGGATGAGGAGCGCGCGCTGGTGGCCACCACCGATTTTTTCACCCCGGTGGTAGATACACCCTTTGAATACGGTGCCATCGCCGCAGCCAACAGCCTTTCAGATATTTATGCCATGGGCGGGACGCCTTTCCTGGCACTCAACATCGCAGCCCTGCCGCCTGACCTGCCAACTGAAATCAGCAGCGAAATCTTGCGCGGCGGCGCGGAAAAATGCCGCGAGGCCGGGGTGGTTGTGGCAGGCGGGCACACCGTTCAGGATAAAGAGCCAAAGTTCGGGTTGGTGGTGCTCGGTTTTGTCCACCCACAAAAAATGCTCTCCAAAGGCGGCGCGAAACCAGGCGATAAACTGGTGCTGACCAAACCGCTCGGTTTTGGCGTAACCACCACCGCGCTCAAGCGCGGGATGGCTGACCCCAAAGATGTGGAAGAAGTCATCGGCTGGATGAGCCGGCTCAACGCTGGGGGTGGAATCCTGGCCCGCAAGTTTGGCCTGCGCGGCGGCACCGACATCACCGGCTTTAGCCTGCTCGGCCACGGCCATGAAATGGCTGCAGCCTCGGGCGTGGCCCTGCACCTTGCATTTGACCACATCCCATTCATTTCTTGCGCCCGTAAATACGCCGAAGCCTGGGCCTTCCCCGGTGGCAGTTCAGACAATCGATTGCACTATGGACAGTTCGTTCACTTTGATGAATCCATCAGCGAGATGGAGCAGATGCTGTTGTTCGATGCCCAAACCAGCGGCGGGTTGCTGCTTTCTGTTCCAGCCGCAGATTTGCCCAAGTTCCAGGAGCAAGCGGCAGGGCGAGAGCAGCCGGTCTGGGTGATCGGCGAAGTGAGCGAAGGCAGCGGCATCCATGTCACCAGATAGTATTTGGGGAAAACTGCCGAAACCGTGGCAGATGGCCGTCGAGATGACATGGGAAGCCTATCTCGATGGCTGCATCCCAATCGGGGCCACCATAGCAGATGCAGATGGCAACATCTTGACGAAAGGCCGCAACCGCATTTACGAGAAACGCGCGAGCGCTTGGAGCAAACGCGGCGCAGAACTGGCGCAGGCCGAAGACGAAAACGATTGGATGAAGCGGATATGTTTTATCGGTGCTGGCTGCGGGTTACACCAGGGGTTGTGGCAGCCGGGAAAGATCTTTTTGAAAGCGGCACGCTGGCCGGGATGTCCCAAAACAAACTTCCTACGGCGGAGATGGTGGACAGCCTGTATAACAGAGTAAAATCATTCACATGAACATTGGAACCGAAACACTGATTATTTTATCCCTCATCATTTTAAACAGCATCTTCTCGCTTTCTGAGATGGCGATTGTCTCTTCGCGCAAAGCGCGGCTGCAACAACGCATCAACGAGGGCGATACCGACGCAGTGATCGCCTTGCAGCTTTCAGAACATCCCAACGATTTCCTGTCAACGGTGCAGGTTGGCATCACACTCATCGGGGTGCTGACAGGCGCAGTCGCGGGGGCAACCATTTCAGAAAAACTGACAGACTGGCTGGTCACCATCCCCGCGCTGGCACTATACGCTGAGACAATCGCGCTGGGAACGGTGGTGGTCATCATCACCTTCCTTTCACTGCTGTTTGGCGAGCTGGTTCCCAAACGCCTGGCGCTGCACAACCCGGAACGCATCGCGGCGATTGTCGCCACACCAATGCTTTTCCTGTCCAAAGTCTTTTCCCCGGCGGTGAAGGTGCTCAGCGGCGCAACCAGCCTGGTTCTGCGCATCATGGGCATTAAACCCAACGAAAATCCGCCCGTGACCGAAGAAGAGATCCTGGTACAGCTTGACCAGGGCACCCAGGCGGGCGTTTTCGAGGAAGCCGAGCAAGATATGGTCGAGGGCGTCTTCCGCCTGCATGACAGGCGGGTATTTTCCCTCATCACCCCGCGCTCCGAAATCGTCTGGCTGGACGCCAACGACACGCCCGAAGAAATCAAACAAACCATCGCTGAAAGCCCCTACTCCCAATTCCCGGTCTGTGAAGACAGCCTGGATAATGTGCTGGGCATCATCAAAGCCCGCGACCTGCTGCTGGAAAGCCTGCACGGTGAGCCACTGCGGCTAAAACACAACCTGCAAGAAGTCACCTATGTGCCCGAAACCGCCCACGCCTCGCGTGTGCTCGAGATCTTCAAATCGGGTGCCGCCGAAATGCTGCTGGTAGTGGACGAATTCGGCTCGGTGCAGGGCCTGCTCACCATCAACGACATCCTGGAAGAAATCGTCGGCGACATCGAAGATGGCAACCCGCAGGCCACCCAGCGCCAGGATGGCTCGTGGCTGCTGGATGGAATGCTACCCATCGAAGACCTGAAAGAAATCTTCAACATCCGGCGCCTGCCCGATGAAGACGAGTACGAAACCCTGGGCGGATTCGTCATGAACCACCTGGGCCGTGTCCCCGACCCCGCCGATTTCTTCGAGTGGAACGGCCTGCGCTTTGAAGTGGTCGATATGGACGGCAATCGGGTGGATAAAGTCATGGTTTCACTTAAACCGGTAGTACCGGCTTAAGCCTGTTCAATACCCTCCACAAAAATGACAACCCTTGATTTCAACTCTCGCCGCTCACCCATTTATGGAAAAAACGGCATGATTGCCAGTTCCCAGCCGCTCGCCACCGCCGCCGGGCTGGAAATCCTGGCTGCTGGTGGAAATGCAGTAGATGCAGCTGTGGCCGTCGCCGCGGCTTTGAACGTGACCGAACCCACCTCCACCGGCATCGGCGGGGATATGTTCGCCCTGTATTTTGATTCCGTTACCCAGACCGTCTCGGCCCTGAATGGTTCTGGCCGCGCCCCCGCCGCGCTGACACTGGAACTAGCTCGCAGTGCGATGCAGGCTGATGGTGAACTCCCGCCTTACCACCCCTACACCGTCACCGTGCCAGGAGCCTGCGCTGGCTGGTGCGACCTGCTCGAAAAGCATGGCACACTGCCCCTGCGGCGTGTCCTGGCCCCAGCCATCCGCCTGGCAGATGAAGGCTTCCCAGTGGCCCCAGTCGCATCGCATTTTTGGCGCAGCGGAGCCGAGCGCCAGCTCAAAAACGCCCCCAACGGCCACGAAATGACCATCGACAGGCGCGGCCCCAACCCCGGTGAGATTTTCCGTAACCCCGGCCTGGCCCAAACCTTCCGGTTGGTGGCCGAAGGCGGCAAAAAAGCCTACTACGAAGGCCCCATCGCCGAATCCATCGTTGAGACACTCCAAAAAGCCGGGGGCTGCCTGTCTCTGGGCGACCTGGCAGCGCACACATCCACCTGGGAAACGCCCGCCAGCGTCACTTTTGGCAATTACCGCATCTACGAGTGCCCACCAAACGGCCAGGGCATCACCGCGCTAATGGCTTTCAACCTGCTGGAAGGTTTCGACCTGTCCAGGCTGAATCCACTATCGGCGGAGCGCCTGCACCTGGAAATCGAAGCCCTGCGCCTGGCCTTTGCCGACACGCGCTGGTACGTGACCGACCCGGCGATAGAAAATATCCCTATCAATGAGATGCTCTCTAAAGAATATGCCGCAGAGCGGCGCAAACTGATCAACCCCAAACGCGCCACGCTCAACCAGCAGCACGGAAAACCCTTTAGCTCATCCGATACTGTTTACTTTTGCGTGGTTGATCAATGGGGCAATGCCTGTTCGTTCATCAACAGCAATTACATGGGGTTCGGCACTGGGATCGTACCAAAAGGACGTGGTTTCACCCTCCAGAACCGGGGACACAACTTTAGCCTTGACCCTCAGCACCCAAACCGGGTTGCGCCTGGGAAGAGACCGTATCACACGATTATCCCGGCGATGGTGACGAAAGAAGAAAGAGGAAAGAATAGCCTTTTTGCCGCTTACGGTGTGATGGGCGGGTTTATGCAGCCGCAGGGGCATTTGCAAGTGGGATTGGGGCTGCTATTAGATCAAATGGATGCCCAATCGGCGCTGGATTTGCCGCGGTTTTGTATTGAAGATGGCAAACCGTCAGATGCGGTGGCGCTGGAGGAGGGGATTCCGCTCAAGGTGATGGCGCAACTGGCAGAAATGGGACACCCCGTTCGTCCAGTGAGTGGCTGGGGACGGGCGCTGTTTGGCCGGGGGCAGGTGATTGTCCGTGATAACGGTGGCACGCTCCAGGGCGGAAGCGATCCGCGCGCGGATGGGTGCGCGATGATGCTCTAGCGCTGCAAAAAGACAACCGGCGGGAAAATCCGCCGTTTGTCTTTTGTAGCGCGGGATCAATCCCGCAGGTTTGTTTGATGTGATAACGCGGGATAAATCCCGCGCTACAAATTATAGTAAACCAAGTACTTCGTAAACCTGGATCGGCTCACGCTTGCCTTTGACGCTCATCGGCTCCATTTCGCGGACAACGATCTTGCTTTTGACGCGCTCGTAAGCGGGCTGGCTGATGACGATCTGGTTGCGACCCGCGTTCTCTTGCAGGCGTTTGGTGGTGTTGACGCTGTCGCCGATGGCGGTGTATTCCAGGCGCTTTTCGGTGCCGATCAGGCCCAAGACTGCGTCGCCATAGTGGATGCCCACGCCAAAACCGAGATGCGCTTCGGGGGGCAGCGTGCCGTGGATTTCTTTAACACGGTCACGCAGCCGCAAGGCGGTGCGGACGGCGCGCATGGTGTGATCTGACTGGCGGATGGGGGCGTTGAACCAGGCCATGACGGCATCGCCGAGGAACTTATCAACTGTGCCTTCTTCTTCCAACACGGCTTCAGCCCCAGCAGCGAGGTAGCGGTTGAGCACCGATACCAGTTGTTCCGGCGATTGGGTTTCGCTGTAGCTGGTGAAGCCGCGAATATCAGCGAACAGGCAAGTGATATCAACGCGGTTGCCGCCCAGGGCCAGGCTATCGGGGTTGAGCTGCTGGATAACTGCGGGTGAAACCATGCGTTCAAACAATTTGCGCTGCCCTTCCAGTCGTTTGCGTTCGGTCAGGTCATCGAGCACGATGGCGACACCCTGGGTGGTCTCATCGGCATCTTTAAGCGGGGAAACGTTGAGACGCCAGTCCACCGTGCCACGCTGTGGGCTTTTGTGGTTGATCTCCAGGTCGGTGATGGCGGCATCCTGGTTGCGAACGGCCTCCACCTGTGGCAGGATTTCGTGGGCAATCGATGGCAGGATTTCATCCAGCTTGTGGCCGATGATTTCGGCGGCAGTCTGGCCGATGATGAATTCGGCGGCGCGATTGCACAGGGTAATCTGGTCTTCGACATCGGCTGTGATCACACCGCTGGCGATGGATGCAAAGATGTTCGACATCAGGTTCTTCAACTCGGTCACTTCAGCCAGGGTGCGGCGCAGCGAGGCAAACAAGCGCGCATTGTCGATGGCGATGGCAGCCTGGTTGGAGAAGGCGGCCAGCAGGTCTTTTTCGGCTTCGCTAAAAATGCCAGAGCGGATGCGGTTGTCGGTGTAGATAACGCCGATCAGGTCGTTTTTAACTTTGAGCGGCACGCACAAAATGGAGCGCAGGTTGAAAGCGATGATGCTTTCCTGCCCGCCAAAACGCGGGTCTTCTTGGGCGTTGGTGGTCAGGATGGCTTCGCCGCTTTCGATAACGCGCTGGATCACGGTGCGGCTGACGGCGTGTTCGCTCTGGTTGAGCGATTCCTGCTCCCAGTTGCGGGCCACACGCGTACCCATCTGACCGGTATCATCTCGCAGCATCAAAAAGCCGCGTTCCGCGCCGGTCAGTTTGATGATGTTGTCCATCACGATCCTGAGCACTTCATCCAGTTCCAACGTGGAGTTGATTACCTGGCTGATTTCCGTCAGGGCGAGCAGGTTTTTGCGTTCTTCGGCAAAAGCCGTCATCCCTTGTGAAAGCCGGTAGAGGCGGCTCTCAAGTTGGGAGAGTTCCTCCACGGTATTGGCTGGCAGGCTGCCACGCAACGGCAAAAGCGACGAACGCACCTGCCCGGCCAACTGGCTGAGATTTTTCACTTGTTGTTCAACAGGAATGGGAGGAACGGTCATGAGATTACTCCAGACGAACGAGAACGAATGATATGTTGGATCGTAAAATAGCGAATTTTCCAACTGGCTCGTGTTGCGCGCACAGCATTGCCAGGATACGGGCTGAACAGGGTATTTTCATGCTCACGGGCCAGGGCCTGGATCTCTTCAGAAGCAGATGGAACCAGATGACTGAGTAAAGCCGCTCTTTCCACAGCGGTCACGGAGGCGGCTTGCGATTGTTGCAACCAACCCAGACACTGGTTAATGGCATGAAATGAGCGCTCTATCGGGGTCAGTTCTATCCACAAAACCCAGCGCTCCAGCCAGGCAGGTGGAGTCTGGCGATTTTGCAGGTAAAAAGCCCGAATAGCGCGCGGAATGCGGTGATGCAACGGGGATTTTAGGTTGAGACGCCATAACCAGTAAGAAAAAGCGCTGGAAAGTGCAACGATTATAACCCACCTGGCAACGAGGAGATAAGGAAATGCGCGATTGGCAACGGCCGCAGCATTGGTTTGTTGGGATGGGGGGACATCTGGCCCGTTATCTTCTACCGGAAGCGACAATTCGCGGTTGCTGCCTTCGCGCTGTTCCGTTTCTGGATTTTGGGCTGTATTCCGATATGGGCGCACCAGCGCAATCTGATTGGTGGTCGGCTCGAACGGCACCCAGCCATAGCCCGGGAAGTAAACTTCGGGCCAGGCGTGGGTATCGCGCGCGCGCACGGTAAAACCACCAGAAGCGGGCGCGCCCTGAGCAAATCCCACCACCATGCGCGCCGGGATGCCCGCTGAACGCAGTAACAGCACCTCGGCTGTGGCGTAATAGTTGCAAAAACCGCTCTTCCACGAGAACAAGAACCAGGCCACCGGGTCGGTGCCGGGCGGGGCCGCGGGAACGCTGTCAGAGTAGTCGATTTCGTTTCGCAGGTAATCTGTAATGGCCTGGGCTTTGTCGAAAGGTGTATCCAGCCCGTTGGTCAGCGAGGCAGCCAGGGCTTTGATCTGCGGCGAGGTTTCTTCCGGCAATTGCAGGAAACGGTTCTCCACCCAGTCTGGATAATTCTCCCCCGCGGCTCTCAACTCCACCACCGCAGGGTTGGAAACCACTGCCCTGGCAGTGTATCGATCCCCCGGCTGGAGCGGAATGGCAGCATTTTGCGTGACCAGGTCGAAAGCATCATTTTCGGCATGGATGATGTACCAGGGCCCGGCGCGGCTGACCCAGGCTGCGCCCTGGGGCGTAGCCAGGTACGCTTCGGGTGAACCCATCCAACTGAAGCTGAATTCTTGGGTTGGTAGCCCGCTGACATTCACCAACGATAAGGGTTCGTCGTTTGGCGAGAAGTTATGGGCTGTGGCGCTGGAGGTGCGCCAGGCGCCGCCCGAGTATTTATCATAAGATATGACACGCCAGTACATGCGCGGCAGGGTGAAGGAAGGCGTATCCACATGAAAAATGGCGTTTTCGCCTTTGGCGGCATTTTTGCCAAGCCCCAGCACGGTGCTAAAACGCCCGGCGCTGGTTGTCCCCCGGCGCAGCGAGGCAAAGATGTCATCGAGACGCTGGCGGGTTTCCTCGAGGGGGTGGGTGACATCCTGCCACCAACGCACTGCCGCTGGCAGGGCGTTGATCGTCACTGGCAGCGTCCACGAAACTAGCACAATGGCCAGCGCCCCCACCAGAATGGCATAGTTCAAGTCAAAAGCCGGTTCGATGCCGGTAAAGACGCGTTCGCGTACCCAGCGCTGGCGATTTTTGTGCAGGGTAATGCGTCCTAGCAGCAACAGGAGTACAAAAAAATAAAAAGCCACCAACCACAGGCGGCGCAGGTTTGCGCCATCATAATACTGCACCACCAACAATGGGATGGTCGACGGGATGACTGCTGCCAGGAAAGAAATATGCCGCACCAGCCGGAATCCGCTAAAGATGCCCAACCCCCAAAATAGCAGGGACATTAACAGGATGAAGAAAACCGGGTCAACCACATCCTCGCCCCTAAAAAGCTGCATAAATGTGGCAGCAGTGCGCCCTCCCAGGCTGAGCAGCCGCCCATCCAGGTATTCTTCGCCTTCAACCAGACGTGTCAATTGCAGGGGGATGATCAGCAGCGAATAACCAGCAATCCACCAGGCGATGGCGCGTTTTTGGAAGATGCTCGCCCCCAATGCCAACCCTAAAACGGTGCCCATCACGGCCACCGTCTCAACAATGCTCAGGTTTTTGATCCAGCCTGTAGCGGTCAAGCGTGCCGCAGCCAGGTAAACCATTACAACCAGCAAAAATGCGCTATACCAATCCAGGTATTTTTGTTTTGGTTCCATATAGTGAGTGTACAATAATACTATCATCTACGTCAATTCTCAGAAGGAAGGTAAAAGCATGGTACCCATTTGGGATGCTGGAGTTTCCCTGATTCAATGGATGCAACAAGCCACCTGGCCTGCCCTGCCGATGAAATTCTTCTCATTTCTCGGTTCTGAAAACTTTTTCCTGCTAATCCTGCCGATGCTCTACTGGTGCATTGATACCGGGATTGGCCTGCGGGTGGGGCTGATCCTGTCCATCAGCAGTATCACCAATGCAGCCTTGAAACTGGCGATGCGCGGGCCACGCCCTTACTGGTATTCACCGGCCATAAAAGCCATGGCATCCGAAGCCACCTTTGGTGTACCCTCAGGCCATGCCCAGATCGCCGTAGGCGTTTGGGGAAGCATGGCCACGAGCATCCGCCGCCGCTGGGGTTGGATCGCCGCAGTGAGCATCATCACCCTGATCGGCATCTCGCGCCTGTACCTGGGTGTCCACTTCCCCCATGATGTGTTGCTTGGCTGGACGCTGGGCGCACTCACGCTCTGGCTCTTCAACATCCTATGGGAACCGGCATCCAAATGGGCCGCCGGGCGCTCCCTGCCCCAACAAATTGGCCTGGCTTTTGGCGCATCACTGCTCCTGCTGAGCTTAAGCGTGCTGGCCTTTGGCAGCCTGCAAGGATGGGAAATTCCCACCGCCTGGCTGGCAAACGTCCAGGCCAGCGCCGAGCCAGAACTGCCAGACCCGGTCTCGCTCGACAATTCCCTTACATCCGCCGGGGTGCTGTTTGGCATGCTCAGCGGTTACGCCTGGCTGCGCACCCAGGGCGGCTTCCGGGCCGATGGGCCAATCCGCCAACGAGTCGCCCGTTACCTGATCGGGTTGGTTGGCGTAGTCATTCTGTGGTATGGTTTGGGCGCAATCTTCCCGCGCGGCGCAGCGCTGCTGCCCTACATCCTGCGCTATCTCCGCTATTTCATCCTTGGGCTATGGGTTGCCGCCGGGGCACCCACCCTGTTTATCCGCATGCGATTGGGCTCAAAAGACATTAAATAAGTCCCATCACTGATGAAAACAGGTTTGATATAATCAGCACAAACTGTGTGTAATCATCGATACGCTCATGACACTTGAAACAAATACTCTCCTTAACGGTCGCTACCTCATCGTAGATATCCTCGGACAGGGCGGAATGGGCTCTGTATACCGTGCCACAGATGAAAACCTGGGCATGGAAGTTGCCGTTAAAGAGAATCTCTTCACCACCGATGAATATGCCCGCCAGTTCAGGCTCGAAGCTGTCATCCTGGCCAGCCTGCGTCACCCCAACCTGCCGCGCGTCACTGATCACTTCGTAATCCCCGACCAGGGCCAATACCTGGTCATGGATTACATCGAAGGTGAAGACCTGCGCCAGCGCATGGAACGCATGGGTTCCATCTCCGAAGAAGACGCCATCCTGATCGGCGCCTCCATCTGCGATGCCATCAACTACCTGCACACGCGCAAGCCCCCAGTCCTGCACCGCGACATCAAACCCGGCAATGTCAAAATCACCCCTGATGGGCACGTCTACCTGGTGGATTTTGGCCTTGCCAAGCTGATCCAGGGCAGCCAGACGACAACCACCGGTGCCCGGGCAATGACCCCCGGCTATTCCCCGCCAGAGCAGTATGGCACAGCCCGAACCGATCCTCGCTCAGACATCTACTCCCTTGGCGCAACACTGTACGCATCCCTGACCGGCACCATCCCCGAAGACGGCCTGGCGCGCGTGATGGACAACCTGCAACTCACCCCCCTGCGCAAACATAACACCAACGTTTCGCGGCGACTGGCCAGCGTCATCGAAAAAGCCATGGAAGCCTACCCCGATGACCGCTACCAAAACGCCGAAGAATTCCGGCGCTCCCTGCTCACATCCAGCTCCAAAACGCAGCGCCTGCTCAACATCGACCCTGGCCTAAGCGTTTCCCCGCCGCCCACCGATGAAGAACTTGCCACAAAAGAACCACCCAAAAACAACAAAAATAGCCCACTGCAAGAAATCGCCGATTCTCTCACTGCTGTCACAGGCAAAATGCGCCGTCGTTCGCGCCAATCATCCACCCCACTTGGCGTCTGGATCGGCGTAGCCCTGCTGGTGCTGATTGCCTGGCTTTTATGGCAAAACAACTCACTCCCAACCGCCCTGGCTAGCATCTTGCCCCCCAGCATCGCCCAAACCTACCTGCCACAACCGACCCAAACTGCTACACGCCCCCCAGAGCAGACCGCAATACCCACCCAGCCAGCCGCCACCACCACACCTGTCCCACCCACTGCGACAATCGCCCCATCCCCAACCCCATCCCCTGAACCCACCCCCATGGGTGGCGGTACCGGGCAAATCGCATTCGTTTCTGAACGCACAGGCATACCACAAATCTACCTGATGTATGCCGACAGTTCCGGCCTGCGGCCTATCACCAACGAACAAGATGGCGCCTGCCAGCCTGATTGGTCGCCAGATGGCATGAAACTCGTCTACATCGTGCCCTGCCGCGCAAAGACCAAAGGTGATGTGTACGAAAACTCCAGCCTGTATATCATCAACGTAGACGGAACAGGCCGCACAGCCCTGCCAGTTGCCATCGGCGGCGATTTTGACCCTGCCTGGAGCCCAGACGGCAAACAAATCGCCTTCACATCCCTGCGCAACGGCGCAATGGATATTTACGTTATTAACCTG
Organism: uncultured Anaerolineae bacterium; assembly: GCA_903822545.1. GTDB lineage: Bacteria > Chloroflexota > Anaerolineae > Anaerolineales > Villigracilaceae > CAIJPN01. The sequence continues at coordinate 125,114 of CAIJPN010000017.1, read as the reverse complement.
GAAAACAACCAGGTAACCCAGATCACCGATGCGCGCGCCATCTCCGCCGGTTTTTATGCCCGCTACCCAGCCTGGGACCCGTTTGGACGCCAGCTAGCGTACACATTCAAACGCGGTTCCACCACCCAGCTTTGGGTAACAACCAACGCAAGCACCAACGTCAGCAAGCCAAATGACCTGTTGGTGGTACAACCCAGCAGTTCAATGGCCGATTACCTGCCCACCTGGTCACCAGATGGTGTCTATGTGATCTTCAACGAAACCAATAGCGATGGTTCCGCCCCGGCCTGGCTCATGCGTATTCGCTACGAAGACCGCAACACCAAACAGGCCGTACGCGTACCCATCGAGCCGCCGCCAGTTAAAGATGCCAGTTTTTCATCAGATGGCTTCTGGTTGGTGTTTGAATCCTGGCCAGATGACTCCTATAACCAGGATATTTACATCGCTACCATCACCGGAGCCAACCGCCAGCGCCTGACCACTGACCCCGGTGACGATTTTGACCCGGTCTGGCGTCCACTGCCCAAAACGCCCTGAAAATAGCAAAAATCCCCACCAGCAAACTGGCGGGGATTTTTTATCCTGTCTGATTCAGATTATGGGCGGCTTGCCTTTTCAACCAGGTAGACAATGCCGATGTAATTTCTGCCTGTGGCTTCCGACATGCCCATCTCGCAGGTGATATTGCTGGAATAATACCCCCCGTAGCTGCCTTCCGCTAGCTCAGCAGCTTCCTTCTCTGTGGCCGATGCCGTTAACTCGGGGAAGAGCAAACCGCGATCCCCGGCAAAGGCGCAGCAGCCCAGGTTAAGCGGCACACTGGCAGATTTGGCACATTTTTGGGCAATGGCCAGCATTTTGCCATCTAGCCCCAGCCTGCGGGCAGAGCAGTTGGGGTGCAGCACCACAGCCTCGTCAACGGGATGCAGTTCCAGCTTCGGCAGCAGCGTATCGTGGATAAACTCCAGGCTGTCGAGAATGCTCATTTGGCGGTACAAAGCCAGGTCGTCAGCATCCAAATATTCCACACAGGTGCGCAGTGTTTGGGCGCAGGAGGTGGTATCGATAACGATGGGATATTTTCCGTGTTCGCTCCAATCCCAGAACCTGGCAATGGTTTTATGCAGGGTGGCCCTGTAGGCGTCAATATAGCCTTTTGAACCAAACGGCATACCGCAGCAGGTTCCTTCCACATCGGCGGGGATGGTGAGGGCAAGATTGGCGCGCCTGGCAACGGTGATGAGGGTTTCGGCCAGGGTTGCAAGCTGCGGCGTGCGCGGTGTGCCAAGCTGGCGCGAGATGCAAGATGGGAAGTAGACAAAATCTTTTTCGCCGCGACCTTTTGGCAACTTGGAACTCGGGTTGGGAATGGAATTGTTCCACTTGGGCAAGGTCAACCTGGTGATTTTCTCTGTGACTGTTGAAATGGATTGAACGCCATGCACCCCGATAAGATTTTCAGCCAGGTGACCGGCGCTGACCCCCAACCCCAACGCTTTTTCGACGATCGCAAAATTATTCGCCGCCCAGCCTGCCATCCTTCCGCTTTTCACTTTCTCCGCGCGTAGTTTTTTGGTCAAATCACCGGTGTTAATGCCCACCGGGCAGGCGGTGGCGCACAGGCCATCCACCGCGCAGGTGTCCAGGCCGTCATAATCAAAAGATGATGAGAGAGCAGAGATGAGTTCAGGGGTTTCTCCTCTCTCTTTCTCTGTTTTCTCCAACTCTCGCAGCCGGGCCATCTCTCGCAGCACCACAATTCGCTGGCGCGGAGTCAGCGTCAACCGCCGCGAGGGGCATTTCGGCTCGCAAAAGCCACACTCGATACACTTGTCCACCTGCGGATCAACCGCCGATAGGCCCTTGAGATGCGTAACGTGCGACTGCGGATTGTTGTTGATTATCACACCCGGGCTGAGAATGCCATTCGGGTCGAAAAGCGCTTTCAGGTCGCGCATGATGGTGTAACCCTCGGGTCCCCACTCGGTCTCGACAAAGGCGGCCATGTTGCGGCCTGTGCCGTGTTCGGCCTTGAGCGCGCCATCATATTTGCCACTGACGATTTCAACCATTTTGCGGATGAACCCGTCAAAGTGGCGAATTTGTTCGGGCGTGTCAAAAGCCTGGTTGACAAGAAAATGCAGGTTACCGTCTTTGGCGTGACCGAAAATTACACCCTCGCGGTAGCCATGATCGTCAAACAAGATGCGCAAGTCAGCCACTGCCTCGGCCAGGTATTGGAACGGAAAGGCCACATCCTCGTTGACAGAGGTGGTTCCGGGCGGGCGCATGGCCCCTACCGAGGCGATAATGCCCTTGCGCGGCTTCCACAAGGCCGCCTGGCGGATGGGGTCATCTGTAAACTCCGGGTCGTGCGCCATGCGGAAGGTTTTCACTACCTTTCCAGCTTCCCGCTGGAAATTGTGGATGGATTCCGTATCTGCGGCCTGGTACTCGACGAGAATCGCCGCCGCGCCTTCGGGCAGCTGCTTCAAAACCGCCGGAACCCCGGCATTGTTCTCCACCGAACGCAGCGAAGCCCGATCCATAATTTCTGCGGCCCGCGCGCCTGAATCGCGCAACGGGGCAATCGCGCTGGCCGCATCGACCACGCTGTTAAAGTACAACATGCCCGTGTAGCGCCGCGCGAGATCAGGCAGGGTATGCAGCACGGCCTCAGCGATGAAACCCAGCGTGCCTTCGGAGCCAATCATCAGGTGGGTCAGGATGTCGAGCGGGGTGTCAAAATCCACGAAAGCGTTCAGGGCATAGCCGTTGGTGTTTTTCATTTTGTAGCGGCGGCGGACACGTTCGGCGAGCGACTCGCCCTCATCCCCGGCCCTTCCCCCAGTGGGGGAAGGGAGCAAAGCCCCTCTCCCGCCAGGAAATGGGTTGGGGTGAGAGCCAGTTGCGGCCAAAAGCCGCTGTTTTAGCTCCACCAGCCCGCGTTCAATCTCCGGTGCACCCTCGTGGAGCTGGGCGGCGGCATCCGGCGCGGAGGTATCCAGCACAAATCCGTTCGGCAGGATAATCGTCAGGCTGTGGATGGTCTGGTAGGAGTTCTCGGTTACGCCGCAGCACATGCCGCTGGAATTGTTGGCGAGAATCCCGCCCAGCATACAGGCGTCAATGGAGGCCGGATCGGGGCCGATGCGCCGCTTGTAGGGTTTGAGCACATTGTTCAAGAATCCACCCACAATCCCCGGCTGGGCACGCAGCAGTTCCCCTGCATTTTCCACGCTGTAGCCGCCCCAGTGTTTGGAGATGTCCACCAGAATCCCATCCGTAACCGCCTGTCCCGAGAGACTCGTCCCGGCGGCGCGAAAAGTCAGCGGAATGTGACTCTGCCCGCTGAAACGGAACAAGGCCTGGATTTCGGAGACCGAATCAGGCTGGACGACCACCTGGGGCACGAGCCGAAAGTACGAGGCGTCGTTGGCGTAAGCAATGCGGTCGATCGGGCGTGATTTGATGCGGGAGACAGGCATCAGGGCGGAAAGTTGGGAGGTGAGAGTGTCCATTTTGGGAGTCCATGATCATTGAACGAGGAATGACAAGGGAACAGAGAAAATCAATCCAATCACAACTGAAACCAGGCCCAGAATTGCGCCGCTTCTATCATATTTCCGTTCGAGCACGGCGTTGGATGGGTTGCCGGGTTCATAGTGGATGGTCACGCGGCTGTCTTTGGGGTAGCGAGCAATGACTTTTTCGGCCTGCTGTGGCGTCCAGTAGATGGCTTTCTCTGCGCCAAAGCACAGGCGCTTGCCATTATATTGCCGCCCGCCGACTTCGTAGCGATAGGTGATTGCCACCTCGTGCGTGCGATGGGTAAGCCCGATGCTGACAACCTGCGATTTGTTCACCTGCCCGGCTGCGCTGCTCCAGGCCTGGCTCTGGATGTATAAAAGCCAGTCTCGCCTGGCCTGCATGATGAAATAGTAGCCAATAATCAGGAAAATTAGCCCAACGGCAGCGAAGAAGAAGTTAAACGACATGATGTGCGTCCCTGAGGAAAAGATAAATTCAGTATAGCAAAAATTGGGTGGACTGGCATGATGTATCTGTAAACAAAAAGGGATACTGGCCAAAACCAGCATCCCTTCTCATCCTGCGGAGATGTGTGACAATCATCCTAAAGATGACTGTCACCTTTATCTTATAACCTTATAACTTGCAACTTTCCAACCGAATCAACATTCACTAAACCCGCAAGCATAACACTTGCGGCAGCCTTCCTCGTTGACCACCGCGGCTTCGCCGCATTCCGGGCACAGATCACCGATTTTCATCATCGGCGCGTGGTGCACAACAGGCATCTGAAGCTGGACGCTCTCGTGGTGGCCGTTGCCATTCCCGTTGCCAAAGCCGGGGCGTTCGGGATCATCTTCTTCATCGTCGCGCAGGTATTCGGCCAGCACCTGCCCCACGCCATCGGGCAGGGAGCGCACGCGGTTGGGGCCAAAGCCCAGAGAGCGCCCGCCGCCAATACCGATCAACTGACGCACAATCTCTTCCAGGCGGTTGCGCGGCGCAATCGGCGAGGCCAGCCGCAGCGTGTACGAAACCAGCCGCCCAATCGCCTCCGAGACAGCGGCTGTCTCGGAACCGGCCTTGGATGTGTTAATGAACACCTCAAAAGGCTGACTGCCGCCATTGCGGTTAATGGTGACAAAGGCTTTTCCCAGCGGCGTTTCCACGCTGTAAGTGTTGCCTTTCAAGGCGCGCGGACGCGGCTTTTTGGTTTCATGCCAGATAACTTTCTGCTCTGGAGAAATCTGGCCAGGCATTTCCGGCACGGCAATCGCCGGGGCAGGCTCGGCCTGTTTCCTTTCGGCGGTGGCGTGCGTTTCCAGCACCACTTTATCGCGGCTGCCAGTCACATAGACGGTGATACCCTTCGCGCCCAACTCCCAGGCCAGCATATAGGCTGTGGCCACATCCTGTTCGGTTGCGCCTTCAGGGAAATTGACCGTTTTGGAGATCGAATTATCTACAAATGCCTGGAGCGCACCCTGCATGCGCACGTGTTCTTCAGCTGTAACATCTCCGGCAGTGGCAAACACCCTGCGGATCTCCGCCGGGACAGCTTCCACATCCTGGCAGGTGCCATGCTTCATCACTTCCTCGAAAATCTCCTGGCGTTTCCCGGCAGGGATCCCGGCCTGTTCGAGCGCCAATTCAAAGGATGGCGACCCATAGGTCAGCTTCAAATCCTTGCCATTGTCGTTCACATGGCGGATATAAGCCAGCGCGAAGACCGGTTCACACCCGTAGCCTTCGCAGCCCGCCACGGTTGCGATCGTCCCGGTGGGAGCGACTGTGGTTTGGGCAGCATTGCGGATGCCATGCATTTGGATTTCGCTGGTAATTTTTTCCCAGTCAATGGCCGGGCGGCCCCAACTGCGGGTATACGGCACGATTGAGCTGGGAGCCTGCCAGAGCAGGTTCTTGCGATCATAAATCGAACCTTCGATGGCCGGGAAAGGCCCACGCGCTTCAGCCATCTCAATCGAAGTCTTCATGGCATGGTAGCGCACAAATTCCATCACCTGTGCGGCGAATTCCTGGCCTTCGGGAGAGCCATAGCGCACTCCCACATGGTACATCAGGTCGCCCAGGCCCATGATGCCCAGCCCAATGCGCCGGGCGCGATGGGCTGCCTCTTTCAACTGCGGCACAGCCGGAACGTAAGCGTTGGCTTCCACCACATCATCCAGGAACAAGGTGGAGAGCGTCACGCTCTGGCGCAGCATTTCCCAATTCACAGTTCCATCTGCGCCAAAATGCTGGGCCAGGTTGACCGAGCCGAGGCAGCAGTTTTCGTACGGGCCAAGCCACTGTTCGCCGCAGGGATTGGTCGATTCGAGCGGGTACAGGTGCGGGACGGGGTTTTGCCGGTTAGCGGCATCCAGGAACAGAACGCCGGGTTCGCCATTATGGTGAGCCTGTTTAACGATCATCTCAAACAAAGCCCGGGCACGGACTGTCTTGTAGACTTTAAGTGGAATTCCGCGTTCGCGGGCTTGCTCCAACGTGCCGGTAAACTTTCGATATTCCGGCGATGCGATGTCGGGGAAGACCAGGTCCCAATCCGCATCGTCTTTGACAGCCTGCATAAAGGCGTCGGTGATCCCAACGCTGATATTAAAGTTGGTGATGGCGTTTTCAGATGTCTTGGAACTGATGAATTCTTCCACATCCGGGTGATCAACGCGCAGCACACCCATGTTGGCGCCGCGCCGGGTGCCGCCCTGGGCGATCTCGCCAAAAGCGTGATCGTAAACGCGCAGGAAACCCACAGGCCCGGTAGCCTGCCCGGCGGAAGATTTCACCAGCCCGCCCTTGGGGCGCAGCCGCGAAAACGAGAAACCATTCCCGCCGCCGGTCTGCTGGATGAGCGCGGCATCACGCAGCGATTGGAAGATCCCGGCTGAATCGCGGCCCATATCATCTGAAATTGGCAAGACAAAGCAAGCCGCCAGCTGCCCCAGCGGAGTGCCAGCCCCGGTAAATGTTGGAGAATTGGGGAAAAACTTTTTACTGCTAAGTAAAACATAAAACTCGCGTGCCCGAGATGTAACATCCCCGCCCCAGGTTTCTTCCACTTTTGCAACATGGTAAGCCACCCGCCAGAACATCTCTTCCACGCTTTCAACCGGCTTGCCATCGTCACCGCGACGCACATAACGACGGATCAGCACCTGGCGGGCATTATCCGTCAGATTAACCTGTGGCAAGTCATCCGGCAGCGACGGTGTGGGCAGAATTCCGGCTTTTGGGGTTGATTCTTTTGCTACCATAAGATATCTCCTAGAAAAAAGGATTGCAATACAGATAAGGGACAAAAAAACGTAAGCAGCAACCACGCATGTTGCAAAAACAACATGCGCGTTACGTTTTACGTTTTTCGCTAACCTTCAAGCAGTCGATCGATTTCGTGACGAAGGGCGCGGAGGTCGGCCAGCCGCAGGTAAACAATTGCATAGCGGATGTAGGCGATCTGGTCAAGTTCTTTCAAGCCATCAATGACCATATCACCCACCACACGCGAAGAAACTTCAGCTTTCCCCATTCTTTGCAGCTCCGACTCCACCTGCCCCACCAGTCGCTCAATATCAGCAGCAGAAACGGGGCGTTTGGCACATGAGATGCGAATGCCGCGCGCCAGCTTTTCGCGGTCAAATTCTTCGCGTGCGCCATCCTGTTTAACAATCAGGGGGGTGGATAAAATAGGTCGCTCGTACGAACTAAAACGCTGCCCACAGCCCAAACACTCCCGCCGGCGCCTGATACCACCATGAATATCATGGGTGGTATCTATAACCTTAGAATCGTTATGCTGGCAATATGGACAACGCATGAACAGCTCCAGAATTAGAACATTTGTTAGCGCCACATATGGCGGCTCTTATCCAAAACCCCCTACCTGTGGGGTAACTTTCGGGATTTTAACATATATGCAAAGCACACACAAGAGTACGGGCGGGTGATTAATCTTAAAAAATGATTGCATTCTTTGGTGAAATTAAACTTGATTTTGACTCTCATTTATGCTATGTTAGGGTTATCTTTTCACTGAGGAAATGTATGCATCGAGAGCGCGTTTCAGAAAATGTTTTTTGGTTTCAAAGTGAGTTATATGCCCAGGTCACTGCCGGAGCGATTGCAGGGCCACAATGGGCAGTGATTATTGATACCCTTGCCACGCCTGAAGAAACCCTGGCCATGCGCGAATTTATTGAGCATGAGTTGGGCCTACAAGTGCGCTATGTGATTAATACGCACTACCATGCCGATCACAGCTGGGGCAATTGCTTCTTCCCTGGGGCAACCGTGATTGCGCACTCCCTCTGTCGCAAATTGCTGGCTGAAAAAGGTAGCGTCTCGCTGGAAGCTGCCCGCAAAAGTAATAATGCCCTGCGACAGGTCAAGATTGTTTTGCCACACCTGACCTTTGACGATGGTGAGTTAAACCTGCGAGTGGGCAAAAAGAATCTGATTCTAAGCCCAGCCACCGGGCACAGCCAGGATGGAATATCGGTGCTGGTGGAAGAAGACCGAGTACTCTTCGCGGGGGATGCTTTTATGCCACTGCCCTACCTGGTGGATGGCAATGTGGATCACCTTGCCAGTTCGATCAAGAAAATCGGCAAGATGGGTCTGGAAAACATCATCCAGGGCCACGGAGATATCATCCTGCGTGGTGAAATTGAAGCGGCAGTGAAAGAAAACCTGGCATATCTCTCAGCTATCCGCAAAGCGGTGCGCACCGCCATGAAGCGCAAGAACTCGCTGGAATATATCGATGAGATCGGCATTGAAGAGTGCGGCAAAAGCCGCGTTCACCTGGGCGGGCTGGCCGAATCGCTGCACCGGCGCAACCTGCGGGCGCTCTACAAGCACCTGAGCGAAAATACTGATAATAACGTAGAAGCGGACGAATAACATCAGCCACACAATAAGCCAACGTCCCCGATTTTGTCGGGGACGTTGGCTTATTGTGAAAAACAGGGCCTCAATCCACTTCCTGGATGGCCTCGCTGGCAGTCTGGTTCTCCTTTTGGGCCTTTATGAGCCCGTGCAGGCTGATCCCAACCACCCGCTCGGCGCCATGGAGCAGCTTCTGGATGTTGGGGCGTAGTGCCCAAACCAAAAGTACCTCGGCGATGATGCCATAGACAACGTAAGACCAGGGCGAAAGCCCCAGCGCGGCCCTTACTGTGAAGATGATGATGGCTACCAGCGCCACCGACATGGTGGTCACTGAAGCATAACCAAGGGTAAAAAAAACCAGTGCGCCCATCGAAAAAATGATAAAGAACGAAACCGGCCACAATCCCACTGCGCCACCCAGGGCTGGCGCGCCGCCCGCGCCGCCGCGCAAACGCTTGATTTTGCCATTCTCATCCCGCTCTGGCAGGAAAATGGAATAGTTGTGTCCTAAAATCGCCGCGATGGGAGCCAGTATATGTACCCATTCGTTGGGAGATAAGGCCTGCGCTACCCAAACCGCCAGCGCGGCCTTGAAAATATCGGCAAGCGCGGTGCCAAGGCCGGCAAAAAAGCCGGCTGCGCGCATGGCGTTGGTGCCGCCAGTGCGGCCGCTTTCCACGGTGCGAATATCTTTCCCGGTCTTTAGTTTTACGATGATCAACCCAGATGGGATCGAACCCAAAATATAGCCAGCTAGAATCAATACTGAATCCACAAGAAATTGCATCCTGGTGCCTCCAAAATTAGTCTATCTTGAAAACACAAAATCTGTCGTGAAGTTACACCCGGCGCCGGTAAGAATAGCCCCCGAAAACGGAATCAAGCTCAGGCCTGGACAAAAACTGCCAGCAGCCAGAAAAATGCCAGCACCAGGGCAAATTCGCTCGCGGCGCGGCGAAAATCTGGATTTTCCTGCATGTTGACAGCCAGCCCAGTGACCGCGTAGAGCGGCCCGAGCGTGGCCAACCCGGCCTGGATGGGCAGCACCGGCCAGTAATGTAAGGCAGCCGCCACCTGGATGGTGACAAAACCGGTGCCCAGGGCCCAGGGGATGCTCCAGCTTTGCAGGCGCAGGTGTATGGTACGTGAGCTAACCAGGGCCGCTGCCGGGAAGACAATCAGCACCTTTAACAAAAATCGCGCGTCAACGATGTTCAAGGCCGTTATCAGCACCAGGAAGAGAATGAAGGATAAGGCCGCCAGCCCGGCAGAAGCCGCCGGGTAGCGCGCGTCAGACACATCCACCACAATGTATTCGGCGATGAAAACCAGCAGCAGGATGACGCCGCCCACTCCAAACCCGGCCCACCAGAACATGCCATGCGGCAGGTTATAGAGCAACACCCCCACCAGGAAGGAGGTCAGCGCCGGGAGCATGATGTGCTCAAAGGTGTTGGTATGCTCAAATTCCGGGTGAGAACGCAGCAGCCAGTCCATCCCGGTGGCGGTCAGCCCAACGGACAGGAAGGTCACTGCGGCTGTCAGATTGAAAGGCAGCGGGATGACAACCCCAAAAAGGGTATATTCTGCACTGCCCGGCTGTGATTCGATTAGTTGGGCCAGGGCGTATGCCAATAGAACGATGGCAGTGAGTACGCTCAAGCGATTTTGGTTGGGCACATGCTGGTTGATCAGGTGTGGTTGGGGCATGTTTGGATTGTACCTTCCCCCACAGGCCCTGCCAAGAGCACACCAGGGTTCCAGCAGGCCTTCTCAGGATGCTCTTGCGAACGCATCGGCCCCCATCCCAACCTGTCGTCGATCTCTACCCGTATACTGTGCCCACGATATACCGGGTTTTCCAGCCCCGGTCAGGAGGCAGCGCACATTCGCCTGGTGGTGTAGATTGTTATGACTTAGTTATCAGGCTCAAAATCTTGGCTGTGGTAGAATAAATTGAAGTATGGAAGAACAAAAACCCAACATTCCCCCTCCCCCGCCAGGGGTAATCCAGGCACTGACAGGCGGTTTTAATGCGGTCGCCAACCAGGTTGCACTCATCATCATCCCAATCAGCTTCGATGTATTCCTGTGGATGGGGCCCAGGTTGAAAGTTTCGGCGCTGATAAGCCCAATTTTGGCAAAACTTGCCGCACTCCAGCCGCCCAGCGAAGCCAGCCAGATGGGGATGAAAATCCTCCAGGATATTATCGAAGGCATGAATTATTTTGCCACAATGCGCACTTTCCCCCTGGGGATTTTCAGCCTGATGACGGTTAACCTTTCTGGCAAAAACCCACTCGGCGCGCGCATCGACCTGGAGATTGACAGCCTGTTTAACCTTTTTGCGTGGACCGTCTTGCTGACAATAGCTGGCTGGGTTGGTGGAAGCCTGTATTTCTATCTTACCTCGCGGGCAGCGTTAAAAGACTCGCAGGCCCCATCGCCCCAGCGCAGCCTGTTACAGGCTGTTTTGCTCTCACTGATGTTGTCATTCCTGCTGACCCTTTTGAGCCTGCCGCTGGGCATGCTGACCGTGATTGGCTCGATGAGCTTCCTTGCCAACTTTTTCACGGTGCTGCTAATCTTCTGGATTGGCATGCCCATATTTTTCTCCAGTCACGCCATTTTCTTGGATGGCCGCAATGCATTTGCATCCATACAGCACAGCTTCAGGGTTGTGCGGTTTGCCATGCCCTCGCTGGGATGGTTTGCCCTGGCGGCGCTGCTCATCAGCCAGGGTATGGATTTGCTCTGGCGCGTTCCCCCCGCCGAATCATGGATGACGCTGGTAGGCATTTTTGGACATGCCTTCATCTCCACCAGCCTGCTGGCAGCCAGTTTTATCTACTTTCGCAATTTAAGCGCCTGGGTCGATAGCGCCCTGGAATGGCTTAAATCTCAAAAAACATTCTCGGTTCGAGCCTGAACCGATTTTTTTGGAGGAGCATTCGTGACAATCCCTGCAGATTACAATGCCAATAGCATCCAGGTACTCGAAGGCCTGGAAGCAGTCCGCCGCCGCCCCGGTATGTATGTGGGCGGGACGGATTTAAAAGCGCTGCATCACCTGGTATATGAAGTTGTCGATAACTCCATCGACGAAGCCCTGGCCGGGGCCTGCACCCGCATCAACATCATCATTCGCGAAGACAGCAGCGTCACCGTTGAAGATAACGGGCGCGGCATCCCGGTGGATATTCACCCCGAAAAGAAAATTTCAGCGCTGACAGTGGTGATGACCACCCTGCACGCAGGCGGCAAATTTGGCGGCGGCGGCTACAAAGTCTCGGGCGGTTTGCACGGCGTAGGCGTTTCGGCGGTCAATGCACTCTCTGAGTGGTGCGAAGTTGTGGTACGGCGCGATGGGCAGCGTTATTTCCAACGATTTGAGCGCGGCTATCCGAAAGAACCGGTCAAATCTATCGGAAAAACCAAGGAAAGCGACACCGGCACCACCACCACCTTCAAATTTGACCCGACCATTTTTAAAGACAACCTGGATTTTCGCTTCGACACGCTGGCACAGCGTTTCCGCGAAATGGCTTTTGTAACCCGCGGCGTGACCATCCACTTCCTGGATGAGCGCGCCAACCGCGAGATGACCTTCTATTTTGAAGGCGGTATCACCTCGTTCGTGCGCTACCTTAACCGCAACCGCGAAAACCTGCACAAAGTCGTTTATATCGAAAAACAGGTCGAAGGCATTGGCATTGAAGCCGCAGTCCAATACACAGACGCTTTCACAGAATCGGTTTACTCATTCGCAAACACCATCAACACCATCGATGGCGGCACACACATGACCGGCCTGCGGGCCGCCCTGACGCGCGTGGTCAACGATTATGCGCGCAAAAACAGCCTGTTGAAAGATTCCGATCCCAACTTTACCGGTGACGACACCCGCGAAGGCCTGACCGCCATCGTCAGCATCAAACACCCCGACCCGCAGTTCGAATCGCAAACAAAAGTGAAACTGATGAACCCGGAAGTGCAGACCTACGTGACCCAGGTGGTCGGCGAGGCATTTGTCACCTTCCTGGAAGAGAATCCGCAGGCAGCCAAAGCCATCATCGCCAAGTGTCTGACATCCTCACGCGCACGCGACGCCGCCCGCAAAGCCCGCGACCTGGTCATCCGCAAATCGGCGCTGGAAAGCATGACCCTACCCGGCAAACTGGCCGACTGCTCGGAGCGCGACTCGAACAAAACCGAACTCTACATCGTAGAAGGTGACTCGGCAGGCGGCTCGGCCAAACAGGGCCGCGATCGACACTTCCAGGCCATCCTGCCGCTGCGCGGTAAGATTTTGAACACCGAGCGTGCCCGGCTGGATAAAATCTTGGGGAACAACGAAGTCAAAGCCTTGATCTCAGCCCTGGGCACGGGAATCGGCGACAGCTTTGACCTGACCGGGCTGCGCTACGGGCGCGTGATCATCATGACCGATGCGGATGTTGACGGCAGCCACATCCGCACCCTGCTGCTGACGTTTTTCTTCCGCTATATGCCCACACTCATCGAAGAAGGTCATCTCTACATCGCCCAGCCGCCGCTGTACCGAATCGAGCATAGGAAAAAGGTGCAGTATGTCTATTCAGACGCGGAAAAAGATAAGGCGGTGAAAGACCTGGGAGGAGAGAGCGAAAAAGCTTCCATCCAGCGCTACAAAGGCCTGGGTGAAATGAATCCCCAACAGCTATGGGAAACCACCATGGATCCGAATAATCGCACCCTGCTGCTGGTTTCTGTGGAAGATGCCACCGAAGCCGATCGCACCTTCGATATGTTGATGGGCGACGCGGTTGATCCACGCCGCAAATTCATCCAAACCCACGCCAAGAAAGTCCGCAATCTCGATATTTAGCTTTTCACAGGGAATCTGCCTATGAAACCTTCATCCTGGTTGGAAATGGTGAAGAAAAACCCAACACAACTCCTGATTTTCTTATACCAGGGGCTGGCAGTGCTGGCGTATGTGGTCTTTTTGATACAAGCGCTGGGATTTTTCAACACGCCGTTCTTAGGCGTATTCATTGAACATACCATGATGACCAACGGGGTTGGCAAACAGGGCGATCCATCCTGGGGGCTTTTTAATGCAGGGTTGAACGAGTATGGCAACCAGCTTCTTTCTTTGGCGGTTGTGCTGCCAGATAATTCATTGGATGCAGTCACCCCAGTACACTCATACAAAGAAATACAAACCTGGTTAAAAGCTCATGAGAGCGCCGCTACTATCCGTGCCACCTTCCAAATGATGGATGGGCAGGAAAAAACGTTTGATACCAGCCTGTCATCCTTCAACTGGACTTCGCAGTTTGAGTATTTTGTAATCCCATACGTGATCGGGCTGGTATATCTATCAATCGGCCTGTGGATTTTTGGCCTGCGACGCACCGAAACCGCTGGACGGGCTTTTTCCATACTATCGGCAGCGGTTGCACTGGTAGTAGGCGGCCTGCTAGATCTTTACACCACCCATTCGCTGACTGCATTGTGGGTATTCTCTGTGCCGATGGTTGGTGGGGCGCTATTCCACCTGGGATTGGTTTTTCCACAGGAAGCGCGCATTATGCTGCGCTATCCGTTTTTACGCTGGGCTGTTTACATCCCATCGCTCCTGCTCGGCAGCTTAAACCTGACAACCATTTTCCGGTTTGATGCGCCACGATTTTACGCCAGTATCTGGCAATATAGTTACGTTTTTACCGGGCTAGGCATCTTGTTTTTCATTGCCAGCACATTTTACCGGCGATATCAGTCCCCTTCACCGGTAGCACGCCAGCAAGCCCGCACGATCTTAGTGGGTGCCCTGGTGGGATTCCTGCCGATCACCTCCTGGCTGTTCCTGTCATCGCCGCTTGTCTCGATGGTGCTAGGCAATCCATTCAGCTTCACAAACTTCAACCCAATCTTTTTCTTCGTCTGGCTGATCGTTTTCCCGGCCACCACGGGTTACACCGTGCTGCGCTACCGTCTGCTGCGTACCGATTACCTGCTTGGGCGCGGCGTACTTTATTTTTTGCTCTCCATCCTGGCAATAGGTGGGTATGTGCTTTTGAGTGTCAGCCTGAGCCTGCTCACCGGGGCGATGATGACACCTGGAAACCCGATCGTGATTTCGCTGGCAGTCTTCCTGTGGGTGCTGCTGCTCAACCCGGTGCGCACCCGCCTTCAAGAAATGATCGACTCGATCTTCTTCCGGGGCGAAAAGGCCCACCAGGAAAGACTGAAAATCTTCACACGCGAAATGACCAACGTAGTTGATATCGGCGATGTGCTCAAAACGCTGCGTGAGCAAATTTCGATGAGCCTGCTGCCGAGCCAGCTGCACATCTTCATTTTTGACCCGATGAGCGGGTATTTTATTTCAACCCCAGATGAAAGCGGGCGACCCACCACAGATGTTCACTTTTCATCCAACAGCCCGCTTCCAGCAACACTTGGACGTGATAAATTGCCCATCTATATCGATGAACTGCGGCTGCCATCTTCCATCCAGGCCGAGCGCGGCAGGCTGGCAATCTTAAATGTGCAATTGTTCATCCCGCTGCCAGGCCGCGACCGGCTGGTGGGCTGGGTGGCGCTGGGTGAGCGTCTTTCAGGCGAAAACTATGCCAGCCACGATATTTCCTTCCTGGAAGACCTGTGCAGTCAGTCTGCAGTGGCATTAGAGCGGGCCCAGGTGGTCAAAAACATGGAACGACGCGTGCACGAGATGAATGTGCTGGCGCGCGTAGCCCAGGGTATCAATATCACCCTGAATTTCGATGACATCCTGGAACTCATCTACGCCCAATCCACCCAAATCATCCCAGGCAGCGATTTCCACCTGACGCTATACAACAAAGTCGCGCGAAATTTTTATTACGCATTCTGCCTGGAAAACGATGAGCGGTTCCTGAACAAAGAAAACATGCCCCTGCCCACCAAATCAACACTGGAGCAGGAAGTCATCACTACCCGCCGCGCCATCCTGACACAAGATTTTGTCAGCCAGTGCCAGGCGTTGGGCATCAATCCGGCTGCCAAAAATATTTACGCATGGTTAGGTGTGCCCCTGAACACCGGGGCAGAAACCATTGGCGCGCTGAGTATTGCCTCACACGACGCCAGTGTCGCTTATACCGAGGGTCAGTTGGATCTGTTCCAGTCCATCGCCGACCAGGCCGCTGGCGCTATTATCAAGTCACGATTGTTGCAGGAAACCGAGCATCGCGCCCAACAACTGGATATCCTGAACCAGGTGGCCCGCCAGCTTGCTTCTACACTGGAGTTGCAACCGTTGCTGAAAAGTATCCTGGAAAGTGCAGTCAACCTGCTCAGCGCCGAAGCCGGGTCACTTTTCCTGGTTGATTCCCAGACAGATGAGTTAATCTTCCAGGTAACGGTTGGCCCGGTAGCGCAAAACCTGGTCGGGCAGCGCCTGCCTCCGGGTACCGGGGTAGTTGGGAAAGCGGTCACAAGCCGCCAGCCAGTCAATCACAGTGATGTAGCATCATCCAGCACCTGGAATTCGGTGACAGATAAACAAACCGGGTTTATTACCAAAGCCATCCTGGCCGTGCCAATGGAAGTAAAAGACAAGGTCATCGGTGTCATCGAAATCATCAACAAGAAAGACGGACTGCCCTTCACCAATGATGATGAGACACTTATTTCGGCTTTTGGTGGACAAGCGGCAGTCGCCATTGAAAATGCCCGCCTGTATACCCTGACTGACCAGGAACTCAACGCACGCGTAGAAGAACTTTCGGTAATGCAGCGCATCGACCGTGAGCTGAATGCCAGCCTGGAAGTGGAACGCGCCATGCGCATCACCCTGGAATGGGCCATGCGCCAGTCCAAAGCGGAAGCCGGGCTGATCGGTTTTGCCCAGGAAAAGGGCCTGTACCTGGTGGCCAGCCAGGGCTACTCAGGCGAACTGGAAGCCTACAAAGATGAATATATGCCCACCAGCCATCCGGGCTTGAAATCAGCGCTGGAAAGCGGCGCACCGCACCGCACATCTACAACTGAAGGCGAGGTGCATGGGTTCCTGAAGAGCACACGCAGCCAGCTATCCATCCCAATTCGCCGCGAGGCACACGTTATCGGCCTGGTTTTGCTTGAAAGCACCAATGCAGAACGCTTCCAACAGGATGAGTTGAATTTCTTGAACCGCCTGGCAGATCACGCGGCCATCGCCATTGCCAATGCCCAGCTATATGCCGAAGTCCAACAGGCCAGCGTTGCCAAGAGTGAATTTGTCTCGCTGGTGGCGCACGAACTCAAAAACCCGATGACATCGATTAAAGGTTATGCCGAATTGCTGGCCGCCGGAGCGGTGGGGCCGATTACCGAAATGCAGACCAACTTCCTGACAACCATCCGCTCGAATATCGAGCGTATGAAAACCATCGTGGAAGACCTGAACGACAACTCAAAGATTGAAGCCGGACGACTGCGGCTGGACTTCAAGGCGATTGAAGTACCCGATATTGTCGAAGAAGTGGTACGCTCTACCAAACGCCAGATTGACGATAAGAAACAAAGCATTGAGATTGTGGTTCCTGAGGGACTGCCAAAAGTGTGGGCAGACAAAACACGCATCAGCCAGATTCTGGTCAACCTGGTCAGCAATGCCCACAAATACACCCAGGAAGGCGGTCATATCATCGTCCAGGCAGAAAAATCGGCCAACAACTGGGACCCGGACGGCGCCAAAGAAGTGGTGCATGTGTGGGTCAAAGATAACGGCATCGGCATCAGCCCTGAAGATCAGCGCAAAATCTTTGGGAAGTTCTTCCGCTCAGAAGATGAGCAGGCGCGCAAATCGCCCGGCACCGGTTTAGGGTTAAACATCACCCGCAGCCTGGTGGAGATGCAGGGCGGCAAAATCTGGTTCGAGAGTGAATTCCGCAAGGGAACCATCTTCCACATCACTGTTCCCATCTCTGAGAATTAAGGAGCTGTGAAATGTCTCTTGTCGCTGGAGTTGGACAGGCTTATGCGCTTGACCCGCGCGAAGCGGGTATGCAGGCTACAAATATCGCCTTGAACAGCCTGGGGAATACCCAGCCGGTACTGGCAATCATCATCAGCCCGTACCGCTTCGACGCGCCCAGCATCATCAGCGGCGTTGCCAGCCTGCTCTCAAACGTTCCAATGATCGGGATGAGTAGCTCGGCCTGCATGAGCGTAGATGGCCCACGCACCCATGTGGTAACGGTGGCCCTGTTGGGCGGGGATATCCAGGCAGAAACGCACTGGTTTTCATCGTACAGCCAGGGCAGCGGTGAAATTGGCACACGCATCATGCAGCTGATGGGTTATGAGCAGCGCCCGGTTGAAAGTGTGCTGGTTTTCGGTGATGGCTTGAATGGGAATGCCGAAGAATTCTGCCAGGCAGTTGCTGCCCACATGCCCATATTGGGCGGGCTATCCACCGGTGACAACCTGAATAACAGCACATACCAATTTGCAGGCACGCAGCACAGCACCGGGGGAATGTCGGCTGCATTTTTGCGCGGCAATTTGAAGGTGGGCTGGGGATACGGCCACGGCTGGAGCCCGGTAGGCAACCACTTTCGAGTGACACGCTCACGCGGGAACTGGCTGCGCACGCTGGATGGGCACCCGGCATCTGAAAGTTATGCCCAGCTCTTTCGACACCCTGCCCGCGAATGGTCGCTCTCCCCGCTTAACCACATGGTTCGCATTTACCCGCTTGGTTTCGAACAATCTGGCCGCCCAGACTTAGTGATCCGCGCACCCATGCGGGTGGAAGCAGATGGCAGTTTTCGCATGAATGCCCCCCTGCGCGATGGCAGCGATGCTTACCTGATGGTAGGCAGCCCCGATAAATGCAAGGATGCTGTGCAAAATGCTCTTGCCACAGCGCGTGCCAGCCTGGGCCATGCCCGCCCGGTAATGGCCCTGGTGCTGGTGGATATGGCCTGGCAGCTATTAATGCAAGCCTGGCCAGGAATTGAAATCCAGATCATCCAATCTTTGCTGGGGGCAGATGTGCCAGTGGTGGGAGGCTATACACTCGGGCAAATTGTCCCGGCAAACTCGAAGGAGCAAGAACACCCTCAGTTCTTGAACCAGCATATCGTTATTGCACTGTTCGGTGAGAAAAACTAAACCTGGATAACGGAATCAAAAAACAGGGCGGGAATGATTCGCGCCCTGTTTTTTGATTCAACCATCGAAACGGTATCCACCCCCGCGCACGGTGACGATGCGAGACGGGCGCGCGGGGTCTGTCTCCAGCTTTTGACGCAGCCAGCTAACGTGGACATCTACCGTGCGGCTGTCACCAACGTAATCCCAACCCCAAACACGCTCAAGGATAAACTCGCGCGAGAGCGTCTGCCCGCGATGTTCGGCAAAAAAAAGCAGCAGTTCATATTCCTGCGGTTTGAGCGCCAGGGGCAGGCCGGCCAGGCTGGCTTCGCGGCGAGTGACGTTGATGACCAGGCTGCCAAAGGTGTGCGTATCTGAATGAGCCGCGTTTTTGAGCTTTTCAAGCGCGTCACGGATAGACTGGGTGCGGCGCAGTTGGGCCTTGACGCGTGCCATCAGTTCGTGCATGGAAAAAGGTTTCGAGAGATAATCATCCGCGCCTACTTCCAGCCCAACCACGCGGTCAATTTCACTATCGCGGGCGGTGAGCATGATGATGGGTGCGTTGAAGTTCTCGCGGCGCAAGATTTTGCAAATTTCGATGCCATCCAGGCCGGGCAGCATAATATCGAGAATCAATAAGTCGGGCTGGAGTGTGCGGGCTTTTTCCAGCGCGGCGCGGCCATCACCGCAGATTTCAGCGGTATAGCCCTGGCGGGTCAAGTTGTAGGCAAGTGTTTCTTGCAAGGAAAGTTCGTCTTCGACGACAAGGATCGTTGGCATGGGCTAATTTTACCCCTCCCCAAGCTCAGGCACAGGTTCTGGCCCAACAACGCGGCGGGCGCGCAAGCCTTCCACGCCAAACAGGATCAACGCAGCCCAGATGATGCTGAATCCGATCAGGCGGGTATGGTCAAAAGGTTCATGATAAACCAAAACGCCAAGCATGAATTGGATGGTGGGCGCTATATATTGCATGATCCCAACCATCGAAAGCGGGATGCGCTGCGCGGCGGAGGCAAACATCAGCAGCGGGATGGTGGTCACCGCCCCGGCGCCGATCAGCAGCAAATCAGTGAGTGCCCCGCTGCGCAAGAAAGCCCCCGTCCCGCTCATGTCAGCAAAAATGAGATATATCACCGCGGGGAGGAATAAAATCCCGGTTTCGAGCGTTAACCCGTAGAGCGAGCCCAGCGGCGAGAGTTTTTTGACCAACCCATAGGTGCCGAATGAAAATGCCAGCCCGAGCGCAATCCAGGGCAGGCGGCCGTAGGTAAAGGTCAGGTAGCCCACGCCCAGTGCCGCCAGGCCCACCGGAATCCATTGGAACGGGCGCAATTTTTCGCGCAGGAAAATCACCCCCAGCAGCACGCTGATCAACGGGTTGATGAAGTAGCCCAGGCTGGTTTCAACTATATAGTTCGAGTTGACCGCCCAAACGTAGAGCAGCCAGTTACAGCCGATCAAAATCGCGGCGACGATGTAAATCGGCAGGATTTTCCAGGTGAGCACCGCCTTAAAATCCTGCCACTGTCGCGTGACCAGGATGAAGGCGAACAACATCACAAACGACCAGCCGATGCGGTGGCCGATAAGCTGAACAGCATCGATAGTGTGCAGCCACTTCCAGTAAATGGGAAAAAGTCCCCAGGCAATGTAAGCGCCGAAGGCATAGGCTAAACCATTATTTTTCACGTTGAAATCTCCTTTGCGAATGTTGTAGTATATAACACCAAACAAAAATTACGGAACACCGGAAAATTCGTCATCACTTTGAAACGGATGATCCTGGGCGCCAGATGTCCGACCCAACACTCTCTGGGCGGCAATAGGTTCGATGATATAATCATTTCATCCCACAATCGACAGGTTCCGTTTGCCAGTCTCTTTGCCAGGACTGGCATTTTTATTTTGCAGGAAAGGTAAGGCCCAAATCGAACTAAATATTGGTGACACAGTAATGCACTGGACATACGGCCTGGGACAAGTCAAGAAGATTGAAGAGCGAACCCTATTTAACAGAAATGTTCAATACTACATGATCCAGGTCAGCGACATGACCATTTGGGTTCCGGCAGATAAACACACCACAAACCGGCTGCGTTTCCCCACGTCAAAAGCCGGTTTTGAGTCCCTGATTTCCATCTTATCCGATCCGAGCAATCCGCTGCCCGAAAACAGCTACGAGCGCATGAAAAAACTGCTCGAAACCCTGCGCGATGGACGCGCCGAATCGCTCTGCCAGGTGATACGCGACCTTTGCGCACACCAGCGCGCGCATTCCCTCAACGAAAACGACCGGGCGCTCCTGAGAAGGCTGGAAAGGATTTTTGCCGGGGAATGGAGCTATGCGCTGGCAATCCCTCACGCCCAGGCTGAATATGATATGCACAATGCACTGACCGCTTAACCAGGAGACAAAAAATGCCATCAGAAGAAAAGCAAATCTTACTCAGGGTAATCGAACACTTTATCCGCACCGGCAGCGCCACAGACGAACAGGTGAAAGTCACCAGCTTGCCAGACAACAAAACCAGTTACGTTGAACAAACCGGTGTAGATGGGCGCTCCATCATGCTGAACGAATACAATATCGAAGGGAAAACGGTCTGGGCCGGTTACAGCACGCGCAGCCAGACCGTTTACCTGAGTGTCAAAAGCAAAAATTACACTTAAAACGTATCAATCGGCTGCCGGCCAGAGAACCCGGCATCGATTTCGTGCCAGAAAGCAATATAACCTTCCCCAAAGCGCCAGCACAAATACACTTCAGTCCCATCACGCAGGGCCGGGAAATCCAGCAGCCCGGTGTTGATATCCTTCAAAATCACACCCATATCCTGGATCTGATGCACCAGCTTATCCAACTGCTCAAAATTGACCGCCATTCGGCTGGCCGCCTTGCTGCCACCGTTCCCGGCGGCTTTTTCGATCACCGGCCAGACCTCGGGCCGGCGCGCCAGGATATCGCGCCGAATGGCCTGGATGGCATCCATCAGCGGGCTGATAGTGAGCAGCGCATCGTTCGCCTCGTCAACGCTGAAATACCTACTCATATCATGCCCTTTGGGTATAGATCACTTCCATCACACACTCTTTGCAATTAAATTTCAAGCGCAGGTGCTGCCCGCTCTCATCCAGCAAGAAAAGCGGCTCTTCGTAACGCGGAATAACATTCCGCGCCACCCTCGGGCAATCCCCAAGCTGGTACTTGACGCAATACCTGGTCGTCATTACCTTACGCCCGTGCATATCCAGCCCGCTTTCCGCCGCCGGTTCAATCCTGGTCACACCATGCCGCCGATAAAAAGCCATCGCGCGTTGGTTGAGCACATTACCCAGGTAAGAAAGCTCCTTTTCAGGGTATGGCGCGGCATTTGGCATAGTTTCGCAGCGTACCACCGGCCGCGCCGTTAAACGCGCCGCGCGCAAAGCCTCCACCGCCAGGCGGCGCAGCTCATTCAACACCGAAACCGGCAGGAACGGCATTACCACAGCATCCAAACGCAGCAACAAAAGCGCAAACTCCGTCTCACCCAGCTTGCCAACTTGTTTTTCAATCGTCGCCCGGGCCACATCCGGCTTTTGGGCTTCAATCTTTTGGATTTGGATCTCAGCCTCGGCCTGGATCCCGTTATCATCGCGCAATGACAGGCTGTAACCTGATTCCGTTTCGGAAAACACCGCCCTGACGCCGACCCGCCGTTCATCCTGGCTTTTTTCCAGCTGATTCAAAAAAGCGTGATCGTGGTTGCGGAAAAGCTCCAGGCCGGGTTCCAACCCGTCCATCTTCGCCGGGTAGACAGTTTTCCCCTCCACGCGGTTAACACTCGTCCCTTGCAGCTCACCCGCGCGATTAAAAAACGTCAACCCATCGCCATTATGCAGCAGGGCGGCAGATGCCAGGGTAAAGGAAGCACGCCCCAGGGCGGATATTTTCCCAAGCGATTCCCCGCTCATTTTTGGGGTAGCGTTCGATTCCACCCGGTCACCGCGTCCATGCAGGTAATAGGTGGTATAGCCCCGATTGAAGGTTTTATTCACATCCGGCACAAAATCCAGCCGCACTTCACCAGAAGATGCTTTTTCGCGACCTGTTTCGTTCAAAATCACATCCAGCGCGCGGCGGTAGTGGCCGACCACATTCTTTACGTAATTAGCATCTTTGAGTCGCCCTTCGATTTTGAACGAAGTCACCCCCGCTTCGAGCATCTCGCCCAGGCTGGCAGTCAGGTTCAAGTCGCGGATGGAGAGCAGGTGGCGGTCTTTTACCAGGGTTTTGCCGGTCGCATCCAGCAGGGAATACGAATGGCGGCAGGGCTGGGCGCACTGCCCGCGATTGCCGCTGCGGCCACCGTTGGCGTAGCTCAGGTAGCACTGCCCGCTGTAGCACACACACAACGCCCCGTGGATGAAACTCTCCAGCTCCAACGTGGTTTGCGCCCGAATGGCGCGAATTTGCTCCAGGCTAAGTTCGCGCGCCAGGATTGCGCGCTTGAAACCCACCTTTTCAAGGAAAGCCACCCGCTCGGGGGTGTGGTTGTGCATCTGGGTGCTGGCGAAGAGCGGCAGGGGCGGCAGGTCGCACTCCAGCAGGCCCACATCCTGGATGATGAGCGCGTCTGCCCCGGCGTTGTAAACCTGGTGGATGAGTTTGACGGCCTCGTCGATTTCGTCATCGCGCAGCAGGGTATTGACCACCACGTAGATTTTGGCCCAGTAACGGTGCGCATACTGGATCAGCTGCTCGACATCGCCGAGCGAATTTCCAGCCGCTTCACGCGCCCCAAATTTGGATGCGCCGATATAAACGGCATCGGCCCCGCAGTTGATGGCAGCGAGGCCGGTTTCAAGATCTTTGGCCGGGGAAAGGAGTTCGATAGATGTCATGACCCAACATGATACCCTTTTTTCTCAACCGCCGCCAGAATTTGGGCTTCGGTTACGATTTTTTCGTCAAATTCAACCACCATCTCGGCTTTTTTATAGCTGGCGTTGATTTCCCTAATGCCGGGCAGTTTGTCTTCAATCGACTCAAGCGCCATGGCGCAGTTGGCGCAGTGCATGTCGGTGATTTTGAACGTTTTTTTGACCACAATTTTATTCTTTCTTCTTTCTCTTTCGTCAACTCAAGAAAGAAAAACTCATTGAAAAACAATCACACCAGTATACATGCCCATCGAACAGGTGAAGAACATCTGGTAGCCGGGTTTTTGGGGCGGGATCTGGATGGGAACGGTGCCGCTTTCGGGCAGCAAAGTTTCCACGCCCAGGTCGGGGATGACGAAGGCGCGGGCGCATGAATAGGTTTTGTCGGTGACAACATTGAGTGTGACCGGAACCCCTGCCGGGGCGGCCAGTTTGCGCGGGAAGTAGCCATCATTTTCAGCCTGGAGTGTCAGCGTGCCGGGAAGCTGGTTTAACGATGAGACAGGCTGAGGGGCGGTCTGGAAGCTATCGGAAACGAGATTGGTTACAGAGTAGCGGAATCCCATTAACGTGGCGCCAGAGTCTATCGATATAAATCCCAAAATCAAGATGACCACGGCCACCAGGCGCATGAACAGGCCTTCGGTGCGCTGCCCCAGGCTGGTGGCAAGGTAGGAGACAAGGAAAAACACCGGGGTGGTGCCGAGGGTAAAGGCCAGCATGAGCATGGCGCCCTCGGTTGGGCTGCCGCTGGCGATGGCTACGGCCATCATGGCCTGGGTGACGCCGCACGGGATCAGGACTGTGAGTGCGCCAAGGAAGAGCGGGGCAATGGCATCGCCGCTGCGGGCTGTGCGCCGGATGGCGCGGGTGATGAATTTAGGCGGCTCGATGGCAAAGTAGCGAAAAATGGGGTGGATGTTGAGCATGCGCAGGGCGTTGCCGATCATGAAGATGCCGATAGCAACGAGCAAAATGGCGCGCATGAGGGTGCTGAGTTGGAAAATCGAGCCAAGCGCGCCCAGCAAGAAACCCAACAAGGTATACATGAAGACTTTTGCGCCCAGGAAGAGCAAGATGGGCAGGGCCGGGTTGGGCTGGGGGGCTTTGAATGCCTTTTTTTTGCCTTTGCGAACGGGAGGCTGGTTGATGATGCCCTGTTCCAGCGTTTGTTCGATGGCGGTGGCGAGTAAGCCGCCTTGCACCGCCAGGCAGGAAAGTCCGCCGGTGGTAAGGCCCGTGAAAAATGCGATCAGGTATTGTTCCATGTAAATTTGGCTATTTTACTTCCAGCACAAAAGAAACCTGCTGGAATTTGTCATTGTGGACGAACTCGACCCAGGCTTTGTAACGCCCCGGTTTCGGGAAGTTGACCCAGTAGCCTACTGTCTGACGCTCGGAAAGGGTGGGGCGAATAAACATGCTGACGGATTCATCGACGATGTAGAGGGATGTGTGATGGGCAGCCATGCCAAACTCGGGGGTGCGGTTGAAGCCCTTGGCGTCTATGATTGAAAAACTGAGCAGGCTGTCTTGTCCGGCAGTAATGACTTCATCGCGTTTCATGGTGACGGTCAGGTCGGCGACGGTTTGTGTCAGGGGAGACTCTGCCTGGAGGCTGGCAAGGGGCATGGCAGCGGTGCCGATATTGAGCGGGGTGGACAGTGTGATCGGTTGCGTCCCATCCTGGATGAAATCGACAAAAACCATATATTGCCCATCCGCCGGGAAGGTGATGGCGGTTTGCAGGTTGGTGCTGACCGGCGAGACCGGGCTAATCATCGTGGCCTGGCCCGAGCTGAGCATGTTGTCCATGCCATCGCTCATGCTGATCTCCACCTTCACATCGGGCGGCAGCACCGGCTGGGCCTGGATGAATGACAGGTCGCGCGCAATGACGGCCACGTAGAAATTGTAAGAAATTTTGTTGTCAAACTTGAAATTAGCGGCTTGCAGGCTGTTGATGTTGCTGCCGATCAGGTTGACCAGGTTGAGATTGAGTGTGCTGGGCGTTCCGGCAACAACAGCCGTCTGCGGGGTGGCCGCCAGGCGCATACCGACCATCTTCAGCGGGCCGTTGAACAGGAACAGCGTCAGCCCACCGACGATCAACACGGCTGTCACTGCGCGGAAAGCAAACTGGGAGAGCCGCGCCGAGAGCGTCTTGGGAGCATTGGCCGACTCAACCTTGTAGCTGCGCAGGCGCAGGCTGTTGCTGACCACAAAAACCGAGCTAAACGCCATCGCCAGGGCCGCCAACATGGGGTTCAGGTAGCCAAGCGCAGCAGATGGGATGAGGATGATGTTGTAGAAAAACGCCCAGAACAGGTTTTGCTTGATGGTGGTGAGAGTCTGGCGCGAAAGCGCAATCGAACGCGCCACACCGCGCAGGTCACCGCTGATGAGCGTCACCGGGGCGGCGGCCATGGCCACATCGGTGCCGGTGCCAATGGCAATGCCGACATCCGCCTGGGCCAGCGCAGGCGCATCGTTGACGCCATCGCCGACCATCGCGACCACATTGCCGGGTTTACCGGTAGCTTTGTCAGCCTGTTGCAGCCGTTTTACTTCGGAAGATTTGCCTTCGGGCAGCACTTCGGCCAGCACAATATCGATGCCAACCTGCTTTGCGATCGCCTCGGCAGTTTTGCGGTTATCGCCAGTGATCATGGCCACTTTCAGGCCCATGTAATGCAGTTCGGCAATCGCTTCGGTCGAGCCATCCTTCAGCGTGTCAGCCACGGCGATAATGCCACCGACCACACCGTCCACCGCCACCAGCATGGCAGTTTTGGCTTCACCTTGCAGGCGTTCCACTTCAGGACGCAGGCTTTCGAGCGAATAACTGCGTTTTTCCATCATGCGGAGGTTGCCAACCGCCACGCTGTGACCGTCCACTTCGGCTTCAACACCGTGCCCGGCCTCGGCCTGGAACCCGGCGAGTTCCGACAGGCTCAGGCCTTTACTTGTGGCCTCGGCCCAGATCGCCTCCCCAAGCGGGTGCTCACTGCCTTTTTCAACCGAGGCAGCCAGCCGCAGGATTTCTTCTGCTGACCATTTGCCATTTACCACAACATCGGTCACGGCCGGCTGGCCTTTAGTAATCGTGCCGGTTTTATCGAGCACCACCACCGAGACATTCCCGGCGCGCTCCAAGGCTTCGCTGCTCTTGAACAGGATGCCCATCTCTGCGCCTTTGCCGGTGCCAACCATAACCGCCGTAGGCGTGGCAAGCCCCATGGCGCACGGACAGGCGATCACCAGCACGGCCACCATGTTGATCAGTGCGCGGGTGAAAACGGTCACGCCAGCATTGGCAGCCAGCGCCGGGCCGAAGAAATACCAGCCAGCAAACGTCAGGGCGGCGATGGCAATCACAGCCGGGACGAAAATCCCTGAAACTTGATCTGCCATCGCCTGGATGGGCGCTTTGCTGCCCTGGGCATCTTCCACCAGGCGGATGATCTGCGCCAGGGCGGTTTCTTTGCCTACTTTGGTGGCTTCAAAACGCAGCATTCCAACCTTGTTCAGCGTGGCGCCGATGACCGGGTCACCAGGTTTCTTCTCCACCGGCAGAGATTCGCCAGTTAGCATCGATTCGTCGATGGTTGAGCGGCCTTCCACGACAACACCATCCACCGGGATTTTCTCGCCGGGGCGCACCAGTACCACATCCCCCACTTTGACTTCGTCAACTGGCACTTCCAGTTCCTGCCCATCGCGCACGATGCGGGCGGTTTTGGCGCGCAGCCCCATCAGCTTTTTGATTGCTTCGGAGGTACGGCCTTTGGCGCGGGCTTCGAGGAACTTTCCCAGCCGGATCAAAGTGATGATAACGGCAGCCGTTTCAAAGTAGACATGTCCATCCAGCCAGCCAAAAGTGACCGGCAGCGAGTACAGATAGGCCACCGATGAACCCATCGCGATGAGCACATCCATATTGGCCGAGCCATTGCGCAGTGATTTATACGCGCCCACATAATATTGCCAGCCCACGTAAAACTGCACAGGGGTCGCCAACACCAGCATCAACCAGTTCAGCCAGGGTTGGCCGGGGTGCATCCCACCCATTCTGGCGGCCATTTCCACATGCCCGGGCAGGTAGAAAAACTCTGGCAGCAGGTTGAAATCCTTGCCCATCGAAAGCAGGAAGAGCGGCAGGGCAAAAATCGTGCCGATGATCAGCAGGCGGCGTTGTTCGCTGATTTCGTGCTCGCGGGCTTTGGCTTCGGCATCTTCAGCCTGGCCGCCCAGTTCCAGCGCCTCGAACCCGGCGGCACTGACCGCGCGGCGCAGTTCGGCCTGCGAGATGATGGTCGGCACGTATTTGACGCGCGCTTTTTCAGTGGTAAAGGTCACCTGCGCTTCGAGCACGCCATCCAATTTGGCAATGGCTTTCTCCAGGCGGTTGGCATCGTTGGCATCCGACAGGCGTTTGATGATCAGGTCTGCTTCGCCGGTGGCAATCCCATACCCGGCGCGCTCAACGCGCGCGATCAGTTCCGTCAGCCCCAGTTTGGCCGAGTCAAACTCGACTGTGGCACGTTCGGAGGAGAGATTAACGACAGCGGTGGAAACGCCATCGAGTCTTTTCAAATTCCGCTCGACCGTAGCCACACAATTGGCACAGGTCATCCCGGTAACGGGCAGGGTGAGTTGTTTGGTATCTGTCATTTTTGGGTTATCCAGTTGTACAGTTATTCAGTTGCCCGGTTTCAACTGGAAACGAAGGAACCGGGCAACTGGTAAACAGGATTAGAGCGCCAGACCGGCAACGGGGTAATTGATTTCAGCCAGCAGGGCTTTGATTTTGTCTTCTGTCGCGGGGGCATCGAAGGTGATTTCGACAGCCTTGGTCGGGGCATCGGCTTTGACGGCCTTAACGCCAGCCACATCTGCAACTTCGGTCTGGATGGTGTGGACACAGTGCATGCAAGAAATATTGGGAACGGAATACTTTACGGTGGTCATGAGATTTTCTCCTTTGGGTTGGTTAGGTAGGGGCGCAACACGTTGCGATCCTACAGGTTAAACTTTATTCGCCATCTCGAACACTTCCGAGATTTCCTTCAGCACACGCTCGCGCTCCTTGGGGTCATCGCCCTGGATGGCCGTGATAACGCACGAATTCAAGTGCTCATCCAAAATCCCGGCGCTGACCTTGTTCAGAGCCGACTCCACCGCCTGGATCTGGCGGATAACATCGATGCAATAAGCATCTTCCTCCACCATGCGGATAACGCCTTTCAGGTGGCCTTCAATCGTTTTCAATCTTCGGAGTGTGGTCGATTCATTCATTGGTTTATTCTTTCTCTTTGATACCCCCCCCAGGGGGGTGGGGTATCAAAATAATAAAACACATCCACACCCCTGTCAAGGAACAAATGTCACATTTTCAGGTATAATAGCCGCCATGCAAACTTGGAACCCGTCCCCATCCCCAAAAACACAAACCTCCCGGTCTGGATAGGTTCGTTTCGACGTATATAAACGGCTCCCAGACGCGGCGAGCCGTTTTTTTATGGGAAAAAGCCACACCCACCGCCCTGACGCAGGCTTCCGTTATGGATATCAAACAACTCACCGAAGAAATGCACCGTTTCGTCCGCTCGAAAGGCTGGTACGAAAAAGAATCCAAACGCCCGCAAACTCCCCGCAACCTGGCCATTTCCCTTTCGCTGGAAGCTGCCGAAATCCTCGAGCACTTCCAGTGGCAAGAAGATGCCAAAGACAAAACCGAACTTGCCAGCGAACTGGCCGATGTGACCCTGTACCTGCTCCAGCTTGCCTCCGTCTCCGGCATCGATCTCGAACAGGCAGTTTTAGAGAAGCTAAAAGTCAACTCATCCCGTGAATGGGATAAAGAATCATAAGCCAAAGGTCAAACGATTTGCGAGCTAAAACCTGTAACCCGGTGAAATTATCATGAATGTAACAATTTTCGGCGGCTCCCAACCCAAAGAAGGCTCACCCGCTTACGCGGAAGCCATGCAGCTCGGCAAACTGCTTGCCGGGGCGGGCCACGCCGTTTTAACGGGAGGCTACATGGGGACGATGGAAGCCGTCAGCCGGGGAGCGCATGAAGCGGGCGGTCACGTCATCGGCGTGACGTGCGAAGATATCGAAAACTGGCGCAAAGTAGGAGCCAACCCCTGGGTGAAAGAGGAAAGACGAAAGAAGACTCTTTTTGACAGGTTGGGCGCCCTAATTAACGGCTGCGACGCCGCCATTGCCCTGCCCGGCGGCCCCGGCACCCTGGCCGAAATCTCGCTGATGTGGAACCTGATGATCGTGGAGAGCATCCACCGGAGGCCGCTTATCCTGGTTGGGAGCGGCTGGCAGTCCGTTCTTGACCAGGTTTTCAACCAGCAGGGCAGCTACACGCCCCAGCACCAGCGCGACCTGTTACAATTCGCGCCAGATATTGAAACTGCGGTAAAAATGCTAAACAAGGAGAGATGAGATAAAGAGAAGTGCCTTCTCTCTCATAATCTCCGTATCTCATCACTCATCATTATTTTTTGGAGGACAAAATGGCTGAAGAAAAACTCCCCACCCGCGCTGAAAACTTCGCGGAATGGTACAACCAACTGGTACTCAAGGCCGAACTGGCCGATTACGCCCCCGTGCGCGGCTGCATGGTTGTGCGCCCCTACGGCTGGGCGCTCTGGGAAAACATCACCGCCTGGCTGGATAAAGAATTCAAAGCCACCGGGCACGTCAACGCCACCTTCCCCACGCTGATTCCCATGTCGTTTTTCGAAAAAGAAAAAGAGCATGTGGAAGGCTTCTCGCCCGAACTGGCAGTCGTCACCCACGGCGGCGGCGAAGAACTGGAAGAACCCCTGGTCGTGCGGCCCACATCCGAAACCATCATCGGCTACATGTACAGCAAATGGGTCAAATCCTGGCGCGACCTGCCCATCTTGATCGTGCAGTGGGGTTCTGTGCTGCGCTGGGAACTGCGCACCAAGCTCTTCCTGCGCACCGCCGAATTCTACTGGCACGAAGGCCACACCGCCCACGCCACATCTGAAGAAGCCAAAGAAGAGATGTACCGCATCCTTGATATTTACGAGCGCTTCTGTTTCGAACAGGCCGCCGTACCCGTTTTCAAAGGCACAAAAAGCGAAACCGAACGCTTCGCGGGCGCACAGATCACCACATCCATCGAAGCCATGATGTGGGACAAACGCGCCCTGCAATCCGGCACATCCCACTACTTCGGCACCAACTTCGCCAAGGCATTCGAGATTCAATATCTCGACAAAAGCAACACCCTCCAGTTCTGCGAAACCACCTCCTGGGCCATCTCATCCCGCATCATCGGCGCCATCATCATGGTGCACAGCGATGACCAGGGATTGGTGCTGCCCCCCCGCATCGCCCCCATCCAGGTCGTGATCGTGCCCATCTACAAAAACGAAGCCGAAAAAGCCGCCGTTATGGAAGTTGCCGACCGCACCTTTAGTGAACTAAAAGCCGCCGGCATCCGCCTGAAAATGGACGACCGCGAAGAAGTCACCCCCGGCTTCAAGTACAACGACTGGGAAATGCGCGGCGTGCCCCTGCGCATCGAAATCGGCCCCAAAGATGTGGAAAAAGGCTCGGTTGCCCTGGCCCGCCGCGACAAACCCGGGCGCGAAGGCAAAACCTTCGTCCCCCAGACCAACATCGCCGCCACCGTCTCGGCCATGCTCGACACCATCCAGGCCGCCCTGCTCGAAAAAGCCCTGGCCTTCCGCGATGCCAACATCCACGACCCCAAAGACTACGAAGAACTGAAACAGGTCGTGCAGGATGGCTGGGCGCTCTCCTACTGGTGCGAATCCAAAGCGTGCGAAACCAAAGTCAAAGACGATACCAGGGCCACCACCCGCAACATCCCCTTCAACCAGCCCGAACATTCCGGCACCTGCATCGTCTGCGGCGCGCCCGCCAAACGCAAAGTGTATTTCGCCAAATCCTATTAGTGTAACGCGGGATTAATCCCGCGCCACGCCCATGCCCGCAATCGACATTGCCCGACTCAAAATCCAGGCCGCAGTGCTGGTCGAGAAATTCGACCAGCCTGCGGCTTTTCTCAAAGGCCTGCATGAGATTCTGGATACTTACGCTGATCGGACTCTGCGCGTGGGCGTGGTTGCCGCCCCAATCTCGGTGCTGCCATCATACCGCAACCCCCCGGCAGTTTTGCGCCAGATCGAGACGGAACTCATCCCGCTGGCAGCCGCCTTCCCCGAACAGTCCATGGCGCTGACCGATGCGCTTTGGAAAGATGGCTACCTGGAAACCCGCCTGCTGGCCGCCGCACTGCTTGGGCGTATCCATCCCGGCACAACCCACCTGCTGGAGCGCATCAGCGATTGGGTGGATCAAACCCGCGACCGCCAGCTGCGCACCGCCCTGTTAACTGCCAGCCTGGCGCGTCTCAGGCGCGAATCTCCTGATCGGTTTTTGGATCTGATCCAGGGCTGGTTTTCGATGGAAAACCCCGGGATGTGGGGCAATGCTATCGATGCTCTAATCCCGCTAATAAAAGATCCTGGCTTTGACAATTTACCGCCCGTTTTTGATATTACCAAACCCATGATCATTGCTGCACCCAACAAACTTCAAAACGAACTGATCGACCTGATTTCCGCCTTGTATACGGCATCCCCCACCGAAACCACTTTCTTCCTGAAACAAGCCATCATTGGGTCGTCCAGCAACCATACTGTCACCGCCATCCGGCGCATCATCGATTCGTTGCCCGGCGGTCTGCAACCCGCCCTGCGCGAAGTTATCCGCACAGCAAAATCCGGCATTTAAGTCGTGGTATAATTACTGCCCGTGACTGGTCCTGCCCTGCGGTTTACGCTGCGGACATGGAGACCTGCACCATCTTTAAGAAAGGAGAAGCACACGTCATGCCACTCGCAAAGGAAGTTAAAACCCAGGCAATAACTGATTTCTCGCGCCATGATGGGGATACCGGTTCTGCCGATGTCCAGATCGCCATCATGACCCGCCGCATTCAGCAGTTGACCGAACACCTGCGCAGCAACAAGCACGACCAATCTTGCCGCCGCGGCCTCCTGCGCCTCGTTGGTCAGCGTCGCCGCATGTTGGCCTACCTGCGAAAAAGCGATTATCCTCGCTACCTCGCAGTCACCGAAAAGCTCAGCCTGCGCCGCACCAAGTAAATTTTATGGGGGCGTAGCAATGCTACGCCCCCATAACAGCTACCGCCAGGCGTCAGGCATTGAACAGTGCTGGCAACAAGGTTGCCCTCGCTCTTCAGTTCCTGACCTAGCGGGAAAACTACCGGACTGCAAAGCCTCCCGGCTCTGCGCCGATGACTGGAGTCATCGGACTCCACACAAACAGGAGAAACTCAATATGAAACCCGAAGCAAAACGCTACTCGACACTTGTCGGTACGCGCACCATTACGTTTGAAACCGGCAAACTGGCCCACCAGGCTGGTGGCGCGGTTACAGTTGGCATCGATGAAGCCATTATTTTTGCAGCCGCCACCATGGGCGGCGTTCGTGAAGGCATCGACTTCTTCCCACTTTCTGTGGAATACGAAGAACGCCTGTACGCTGGCGGCAAGATCCCCGGATCGTTCTTCCGTCGAGAAGGACGCCCCAGCACAGAATCAATTCTCACTGCCCGGCTCACCGACCGCCCGCTGCGCCCACTTTTCGCGCACGGAATGCGGAACGAAGTTCAGGTGATGATGTTCTCGCTCTCATCTGATGGCATTAACCCGCTCGATATCCTGGCCATCAACGCTGCTTCTGCGGCCATTATGATTTCCGATATTCCATGGGGCGGGCCGGTGGGAGCTATCCGCGTAGGACGCATCAACGGCCAGTTCGTTTTAAATCCAACCTTTGATGAAATGTCCCAGTCCGATCTCGACCTGCGCCTGGCTGGAACCAAAGATGCCATCCTGATGGTTGAATGCGGCGCCGATGAAATCCCCGAAGATGTCATGGTTGCTGCACTGGAATTGGGTCACAAATCCATCCAGCCGATCATCGACCTGCAACTCAAAATGGCCGCGGAAGTGGGCAAAGCCAAACGCGAAGCCAGCTTCGCCAACGCCACCGATGAACTCAACCAGCGTGTTCTCAAGCGCGTCAGCGGCCAGATGAACGAACTGCTCGACAAGCCGCTGGCTAAAGCCGAATTCTACGGCGGCATGGATGCAATCTTGAAAGAACTCGTGGCCGAATTCTGCAACGGCACCGAAGATGCCCCTTCCGAAAAAGATGTCAAGGCTGCGTTCAGCGAAGCCGAAGGCGCTGTGGTGCGCGAACGCATCCTCAGCATGGGCAAACGCCCCGATGGCCGCACCCCCACCGAAATCCGCCCGATCTGGTGCGAAGTTGATTTGTCACCGCGCGCGCATGGATCTGGCCTGTTCACCCGCGGCGAAACCCAGGTACTCACCCTGGCCACCCTCGGCACCCTGGGTGAAGCCCAGGAACTCGACAATCTCTCTCCCATCGATACCAAGCGCTACCTGCACCACTACAACTTCCCGCCCTTCTCCACTGGCGAAGTAAAACCGCTGCGCGGGCAGTCCCGCCGCGAGGTTGGTCATGGTGCCCTGGCAGAACGCGCCCTCGAACCAGTCATTCCAACCGAAGAAACCTTCCCCTACACCCTGCGCCTGGTTTCCGAAGTGCTCGCATCAAACGGATCATCATCGATGGCATCGGTCTGCGGCTCCACCCTGGCGCTGATGGATGCCGGTGTGCCGATCAAGGCCCCCGTTGCGGGCGTGGCCATGGGTCTCGTCACCGATGAAACCGGCCGCTACAAGATCTTGACCGATATCCAGGGCACCGAAGACCACCTCGGCGATATGGACTTCAAGGTTGCAGGCACCACTCAGGGCATCACCGCCCTGCAAATGGACATCAAAATCAGCGGCCTGAGCGCCAAAATGATGACCGAAGCCCTCGAACAGGCCCAAACTGCCCGCCTGTTCATCCTCAACAAAATGCTGGAAACGATCCAGACGCCGCGCGCCGAACTCAAGCCACATGCTCCACGCATCATCACCGTCAAAATCCCGGTGGACAAAATCGGCGCACTGATCGGCCCTGGCGGCAAAAACATCCGCGCTTTGCAAGAAGAAACCGGCACCAAAATCGACATCCAGGAAGATGGCACAGTATATATCGCCTCGACCGATGGCGTAGGCGGCGAAACAGCCCGCATCCGGGTTGAATCGCTCGGTGAAACCGCTGAAATCGGGCGCATCTACACCGGCAAAGTTGTGCGCATCGAAACATTTGGCGCTTTTGTGCAGATCCTGCCCGGCATGGATGGCCTGGTACACATCTCCCAACTCGACTCTGAGCGCATCAACAAGGTCGAAGACATCTGCGGCATCGGCGACGAACTGACCGTTATGGTCACCGACATCGACCCGGCTGGCAAGATCCGTCTTTCGCGCCAGGCTGTGCTCGAAGGCTGGACCGCCGAAGAAGCTCGCGAACGCGACAAGCCGCGCGGCGGCCCGCGCCCGGGCGGAGATCGTGGTGGTCGTCCCGGCGGCAATGATCGGGGCGGAAACCGCGGCGGCGACCGGGGCGGCAATCGCGGCGGCGGTTTCGACCGCAGGCGCTAAGCCGCAAACAGTAATACACAAATCCGTAGGGGCGCAGCAGTGGCTGCGCCCCTACTATTTTCATTGATAAAATACACCCATGCTCCAACGATTTCGCACAATTTACCACGAATACCCACCCCAATTCTGGCTGATGGTCAGCGGGATTTTCATCAGCACCGCCGGGGGCAGCATGATCGGCCCTTTTTTGATGATCTACGCCAGCCAGAAGCTCGGACTACCACTCAGCACAGTCGCCACGCTCATCACAATCAATGCCGGGACGGGGCTGATCTCCTCCTTCCTGGCCGGGTCGCTGGCAGATAAAGTCGGCCGCAAATCCATCATGGTGATCAGCCTGCTGACCAACGGCATCATCTACCTGTTCATGATGCGCGCCGAAACCTACGCAGCCTTCGCCTTCCTGATGTTCCTGACCGGCCTGGCCAACCCACTCTACCAGGTGGGCGCAGATGCCATGCTGGCCGACCTGATCCCCGCAGAAAAACGCACCGACGCTTACGCCATCAACCGCGTGCTCAACAATGCCGGGTTCGCCATCGGCCCCAGCGTGGGCGGATTTGTAGCGTCGCAATCCTACGACCTGGCCTTTTACGCTGCCGCCGCCGGCATGGCCACCTACAGTGCGCTACTATTCTTTTTTGCGCGCGAGACTCTGGTAAAAAACCTGTCAAAAACCAATTCGGCAAAAATAGATAGTGGTTACGCGCAGGTTTTCAGGGATCGTGAATACATCGCTTTTGTGCTGACCACCGGCCTGGGGTTGATCGCACCCGGCATGCTATGGGTACTTCTGGCAGTTTACGCAAAGACCAACTACGGGCTACCAGAAAACCAGTTCGGCTGGATTCCCACCACCAACGCGTTGATGTGTGTTTTCGTGCAATATTTCATCACCCGCATCACCCGCCGCCACCCAGCGCTGTTCATCGTTTCGGTTGGAATGCTGGTGTACGGGCTGGGCGTGGGCAGTGTGGCGTTGATGAGCGGTTTCTGGGGATTCTGGCTCTCGATGGTGATCTTGACCTTTGGGGAGTTGATCGTCGTCCCAACCGCTTCCACCTACGTGGCAAACATCTCACCCGCAGATCTGCGTGGCCGTTATATGAGCGTTTACTGGCTGGCATGGGGCATCTCGCGCGCCGGCGCACCGCTGATTGGCGGCTGGCTGAACGACAACATCTCGCCCCACGCCATCTGGTATGGCGGATTCACAATCGGGTTGGTAAGCGCCATCGGGCTGATGTCCATCTACTGGCTCAAGCAAAAACAACAAGCAGAGATCGATACGATTTCATCATGAGAAAATACAAATGCTGACCAACCTGGAAGAAACCTATCACAAATTCCCGCGCCAGTTCTGGCTAATGTTCACCGGCATGTTATTCAGCTCCAGCGGGGCCAGCATGATCTGGCCTTACCTGCTGATTTACGCCAGCGGCAAACTGCAACTGCCGCTGACCACCATTGCCACGCTGACCACCATCAACGCCGTTTCGAGCGTAATCGCATCGTTCATCGCCGGTTCAATTGTCGACAAAGTCGGGCGCAAAGGCGTGATGGTCGCCTCTCTGCTGGCAGATGGCCTGCTGTTCCTGCTGATGACCCAGGCCAACACTTACACCGCTTTCGCGGTGCTCATGGCGCTGCGCGGCTTCTCTAACCCGCTCTATCGCGTGGGCGCCGATGCCATGCTGGCCGACCTGATCCCCAGGGAAGACCGCGTGGAAGCTTACAGCATCATGCGCATGGTCAACAACGCCGGTATCGCCATCGGCCCGGCGGCGGGCGGTTTCCTGGCGGCCACATCGTACAACTACGCCTTTGCGGGCGCTGCCGCGGGGCTGGGAATTTATGGGCTTTTGCTGGCAGCCTTCGGGCGCGAAACGCTTCACGACACAGCCGCGCAAAATGCCAATAAAACCGAAAAAGCCTGGGGTGGCTACCTGCAAGTCGTGCGCGACATCCCCTTTATTTCTGCCATCGGCACCATGGCTTTTGGCTGGGTGACAGCCTCGTTGATGTGGATCATCATGCCGTTGTACGCCAAGCAGAATTTTGGCGTGCCCGAAAACATGTACGGGTTCATCCCCACCACCAACGCGTTGATGGTGGTATTTTTGCAGGTGGCGGTCACAGCGATGACCAAAAAGCATTCGCCGCTGACGATGATGTCGTTCGGGATGCTTTTGTATGCGCTCGCGAACGGCGGGGTTGCGCTATCGAGCAATTTTTGGGGATTTTGGATGTGTATGGTGCTGATGAGTATCGGCGAACTGGTGATTGTGCCCACCTCGAGCACTTACACCGCCAACATTGCCCCGCCAGACATGCGTGGCCGTTATATGAGCATTTACGGCCTGACGTGGTCTTTCGGCGCGGCCTTTGGCCCGCTCATGGGCGGCCTGCTGAACGATAATTTTGGCCCGCGCTCGATCTGGATCGGGAGTATGAGCATCGGGCTGTTGAGCGCGGCAATCTTGTTTATACTCTCGCGCCAGAAGTTTTCGCGGGAGACGGTGTAGGGGCTGGAATTAGCGTTATTGACCAAAAGCCAGCGCAAAACGCAGGATACCGCCAACAAGATCGAGGATGAGCGGCATGATGACCGGCAGGATGACGGCAGCGCTAAACTGGGAAAGAATCTCGGTGTTGAGCGGCCAGGTGGGGGCTTTTTCGGCAATTTCGTAGAGCTTTTGCAGGGCTGAGATTTCGTCAACCTGCTCCTGGGCGAGCGCGCCAGCGCGGATGTTGGCAACCGATGTGTTGTATTGCTGCTCGAACCGGGAGGCAACTTCCATCATGATTTTTTCGCGCTCGGCCACCATCAGCTGGTGTGCGCGCCAGATGGGGGTGAACAGGAATAAGGGCAGAACCATCACATACAGCGCCAGTTCAAAAGAAGACTCGAAAGAAATGCTCTCCAGCCCAAGCTGGTAGCGAAAAATCCGCATTCCAAAGAGCAAACCAACGGCTCCGAGCATGACGGCGGTGGTCAGTACATAATAGCCGAGGCAGCGCAATCCACCGGCTTTGTCGGGATGCAGTGGTGCAACTTCAACCGGCAAAATCTGCATGAAGCGGTTAATACCCAAAATGGTGCCGAGTTGACGGATAACGATAAAAACGATGACATAGAAGGCCAGGAAGCGCAAAGGCATCAGGGCGGCGATCATGACCCAATTGTGGGCCTGCCAGGAGGCTGGCTGGGAGAGGAGATTGTAGATAAACGTGACGCACTGCAAAATCCCAAGAAATACCGCCAAAAACAACCAGGTGCGCATCCCAAGTGGGCGGGTGAGCCGCGAAACCTGCTCTTGTTTGTAACTGGCGGTTTTAACCCGGGCTGAAACGCCATCAAAAAGGGCCTGGATGGTGAACGGTTCCCAAACGTAATAGCCGTACAAGATCGGGGCAATCACGCACACAATCACCAGCGTGGGCCAATCGGCCAGGGCCTGGGGCAAAATGCCAAAGAGGGTGGGAAGCACAAAGGCGTAGAGCAGGCTGTAGGCAAAAGTCAGCAGCCCAAAGCG
Source organism: uncultured Anaerolineae bacterium (assembly GCA_903822545.1). GTDB lineage: Bacteria > Chloroflexota > Anaerolineae > Anaerolineales > Villigracilaceae > CAIJPN01. The sequence goes on along the minus strand of CAIJPN010000017.1, from coordinate 86,463 downwards.
CACCGGTGTAATATTCTTTTTCCACAAAAAATGTGCCAGGGGATCGCCTTTGAAGATGCGGCTGATGGGCGTGTGAAACATTTTGTAAGAAGTTTCGATGGGGATACTCATCTTGACATCATCTCCTCCAATTTGGCTTTTATGGCAGGCCATTCGCTGTCAATAACGCTGAAATAGACCGAGTGGCGGAATGTGCCATCTTCCAGAACCATGTGGTTGCGCAGCACGCCCTCGCGGGTGGCGCCGATGCGCTCGATGGCGGTAATCGAACGCTGGTTGCGCAAATCGGTCTTTATTTGGACGCGGATGCAGCCGAGCGTTTCGAAGGCATGCCTGAGCAGCAGGTATTTACACTCAGTATTAACCCCGGTGCGCTGGAAAGCGGTGCCATACCAGGTGCCGCCAATCTCCAGGCCGCGGTGCGATGGGCGGATATCGAGATAGCGGGTGGCCCCGGCAATCTGCCCGCTTGGCAGGTGGATCACAGCGAAGGGCAAATCTGTTCCCTGCGCTTGCCTGGCCAACATATCTTTGACCCACTCTGACATTTTCTCCTGGCTGGTCACGTTGCCGTATAACATATATTTCCAAATATCGGAATTCTGGCAAACCTGGAAAAGCCCGGGGACGTGAGATTCTGAAAGCGGCTCCAAGCGGACGGTTTTACCGGTCAGGGTTACAGGTTCAACGCGCATCTTTCCCTCCAACGGGGAAAATCTCGTTCATCTTTTGGGTGCGGAAATCAAAAATGTCCTTCAATCGGCGCGAAATCCAGATGGCGTTCAGGAAATCGCCGAGCAAGCCAAAGCCAATCGAGTAGGTGACTTTATCAATCATCAAAACACCGCCATCCACCGGCTGGAAGTTGTGTTCGTGATACCAGAACTGGTACGGGCCGAGGCGCTGTTCATCCACAAAATATTCCGGTTTGCGAACGTGGGCTATTTCTGTCAGCCAGGGAGATGGCAGGCCTCTGATGAATTCCACGCGATATTCGATGAGCTGCCCGGGATACATGCGCGGCAGGGGGTCTGTCAGGATGTGAAAACGCATATCAGGTGGAGTCATTTCATCCAGGTTGCGCGGGTCAGAGAAATAGTCCCAGACTTTGTCCAGGCTGGCGGGGATGAGTTGGGTGCGGTGGAGGTAGTGGAGCATTTGCGTGGCAGGTAGGAAGTGGATTGTTTATCGATTCTACGAAAAGGCAGTAGCAGCTTCAGCTTTTGAACATTAAGATTCTTGCGTGGGCAGGTAGGGCATTTTAGGGCCATCAACGCCGAGGAATTGGGCGAGGGCGGCGCGCATGGCGATACGGTCATCCCACAGGTATTCGGTGGTACCGAAGCACATGGATTGTTCGTGGCCTTTGCCGCAGGAAAGGACAATATCGCCAGGGCGGGCCAGGCGCAGGGCTAGTTTGATGGCTTCGCCACGATCACGCACGCGGTGGAAAGTTTCACCTTCGATGCCGCCACGCGAAACCGCGCCATCGGCCATTTCTTGCAGGATAGAATCAAGCGATTCGGTGCGCGGGTCTTCGGCGGTCAGGATGGAAATATCGGCAAGTTCGGCGGCGGTTTCGGCCATCATGCGGCGTTTGGCACGGTCGCGCAAACCGGCGGAACCGAAGACGACGATGACGCGAGCGATCTCCCTCACCCCCGGCCCCTCCCCCATAGGGGGAGGGGAGAAAGTTTGTTTCACCCCAGGCCCATCTCCAGCCGGGATGGATGCGAGCATTTGGCGGGCGGTTTCAAGGGTGACTTTGAGGGCGTTGGGGGTGTGGGCAAAATCGACGATGGCGGTGAAGGGTTGGCCGAGGTTGATGCGTTCCATGCGGCCAGGAACGCCAGGCAGGGCGGCAAGCCCATGGGCTGCGATTTGCGGATCAATTCCCAATCCAACTACGGCGGCGGAGAAGGCTGCCAGGCAGTTGGAAACATTGTAGGCGCCGACCAGGCTGCTGTGAACGGAATCCACCCGGAAGTTGGGGCCGAGGATGTCGAAGGTCAGTCCGCGCGGGGTGTAGTGGATATTTTCAGCGTGGATATCTGGTTGGGAGGTGAGTCCGTAGCTGGTTTGGGCGGTTTTGGTGATGGCGCGGAGATACGGGTAGGATTTCTGGTCGTCGAGGTTGAGCACGCCGAGGGGCGGTATTCGGGGATCTTTTGGGGGTGTGGATGCGATCAATTCGAAGAGTCGCCCCTTGGATGCCAGGTAATGCTCATAATCGCCGTGCTCGTCCATGTGTTCATGGGTGACGTTGGTGACGACGGCGATATCGTAGAGCGCGGCGTCGGTGCGATGCTGGGCCAGGCCGTGCGAGGTGGTTTCAAGGATGACATGCGTCAGGCCAGCGGCAACCATCTGGGCCAGGTAATTTTGGACATCGTGGGCGTCGGGGGTGGTGACGTGGAAGCCGGTATCGAGAACGGTGTCGCCGATAACGGCGTTGACGGTGGAAATCATGCCGGTTTTGATGCCCGCCGCCAGCAGGATGTGGTAAAGCAGGTTGCTGGTGGTGGTTTTGCCATCGGTGCCGGTGATGCCGATGACGATCAGGCGGCGGCCTGGATACCCGTAGAAGGCGGCTGCGAGGTGGGTGAGGGCATGACGGGTGTTTTCGACGCGGATGTAGGGAACGGGCAACCCGTCGATTTCGCGCTGGCCGACAATGGCGGCTGCCCCCCGGCGAATGGCATCGGGGATGAAATTGTGTCCATCTGCCGAGCCGCCTTTGAGCGCGACAAAAAGTCCGCCAGGCTGGATTTTGCGGTTGTCGATGGCAATATCTGCAATGGGGGTTGGGGCCAGCTGACCCGAAAAGGGGTAGGGAAATTCTGCAAACAGTTCTGGGAGTGTTTTCATGGCAAGTGGGAACAAAAAAGGGTTTTGACGATTTTCAGTCAAAACCCTTTTTACGTCAAGCGAGAAAAACTAGCGCAAGTTGGAGCGCAGGCCTTCAAGTTTGCCGGAGACAGAGCCATCGAGGACTTTGTCGCCAACTTTGATGACCAGGCCACCAAGGATGCTGGGATCAACGCGGAAGGAAACAGCGGCAGCGCCAGCTTTGGCGAGAACATCTTTCTTGACAGAATCCTGCTCTTCAGAAGTGAGCGGCAGGGCGCTGGTGACTTCAGCAGACTGACCGGAAGCGGAGGTGCCTTCGAGCACGACAACTTTGCCAGCCTTGACGCCGGAGAAGAATTCATCGAGCAGGGTGTGCTGGCGCTTCTCATCAAGGGCTTCGCCAACCAGTTTTTGGGTGGCAGCAATGGCGAGGGCAGCCACCTGTCCGCGGATGTCACCGAGAATGCGGCTGCGTTCTTCTTCAACTTCAGCCAGCTTCTTTTCGGCGGCCTTGGCGGCTTCAGCATCAGCAGCAGCTTTGACTTCGCGGGCAGCGGCTTCAGCGCGTTCGGTGGAATCGCGGACAACCTGCCCGGCTTTCGCCTGGGCTTCGGCCACGATCTTTTGGGCTTCTTTTTCAGCGTTCGCGCGGGCTTCCGCCGCGATACGAGCGTCATCAAGGCCCTGGGAAATCGTCTGGCGGCGGGATTCAATCATGCCCATGATGGGGCCGACGATCCACTTTGCAATGACGACGTATGCAATTATCAGATTAACAATCTGAACCAGCAAAAAGCCGGGGTTGATACCAAGAGCTTCCAAAGTATCCTCCTGTCTTCTTTAGAAGACGAACAGGATCAGGAGAGCGACGACCAGACAGTAAATCGCAACGGCTTCAGCGAACGCAATACCGAGGATCATGTTTGTCTGGATCGTGCCGGTGGCATCCGGGTTGCGGCCCATCGCCTGCACCGCACCGCTGGCAACAATACCAATACCAGCACCGGCGCCAATTGCGCCAATCATTGCCAAACCAGCGCCAACCAATTTTGCAGCATCAGCTTCCATTTTGAATAACCTCCGAGTGATATTTTCGGGCGGGGGAACCGCCACTTGAAATGGTGTGTTTCCCGGGCGAAGCCGCCCGAAGATTTACGCGTGCGCTTCTTCGTGATGTTCACCACCATGTCCCTGGGTTGCCTGGGCCATGAAGGTGGTGGCGAGCAGGCCAAACACAAAAGCCTGGATCGCGCCAACGAAGAATTCGAGCAGATAAAAGATAGACTGAGCAAACACCGGCACAAGCGAGCCGATAACGAACAGTAGCACCGAACCAGCGAAGATGTTACCGAAGAGACGGAAGGCAAACGAGAGCACTTTCGAGAATTCAGAAACAACTTCAAGCAAGCCAACGCCGAAATCGATCACGCCAAAGATGGGCTTTGAGAAGACTGTGCCGGTATTCCAGAATTTACCGAAATAGGCCATCCCCTGTGATTTGATACCATAGTATTGGATCATCACAACGACAACCAAGGCTATGGCGAGTGTGAAGTTCAGGTCAGATGATACAACACGAACGTAGGGGATGAGGGCATAGCCACCGCCATGACCTTCGCCTTCTTCTGCAACCTTCTCAATGGTAGTGAATGGGCCAAAGTGACCGAGGGCATATTCACCATGTTCGGGGGACTCATGAATCAGGCCGATGGTTTCAATACCGGGGAGAAGTTCCATCCAGTTGGCGACCAATACCAGCAACATGATGGTCACAAACCAGGGGAAGACAGCTTTGGCCCACTTCCCGGCGGTTCCTTCGGTCATGCCGTAGAGCATGTCTACCAGGGCTTCGACTGCACCCGCAATCCCGGTCAGGATTTGCTTGCCGCTAGCCACTGCGTTTTTGACGCTGAGGGCGATCAGGAAGACAATCACATCCACGAAAAAGAGGGCAATCAGGGTGTTAGTGATGGGAAAGCCGCCAATAGAAAATACTTCTTCAGCGGGGAGCAAAACTTCGGGCATGATTACCGGGATCTTGGCAACATAAAACAAGTAAATGCCAACCAAAACCGCAGCTAGCACGACCCAACGGCCCCATACTTTTTGTTTAGGTTTTTCAGTCACGATTCTCTACCTCCTTCTGGCAAATTCTCAGATTTGGGGTTAATTTGTGGCTTAATGCGCTTCGTTGCCGAGCGCACAATTGCAAACAGTACATACAATGCTACCGGCGCACTGCCAACAATGAACAGGATTGTGAAAAGTGGCTTGGTCTCAAACTGCCGATCCAGCCAAAGCCCCGTGAATAATGCTCCAATGATGATGATCGGGGTCAAACACCCCACCTGGCCAATTACTGCCGCCAGGGTCATGTTAAACGTAGTATTGGACTGTTGGCGGCTGGTTTGGGTTACAGGGTCATTCATCGGTTGCGGATTATATCACAAAGGTTTTTTGCGTCAACGCGCAGAGAGGTTGTCCGGGCGGCAGATTTTTCTATCCACCGCCTGGAGGTTGTTTTTAGAGGCCCATGGCCGCTTTGCCAGCCAGGTCAAACCAGGGGGCGAAGAAGGAGCCAACCATGATAATGCCCAGGCAGAGCACAACCAGGGCGATCACGTACGGGCGCGACATGGGGATTGGGAAGGATTCTTCGTTCTCGCCTTCCATGCGGTAGAGATAAACATACTTCATGGTGGTGAGGTAGTAGTAGACACCCACGATGGAGTTGATGATGCCTACGAAGACCAGCCAGTACCAGCCAGCCTGGACTGCTGCGGCAAAAACCAGGGCCTTGGCGATGAAACCACCAAAAGGTGGCATCCCCGCCAGGGAGAGGAAGGCAATCAGCATGGCAAGCGCAAGGTAGGGCGAACGACGGCTCATCCCATCATAGGCGCGGATTTCATCTGAGCCAGCAATACGACCAAAGGCGGTGATTATGCCAAAGGCGGCCAGGTTGGTCAGGATGTATGCCAGGAGATAGAAAACAACCGATAGGTGGCCAAGTTCGTTGTTGGCGACCAGGCCGATCAGGGCGTAACCGGCGTGGGCAATCGAGGAGTAGGCGAGCAGGCGTTTGATGTTCTTTTGCGCCAGGGCAACCAGGTTACCAATCGTCATGGTGATGGCGGCCATGATTGCTAACGTCAACTGCCATTGTTCAGCCATGGCGGGAAAACCCACCAGGAGCAGTCGGATGAGCACGGCAAAGCCAGCGGCTTTGGATGCGGTGGATAACACCCCGGCGACGGGGGATGGAGCGCCTTCGTAGGTGTCGGGGGCCCAGAAATGGAAGGGGGCCAGGGAGACTTTGAAGCCAAGTCCAACCAGGATGAGGAAAAGCACACCAACGGAAACAATGTTCAGCGATGTGAATTTCAGGGCGACCACTTCGTAGCTGGTAGAACCTGCGAAACCGTAGACCAGCGAAAGTCCATAAAGGAAAACCGCAGAGGTCATGGCGCCAAAGAGCAGGTATTTGAAACCAGACTCGGTCGATTTCTGATCATCCAGCATGAAGCCAGAGAGAACATACATCGGGATGGAGGTGGTTTCGATGGCCAGGTAGAGCATAACCAGATCGGACGATGAGGCCATGAGGCTCATACCGATGGTGGATGCGGTCAGCAGAACGTAGGCTTCGGCGCGGCGGCCAAGTTTGTCTACATCCATGAAGAACAGGGCGGTGATGGCTGCCGCGAAGATGAAGAACATCTTGAAGGCGAAGGAGAGCCAATCGTAACGCACCATGCCACCCCAGGCAGAAGCTGGCTGGCCAGGCTGGCCTGCCAACAGGCTGATTGCCAGGGTGGCGGTAAGGCCACCGGCGGTCAACCAGCCGAGGCCAACGCGACGGTTTTCATCTTTGAAAAACGGGTCGCAGACCAGCACGAGGATGCCGACCAGCAGGACGAGAATTTCAGGAAGGATTGCCATTAAGTTGAGGCTCATTTATGCACCTCCAAACACCAGGCGCAGGATGTTTTGCACGCCAAGCGAAACCATGGGGGTCATCAGCGCGGGGTAAACACCCAGGGCGACCATGAAACCGCACAGGGTCACGATGGCGACTTTGTCGAGGGCCGAGATCGGGGTGATGTGACCTTCAAAGTGCGCCGGGACTTCGCCAAAGAAGACTTTGCGAATGACCATGATGATGTAGGCTGCGGTTATAACGATGGAGATGGAAGCCGCGATGGCAACCACCCACTGGGTTTTCCAGACGCCCATGAAGATGGGGAATTCGGCCACAAAACCGGAGAAGCCAGGCATGCCCATCGAAACGAGACCGCCGATGATGAAGGCGACCCCCACCCAGGGCAGTGGTTTGATCATGCCGCCGAGTTCCGGGATCTGACGGGTGTGGGCACGGTCATAAACCATGCCCACGGCGGCGAAGAAGAGAGCCGTCATAACGCCGTGGGAGAACATTTGGACGCCTGCGCCGAGCATGCCTTCACGGGTGAGGGTGGAGAAGCCAAGCGCAACCAGGCCCATGTGTGAGACGGATGAGAAGCCGATAACGTACTTCATATCGGTCTGGATCATGGCGATGAAAGCGCCGTAAATCACGTTGACGGTGGCGAGGCCGAAAATCAGGTCTTTCCAGACGAGCGCGCCTTGCGGCAGGAGCATAATGCCGACGCGCAGGGCTGCGAAAGCGCCCAGCTTCATCAGTACGCCCGCGTGGAACATGGAAACCGCAGTCGGGGCGGCAACGTGACCATCAGGCGACCAGTTGTGGAAGGGGAAGATACCGCCCAGGATGGCGAAGCCCATGAAGGTGGGCAGGAACCAGATCTGCTGGAAGAGCAGCGGGAAACCGGCTTTTTCCAGTTCGAGCATGTCGAAGGTCAGGACACCGTGCATCTGGTAGTTGGCAAAGTACATGGCGAGCGCGCCGACCAGAGAAAAGACTGAACCGAGGAACAGGTACAGGGTCAGCTTCATCGCGGCGTATTCGCGGGTGACTTTCCAGCCCCAGATGGCGATCAACAGGTACATGGGGAAAACGGCGATTTCGTAGAAGAAGAACAGCATGAACAGATCGAGCGCGACGAAAACGCCGAACACACCGCCCGCCAGCAGGAACAGGAAGGCGAAGAATTCGCGCGGACGGTCGTCGATGCCCCACGAAATCAGCACGCCGGTGAACATGACCACGCCCGTCAGCAGGACGAGCGGGGCCGACATGCCATCTACGCCGACGTGGTAGGAAATGCCCAACTGCGGCAGCCAGGAATATTTTTCAAGGAACTGGTAGCCCGCGGCCTGCATGTTGTAAGTAAAGTACACCCAGCCAGACAGGAAAAGATCGAAAGTTGCAGCCGCCAGGGCGGTGACGCGCACTTCGGTCTTCATGGTCGGCTTCATCATCAGCATGATGACTGCGGCAACCAGCGGGGTGAAGACAATCACACTCAGGATTGGTAGTTGCATTGCGCACCTCGCCTTAGAACAACATGGTCACGGCTTTGTTGATCACATCCAGGATCCACATCGGCCAGATACCGGTGACGAGGATCAGGATCATGAGCGGAGCCATGACAAGAATCTCGCGGGTGTTGATTTCAGTCAGGCGATGCTCGCCGTGCGCCCAATGTTCATTGAGCGGGCCATGCAGCACCTTCTTGATTCCCTTGAGAATATAAGCGCCCGTGAACAGCAAGCCGATCATGCTGAGCGCAGTGTAAACGGTAAGGACGGGGAAAGCACCCCGCACCACCATGAACTCGGAGACGAAGCCGTTCAAACCTGGCAGACCGAGTGAAGCCATGCTGGTGAAGATCATGATCGTGCCATAGACCGGAACCAGCGGGAACAGGCCGCCGAAATCGTCCAGGTTACGGGTGTGGGTTCGGTCGTAGATCACACCGACCAGGAAGAACATACCAGCCGATGACAGGCCGTGGTTGAACATCTGGAGCACAGCACCGCTCATAGCGATGTGGGCGTCCATCGTCCCGGCAGAGGCCGCTGCGGCAGCAATGCCGAGCAACACAAAACCCATGTGGTTGACCGATGAATAAGCCACCAGCCGCTTGAAATCGGTCTGGCCGTATGATGCGAAAGCGCCAAAAACGATTGCCATCATCGCCAGGAAAGCCAGTGCGCCCGCATATTGGGCCGATTCAGCCGGGTAGAGCGGCAGCACCAGGCGGATGAAGCCATACGCGCCCAGTTTGAGCAGCACGCCCGCCAGGATCATCGAGCCAGCAGTCGGGGCATCGGTGTGGGCGTCGGGCAGCCAGGTGTGGAAGGGCCAAACCGGCACTTTCAGCGCGAAAGCAACCGCAAACGCCCAAAAGGCCACCGTCTTAACCTGGGCAACCGGCATCCCCAGCAGGGTTCCGTCTGTCAGGCTGGTCCACTTCTCGTAGAGGGTCAGCAGGTCATAGGTGCCGAAGAGAACACCGATCAACTGGATTGCCAGAAGCAGGCCGAGCGAACCCGCCATCGTGTAAATCATGAACTTGAACGAGGCGTAGTTGCGCGAAGGCATGGTGAACTTGCCAAAAATGCTGTTGACTTCGCGTTCACCTTTGGGGCTGCCCCACTGGTTGATGAGGAAGTACATCGGGACGAGACCGAGTTCCCAGAAGACGAAGAAAATCAGCAGGTCGAGCGCCATGAAGACGCCGAGCATGCCCATTTCGAGGAAAAGGAACAGCATCATGTAGGCTTTGACCCGATCCGTGATCCCAAAAGAAGCCAGGATGACGATGGGCGTCAGCAGCGTGGTCAGGAAAACCATGCTGAAGGAAATGCCATCGATGCCTATGTGGAAGCTGGAGCCGAGGGCATCGTACCAGGGATAGCGTTCCTGGAACTGGAACCCGGCGGCGGTTGAGTTGAACTGAGTCCACATCCAGATGGTGAGTCCGAGCGGGATCAGGCTGCCGATAAAAGCGGTCCAACGAATCAGTTTTTGCTGATCACTGGGCAGGAACAGGAGAACCAGCGCCACGACAACCGGGAAAAACAGGATGCTGGTCAACAGGTGAGTGCTCATGAATTCCATTTGTCCACTCCCCTTTTAGAAACCGAAGTAGTAGAGCGCTGCGCCAACCACAAGGAAGGTGGCAACCGCGCTGATGAGATAGGCCTGGAGGCGGCCTGTTTGGATAAAGCGCAACTGGTGTCCAAGCCACTGGAAAACAGCTGCAGAGCCATCACCAATTAGTTCGTTGACAACCGGTTTATCGAACCAGTTGCGCAGGAATGAACCGATAGCGGGTGCAAGTTGGGCCACCGAGTGGATAATGCCATCGATGACACCGCGATCCATCCACTGGAAGGTGAAAACTTCTGAGACCCAGGTCATGGGGCCAACCACGTAGTACGTGTAGAATTCGTCGAAGTACCACTTGTTCTTCAGGAAGGGGTAGAGCGGGCCAAGCGGTTTTTCGAGCGGATCGGGTTGACCGGCTTTGACATCTTTGTAAACCACCCAGCCTAAGCCCAGTCCGCCAAAAGCAACGACAAGGGAAATGGCAAGGGGTTCCCAGTGAAAAGCCACAGCTTCGGGGTGATGAATAAGGGTGCCGCCGACAAATTCATGGAACCAGTTGGGAACGATGCCACCCAGGCCAGGGAAATGTTCTGGGATGCCGAGCCAGCCATAGCCTATCGCGAAGACTGAGAGCACCACCAGCGGGGTAGTCATTGTCCAAGGGGTTTCATGGGCATGTTCGGCTTCCTTGGTGCGAGGTTCACCAAAGAAGGTCAGGGTGATCTGGCGCATGGTGTAGAAGGCTGTCATCAGCGCAGCGATAGACAGGGTGGCGAGAATAGCCCAGTGTCCATGCGCAAAAGCATCGGCCAGGATTTCATCTTTCGACCAGAAGCCAGCCGTGACGAGGGGGAAACCCGAAAGGGCAAAGCCACCAATGAGGAAAGTCCAGAAAGTGATGGGCATTTTCTTGCGCAAGCCGCCCATATTCCACATATCTTGCGGGTCTACGTGATGGTCGCCAGTGTGCATGACACCATGCTCCATACCGTGGATGACCGAGCCGGAACCAAGGAAAAGAAGCGCCTTGAAGAAGGCGTGAGTAACCAGATGGAAGGCGGCAGCGATATATGCGCCCATGCCGAGTGCGGCAATCATGAAGCCGAGTTGTGAGATAGTAGAGTAAGCCAACACTTTCTTGATGTCGTTCTGCGCTACGGCAATGGTAGCCGCAAAGATGGCGGTGAACGCACCAATGAAGGCGATGATGCTCATTGTGGTGGTCAGCGAATGGTGATCCCAATCAGCTGTGAAGAGCGGGAAGATGCGGATGACCATATAGACGCCCGCTGAAACCATCGTGGCTGCATGGATCATAGCGCTGACAGGGGTCGGGCCTTCCATCGCGTCTGGGAGCCAGATGTGGAGGGGCCACTGGGCTGATTTTCCCACCGTGCCGATGAAGAGCAGCAGACCGATCAGCCCGGCAGCCGACATGCCAAAGAGCGGCGCGGCAGTGGTAGCCAGATGATGAAGCACTTCTTCATTGTAGAAAATCGCACGGTAAGAAAGGGTGCCGGTCATCGAATAGAGATAGGCCACACCCATGAGCATAAACACATCACCGACACGGGTGGTCATAAAGGCCTTGATGGCCGCAGCGCGGGCAGATGGTTTGGCAAACCAGAAGCCAATCAGCAGGTACGAGCACAGCCCCATGATTTCCCAGCCAACAAAGAGCGTCAGCAAGTTATCAGAAACCACCAGGGTATACATACCGAAGGCAAACAGGCCGATAAAAGCAAAGAAGCGGCTATACATCGGTTCGATTGACAGGACGGTATGTTTGTGTCCATGTTCATCTGTGACGGTCGCGCCATGCGGCGGCAGGCCTTTGTGGTCATGATCGCCTGCGGGCTGGCCGAAATTGTGATAGCCAACACTGTACAGGAAGATCATCAGCACAGTCCAGCCAACAAAGAAAAGCACCACCGCTGAGAGCGGATCAATCATCACGCCGATTTTCAGGAAGGTATCACCAGTCGGCAGCCAGTTGATTTGCGAGGTAAAAGGATCCTCGCCAAGGTGTTCCCGGCCCAGCGCGGCAGCAAAGATCAGCATAGCCGCAAGCCAGGAAAGGAAGGCGGCGCCAACAGCGATGCTGTGGCTGAGAGCCTTGCTCTTGTTGGTGAAAAGCACGATCAGGAAAAACGCCAGTAGCGGCGGGAGTGGCACAAGCCAGATTAACGTTTCAGTCGCCATAATGTGCTCCTACCACTTCATCATGTCGAGTTCATCGGCGACGACCGTTCCGCGCGTGCGGTAAATGGAGATGACCAGGGAAAGGCCAACAGCCACTTCGGCAGCAGCTACCGCGAAGACGATGATCGCAAACACCTGGCCGCCCATCTGCGTCGGGTCAAGATAACGCCAGAAGGCCACAAGGTTGATATTGACCGCATTGAGCATCAATTCAACACCCAGCAAGATGGCGATGGCGTTTTTACGCGCCAGGACACCATACAGGCCGATGCAGAACAGTGCTGCGGAAAGGAAAAGGTACCAGGACAGCGGAATCATGCGCATCCTCCTACTTTTTGTTCATCGCAACGTAGACCGCGCCAACCATCGCCGCCAGCAAAAGCACTGAGGCCACTTCAAACGGCAGTACGTAGGCTTCAGGCGCAAGCAGGGCTTTGCCCAGCAAAGTCAGCGGATCAACCCCGGCGGGGATGGCTGCCGGAGTGGTGTTAAGCGTCACGCCAAAACCACCGATGACGTATCCCAGCGCCACCAGCATCACTGCGCTCAATCCGAGTGCCAGCGGCCAATTTGCGTTGGTCTGGTCGGTCTTGATAAGCAGTTCACGACGGGTCAGCATGACCGCGAAGATGAACATAATCGCAATCGCGCCGATATAAACCACCACCTGCACCACTGCGATGAAGCTGGCATCCAGCGAGGCATACAGCAGCGCTGCGCCAAACAGGGTTGCGATCAGCCACAAGGCAGCGTGGATCAGGTTACGGACAGTCACCACCATAATGGCAGAGATGAGGATGAGCGCCGCGCAAAGGAAGAAAAGAATTTGAGCTCCCATAACGTTTCGCTCCTCTAATGATGCGCCGCTTGGGCGGCTGTGGACGGCGCTTCGGCCTGTTCCCGCTCAGCCCTGCCGCGTGAACGCAGCATCTCAAGCAGGAGCCACCCGAAGATAAGGTTAACCAGGAACATGCCCAGGGTGTAAGGCCAGAAACCGGTATCCTTAAGCAGGCTGTGGAAGATGGCTGTCACCATCAGCAACGTGAAAGAAACCGGAACCAGGAATTTCCAGTTGAAAGCCAGCATGTGGTCAATGCGAATACGTGGAACCGTGTATTTCACCCACATGATAACCCAGTAGAAAACCATGCCCTTAAACAAGACGTTGAAAACCGCCACAAAGGCATTCGTCGCGCCCCAGGGAAGCGGGAAGGCATATCCACCAAAGAACAACACACCCACAAACGCGCCAAATGTGAAAGCATGGAGCAGTTCACCCGCATAGAACAGGCCAAACTTCATACCGCTATACTCAATGTGGAAGCCGGCCACAATTTCCGATTCGCCTTCGTTCAGGTCAAAGGGTGAGCGTCCCAATTCGGCGATGGCCGAAATCAGGAACAAGAGCGCACCCAGCGGGGTCAAGAAGAAGAACAGCCCGTGCTCCAACTGGAAATCGGAGATACCCTTGATGCTCATCGTCCCGGCCAGCATGGTCGGAATCAGCAGCGCCACCACCATCGGGATTTCGTAAGAAATCATGTTGGCTACCATACGGTAAGCCCCCACCAACGCATACTTGTTGTTCGACGACCAGCCCGCCATAATGATAGAAAGCGTGCCAACCGCGCCAGCTGCCACCAGGTAAAGCAGGCCAACATTCAAGTCCACACCGTAGATGGTGGCCGCCAACGGCACAACCGCCCACAGGAAGAGCACAGAACCGAGCGAAAGGATAGGGGCCAGGTTAAAAGCCACCTTATCCGCGCCAGCCGGGGTGATGTCTTCCTTCAAGATGAGCTTGATAATATCGGGGAACGGCTGGAGAATGCCCCAGGGGCCGACCCGGTTCGGGCCAAGGCGATCCTGGAAACGCGCCACCACTTTGCGTTCCACCCACACCAGCAGGATGTCCAGCACCATAACGGCGCTGATCAAACCCACAATGCCGAGCAAGTTGATGACCACTGCCGCCGCATCGGCAGCCATGCCCCAGCTGCTAAACAGCCCCATCAACCCGTCGAACGCCAACTTAATTGGATCTGTCCAAAAATTCATGGAATGCTCCTTAGTAACAAATAAAAGGCTGGAAGGACGAGCCTTTCAGCCTTTCAATGCTTATTTGGACATTACACCCATTCAAGCATCCCTTTACGCCAGGCAAATGACAGCCCCGCAATCAGGATGAGAATGAAAACAATCCCCTCCACCACGGCAAAAAACGGCAGCGCATTTAGCGCCAGCGCCCAGGGGAAGAGAAACACAGTTTCCACATCAAAGATGAGGAAAACCAGCGCAAAAACGTAATATTGCGCTTTAAATTGCACCCAGCTATCGCCAACCGTCTCCATACCGCACTCATACGTGCTGAGCTTGATCGGATTCGGCTTGCGCGGAGCCAGCAGCGCCGAAAGAACAATCGCTGCTACCGGGATTAATAGCCCCACAATCAGGAAGAGACCAACAAACATCCAGGGATTGAGCATAGCTACTCCTCGCGAAGATTATGCGTTCTATCACAAACAGGGTCAGGGAGATTGTATCATAAGGGTTTTGGAGAGCGTAACTTACCCATGTAAGGAAATCACATGATATATGTCATATTTTTAAGGCAGGAATGGGCGAATTCCACCGACCCAGAAAACCCGTTATAGAGACATTTTGCCTGATTTTTCACAAACAAATAACCCGTAACCGCTCTCGCCGTTGCGAGGAACATGCGCCAACGCTGATTTTGCCCGGCCGCAAGGCAGGTATTATCTTGACCTGCGCAGAGCATCCACCAGCAGCGGCAGGCCGAGCATTACACTGATAAAAATACCACCCAGCCCCAGCCAGCGCACCACACTGGCACTTAACCCAAAAAACGAGCGGGATTCAAGCTCGATTTCCATAGCTGAGAGCGCCACACGCGTATCATCGCCGCCGTTTTTGGGCACAAAACGCAAGTAAAACCAGACCCGGCCTCGATACGTACCCACATCCAGTGGCTGGAGACTCCAAAAGAAAATCACTTTTTGGCCCGGCAGCAGCGGTTCGCTGACGGTAGCATCGGGGCGCACGATCACCCCGGCCATTTCAAGCCGCGATTCGGCCAAAATGTTGTGTGTGTCGTACACATTGGGGATTTGAATGGTCTGGGCAGACGCGGCGTTCCCGGTGCTTTGGGCGGTGGCAGTCAGATTGCCGCTGGTATCCAGTTCGAGGGTCAGGTAAACCACGTCCGTATCACCGGCGCGGATGGTGGTGGGAAAGTCGAGGCTCAGGAGGCGCTGGCCCGGCGCGGGAGCAGCTACAGGTGCAGGAACCGGGCTACAGGCCAGGAGGATTGTTGGGATGAGCAGGATGATAAGGCAGTGGCGAATAGGCATGAGGGAAATCCAACGCCAGGAGATGTTGGAGGCCATAGTCAGGAGTCCAAAAGCTCCAGGTTTTGGAGGCAGGCGGCAGGGCGGGCGAAATCCAGCCGGTTTAACGGTTGACTTCTTCCACTTCGGTGTACCACTTTAGACGGGTTCCAACCTTGTCGCGCAGCTTCCACAAAATGGGTTTGTTAACTTTATCGAGCGCGCGGCGAATGGTGTTGATGCGGCGCAGGACGGTCTGGCGTTCTTCTTCGCTCAGGCCGGGGTTTTCGTTGACCAGCAGGTGTTCGAGGCGGCTGATGTTGATGGTCAGGGTTTTGTAGAGACCCCAATCTTTGATGCACAGACGGGTGATACGCTCGATGCTGACGATGTTTTCATCGCGGAAGCCGACTTCGTTATCAAGCAGCAGGGCGATCAGGTCGAGGGCGTCTTTGCGGTTGAGTTCGACGATCTGGATTTTTGAAAGGAATAGTTCGGCCAGCGGAACGGTGATGGGATGGGTTTTAAGGCGGTCGTCGCGCATGGGCAGTTTATGGCACATCTCGAAATCGCCCACAAAGACATCGATGCGATGGCCGTTGGTGTCAAAGAATATCTGGCGACGGTCGCCGTTGAGCAGGTTGAAGGTGCGATCTCCAGAGTAGCCCATTTTGGAAAAGAAGGGTTCGAGGCGGCGACGTTCTTTTTTGTAGATGACAAAATCCATATCGGGATAGTCGCGCTTGAAGTGCTCGCGCTCAGCGTTGGGGCTGTGAACACGCACGGCCAGGCCACCAATCAGGCGCAAGTGCAGCTTTTCTTCGTGCGCGGCTTCGATCAGCCTGTGCATCTCGGTGAGAATTTCAGGGGCAGGAGTAGCCATGGACATCTTCCTTTTTGAACCGGGCCCCCTTCCCGGCTAAGGGAAGGGGGTTGGGTGATCACTATTCCGAAGGGATTTCGGCGTGGACTTTGTCTACATCGATGCCGCCCTGTTTGCGGTAGTAGCGGAAACCGAGGTAGATAGCCAGCGCGAGAAGGTAGTTGGCGCCCATGTAAATCATGGAGTTGGTGTTGGTGTATCCGATGCCATACAGAACGTTCGGGTCGAAAATCCACTGGTAGAGCAGGAAAACCAGGAATCCACCGAAGATGAGACCCGCGACTGTGATGAGTGGTACGCCCAGGATGTTGTATTTGGCAATCGGCGAGGCTTTGTACAGATCGGGTTTGAGATAGGGCAGCAGGATGGCGGAAATGGTTGTGCCAAGATAGGTCACGGCTATGACAAGGGTGGAGCAAAGCGTGAGGGCTTTGAAACCCCAGACATCGTAGGCGAACAGGTAAGAAACGATGATGGACGGAACCAGCATCAGCAGCAGGGCATAGATGGGGGTGCCGGTATTTTCGTCAACTTCGGCGACTTTTTCGGGCAGCAGGCGGTCAAAAGCGGCAGCGAAGATGACACGGGTGGATGACAGGAAAACGGTGCCGCTCCAGCCAAACCACCACAAGCCCATCAGGAAAACCACCACAAATTGGATGATGCGGTTGGTGGTCAGGAAGGCTGCCAGCAGGGCCGGGTAGGGCCAGAAAGGCATGGCCGGGGCATCGGTGGTGTAGCCCCAAACATAGTTCCACCAGGCGCCGCCGGCCTGGACGTAGAATTCCCAGCCGATGGTTTTGCTGATGGCATAGAGCAGGATGATGCCCAGGATGGTGGTAACGCCCAGGGCAGAGCCCATGCCAGCGATGTTGCGTTTGAAATCGGTCGCGCCGCGCACTTCGCCATAGAGGGTCGCGCCCCAGTTGGGCCACAGATTGAAGAAAACGAGGTAGGGCAGCGTCAGGAAGATCAGGCCGATGCCGTTGAAGTCAACCATCCCAACCAGCGGCAGGGCTGCCCCGGCATTGGTGCCAAGCGTGACGGTGGCATCATAAATGCCGGGGGCGGTGCCAAACAGGGCGGTGGAATTGGCCTCGAGGCCAGCCTTGAAATCTGCCGGGCTGCCAGTCAACAGCAGACCGACGACCAGTGCAAGCCCCAACATGCCGCCATAGAAGCAAATTTTCTGGATCTGGGCATAGCGTTTCATCCCAAGCGCGATGTAGATGCTGACAATCGCCAGGGTAATGATGGAGCTGACAAAGAGCGGTGTGCCAGAGCCGGCGAACCACAAGGCTGAGTCTTTCAGGCCGAGAATGGCGAGCAGTGGAACCAGGACGATGTGGCGGAACATATCGCCGTAAAGCGGAACCCACAGCCACAGGATGAACCACCAGCCGGTGATTGCCAGCACAAAACCGACGCCCCCTCCCAGGATGCGGCTTTGCCAGACATAATCGCCACCGGAACGCGGCATAACAGCGATCAGTGCCGCATAAACCACCACTTCAAAAAAGATGAAGATGGCGCTGACGATCAACGCTGGAACCAGCCCGCCGCCAAAATAGTACATCTGGCTGAAGCTGTACAACCCGAGCGTAATCAGGTTGATGGAAAACAACGCGTAGACAAACGCGTCAAATACCGACCAGGAACGTACCAGGCCGGTAGCCTTGCGGACAAACAAATCGGTCATGGGTGCTGTCTCCTTTGGGTTGCTATTTCTGAGTACGACAGGTTTTTAGCCTGCCATTTCAAATACCATTTATGGTCGGTAAGTCAGGCTACAAGCCTGACCTACGCTCATCCCTGCGTTAAAACATAATTCTCGACCTTATTCTTGCCGAGTTTGACAATCGCGCCCTGGAGCACGCCCTGCTCATACATCGAGCCGGGATTGATGCACAGGGTCTTGCCGATGCGGCTGACACCGCGCCCTTCGTGAATGTGGCCGTGCAGCCCCAATAGCGGTTGGAATTTCTCGATGGATTTGCGCAACGCAGTGGAGCCAACCGCCTTGAGCGCCTGCCCGGCATATTTCGGGCGCAGGTTTTCATCCAGTTCGGGGGCTTCATCCAGGTTGGATTTGTGCGGGGGCACATGGATGTTGAAGATGGCGGTGGCCGGGTTTTTCAACTGGGATGTCATCGCCTCGTAGCGTTTAGCCAGCCCAGACTCATCTTCCTCGCGGTAGGTGTGCCAGGGTGTGGGGTTGGCCCAACCCGAAGCGATCATCTCATGCCCCTGGATGTCGTTCACCTGCCCCTCCGCCAGGGTGACGTGTTTCGAGGCTCGCAGGATGTCATCCACCTCGAAGCGGTCATCGTTGCCGGGGCAGACGTAGACTTTCAAGCCGGTGCCATCCAGTTTTTTGGCGGCGATCTCCATCCACTGGCCGACCACTTTCAGCGCCTCGGAAATAAAAAGCTGGTAGATGCGGTCGGGGTCTTTGGAAAGTTCGGCGATCTCATCGGGGTTGGTCATGTAGGGGTAATAGCCCCGGCTGCGGACACGTTTGATCATGTCCTGCAATTCTTCGGGGCTGGAAATATCAAAATCCTGCTGGAGGAGGGTCATCCGGTATTTATCGCCACCCTGGTGGATAAATGGCACAATCGCCTTGCCGGTCATATCACCGCCCAGGATGAGCACGTCTGCGCTGTAGAATTTCCCCGCATTCAAGAACTTATTCCAACAAATATCCGAACCATGAATGTCTGTAGCAAAAAAGAGCGTGGTCACCTGGGAAGATCTCCTATCTCACAAGATTAAGACAAAACAGGCCACGAAATGTGTGGTCTGTGTTTTTTCAAGCGATGTGACATGCGCAAGCTGGACGCGGTACGGGACAAAAGCTCCGGGCGTGGGCAGCTGCATCTGGGCCGGCTGGATGAACTGGCGGCGCACCTGGCGTTTTCCGGGCAAGAATCCCCACATCAGCAGGCTGATGGAAATTGCCAGCGTGGCGAGAGCCAGTGTAATGCGCACCGTGTGTGACATGTTTCAATTATACCTGTGAGTCGAGATTTATTTCACAAAACGAAAAACGCTGCGCCGGATGGCAAAACAGGCTAAACTTTGCTAGAGAAAACTCATTCGTTGCACCAAAGGCGAACGCGGATTATGAAGTTGTTCATCAGTTCCACTTACGTTGATTTGATTGAACACCGCAAGGCGGCACATGATGCGCTGGAGCGCAGCGGGCAGGAAGTCGGGCGGATGGACATTTTTGGGACGCGGGCCACAGAGGCCGGAACGGTGGCGCTCGATAAGTTGAAAAAAAGCGAACTGGCGGTGAGAATTTACACCTATCGCTACGAATTTATCCCCGAAGGCGCGGGAACATCCATGCTTCTGCCAAACCGCGCCTACGCTCTCGCCATGCAATACGGGGGAGACCAACTACGAAGGCTTCCGCACGCTGGGTGCCGCCTGGGACTTCATCTCCGCCGCCCTGCCGCGCCTGCTGGCAGGTGATAATGATCGCCGACCAGCAGAAAAAGTCGGGCGGCTGGAGTTGATTGCCAGCGATTGTCACCACCTCGCCAAAGCCCTCGTAAGGGCGGCCCGCCCTGCGCAAAAAACCGCTTTGTCTGACCGTGAAGGGTCGCCCCTACAGGAGGCGCTCACCCTCTCCCGCCGCGCCGTTGAGATTTTCACGCGCCTGCGTTCGCCACGTTTGCAATCAGCACAGGAAACGCTGGCGGAAATCGAAAAGGCAATGCAGAAGGCAGAATGACACTTGCGCCGCACGCAAGTGCAGGTGTGAATGCTGAGTGTAAGGGCGACCCGTCCAGGCCTGCCAGAGAGCCGGTTCGCCAGGGTTTCCTGCCAGGAGGCGTGACTTTTCGCGCCAGGCGGGTCGCCCCTACGAGCGCGACATGATTTGCGCCCAAAATTCATCATTCCGCATTCTGCATTCACTAATTTCAAGTAAAATACGCCTGTCATTGGAGACCGAATGGCTATACAGGGGTATATGCCAGGCTCGCTACCCAAAATTTGACGCACACTCAAATTTCAAGGAGACCAAATGACCGCCCTGTACCCACCCGAACCATTTCGCATCAAAGTAGTAGAACCCATCCAACTCATCCCGCCCGAGGCGCGGCGCGAAGCCTTGCGCGCGGTGGGCTATAACGTCTTCACGCTCAAAGCGGAGGATATTTTCATCGACCTGCTGACCGACTCAGGCACCGGGGCCATGAGCCAGCACCAGTGGGCCGCCATCATGGAGGGCGACGAATCCTACGCCGGGGCGCGCTCCTTCTTCCGCCTGAAAGAAGCAGTGGATGATATCTTCGGCTTCAAGCACTTCGTCCCCACCCACCAGGGCCGCGCCGCCGAAAACATCCTCAGCGCCGTGCTGGTCAAACCCGGCAACTACATCCCCTCCAACATGCACTTCGACACCACCGACGCCAACATCCGCGCGCGCGGTGGGCGTCCGACCAACCTGGTCATCGAAGAAGCCTTCAACCCCCAAAGCCAGCACCCCTTCAAGGGGAATATGGATATTGCCAAACTCCGGGCATTTATCGAACGCACCGGGGTTGCCAACATCCCCCTGGGCATGATCACCGTCACCAACAACGCCGGAGGCGGCCAGCCGATTTCGATGGAAAATATCCGCGCTGTGGCAGAAACCTATCACAGCTTCGGCATCCCCTTCTACATCGACGCCGCCCGCTACGCTGAAAACTGCTACTTCATCAAACTGCGCGAACCCGGCTACGAACACAAAGCCCCCATCGAGATCGCCCGCGAAATGTTCAGCTACGCCGACGGTTTCTGCATGTCGGCCAAAAAAGATGCCATCGTCAACATCGGCGGCCTGCTGGCCACCAACAACGATGAAGTGGCCCAGGCCATCCGCAACGAATTAATCTTGCGCGAAGGCTTCCCCACCTACGGCGGCCTGGCCGGGCGCGACCTGGATGCGATGGCGACCGGCCTGTACGAAGGGCTGGACGAAAGTTACCTGGCCTACCGCCTCGGGCAAACCTCCTACCTGGCCGCCAAGCTGAAAGAATACGGCATCCCCATCATCGAACCGCCCGGCGGGCACGCCATCTACATGGATGCGGGCCGGATGCTCCCGCACATTCCCCACGCCGAACTACCCGGCATCGCCCTGGCAACCGAACTCTACCTGACCGGCGGAATCCGCGCCAGCGAGATTGGCACCGTTATGTTCGCCTATCCCGACCCTGACAGCGGCGAGATGATCTACCCGCAGCTTGAACTTGTCCGATTGGCACTGCCGCGCCGCACCTACACCCAGAGTCACATGGATTACATCGCCCGCGTAGTCGCCGACATCGCCCAGCGCGCCAGCACGCTCAAAGGCTACAAATTCACGTACGCACCCAAGTTGCTGAGGCACTTTACCGCGAAGTTTGAACCGTTGTAAGCCAAAGATGAAACAAGAAAGATGAAAGATGAAAATTTTCGGGGCAATTCATCTTTCATCTTTTATCTTTCTGCAAAAACCCCCAAATGATTCCCCACCACCCGCTCCCTGCCCGGAATATACAAATCAATCGGTGAGTTCATCACCTTCAGCCCCTCGCCCGGCCAGTCGATGACCAGCGTAGAGGAGCCGCCGCCATCCAGCAGGATGGCGTTGTCGCCGCCGTAGAACAGCATCAGCCCGGCGGTTTCGGCGATTGTCGCGCCCTCGCTGTAGAAGGGCTGGCGGCCATCTACCACGACGATGATCAATTTGCGCCCAGAACCATCCAGCCCGAGGGCGGTGCGCGGGGCAGGGCCGGTATCCGCCAGGTTTTCAACCACTTCACGGCCGCGCACCAACCAGTGACTGCCCGAAATGGCGTTATACACCTTGCGAATCGGTGCGCCAAAACTGGCCTCGCCTTTTTCGTTGATATAGAGCGTGATCTCGTCCGAATCGCGCGGGCCGTATTCGCGGCGCACGGATGCTGCAAAACCGTTCGGTGTGACAGCATCCCCGGCACGCGGGTAAAAATCCCAGAGTGTTTTCGACCACCAGGGCGTGAATCCGTCGCCGTTGACGGCCACCTGCACCCCAAACTCTTTGGCAAACTGGAGGGTGGCGCGGCCACGTAGGGGCATTTCTTTATCCCCTTTTTCGGGCGGGGTGACGAAGGTTTCGATGTTTTTGCACGACAAATCGACGGTGACGATGTGCGCGATCATGATGCGGGGCGATGTGCGCACCTTTCGGTAGTAGACCACACACGGGTAAGGCTCTTCGCGCATCTCCACCGGCGCGGGACGACCCCAAAGGTAGAAAACTGCCGCTGCGGCGGCCAAAATCCCCAGTAAAGACATCCACAAAATGATTTTTTTCATGTTCCCATTCTACACCCGTGAAACGACCTATAATTAGTGAGAAAAAGTATCGTAACTATATGCAGAAACCGAAAAAACCACGGAGACACCGAGGCACTGAGAAAAACTTTTAAAAATCTCCGTGTCTCTGTGTCTCCGTGGTGAAAATTCCATCGGCCAGGCTGCTACGCACCGCCCACAGGAGCCAACAATGATCCCCAACCAATGGTACGCCATCCTTGAATCTGACCAAATCCGGCGCGGCAGGCTGACCGGCGTGACGCGCATGGGCGAAAAACTGGTGGCCTGGCGCGACGGAGCCGGAACAGCCCACATCATGGGCGATCGCTGCCCGCATCGCGGCGCGGCCTTCAGCGCCGGGAAACTGACCGGGGAATGTGTGCAATGTCCCTTCCACGGCTTCGAGTTCGACCCGCGCGGCGCCTGCACGCTCATCCCGGCCAACGGGCGCGCCGCTACGCCGCCGAAGGCCATGCGCGCCCAGGCTTACGAGACGCGCGAGGCGCACGGACTGGTTTACATCTGGTGGGGCGAACCGCGCGCCAGCTACCCGCCGCTGCCGTTTTTCGATAACCTGCCCGACCGGCTGGCTTACGTAACCTTCCGCGACCCGTGGCCGGTGCATTACAGCCGCGCCATCGAAAACCAGCTGGATGTGCTGCACCTGCCCTTCGTGCACCATAACACCATCGGCGCGGGCGGGCAGACGGTTGTCCATGGCCCCGTTGTCTGCGAGCGCGAACTTGCCCCCGGCAGCTGGCTGCTCGAAGCCTGGCTCGACAATGAGCTTGATCATGGCCAGGTTGCGCGCAAGCCCTCCGAAATGCCCGCACCCACCGGCCGGCCGCTAATCCAGTTCCACTACCCCAATGTTTGGCAGCTCTGGCTGGGCGATGATGTGCGCGTTTTTGTGGCCTTCGCGCCGGTCGACGATGCCAACACGCTCGTTTACGCCCGCCAGTACCACAGCTTCACCATCCCCGGCCTGCGCCAGGTCGCCGATCTGTTCTCACTGTTCAGCACCTTCATCATTTTGCGGCAGGATAAAGATGTTGTCATCACCCAGCGCCCCATCCGCTCTGACTTGAAAATGGATGAAATCCTCGTTCCCGGCGACCTGCCCATCATCCTGTACCGCAAACGGCGCCAGGCTTTGATGCAATAACAAAAAGACCACAGGGTGTGATACCCTGCGGTCTTTTTTTCCGCATTGACCAATTACTGCTCTTCTGCTTTACGCATCTCATTAAACGAGCGGATCGCCACTTCCAGGATTTGCAGATCCGGTTCGCGGGTGGTCAACCCTTGCAGCGCCAGGTTGGGACGCACAATCGCGCGCACAAACGGCGAGTTGAGATGATTGGCCGTCCAGCGAATGTATTCCACCGCGATCCCGGCCAGGACGGGGATCAGCAGGATGCGCCCCAACACCTGCCAGAACCAGGCCAGCGGATGCAGCAGGCTGAATGCCAAAATCGACAGGATGACCAGCGTCAGCAGGAAAGAAGTGCCACAGCGGGGATGCTCCAGCGGGAATTTCTTCACGTTTTCGGGCGTTAACTCGGCCCCGGCTTCAAAGGCATTGATCGTCTTGTGCTCCGCGCCGTGATATTGGAATACGCGCGCAATCTCGGGCATTTTCCCAATTGCCCACATGTAACCAATAATCAGCATAAGCCGCACCACACCTTCAATTGCCGCTGCCACCCAGACATTTATCACAGGCTGGGCAGATTCCATCGCTCCGGCAGCACCAATCACAGGCATAGACCCGGCCAGCCACTGAATCAGCTTCGCCGCGCCATACGGAGCCAGGAAAAACAGCCCAATCCCAAACACCAGTGAAAAACCGATGGTCAGGTACAATGCCGGGCCTTCGAGTTTTTCATCCTCGCCAGTTTGCAGGTTAGCCGAGCGTGTTAGCGCGCCCATCCCCAGCCCGAGCGCATCCCACAACAAGATCACGCCGCGCAAAAACGGGATTTTGGCAAGCCCCGATTGGTAAATCCCCGATAATTTCTCAGTATGGACTTCAATATGCCCATCCGGTGCGCGCATGGCAATCGCCAGCGCCTTCTGGCCGCGCATCAAAACACCTTCGATCACAGCCTGCCCACCATAAGTGATAATCCGATCTTCCATAAAAACATCCTCTCTATCTAGCCAGAACAAAGCTACAGACTTGTTCTACGCCCTACCTATAAGTTAAACACCAAATGCACCAACGCCTCGATACCCTTATACCACGTCGGCAGGTGCAGTTTTTCATTCGGCGCGTGGAGATTATCATCCGGCAAACCAAAACCCGTCAGCACCGACTCCATTCCCATCAACGATTGCAACTGCCCAACCACCGGAACCGAGCCACCCTCCCGTTTAAAGAGCGGGCGCGTACCCCAAACAGCTTCCAGCGCCTTTTCAAGCGCCTTCACCCCCGGCTGGTTGACATCTGAAATCGACGCGGGCGCACCCTTCATGTCGATCAACTCCCAGCGGATGGTTTTGGGCGCATTTTCTTCAAGGTACTGCTTAAAACCAGCCGAAATTTTCTTCGGGTCCTGGTGCGGAACCAGGCGGCAGGAAATTTTCGCCATCGCCTTAGCCGGAAGCACCGTTTTAAAACCTGTCCCGGTAAACCCAGAAATCATCCCGTTCACTTCCAGTGTCGGACGCGCCCCAACGCGCTCATCGGGCAGGTAGAGACTCTCACCCCACAGCGCCGGAACACCCGTCTTTTCGAGATAATACTGCTCATCCGTAGGCAGCCTCGCAAAATCAACATGCTCGGCTTCGGTCAAACCTGGCACATCATCATAAAATCCGGGGATGGTCACATGCCCATCAGCATCGTGCATCCCAGCGATAAGTTCCGCCAGCGCTACTGCCGGGTTATGCACCACGCCGCCATAAATACCCGAGTGCAGATCACCCGATGGGCCAGAAACCCGCAGCTCAAACGTCGAAAGCCCGCGCAAGCCATAAGTGATGGTCGGATACTCCTTGCCCATCATGCCCGAATCGGGGTTCAGGCAAAAATCAGCCGCCAGCAGGCTTTTATTTTGTTCGATCCACTTCGCCAGCGAGGGTGAACCAATCTCCTCCTCGCCTTCGATCATAAACTTGAGATTAATCGGCAGATTCCCGGTCTTCACCACGGCTTCAATGGCATCCAGCGTCGCCATCACCTGGCCCTTCATATCCGAAGTGCCGCGCGCATACAGGTTTTCACCGCGCACTTCCGGCGCAAAGGGGCCGCTCTGCCACAGCTCAATCGGGTCAACTGGCTGGACATCATAGTGTCCGTAAACCAGCATGGTCGGGCGCCCAGGCGCGCAGGGCCAATCGCCATATACCACCGGATGCCCATCTGTAGGCATCACTACCACCTTTTCAACACCTAACGCCTTCAAGCGCGCTGCCACCCAATCAGCGGCGCGAATCATCTCATTTTTCGCATCCGGGTCAGTCGAAATCGACGGGATGGCAACAAACTCCTTCAAGCTATCCAAAAATTCAGTTTTATGCTGGCGGGCATACTCCAGCGCCGCGTCACGATGATTGGTCATGCAAATCTCCTTTGTGGCGCAAGATAAATCTTGCGTTACATAAAGCCGTATAAAAACCAAAAATCCGCCGGGGCAAAGGCCGGGCGGTAAATTTCATCCCACACAAACGCACCGGGGATAAATTTCCGGCGCAAAAGCTCATCCAGGGTGGCCAACTGGGGCAAAAAATCGGCCACAATCAATTGCAGGATGACGCGATTCCGAACCGCGGCGGCATACTCAGCGCGACTCGCCGCCCCGGCATTTTCCTGCTCTTCAAGGAACTGCCACCAAAGCCTCAGCCGGTTTTCCGTTTCGCGGACAATTTTCTTGTCCCAGGCGCTGCGCCGCTGGGCTCTAACGCGTTCCACATCCTCGCGCAGCTGCTGCGCCCTGAAGCTGTCCACCACATCCAGCCGCGAGAGCGCCAACAAAACGGAACCCAGCGTCAGTCTCGGCAGGGAAGGTTTCAGGGGCCAGAAAAGCTCAGGCGAGAGCAGGTAATCCTGCATCTGCGGCAGGGCTTCGGTCAAAAATTCCAGGTCTGAATTCATCGCTATGGCACAGCCGTTGGGTTTTCCACACTGCGCCGGGTGACCAGGTACCAGTCCGTCACCGTCAAAAAGCGGTCAGACACATCAAACAGCGGCGGAACCTGCACACCCAACACCTTACGATCAACACCGTAAGAATAGATCGGGTAATACAACGGCAAGGCGGGCAATTCTTTGGCAAAAACCACCTGGAAGTTGCGATACAACCGTGCGCGGATGTTGAGATCAGTATTGATGCGAGCCTGTTCGATAAATTCACTGGCCGTGCGGTTATCCCACTGAGTGTAGTTCTGCCCGCCGGTAGCTTCAGACTGGTGCCAGAACGGGTACGGATCAGGATCGGGGGTGCGCGCCAGGGTGATATCTACCAGGGCGGCCTGGTAAGTGCGATTGGCCAGGCGGTCGTTTACCAACTGATCATAAGGCAGCGGCTCCAGGTTAACTTTGACTCCCACCATGGCCCAGTTTTCCTGCACGATCAGCGCCAGTGCGCTGTGGATGGGATTATCAGGATAGATCAGTGAAAATTCGAGCAGTTTGCCATCTTTGTTGGCACGCACACTGCCACCGCTGGCCGGAATCATGTACGATTTGGCCTTGAGTAACGCCAGGGCCCCTTCCGGGTCATAGTTGACGTGTTCAATGCCATCATAATATGCCCACGTTTGCGGGAAAATCGGGCCATCGGCCACCACTGCCTGCCCGCCGAGCAAACGATCCACCATGCGCTGACGGTTAAGCGCCATAAGCAATGCCCGGCGCAAGTTTTCATCGGCCAGGAAGGGTGCCGTGGAGCTTTTCAGGTTGAAAAGGATCATGCTCATCTCAGGCAGCCGCCCGGAGTATACCGAAAATGCGGGCACAGCCAGCGCCTGTTGCAGCACATCCTGGGTTAACTGGCTGACAGCAATCACGTCGCCCTGGCGATAGGCATCCATCGCCGCCTGCGAAGTCGGATAATATCGAAAAATCAACTGGTCGATGAAGGGCTTTTTGATGTAGTACTGATCAAAAGCACGCAGCTCAACGCCCACCACCTGTCCATTTTCCACGATCAGGCGTTCAAAACGATACGGGCCGCTGCCAACCGGGGCAAGATTGAAAGGCGCCTCAGCCAGCTTATCGGCAGGCGTTCCTTCAAGGATGTGGCGGGGCAGCACGCCAAAAGTCAGGTAATCAAGGAAAGGAGCAAACGGTTCAGGCAGCTTGAACTGAATCATTTTGTCGCTCAAGCGGTTGATGGTAATCTGTTTCCACATCTCTCGCACCGAAACCGGAACGAGCGAAGCATCACTTTTGATGTAATCAATGGTGAAAAGCACATCATCGCTGGTGACAGGTTGTCCATCATGCCAGTAAGCATTGTTGCGGATGGAAATGTTGTAAATCGTTCCATCCTGTGTAACCCCCCATGATTGGGCCAGGTCGGGCACAGGCACCCCACGCGCATCAAACTTAATCAGGCTGCTAAAAACCAGCCGGTCAATATCGCGGTCAGCAGCATTATTCAGGTCAAGCAGCGGGTTTAAACGACTAATCGCGCCGACCAACGCCTCAGAGTAAATACCTCCTTCGGCGGGTTGCGGCGCGAAAACCTGCGTCGTGCCAGGCTCCTGGGTCACCAGAAGAACGCCCACCACCCCCAGGGTGATGAGGACGATCAGGATTTGCCAGCGCAGTTTTTTCATAGGATTGTCAGGACAAAAAAGGAAGGCCCTTCCCCAGACAGGACAACTCGGCCCGGGCCAGGGAGCGGCCTTCCAGTGAAAGAGCAGGAGATACTAACCGACAAACAACATCGCAATGGCGAGGATAAAGAAAAGCACACTCAAACCAATAGTGGTATTGAAGAGGGTCTTTTCGATCCCGCGCCGGGCAGTGAACACACTGCCAGAATCAACACCGGTCAAACCACTGCCCAGACCAGCGCCTTTGCTCTGCAAAATCACGCTCACAATCAGGGCAATCGAAGTGAGCACCAAACCAATTTCGAAATAAGTTTTCATTCGTTTATATGCCTCCAGCAAATTTAACGCGGGAATTATACCCGCTTTTGGAAAATGCGTGAGCGAAAAAACCAGAATCGCGGGTAAAATCGAGCCATCCCCTGCCCAAATGAGGCCAACATGCACGAGAGCGTTGTCAACCTGCACATGCACACCCGCTATTCTGATGGTACCGGCACCCATGCCGATATCGCCGCCGCAGCCTTACAAGCCGGGGTGGACGTGGTCATCGTCACCGACCACAACGTGCTGGTGGATGGCCCCGAAAAAATCTACAAAGATGGCAAAAAACGCCTGCTACTGCTGGTCGGCGAAGAAATCCACGACCAGGCCCGCGACCCACAAAAAAACCACCTGCTGGTTTTCAACGCCCGGCGCGAACTGGCCAGCTTCGCCCCCAACCCCCAAAACCTGATCGACAATGTGCGCAAATCGGGTGGCATCTGCTTCATCGCCCACCCCAAAGACCCGGTGTGCAAACCCATCAAAGAAGATGACATCTCCTGGGAAGCCTGGGATACGCAAGGCTATACCGGCCTCGAATTGTGGAATGGCTTGAGCGAAATCAAAGTAGACATCAAAAGCTACCTGCACGCCATCTTCTACGTTTTCTTCCCCGAATTCGTAAACATCCGCCCCATCCCCGAAACCATCAAAAAATGGGATGAATTGCTATCGTCTGGCCGCAAAGTGGTGGCAATTGGCGGGTCAGACGCACATGCATTAAAAGTATCGGCCGGACCGCTGCGCCGAACAGTTTTCCCTTATGCCTTCCATTTTCGGACAATCAACACACACATTCTCACCCCTGCGCCGCTGACTGGAAACCTGGACTCTGACCGGGAACTGGTCTACTCCGCCCTGGCTGCGGGTCGCTGTTTCGTGGGGCTGGACCTGGCCGGGGATACACACGGCTTCCGCTTCAGCGCCCAGGGCAAAGACAAAAACGCCACCCTTGGGGAGGAGATCAGCGCCGAAAACGGGGTCACCTTCCAGATCCGGCTGCCGCAGCGCGCCGAATGCCGCCTGCTGAAAAATGGGAACGTGATCAAACAGTGGAACGACCGTGACATCATCACCCACATCACATCCGAACCGGGCGTTTACCGGGTGGAAGCTTACAAACGCTACCTGGGCCTGCATCGCGGCTGGATATTCAGCAACCCCATTTACGTGCGCTGATAAAAATTGCATCTTCCCGAATCCCCTGTTTCCGACTAAAATACAAACCGCTTTTTAAACGCCGCGTGTCACGCGCGACGCCTTCCGCTCCTGGCTGCGCCTACGGCGCCTGACCAGGGGCAATCCCGAGGAAAGGAGGTTTTTCCCTATGCGTAAATATGAAATCGTCTGTATCGTGCATCCTGACCTGGATGAAAATGCTTTCAAGAGCGTTATCGAGAAGGTGAATGGCTGGATCACAGAAGCAGGCGGCACGGTTGACAAAGTGGATATTTGGGGCCGCCGTCGTATGGCCTACCAGATCCGCAAACTGCGTGAAGGCCAGTATGTTTTGCTCAACGCCACCCTGCCCGCGCCTGCCACCATCACCCTGGAACGCAATCTGCGCTTCCAGGAGAGCGTTCTGCGCTCAATGATTACCGTCGTTGAATAATTTGTATTAGTGATTTTGTCGGTTAAGAGTAAGGAGAAGATTATGAGCCGGGGCTTAAACAAAGTCATGATTATTGGCCACCTTGGCCGCGACCCGGAAATGCGTTACACCCCATCGGGGCGCCCTGTGACGACCTTTGCGGTAGCAACCAGCCGTTCGTGGAGTTCAATGGATGGTGAACGTCACCAGGAAACCGAATGGTTCAATGTAGTCGCCTGGGGCAACCTGGCTGAGATTTGCAAACAATATCTCACCAAAGGCCAACAAGTTTACATTGAAGGTCGCTTGCAAACCCGTAAATGGGAAGACAAAGAAGGCAATAAACACAGCAGCGTCGAAATCGTAGCTTCAGAGATGATGATGCTGGGTGAGCGCCGCGACGGGAGCAATCATCACCAGCCGGACTCTGCCGAATCCGAACCTGCCTCAACCGACGAAGACGAATTCCCCTTCTAAAACTCTGGAGTAATATTCCATGGATGACAACCGTGAAAGAGACCGTGAGGGCGGGCAAGGCGGCGATCGCCGCTATTTTGCCCGGCCCAAGATCTGCCAATTCTGCGCAGACAAAAACCTGAACATCGACTACAAACACACCGACATGTTACGCCGCTTCGTTACCGAAGACGGAAAAATCCGCCCGCGACGTCAGACCGGCACCTGTGCCCGTCACCAGCGTGAACTGGCCGGAGCCATCAAGCGCGCACGTCACATTGCGCTCCTGCCCTACGTCCACGAAGGTTTGGACGGATAACCCCTCCGTAAGTGCCATCTGGGGCATGGGGAACCACCCCATGCCCTGATTTTTTGCAAGAGAACCTATGTCTCCCAAACAATCCTACTCGAACAAGAAACATGTCGCCCACCTTGAAACGGTGCGCCGCCAGGAAAAGGCTATTCTCTATACAACCATTGCAATTGCCGTAATTGTTGTCGGCTTGATCATATTTGGGTACCTGTATGAGAATGTATTCCAATCCTACCGCGCGGTAGCAACCGTAAACGGCGAAACGATTAATGCGGGTGAGTTCCAGCGTCGCGTCAAGTTACAGCGCTCGCAATTGATCAACCAGTACGTTCAAAATATCCAGTTTGCGCAGATGTTCGGCATTGAAGACCCGATCAATGATCCCAACTTTGGTCAGGCGCTCCAGCAAATTGTCGGCAACCTGTCTTCAACAGATTTGATGGGTCAACAAACCCTCGATTTGCTGATCGACGATGCCATCGTTCGACAGGAAGCTGCAAAACTGGGTATCATCGTCAGCCAGGAAGAAGTGGACAAATCGATCCGCGAATCGTTCGGCTACTTCCCCGATGGAGAACCCACCGCCACGATCACCCCTACCGAACCGGTCATCCCCACTGCCGACGCCACCCAACTGGCCTTCCTGCCGCCGACACCCACCACCGTTCCAACCAACACACCTGATCCAAGCGCAACCCCCACCAGCGTGCCGACAGCTACCGCCACCGCACTCCCCACCGCGACTGAAGTCAGCAACCCCACCGCAGAACCCACTGCCACGCCTTACACCCAGGCTTTGTACGATCAGAACTACAAAGATTCCCTGAAACAAGCCGCTGACAATATGGGATTCAATGAAGCCGATTACCGCAAGTTCTACCAAACCATCCTGCTCCGCCAGAAAATGGTGGCCGAGATTACCAAAGATGTCAAACCTTTTGAAGAACAGGTTTGGGCACAACACATCCTGGTTGCCGATGAAGCTGCCGCCAAGCTAGTGCTCGAACGCCTGGGTAAGGGTGAAGACTGGAACAAACTTGCAGCCGAAGTTTCTATGGACACCAGCAATGCCAGCAAAGGCGGCGACCTGAGTTGGTTTGGCCGTGGCAAGATGGTCAAGCCATTCGAAGAAGCGGCTTTTGCCCTGAAAGTTGGGGAAACCAGCCAGCCCGTGCAAACCGACTTTGGTTGGCACATCATCCGAGTGATCGCGCACGAAGAGCGCCCGCTCGGTGCCTCGGATTTCGAACAATATAAACAGACTTTCTTTACGAACTGGCTCACCACCATTCGCGAAAATGCCACCATCGTAACCTACGACGATTTCTGGAAAACCATCGTACCGACTGAACCGGCGCTGCCAACGGGGCAGTAAACAGCAAGTAGTAAATGGTAATTTGAAACGCCCTCCCGAGACGGGGGGCGTTTTCATTTGCCTTTACTGACGACCGGTTACGCCTATCCATTCAGCCCCCGACATCTCATCACTGATTTCATCCAGACGGAGCGAAATCTGATTTGACCAAGGCAAAATACCCCAAAATTAAAATCAAAGGAGCGGAAAGTGGTCCACATCATTTACTGGTATCAATTCGAAACTCAGGGAATAAACGCCTGTCCTGGAAAGTCAGCCCAGGATTAAAGTATGGGGTGCAAGGAAGCGGAGAATCCCAGCACTGATCCCCTTTTACCGGAGTCCAAACTTGAAGGCCAGAAAGAGTTTCTTTGCGTTTAAGGTCAGATGTAGTAATAACCTGATAGCCCGCCCGGTTGATTTTCAAAAATTCTTTTCCATGATTTATAAGGGGTTGCAGGGTATTCGCATTGACGATAAAAAACAGTATCAACACTATCGCCAGGGGAATTGTTCGTTTTCCAGCAGCCATCTTAAGCAGAACAAAAAGCGTTGAAACGGGCAAGATCCAAAAGATTGCGTGAGAAAAACGCACATCGGGGGCCGTAAAAAACCACGCAATCAGCCCAACAAAAGCTGGCAAGGGGATAAGGAAATTTTTTTTATCAATACCCCTCGATTCGAATAAGAAGATGTACAGGAGCAAGCAGATGGTCAAATTTATAATCGTAATGGCAACGGGATAGATAACCGCTATCTTATTTGATAATTGCCTGTCCATCCATGGCTTTACCCAATCCCATGAACCCAAAACTTTTTCGGGTGGCTGCTTAGGCTGGCGAGCCCAACTGTATACCAGATCGGCATCCCTTTTAACCTTTTCGAGTGGAACAGACCATTTCACATTAATGCAACCAATAGTCGAGGGATAAGCCGGGCAGCCACTTGCCAGAATTCCCCGAAAACTCCAGGTTGTGATGATTAAGGCCGGCACCACGAGAAGCCCAGCAGTTGCCAGAATTGTCTGTTTGGCTGGGATTTTCCAGGGTTTTAGTTGAATCAACCAAATAATTAAACAAATGGTAAGAACAAAAAATACATTGCTCAACTTGATTGTGATCGTTGTGGCTGCGATGATAAAAATAAACAACAATTGTGAATTGTCAGCCCGGGGGGAAATTTCCGCATCAGCAATAAACCTGGCAAAATGAGTAAACAGGAGTAATTGTAAAATCGATGATGCGTAATCTGGTGAAGGGGAAGATATGGGACTGAATACGCTTAAGTACACCATCCAGGGAACAAACCAGATTAATACTCCAGATCCTGACAGAAAATTCGAACTGCTTCCTCTTTTGATATATTTGAAAATCGAAAACAAACTCTCGCTGAACGCAATTAAAATCAAAAAACTGTTTGCCAGATTGTAGCCATGATTAAACAGAGGGTAAAAGTTCAGGTAAGCAACATAAACAAAAAACGATTGGTTAAAAGCTAAGCGGCCATGAAAATTTCCCAATCCCAACACCACCGGATATTCATTCAGCCAGCGAATTGAGTTAAAGTGGTAAAGGCCGCTGTCATAATGAGCTGGTTGAAACATTGAACGTCCGGCTAACCATATAGCACTTATACCTAGAAACAAGACAAAAACTAACCAAGCAAGAATTCCATCAATTTTCTGGAATTCCGCTTTTACACACATAACCCCCAAAACGCTCCCAACCAGCAGAACCGGTAGACTGACCAGCCATGTAATGGGAATAAATAGTTGAACGATTTGCAACAGCACCAAAGAAAAAGCCCAACCAAGCCAGATGAAATTGAACCATTTTTCTGGCCCGGAAAAACGCATCTTTAAAAACCTGGTTCCAGCCCATCCCAGCCCCAGATAAGAAAATGCGAGCACGATGTAGCCCAACAGAGTTGCAAACAGACTAGTGCCAAATGTAAAGTTCATTGTCTACCATCCTTTTTTCTGCTACCCCTTCATTCCCCCCAACATCTCATCGCTGATTTCATCCAGCCGCAGCGAAATCTGCTGGCTGGCCGAATCGCGACCCATCGTGATGCCGTAAATCACATCCGCCACCTGGACGGTGTTGCGGTTATGCGTCACGACGATGAACTGGGTGTGTTTGCTCAGGTCATCCAGCAGGTCGCGGAAACGGCCCACGTTGGCTTCGTCGAGCATCGCATCGACTTCATCCATCACGCACAGCGGCGTCGGGGAGACTTTGAGCAGCGCAAAGACCAGTGAAATGGCCGTCAGCGAGCGTTCGCCACCCGAAAGCAGGGAAAGGCCCTGTTCGCGGCGGCCCGGCAGGCGGGCTTCGATGTCGATGCCGGTTTCGGTCAGGTTGTCGGGGTCGGTCAGGGTCAGGCGCGCCGAGCCACCGCCAAACAGACGGGTGAAAATCAGTCGGAATTCGGCATCCACCGCCTTGAAGGTTTTGGTGAATTCCAGCTTGGTGACTTCGTCCAGTTCGGCAATCACCTCGCGCAGGTCTGATTCGGCCTGGCGCAAATCCGCGACCTGGGTGGTCATAAACTGGTAGCGCTCCTGCACCGACTCGAACTCCTGCTGAGCTTCCATGTTGACCGCGCCCATGCGCCGCAGTTGGGCGCGTTTCTGGCTCAAGCTTTCTTCCAGTTCGGGAGCAAGCGTCGTCACCAGCGGCAGGGTCTCGACCATATCCCCCAGCGGGAGCGGTACCGCGCCGCTGGTTGTGCCTTCGTACTGGAACTGCACCAGCCCAAAATCTTCCTCGATGCGCCGTTTGAGCGTTTCGAGCGCTTCCTGCTTGCGGTTCAGGTCAATTTGCGCCTGTGAGTTGTAGCGCTCGACCATCGCCAGCGCGCGCTGGGCCTCGGTTTCCTGCTCCTGCAAGCTGGCCTCGTGTGCTTCGGCCTCGTTCAACTCGGCCTCCGCCGGTTCGATGTAAAACCGCACCGCGCCCAACTCCTCGTCTACTCGCTTCTCCTTCTCTCCTAACTCCTTTTTCTGACTCTCCAACAGCCCAAACTGCCCCTCGACCTCGGATTCGCGCCGCGCCAGGCCTTCCTGCTGGCGCAAAACGCGCTCGAGCGCCTGGCCGCGCTCGTTCTGGCGCGCCCGGGCATCGTTCACCGTCCGTTCCGAGACCGAGACACGCGCGCCCCAGTACGTCACCTGGGCCTGCAACTCGTCCAGCGCCAGCCCGGCCATCTCGCCGTTCAGCTTGCGCATGGCTTCGTGCGCCTCGCTCAGGCGCTCTTCCACGTCCTCGAGCGAGAGCGTGGTTTCGGTGCGGTCGCGCTCGGAGGCTGCCAACTCCTTCGCCAGCGTCTCCTTCTGCCCGGACTGGAAATCCCACTGCCGTTTGGCCGATTCCGCCGCCAGCGTGGATTGCTGGTCGGCGCTGGTGGCCTCGTTGAAGCGTTTGCGCGCCTCGCGCAGATGTTCTTCGCGGGCAGTAATCTCTTTTTGGGTCGCCGCAATCTCAGCGTTCAGCGCCGCCACCGTCTCGTTCAGGCTGTTGTAGGCCGCCACGACCGTTTCCAGCCGCTCACTCAGTTCGCGCTTCTGCCGGGGTCGGCTGAGAGCAGCAGCCCGCGCCTCGCGCCCGGCGGCGATGACCCCATCAGGCCGGAAAACTTCTCCTTTAACGGTCACAAAGCGCAAATCCGGGTGTTCTTTCCGCAGCCGCAGGGCGGCATCACGCCCGTCGACCACGACCACACTCCCCAGCAGCGCATCCACCGCCGGGGCCAGTTCATCCTTAAACTTGACCAAATCGGATGCAAATCCCAAAATATCCTGGGAAATGTCCACCCGAATCTTTTCTCTTTCATCTTTCTTTTTCGCACCCGCCAAATCTCCCGTTATCGGAAGGATGGCCGCCCGCCCTGTCGCCTGCTCCAGCAACCCCAAGGCCTGCTCCACGCTGGCAGCGGATTCGACCACCACCACATCGAAGGCATCACCGAGCGCAGCCGCGATGGCGGTCTCGTAAGCCGCCGGGACATCCAGCGCCGCCGAAAGAACGCCCTTCGCGCCGCCCAGTCTGGCATTTTTGGCGGCATCCAGCAGGAAGCGCGCCCCATCGGCATAGCCGCTGAGCGATTTTTCGGCCTGTTCGAGCACATCCAACTGTGCCTGGAGCTTGGTCTGCTCCCCGGCTTTGGCGTTGCGCTCATCCTGACGGGCGCGGCGCGCCTGTTCGAGTTCGCCCAATCTTTGGCGGATGGCCGTTAAATCGGCCTCGGCCTGGTGGAAAGCGGATTCGGCCTCGGCCCGGGCTTTTTGCGCCGCGATGCGCTTTTTCTCCGCCGCCCGGAAGGTTTCCTCGGCGGTGGCAATGACCACATCGATGGCCTTGAGCTTGTCGCGCTGCGAATCGCTGCGGGTTTTGAGTTCGTTCAGGTGCGCCTGCAAATTGGCGCGCCGCGAATTGAGATTGTTGAGATTCTGGCGGGCGTTGTTGAGCTTCTGCTCGACCCTGGCGCGCTCCAACTGGCGGGCCGTCAGCGCCGTTTTCGCGCTGGATTCCTGTCTTTTGGCATCGGCGGCTTCGGCCTGGGTGCGCTCGAACTCGGCGCGGGCTTCTTCCAGGCGCTCGCGGGCGGCTTTTTCCTCATCGGCCAGCCGTTCGCGGTCAGCGATGGCGTTCTGGCGGCTGTCGGTCAGGGCGCGGCGGCGCTCTTCAAGCACAGCCAGCTCACGGATGATGGTCTCGCGCTGGTTATTCAGCGCGGCAGCCTGGCGGCGCCACTCGTTCAGCCGGTTGCGCAAATCCACCAGCTTGGTGCGCGTGGCCGAAAATCCCTGGGTCAGCGCGGCGTAATTTTGGCGCGATTCGGCCAGCTTTTTCTCCTGCTGGCGGGCAATCTCGTGGACTTCGGCCAGTTCCTTCTGCGAGCGGTGCCAGTGGTAACCATACCATTCGCGCAGCACCAGCTTCAAGTCCGATTGCACCTGTGAAAACTCCTGGGCGCGTTTGGCCTGGCGCTCCAGGCTGCGCAGGCGCGGCTCCAGTTCGGCCAGAATGTCGAGCACACGCTCCAGGTTGTGTTTGGTATTTTCCAGGCGGCGCAGGGCCTCCTCGCGGCGGGTGCGGTACAGGCCGATGCCAGCGGCTTCCTCGAACAGGCGGCGGCGCTCGTCGGCTTTGAGCGCCAGCGAGGCATCCACCATGCCCTGGCCGAGGATGGTGTAGGTGCGCTCCGACAGGCCGGATTGCGCCAGAAGTTCGTTGATGTCCTTCAAGCGGACAGACTGCCCGTTGAGCAGGTATTCGTTGTGCCCGTCGCGGTAGGCCCGGCGGGTGACGGCCACTTCGCTGAAATCGACCGGCAGCCAGCTTGAAGTATTGTCAAAAGTGATGGTAACGGAGGCCATGCCCGAGCGCGGGCGCTGCTCGGAGCCGGAGAAAATCATATCCTCCGTTTTCTTGGCGCGCAGCAGGTTGTGGGATTGTTCTCCCAACACCCAGCGCAGCGAATCGGCAATATTCGACTTGCCCGAGCCGTTCGGCCCGACAATGGCAGTGATGCCATCGGCAAATTCAAACAGCGTTTTAGATGCGAAGGTTTTATAACCGTGAAGTTCGAGGGATTTTAGGCGAAGAGGCATGGTGAAAGAGAAAAGATGAAAGATAAAAGAGAAAAAACTGACGAAAGGCTACGTGTCTGCTTGTTTACTGATCACTGATGACTTTTCTATTCTTCATCCCCCAAATTGGCAATCGCTTCCAGTGCTGCCTGGGCAGCGAACTGCTGGGCAATGTGTTTGGATGGGCCGGTGCCAACTCCCAGGCATTTCCCCATTAAATGGACTTCCACCTGGAACATTTTGGCGTGATCTGGCCCCTCGGCGGTGGCGGTATGATACAGGGGAATCCCCTTTCCATGGGACTGCGACCATTCTTGCAAAGTTGATTTGGGGTCAAGGGTGTGCATCTGGGCCAGCATCCGCTCGGCAGCAGGTTCAAGGATGGGCAGGACGAACTCTCGAACCGCATCTAACCCTTTATGTGAATATAACGCCCCAATAACTGCTTCGAAAGTGGCGCACAATAGCGCATCCCGGTCACGGCCTCCGCCGTGCAGTTCACCGCGTCCCAGGCGCATGGCCGGACCCAGGTTGAGTTGGCGCGAAAACTCGGCCAGTGACTCAGTGCGAACAAGCGCCGAGCGCATGCGGGTCATATCGCCTTCGCGCATTTCGGGGTAATTCTTATACACCCAGGCGCCGACGATAAAATCCAGCACGGCATCGCCGAGGAATTCCAGGCGTTCGTTGTCTTCAATAATGTTGGGGTGCTCGTTAACGTAAGAGCGGTGGGTCAATGCGCGGGTCAGCAGGCGCAGGTCATCTTCAAAAGGCAGGCCCAGGCGCCTGGCAAGTTGCACGGGTAATTCCTGGCTACTGCGTTCAGTCAGCGGTTCTTGAAACATTGGTTTCTCCGCGGAACTCAGAGAGCGCCAGACCCACCCCCGGCCCATCCCCCAAATCCAACTGAACTTCGTCGATTTTTTTTGGGATGGGTATCCGAAGGGCTGGGATGGGGCTCGCGGCCACTCAGTTCCTAATAAAAGTAAGATAAGTGGGGCTGATTTTACATGAGTTTGAGCCAGATGGGACAGCTCTTTTCTTAAAATTCAGTATTGCACACAGCCTGCTTTTATTGTACAGTGTTAACAATTTAAAAATACCGGGTTACCAATCCCCCGGTATTTTTAAATTTCGCCGATATCTCAATTTCTACCCAAGGAGGAGACACCATATGTCAGGAATCAATCTTATTAACCCGGTTGTTAATCGCTGGCTGGAGGAAGCCCGCGAAAACCCGGATCGTTTCTGGGCCAAAGCTGCCGCAACACTTCACTGGTTCCGCCCATGGGATCGGGTTTTTGAGTGGAATTTCCCATCCTTTCGCTGGTTCCAGGGCGGCGAAACCAACCTGTCTTACAACGCGCTCGATCATCATGTCGAGCGCGGTTGGGGCGGGCACACCGCGCTCATCTATGTCAGCGAACGCGGGGAACGGCGTTTGTTCACTTACGGGCAAATGCTCCACGAAGTAGAAAAAACCGCCGCCGCGTTGCGCGGCCTGGGGCTGCAAAAAGGCGACCGTTTAACCATCTACATGCCAACCTGCCCCGAAGCCATCATCCTGATGCTCGCCACAGTGCGCATCGGGGCGATCCACTCGGTAGTTTTTGCCGGCTTCGGGGCCGGGGCGTTGGGGGACCGCATCCGCGCCAGCGGCTCACGCGCCGTTTTCATCAGCGACATCACCTACCGAAAAGGCAAAGATGTCGAGTTAAAAAGCATCGTGGATGCCTCGCTTGAAGGCGGCGGGCATTCTGTGGAGCACGTTGTTGTGCTTAAACGGGGCGCAGCCGAAGTCACGATGCAGGAGGGGCGCGATATCTTCTGGCCCGAGTTTCTCTCGCGCGGGAAAAACCAGCCAGGCGATTACGTTCGCATGGAATCCAACGAACCAGCATTTATGTTGGCAACCTCCGGCACCACCGCCAAACCCAAACTGGCTGTGCACACCCATGGCGCATACCAGGTCTGGATCGCGTCGATGGCGCGCTGGTCGTTTGGATTGCAACCCCAGGATGTCTGGTGGTCAACATCCGACATTGGCTGGGTGGTGGGCCACAGTTACATCGTCTACGCACCGCTGGTGATAGGCTGCACCACCATCGCCTATGAAGGCTCAATCGACTACCCCGACCCATCCACCATCTGGAAAATTGTGGAAGAATTCCGTGTCAGCGGGATTTTCACATCCCCAACCGCAGTGCGCCTGCTGATGCGTTACGGCGAATCCTTCGCGGCGGACTATGATATCAGCTCGCTATCGCGCGTATTCTGTGCTGGCGAGGTGCTCAACCCACCTGCCTGGGAATGGCTGCAAAAACGAGTCTTCAAAGATCGCATTCCGGTCATCGACCACATGTGGCAGACTGAAACCGGCGGCCCGGTCTTTGGCAACCCTTACGGCGTGGGCATCCTGCCGATCAAACCCGGCTCTGGCGGCATCCCCATGGCTGGCATAGACGCGAAAGTGGTCACCATCGATGGCGAACCCTGCGCGCCCGGCGAAAAAGGTATCATGGTGGTTACACGCCCCTTCCCCGGCCTGATCCAAACCCTGTGGGGCGAACCAGAGCGTTACAAAACCGATTACTGGCAGCGCATCCCCACCGGCGATGGCCGCGGCGTTTACTATATGGGCGATGCAGCCCACATCGACAGCGATGGCTACGTCTGGTTCGCTGGCCGCGCTGATGAAGTCATCAAGAT
Organism: uncultured Anaerolineae bacterium; assembly: GCA_903822545.1. Classification (GTDB taxonomy): domain Bacteria; phylum Chloroflexota; class Anaerolineae; order Anaerolineales; family Villigracilaceae; genus CAIJPN01. The sequence continues at coordinate 45,700 of CAIJPN010000017.1, read as the reverse complement.
CGCGGCCCACCGCATCGGCACCATCGAGGTGGAAACAGCCCTGCTGCGCAACCCGGCAGTAGCTGAGGCAGGCGTCACAGGGCGCCCAGACGACCTGCGTGGTGAGGTGATTTCGGCCTTTGTAGTGCTGCGAGCAGGCAATACCCCATCCAGCAACCTGCGCAAGGAATTGATCAACACCGTGCGCGATGAGTTGGGCGCAATTGCGGTCATCGGCGAAATCCACTTTGTGAGTATGCTGCCCAAGACGCGCTCGGGCAAGATCATGCGGCGGGTTTTCAAGGCTGTGACGCTGGGGCGCGACCCTGGCGACATCAGCACTATCGAGGATGAGTCATCGGTTGAAGAAGCGCGTTCTGCCTGGATGCACATGCGCGCAGAAATCGACGAGCAACAGCGCGAAGATGGGATTTTATAATCGCCGGTAATTTCCCGGGCCATCCCAATATGGGGTGGCCCGAATTTGTCCATAAAAATAATACCTTATCATTTTTACATTCTCGTTTGCTTCACATCCCAATTTGTTATAGAATAAATTCAGCACCTTTGGCATCAAACTTTCATTCGACAAGAAGGAGTGTATATGTCCGACGAGAAAAAACTCTATCGTCTGGTTACCCGCAGTGACATGGATGGCCTGGTCTGTGCCGTCCTGCTCAAAGAGCAAGGCATGCTTGATGGGATCAAATTTGTCCACCCGAAAGATGTCCAGGATGGCAAAGTGGAACTGGGGCCTGGTGACATCACCACCAACCTGCCTTACTCTGAGAAAGTCTACCTGGCATTTGACCACCACCTGAGCGAAACCATCCGCGTCAAAGGGCAGCACGCCAACTACGTGATCGACCCGAACGCGCCCTCGGCAGCCCGGGTAGTTTACAACCACTTTGGCGGCAAACAGGCTTTCCCCAAAATCACAGATGAGATGATGGAAGCTGTCGACAAGGCGGATTCGGCCCAATTTAACATGGAAGAAGTGTTGCACCCCACCAATTGGAGCCTGCTCAACTTTGTAATGGATCCTCGCACCGGGCTGGGACGCTTCCGCAACTTTAGCATCTCCAACTACGATCTGATGATGGCGCTGATCGACTACTGCCGCGACCACCCGATCGAACAGATTTTGGAACTGCCAGATGTCAAAGAACGCACCGAGCTGTATTTTGAGCTGGAAGAAAAATTCAAAGAACAACTCAAACGCTGCGGCGAAGTCCACGGCAAAGTAGTGGTGCTCGATTTGCGCTACGAAGATACCATTTTCCCAGGCAACCGCTTCATGATCTACGCCCTGAATCCTGAATGCACCATCTCTATGCACATCATGTGGGGTGTGCAAAAGCAAAACACCGTTTTTGCGGTTGGCAAATCCATCTTCGACCGCAGCGCGCCACTCAACGTAGGCGAGTTGATGCTGCAATATGGCGGCGGCGGGCACGCAGCGGCAGGCACCTGCCAATCTGAAAACGCCCAGGCCGAAGCCACCAAGAAAGAATTAACCCAGAAGCTGATGGCAGGCGCTTAAAACTGCCCCTGGCTGGAATCAAAAAACTTGCGGAAGAGTCCCCGCAAGTTTTTTTGATTCCAGCCGAATTAGTCCGCCGAAACTGGTAGGGTACAAAAAAGTACGAGGAGAAGACGAAACCAGAACATCCAGTGGTGCCAGGTAGTAATTGTTGTCACGGTGCGGGGCATCATTTGACAGGTGCTGTGATAGAATCTCGCCGTTCAAATTGGAGGACCAATGGATGAGCTTCCTGAAGCTATACGCTTCTTGCACGAAACAGAAATGGGTCTGGGCACCTGGGCCTGGGGTGACCGGATGGTGTGGAATTACGGAAAAGGCTACTCGGATGCTGACATTGATGAAGCTTTTCGTGTCAGTGTAGAGGGTGGCATCACATTTATGGACAGTGCCGAGGTATATGGAAATGGACGCTCTGAGCGATTGTTGGGGCAATTTATCAAAAAAAGCGAAAAGCCGATTTTGACGGCAACAAAATTTTTCCCGATGCCCTGGCGTTGGACAAAAAACACGGTGGTAAACGCCCTCAAGGCCAGCCTGGAACGGCTGGAACTGAAAGCGGTTGACCTGTACCAGATTCACTGGCCCAGCCCACTGGTACCCATTGAAACCTATGCGGAGGGACTGGCATTGCTGCAAAAAGCCGGCCTAACGCGCGCCGTGGGCGTCTCGAACTATGACCAGATCCAGATGCAGCGCGCTTATACGGTGCTGGCAAAATATGATATCCCGCTGGCATCCAACCAGGTGGAATATCACCTGCTGAACCGGAAAATCGAGAAAAACGGGCTGCTGGCGCGCTGCCAGGAATTAAATATTCGCCTGATCGCATATTCGCCCCTGGCAATGGGCCTGCTGACCGGCAAATACACCCCCGAAACACCCCCTCCCGGTGTGCGCGGTGGCAAGTATGCAACGTCACTCAAGAACATCCAGCCGCTGCTCAAGCTAATGGTAGAAATCGGCCAGGATTGGGGCGGAAAAACCCCGGCGCAGATCGCGCTAAACTGGTGCATTTGCAAAGGAACGCTGCCCATCCCAGGGGCAAAAAACGCCCGCCAGGCTGAGATGAATGCCGGAGCAATTGGCTGGCGGCTGACCCCCGAACAGGTCAAAGCCCTGGACACGGCCAGCGACAGCTTTAGCAAGTAGTAAAACAGCCTTTCTTCACAAAAACACGGAGCGCGCAGAGATTTCTCAAAATCATCCCGGCGAGTTCCGTGTTTTTATTTAATTCTGTTATGTTTTTTCCATCACAATTAAAAATTTTCATGGTAAATTTTAATTAATTCATCGAGCAATATGTTTATACACGCAAGGACTGATTATGATTAGAAGACCACGCATTTTCTTGGGATTAACCATCACCCAACTTGGCATCCTGGGCGGGTTAGCGTTGCTGGCAATGCTCTCCATCGGCGGGATGTTTTGGATGGTGTATTCGGCCTCGCAAGTGTCTATCCCCACGGCACTTCCCAGCCTGACACCACTGCCACCTGCCACCGAGACGCCCCTCCCCCCCACCAACACGCCCCTCCCGCCTACAGCCACAGCCACGCCCACACCAGCAGTGCCCGATCCCGCGCCGGATGGCTGGGTCAAGTTTGAGAGCGCCCAGGTGGAATTGTGGCTGCCGCCCGAATACATCGGCGGCGATATGCTTGATAACCGCGATGCCACCATCAAACAAATCTCCGCCCTGCAAACCAAAACCGTCAAACTGAATATCACCTCGCTGAAAAAAGCCCCCCCCGAAGTGATCATGCTCATCTACCACAAGCCCCTCACCCCTGGCCTGCTGACCGCAGTATATGTTACCAAATTCACCCGCACCCCCGAAACCGAACTGCAAGCCTTTGTGGATGAAATGATGAACAAGCTCCCTGGCGCGGTGAGTATTTTTGGCACACACAAAATCACCGTGCTGGGGCGCGAAGCCCAAAAAATCGAGATCGAACAGCGCATCGAGGGCAGCACCATCAACGCCACATTCATCTACATCAAAAACGGCGCAGATTTTTGGGTGATCGACTACGATTACCAACCCGCTGAGATTGTCGAAATGACACAAATGGTTAAAAACAGTATCAAGACGCTGAATTTCAAGTAGGACGGCGCGAAAACTACAGACGCGGATACAATATAGTATCCGCGTCTTTCAATTTTGGAGCCCTATGCGACAAAAACTCCCCATCTTCATCCTTTTCCTATCCGCCCTGATGCTTGGACTGTGGTTCGGCAGCCTGCTGAGCCCCGAAAATTCCCAACTCACCGGGACTTTAAGCGTACTCGAAAGCAGTGCGCCGACTGGAACCTCCCAGATTGGTGATTATGCCGTCGAGTGGAACAACGCCAACGGCGGGCAGCTCACCGTCCGAAACACACAGGGCAAAATCCTGTGGCAAACCCTCGCCGGGGAGCCGTTTGTGATGGCAGCCCAGGGAAACGAGCATGTGACCGAAAGCCGGGGAATGTTCAAATTCCGCGATAACTGGCAGGTGGTTTGCACCGACCAGACGGTGGATTTAATCCTGCAAAATAAGCCGGGTACGATGACGTTGAGCGGGCATGTATATTGCAACGACAATTCATCAGTTTTGTACAATATTGATTTTGAAGAAAGTAACAATTACCCATTTTTGAGTATGAGCATCTGGCTGCAAAATCCTGAGACTTTCCAGCAAAGCAATCAATTCGACCGCATTTTTCTCACCTACGCTTCCAGCCCAGATGAGCATTTCTTCGGTTTTGGCGAACAATTCACCTATTTTGATATGAAAGGCAAAAAAGTCCCCATTTGGGTCAGCGAACAAGGCGTAGGCCGCGGCGAACAGCCGCTGACCTTCCTGGCAGACCTGACCAACGGCGGCGCAGGCGGAAATGCTCTGACATCGTATGCGCCCATGCCCTTTTACATTACCAACCAATCGCAGGGTATTTTTGTCTCATCCAGGAATTACAGCCAGTTCGACTTCACCCGCCCCAGGCAGGTGCAAATCCTGAATTACGCCGGGTACATGAACATTTCCTTCTTCAACGGGGCAACGCCGGCAGAAGCATTATCAATATTCACTGCTGACAAACGCATGCAGCCCCTACCAGAATGGGTCTATGCTTCCGCCATCATCGGGATGCAGGGCGGGACAGACAAAGTGCGCGAGGTTTATGACAAACTCCAGCAGCGCAATATGCCAATGACAGCCTTCTGGCTGCAAGATTGGGTGGGGCAACGCAAAACATCTTTTGGCAAACAGCTGTGGTGGAATTGGGAAGTGGATTATGACCGCTACCCCGGCTGGGATCAACTGGTCAGCGATTTGAACAAAGATGGCGTTGAAGTCATGGTTTACGCCAGCCCTTACCTGGCCGATATTGGCGATTTGAAGCCCAATATGCGCCGCAACCTGTTCCAGGAAGCCAAAGAAAAGGGCTATCTCGTCAAAAACGATGCTGGGGAGCCTTACCTGGTACTTAACACCGATTTTTACTTTGGAATGATTGATTTGACGAATCCTGAAGCGCGCGACTGGTACAAAAAAGTGCTCGAGGAACAGGTGGTAGCTTCCGGAGCCAAAGGCTGGATGGCTGACTTCGGCGAAAGCCTGCCTTATGATGCCGTCTTGCAACAGGGAACCGGCAAAGACCTGCACAATATTTACCCGGTGCTGTGGTCCATCCTCAACCGGGATGTGGTCGCGGAAGCGAACGATGATTTGGTATTCTTCAACCGGGCCGCCTATATTACCAGCCCCGGATATGCTACCCTGTTCTGGGAAGGCGATCAGCTCGTGGATTGGTCTGCCGAAGACGGCATCAAAAGCGCCGTTACCGGGCTGAACACGGGCGGGCTTTCTGGCATGGCTTACAATCACAGCGACATTGGCGGGTACACCACCATCACCAACCCGCTGCTGAACAAGCACCGCTCGCGCGAACTGCTCTACCGCTGGATGGAGATGAACGCCTTCACGCTCATCTTCCGCACGCACGAGGGCAACCAGCCGGAGCAAAACATCCAGTTTTATACGGATGACGAGACGCTGGATACATTCGCCTACTGGGCCAAAGTCTACGCGGCGCTGTTTGAGTACCGCAAAACCCTGGTGGCGGAGGCCGCCCAAACCGGGCTGCCGGTGGTGCGCCACCCGTTTATCCACTACCCCGATGATCCCGAAACGTGGAAAATCACCTATCAGGAGTTTATGCTCGGCGCGGATTTCCTGGTTGCGCCTGTCACAGATGAGGGGGCTGCCTCGGTAACGGCGTACCTGCCCCAGGGCGAGTGGGTTCACCTGTGGAGCGGGAAAAGCTACACGGGCGGGCAATCTGTCACAGTCGCCGCACCCATCCGCCAGCCGGGAGTTTTCTACAAAAAAGGCTCGAAATGGGGTGAAGAGCTTATCCAAGAATTGGAAGCGCAAGGGTTGATGCCATGAACCAGCACATTTTGGTACGGCCATAAAGCTGAAGGGCTGCAAGCAGGTTTGACCCGCTTGCAGCTTTTATTTTAAGCGGCAAAACCATTGACGAATCTCGCAACGGGGAGTAAACTTGCTCCGTATTGTGAAATACATCACAATATTGTGAATAAAAGCACGAAACGGAGCAGCACAATGACCGATATGACAACAATGCCCTCTCCTGCAGAAGTCCAGCATGGCCCGGATGGGCTGTGCGACAACAAACGCGCGGCGCTGGATGAGATCATTAACGCCAATATCCACCGCAGCGGCGCGATGATGGTTATCTTGAACACCATCCAAAACACAATCGGCTATGTTTCGCCCGATATGGAGCGCTACGTGGCCCAAAAACTGCGTGTGCCGGTCGGCGCGGTGCATGGCGTGGTGACGTTTTACTCGTTTTTCACCACCCAGCCGCGCGGTAAGCATACCGTCAAGTTTTGCATGGGCACGGCTTGTTATGTGGGCGGCGTGCCACAGTTGATGGAAAAGGCCAAGGCGCTAACCGGTTCTGAAATCGGCAAGACCACGCCCGATGGTCAGTTGACGATGGAAGTCTGCCGCTGTGTTGGGGCGTGCTCGCAGGCCCCGGTGGTGACGGTGGATGATGAAGTGGTCGGAAAGGTCAAGCCGAACAAGTTTCCGCAGTTGATTAAGAAACTACTGGAAGGGTAAAACCCTCACCCTGGCCCTCTCCCAAAGGGAGAGGGGAGGAATTACGATGAAAGAAATTTCCCTGCACTTGCTCGATTTGGCCGAAAACAGCGTCAGCGCACATGCCAAAGCTGTGCGCATTGATGTGAACGAGGACTTTCGCGGCGATCGCCTGACCGTCAGCGTTGCGGATGACGGGGTTGGGATGGATGATGAGATGGTGAAACAGGTGGTCGATCCGTTTTATACCAGCCGCACCACCCGCAAGGTCGGGCTGGGGATTCCGCTGCTCAAATCGAGCGCGGAAGCCTGCAACGGGGGGCTGGAAATCATCTCGAAACCGGGGACAGGCACACGGGTCGAAGCATTGTTCAAGCACTCGCATATCGACCGGATGCCGCTCGGGGATATCGCATCCACCTTTTTAACGCTGACCATCGGCCATCCTGAAATCCACTGGATTTTCACATACAGATACAACCCACCCTTTAAAGGCTCGCCGCGAGTCTTTGAGTTTGACGACCAACCGATCAAAGACACCCTGGACGGCTTCCCGCTGACCCATCCCGGCGTGATTGCGTATGTGCGCACCACGCTGGAAGAGGGGATTGCGGAAGCGAGAAAATAACCCTCACCCGGCCCTCTCCCACTGGGAGAGGGGGAAGGAATGAATATGCCAACCATCAAAAGCCTGGAAGACCTGAAACGCATCCGCGAGGAAGCCTTGCAAAAGCGCGATATCAAAACTGCCGAAGCGCGCGCACAGATTGTGGTGGCGATGGGCACGCCCGGCATCGCCGCCGGGGCGCGTGACACGCTCAAGGAGTTCCTGACCATCATCGAGGAGCGCAACCTGACGGATATCCTGGTGCGCCAGACCGGCAACATGGGCCTGGACTCGTTGGAGCCGGTGGTGCAGGTCATCCTCGACGGTGTGACCACCACCTATGGCCGTGTGACTCCCTTCGCCGCCCGCCAGATCATGGAAAAGCACATCCTTGGCGGCGCGGTGGTGACGGAATATGTAATTCCTGCGTAAATACAGGCCCTCATCCCCAGCCCTTCCCCCACGGGGGGAAGGGAGTCCCCTCTCCCTTCGGGAGAGGGTCAGGGTGAGGGAAAGGATTTTCTTATGCCATTTTTTCGTTCCCATGTTCTTGTCTCAGTAGACCCGGCCTGCATCGCGGCGGGCGCGCATGATGTGATTGACGCGCTCAACGACGAACTGGTGGCCCAGGGCCTGATTGACGAAATCCAGGTGCTGGAGACTTCCCGCATCGGCGACCCGGCCCGTTTTGGCCCGGATATGATCGTCTACCCCGAAAACGTCCACTACGCCAACCTGGGCGTGGATGATATTCCCTATCTCGTCGAGGAGCATTTCCTGAAGGGGCGTGTGGTTGAGAAGTTCCGCGCCCAGGAGCAGGTGATCAGCGACGAAGAGTTGGGCGCGCCCAAACCCAAGGAAGTGCGCATCGTCCTGCGCAACTGCGGCAAAATCGACCCGCACAACATCGAAGATTACATCGCCGAAGATGGCTACCAGGCGCTCGCCAGCGTGCTTTCGGGCATGACCCCCGAGCAGGTGATCGACACCGTCGCCAAATCGGGCCTGCGCGGGCGCGGCGGAGCGGGTTTCCCGGCGGCGCGCAAGTGGCAGTTGTGCCGGAACGTGCCCGACCACCCCAAATACCTGACCTGTAACGCCGACGAAGGCGACCCCGGCGCGTTCATGAACCGCCGCGTGCTGGAAAGCGACCCTCACTCTGTCCTGGAAGGCATGATTATCGCCGCCTACGCCATCGGCGCGAGCATGGGATACATCTACTGCCGCGCGGAATACCCCATCGCGGTGCAAAATCTCAACATCGCCATTGCCCAGGCGCGCGAATTCGGCTTTTTGGGCGAAAACATCTTCGGGACGGATTTCTCTTTCGATTTGGAAGTTCGCATGGGCGCGGGGGCTTTCGTCTGCGGCGAAGAAACCGCCCTGATCGCCTCCATCGAAGGCAAACGCGGCGAACCCCGTCCGCGCCCACCCTTCCCCGCCGTACAAGGCGTGTGGGGCAAACCGACCAACAATAACAACGTTGAAACCTACGCCGTCGTGCCGCAAATCTTGCTCAAAGGCGCGGACTGGTACGCCAGCATGGGCACCGAAAAATCGAAGGGCACCAAAACCTTCGCCATCGCCGGGGATGTGCTCCACACCGGGCTGATCGAAGTCCCCTTCGGAATCACACTGCGCGAAGTGGTTTACGAAGTCGGCGGCGGCATTAAGGATGGCAAGCAGTTCAAGGCCATCCAGACCGGCGGCCCGATGGGCGGCTGTCTGATCGAAGAGCACCTCGACCTGCCCGTGGATTACGAAGCCCTGACCGCTGCCGGCTCGATGATGGGCTCGGGCGGCATGATCATCATGGACGACGAAACCTGCATGGTGGATATCGCCCGCTTCTTTATGGAATTCACCCAGGAAGAATCGTGCGGTAAATGCACGCCCTGCCGCGTTGGCACGCGCCGCATCCTCGACATCCTCGAAAAAATCTGCGCGGGCAAGGGCACCCTGGCCGATATTGACCGCCTCGAAAAACTGTGCGACCAGGTGATGAAAAACTCGCTCTGCGGCCTCGGCCAGGGCGCACCCAACCCGGTGGTCAGCACGCTCAAGCACTTCCGCGACGAATACATCGCCCATGTGGTCGAAAAACGCTGCCCGGCGCGGGTCTGCAAGGCGCTCATCCGCTTCGAAATCCAGGCCCCGGCCTGCACCGGCTGCACCGTCTGCGCCCGCAACTGCCCGGTCGAAGCCATCAGCGGCGAACGCCGCCAGGCACACACCATCGACATCAGCACCTGCATCCGCTGCGGCATCTGTGCGCAGGTGTGTAATTTCAACGCGATTGCGGTTTTGTCTTAGAAAAGCAATTCACCGCAGAGACCGCTGAGAACGCAGAGCAATAAAAAATCTCAGCGAACTCCGCGTGCTCCGCGGTGAAATCTTGAGGCTTTATGATTAACCTGACTATTAACGGAAAACCAATCACGGTAGAACCAGACACAACAGTGTTATCCGCCGCCCGCCAGAACGGCATCCACATCCCGACCCTGTGCGACCATCCGCACCTGACGCCCTACGGCGGATGCCGCCTGTGCGTGGTCGAAGTCAAAGGGATGCGCGTGCCCATCGCGGCCTGCACCCTGCCCGCCGCCGATGGCATGAGCGTCGAAACCGACACGCCCGCCCTGCGCGAATCGCGCGCCACCATCCTGAACCTGCTGTTCAGCGAGCGCAACCACTTCTGCCCCTTCTGCCAGGTCAGCGGCAACGACTGCCAGCTCCAGCAGGCCGCCTACGGGCAGGATATAACCCACTGGGACATCCAGCCGCAGTGGAAAAACTTCCCCGTAGACACCTCGCATCCCCACTTCATCCTCGACAACAACCGCTGCATCCTGTGCCGCCGCTGCCTGCGCGCCTGCGCCGAAATGTCCGGCAACTTCACCATCAGCGTCGAAGAACGCGGCGCGGCCACCCTGATCATCGCCGACAACGGCGTGCCGTTTGGCGAAAGCACCTGCGTCTCGTGCGGCTCCTGCGTGCAGGTCTGCCCCACCGGCGCGCTCATCGACCGCCAGAGCGCCTACCTCGGCCAAAACACCCACCTGACCACCACCAAAACCGTCTGTGCGGGCTGCTCGGTCGGGTGCGGCATCACCGTCTACACCCGCGACAACCGCATTGTCAAAATTCATGGGGATTGGGACGCCTTCAACGCTGGGACCATCTGCAAAACCGGGAGATTCACCCCGCTCGAACCTGCTCCCGCGCGGATTCAATCGCCCCTCATCCGTGTCGCCGGTAAACTGACTCCTACCAGCTGGGAAGAAGCCCTCGCCGCCGCAGCCGAAGCCGTCAAACCGGGCCAGACCGCCGCCTATGCATCTCCCCGCCTGCCCCTCGAGTCGCTGCGCGCCTTCCAGCAGATTTTCGCCCCCCAGGCCGCGCCCGCCGCCGAAAGCGTGGATGGCAAACTGGATGCCCTGCGCAACGCCGATTGTGTCCTCATCCTCGGCGTGGATTTGGCCAAAACACACGAAGTCCTCGGCTTTATGGTCAAGCGCAACCTTCCCAAAGGCACGAAGTTGATCGTCATCGACCCCGCCCCCAACAGTTGGGATGAGCTGGCCCACATCGCCATCAAACCCGTTGCTGAACAGGATGTACCCGCCGAAATGGCCGCCGTCATCCGTCAGAATGGCCTGGCGCGCATCCCCACCTGGCCGGGTGCGTCCGTTTCGGCAGATGAAACCATCACCGCTGCCGCTGAGATGTTCGCCCGCGCTGTTGCCCCGGCGATCGTCTACGCAGGCGATCCGGGCCAAGCCCTGCTCGACCTCGCCAAACTCACTGGCGTGGTTGACTCCGAACGCTCCGGGTTGATCCCGGTCAAGGGAGCGGCAAACAGCGCCGGGGCGATTCAGTTGGGCGTGGACAAAGCCCTTTGGCCGGAAAACGCCACCGCCTACATCGCCCTCGGCGACGACATCCCCAGCCCTGAACTGCTGGCCGCGCTGGAAAATATCCCGTTCCTGGTGGTGCAATCTGCCTACGAAAATGCGCTGACCGACCGCGCCGATGTCGTCCTGCCGGCCATGACCTGGGCCGAACAGCCCGGAACGTACCTCAACCTGGATGGCCGCGCGCAAACCGCCACCCCCTCCCTGACCGCCCCCGCCGGTGTGCGTGATAACACATCAATTCTGGAAATCCTCGCCAAAACCGCAGGAATTACCAATTAACCACGGAGTCACGGAGTTCACGGAGATTTTTTAATGTTTTTCTCCGTGTTCTCGGTGTCTCCGTGGTGAAAACCGCAGGAGATTCGTATGCCCAAACCCAAAATTTCCTCCGACTGGATGGCTGGCTGCTCCGGCTGTCACATGTCCCTGCTCGATATGGATGAGCGCATCCTTGAGATCATCGAACTGGCTGATCTGCGCGCCACCCCCATCACCGACCTGAAAGAACCCGATGAAAGCGGCGTGGATGTCGGCATTCTCGAAGGCGGCATCAACAACTCGTCCAATGAAGAAGTGGCCCACCGTATGCGCGCCCGCAGCAAAATCCTGGTGGCGCTCGGCGATTGCGCCGTTTTTGGCGGCGTGCCGGCCCTGCGCAACATGTGCGGCACGCAAGAAGCCCTGCGCCGCGCCTACATCGAGGCTGAAAGCAATGACGAGAGCGGAAAAATCCCCGATGACCCCGAACTGGCCACCATGAGCAACGTCCGCGCCCTGCACGAAGTGGTGGACGTGGATGTATTTATCCCCGGCTGCCCGCCCGATGCGGATGTCATCTACTACGCCCTGAAAGAACTCGCCCAGGGGCGCATGCCGGAAATCAAAAACGAGAAGTTGCACTGGCATTAAGTCAGTGATAAGTGGTAAGTGACAAGGGGTAAGCCCCCCGAAACTTATCACTTACCACTTACCACTTGCCACTGGAGTTGTTATGTCCCAAAAAATTACCATCGAACCCGTTACCCGTATCGAAGGGCACGCCAAAGTCACCATCCGCATGAAGGATGATGGCTCGGTCGAGCGCGCATATTTACACATCAACGAATTTCGCGGATTTGAGAAGTTTTGCGAAGGCCGCCCATATTTTGAAATGCCATCCATCACCCCGCGCATTTGTGGGATTTGTCCCGTCAGCCATCACCTGGCCGCCGCCAAAGCCGCCGATGACCTGCAAGGCTCGCCCGCCCCGCGCCCGGCGCACCTGCTGCGCGACCTGATGCACATGGGGCAGATTATCCAGAGCCACGGGATGCACTTTTTTGAACTCTCCGGCCCCGACCTGCTGCTCGGTTTTGACGCCGACCCCGCCACCCGCAACGTGGTCGGTCTGGTGGGCGCCGCGCCAGAAATCACGCTCAAGGCCGTGCGGCTGCGCAAATTTGGGCAGGAAATCATCCGCATCCTGGGCGGGAGACGCCTGCATCCGGTGTTCGCCGTGCCGGGCGGGGTGAACAAGGCCCTGCAACCCGTCGAACGCGATACCATCCTGGCGGGCGTGGACGAAGCCATCGAAGCGGTGCGCATCGGCCTGGGCATCATGCGCGATTGGGCCGAACGCAACGCCGAGGACATTCGCAAATTTGCCGTGTTCCCCAGCGGCTACATGAGCATGGTCACGCCCGAAGATGGGCTGGAACTCTACGATGGCGACATCCGCCTGGTAGATAGAACCGGCTCCCAGCTGGAGAAATTCCCCGGCGGCAGCTATCTCGACATCATCGCCGAGCATGTTGAGCCGTGGTCATACCTGAAATTCCCCTATTACAAGAAAATGAGCTTCCCCGAGGGCGTGTACCGTGTCGGCCCGCTCGGGCGGCTCAATGCGGTCAGTCACATCCCCACCCCGCTGGCACAGGAAGAGTTCAAGACCTATCGCGCCATCAACAATGGCGCGCCGGTTGAGAACACGCTCTACTTCCACTATGCCCGCCTGATCGAGACCCTGTTCGCCATCGAACGCGTGCGCGAACTGTGTGCCGATCCCGACATCCTGAGCACCGACATCCTGAACACCCGCCGCGATTACCGGGGCGAGGGCGTGGGTGTGCTCGAAGCGCCGCGCGGCACGCTGATTCATCACTATAAGGCCGATGAAACCGGCAAATTGACCAGCGTCAATCTTATCGTCGCCACCGGGCACAACAACTGGGCCATGAGCAAGGCCGTGGATAGCGTCGCCAAAACCTACATCACCGGCGGCGAAGTGAAAGAAGGCATGCTCAACCGCGTCGAGGCCGCCGTCCGCGCCCACGACCCGTGCCTGTCGTGCTCCACCCACGCCATCGGCCAGATGCCCATCCAGATTGAGATGGTTGCGCCGGGCGGCGAAATCATCCAAACCATCACCCGCGATTAACAGGGTAGGGGCGAACCGGCGGTTCGCCCCTACAAATATTATGAACACACTCTTTCTTGGATACGGCAACCCCGACCGGCAGGATGATGGCGTGGCCTGGCATGTGCTGCGGGGCCTTACGCTGGAATTGGGATTGACTCCGCCCGAAACGTGGGAGGACGAATTCCCCTCCGCGCCGGGGCTGGCGTTCCGTTTCGAGTTGCAGCTCACCCCCGAAATGGCGGAGGACATCCGGGCGTTTGAGCGCGTCTGTTTTGTGGATGCGCACACCGGGCGGATTCCTGCCGAGGTGCAGTTCACGCCGCTCGAACCGGGATTCCAGACCTCGCCCTTTACCCATCACCTGACGCCCGAAATGCTGCTGAATATGTGCCAGTCGCTCTACGGGGCAGCCCCCGAGGGGGTTTTGCTGTCCATCAGGGGATACCACTTCGGGTTCGAGACCACATTATCGGAACAAACCGCCAGGCTTTTGCCCGAAGCAATTAAACGGGCAAACGGATGGGCCGGGAAACAAGATCCTATTTCGCAGCGCCGGTAGATTCAAGCCCGGTCAGCAACAGGCCCAGCCCGCCCAACAACATATCGCGCCCACGCAACACCAGCGCCACACTCAGCGCAGCCGCCGGGCTGAACCCAAACTGTCCAAGCGCAAAAACCTGGCTGGCCTCCATGGCGCCCAAACCACCGGGCAGCGGCATCAGCAGTGCCACCCAACCCATCCACCAACCTGCTACAACCTTCCAAAAAGGCAGCGGGATATGCAGGAAAGATGTGACCAGGGCATAATCCAGCAGCATCCCAGCCCCGGCCAGCACCGAGCAAAATATCGCCACCAGCAAGCGGCGGGGGTAGCGCTGGCAAAACAAGCCAGAAAGATGCTCGGCAGCGCGCACAAAACGCACCAGTTTGGCGTTTTTGGGCAAAAACGGGATCATGCGCAGGATAGCTGTCAGCGGATAGCGGCGGTTAAAAAGCAACAACAAATGGAAGGGCGGCCAGGCGATGAGAAATACCAGCAAAAGCAGACTCCCCGCCAGTTGCATCCCGTTTTCGATCAATACCCCACCCTGTAGCACCGATGCCAACCCAAAAGCCAGCAGCAAAAAATCCATCAGGAATTCGAGCAGTTTATCCAGCAAAACACTGGCCGTGGCGCGTGTAAAACTCAATCCATACTTGCGGCGCAGCACCAGCACTTGCAGCGCCTCCCCGCCAACTTGCGGGCCAAGAGTGAAGTAACTGACGCCAAACACCGCAAACCGGACACGCAGAAGCGGCCAAAAAGTTACATGACGGTTTTCGGCAGAAACGATAACCCACCAACGCAGCGTGGAAACGCCAAAGAAGAAAATACTCAACCCCAGAATGACCGCCCCCTGCCAGGGCCGCAACTGGCGCACGGCAGCCAAAATCTCGAGCAGCGGGGCATTGCGCAAGGCCCAATAAAGCAATCCCACCAGCACAAACCCCACCAGGCTGCGCAGGATCCAGCGTTTTAACTGAATATTCATCGACATGCGCCGAGTTTACCACTCATCAGGCCATATCATTGAGCATCAGGAGGAAAGGACAGGTAAAATAGCAAGCAGGCGCATCCCCAAAACATACATCTCGCTGGGAGTGCAACGCGCTCACCCGGGCGTTTTCAGAGATGCAACCATATAGGATCTTCTCATTCGGAGGCCAAATGACCAAAATCACATTCATTGGAGCCGGCAGCCTGGGCTTCACACGCGAACTCGTCCGCGACATCCTGACATTCCCGCTGCTGGAAAATGCTGAACTGGCGCTGATGGATATTGACCCGGAACGACTGGATTTTTCCCGTCGATCAGTGGAGAAAATCATCGCCCTGGGGCAGTATCCTGCTACTGTAACAGCGACCCTCAACCGGGTGGAAGCGCTGCGCAATGCCGATGTGGTGCTGACAACCATTTTAGCGGGAGACACCGACGTGTGGCGGCACGACATCGAAATCCCCAAAAAATATGGAGTAGATACGAATGTGGGTGATACACGCGGCCCTTCGGGTATTTTCCGTTTCCTGCGCACCATCAACCCGATGATGGAAATCGTCCGCGATATGGAACGCTACTGTCCCAAAGCTGTCCTGCTCAACTACACCAACCCCATGGCCATGTTGTGCGGCGCAATCCAGCGCGAGAGCTTCATTGCCACCACCGGGCTGTGCCACTCAGTGCAGGGTACCGCGCACATGCTCGGCGAGTGGATTGGCGCGGGCGTGGATGAAATCACTTACACCTGCGCAGGCATCAATCACCAGGCCTGGTATCTCGATTTCAAAGTCAACGGGGCCGATGCCTACCCGCAGATTTACCGGGCCATCACTGAAAACGATGAAATCTACAACATCGAACCGGTACGCAACGAGATGTTCCTGGCGATTGGCAAATATGTCACTGAATCCAGCGGGCACAACTCAGAATACAACTGGTGGTTCCGCAAACGCCCCGACCTGATCGAAAAGTACTGCACCCACGGCACCGGCTGGAATCCCGGCGAATATGCTTACATCCTGAAAGAATATCAACGCAGCGAAGCCACCTGGAAGGACAAGGCCAAAAAATGGTTCGCCACCGAAACGCCGATCAACATCCAGCGCGGGAGCGAATATGCGGCCTATATCATCAATGCGCTGCGGGGAGGCGATTCGTTCACATTCAACGGCAATGTACCGAACACTCAACTCATCACCAACCTGCCACAGGGCGCGTGCGTGGAAGTGCCCGTGCTGGTTGATAAGGCCGGATTCCACCCCATCCATGTTGGCGCACTGCCGCCTGAGTGCGCCATCCTGACCGGGGTCAGCTCGCAAATTGAAGAGATGGCGATTACCGCCAGTCAGTTCGGCGACCCGACCATGGTGTACCGCGCCATTTGCCATGACCCGTTAACCGCAGCAGTGCTCTCGCTCAAAGAAACCCGTCAGATGGTGGATGAGATGTTTGCCCAAAACCAGCCTCACCTGCCACAATTCAAAATACTCAAAGCCTGAGAAACCACTATCAGCTACGGCTGAAAGATGTGGTGCGGGTAGGGAAATCTAGTAGTATTTTCTTGCGATTTTCTGCCTGCGCTCTTATAATTTTATGGTAAACTCACACCGACTTTAAACTTTCTCATGGAGAATGAGGGATGAGCAAAAACCGCAGTCAACTCATGGTGGAACGCCTGCGCAACATGCAAGCCTCTGCCTCAGATATCGAAGCTTCCGCCGTTGTTTCCGTCGACGGTCTGATTATGGCATCTGCGTTGCAACAAGGCGCAGAAGAAGATCGTGTTTCAGCCATGTCTGCGGCCATGTTATCGCTTGGCGAACGCATTTCTGCCGAGTTAGGTCGAGGCGTACTGGAACAGGTCTACATCAAAGGCAGCAAGGGCTTTATTGTCCTGATCGCTGTCGGCGATGAAGCCGTATTAACCGCCCTGGCTCGCCAGGAAGGTAAATTGGGCCTGGTGTTCCTGGAAATGCGGCGCGCTGCCGAAGACCTGGTCAAACTGGTCGGGTAAAACAGGCATACAAATGCGATAAAACCCCGTTCTTGACGAACGGGGTTTTTCCTTTGTCCTGCTGGTTTGTTCTGCTACCAGTTGGGGCACGAAGCGCCCATGTCAAAAGTTAAACGTCAAAATACAGGCTCATCTCATACGGATGCGGGCGATTGCGGATTTCCATGGCTTCGTGCTTGCGCTTGTAATCAATCCACTGCTGGATCATTTCCCCGGCGAAGACCTCGCCCTCGGTCAGGAAGGCGTGGTCGGCTTCGAGGGCGTCGAGCGCTTCATCGAGCGAGGTGGGCAGGCCCTTGATCTGGGCGCGTTCCTCGTCGGTCATGGCGAAGATGTTCTTGTCGAAAGGCCCAAAACCGGCGGCGGTTGGGTCGATTTTGCGGCGGATGCCATCCAGACCGGCCATCAGTTGGGCGGCCAGCATCAGGTAGACGTTCCCGGCGGCATCGGGCGGGCGGAACTCGAAGCGGGCAGTATCCGGCTGGTTGGCGTATTTCGGGATGCGGATGGCGGCGGAGCGATTGCCAAGCGAGAAAAAGGCGTTGACGGGGGCTTCGTAACCGGGAACCAGCCGCCGGTAGGAGTTGGTGGATGGGTTTGTAAAGCCCAGCAGCGCCGGGCCGTGCGTCAGCAATCCCCCGATGTAGAAAAGCGCGGTCTGGCTGAGCGTGCCGTAGCCGGCGGGGTCGTAGAACACATTCACATCGCCCTTGAACAGGTGCTGGTGGAAGTGCATCCCGCTGCCCGCCTCGCCGTAGAGCGGTTTGGGCATGAAGGTGGCGGTCTGCCCGCGCTGGTGGGCGGTCATTTTGGTGACGTATTTGATTTTCATGGTCGCATCGCCCGCCTGCATCAGGCCCATCATCGGCGTTTCGATTTCGAGCTGCCCCGGCCCGCCGACCTCGTGATGGTGATACTTGACCGGCACGCCCATCTTCTCCAGCTTGATGGACATATCGGCGCGCAGGTTGAAAAGCTGGTCTTTGGGCGGGATGGCGTGATAGCCTCCATGCAGCGGGATGTAGTGCCCGTGACCGCCCTTCGCGCTGTTCCAGTCGGCTTCGGCGCTTTCGAGCACGTAGCTGGCGCGGTTGATTCCATATTCGTAGCTGACACTGTCGAAAATGTAGAACTCGAACTCCGGCCCCCACATGCTGCGGTCGGCGATGCCGGTCTGGAGCATGTATTCCTCGGCGCGCAGGGCGATGTTGCGCGGGTCGTTGGCGAAAATGGCGTGGGTG
Organism: uncultured Anaerolineae bacterium; assembly: GCA_903822545.1. Lineage (GTDB taxonomy): Bacteria > Chloroflexota > Anaerolineae > Anaerolineales > Villigracilaceae > CAIJPN01. The sequence continues at coordinate 27,346 of CAIJPN010000017.1, read as the reverse complement.
TCAGCCTCGCGGGTGGCGGAGATAAAGCTCAGGGTGGCGACTTCCCAAAACGGGTCGATGAATCCGGTGGAAAGGTCGGGGACGAGAACCATATCCCCCGATTTGACCGATTTCAACCCGACGGATGACCCATCGAACCCGATGCCTTTTTCCATCAAATCGGGTGTGAACTGGCTGGCGGGGATGGTGAGATGGTGCCAGCGCCCCCACAGGTCGCAGAATTTGATATCCACCATCTGGATTTGCTCGCGTTCAACGAACTGGCGTGCTTCATCGAAGTTTTTGAACATGGATTCTCCTTAAACAATGGGATTGTGGTGCGTCGCACCTCCCCAAACGGGATTTTTTCTCGTGAGGACAACACCCACTTAACGGATTTCGCTCCACAATCGGGTGCGACGCACTCTTCTCACCGCTCTACGATAGCACGCCGGGATGAAAGATGTAAGTGAAATTAATCACAAATTTAGCGGTATTCCGGCTTTTGTAGCGCGAGATTAATCTCGCGCTACAAAAACACCGCCTAAAAGCGTGTCGCGCCACGTTCAAATTGGAGTGACGCAAAAGCCGGGCAGCAAGATTTTCAAGCCTTCGTGCTAAAATCAACTATCAAATTTCGGAGACTCCCCATGACCCGCACCATTGCCCTGCTTCTGCTCATCATCCTCGCCGCCTGCGCTCCCGCCCCCATTCCCGCGACTGCTACGCTCGCGCCGACCGTCACCCCCAAACCGACCGCGACCCTCGCCCCAACCGCAACCCCCGACCTGCGCGTGGGCGGATTCCTGCTCGTGGATGGCAAGGTGTATGCCGCCGCCGATGACGGCACCCTGACCGAACAGCAGGTTCCCGCTAAAGATGCGATTGCCCGCCTGTCTTTGCAGGAAAACACCGTCCTTGCGCTGGACGCCAGCGGCGCAGAACTGGCCCGCTTTGAAAACGGCGCCTGGGTGGAGGCGATGAGCCCGGCTGATAAGGCGTTGGATGAGATGTTGAGTGTTCCGTTGGCAGATGAAAGCCAAAGTGAAAAGTTGGACGAAATTAGAGCCAAAGTGACTGGTGAAGATAAGGAGTATTCGCAAAAGGTGGAGAAAGTGGGTGGAAAGGAAGTTTTTGAGCAAGTGATTTATGAAACTGAATCGGGTAAGGTGGTAGCTTATGTGGGTGGGGATGAGAAGTTGTATGTGTTGCCACCAGAGGGGTACACTTACCATTGGAATGGTACCGATTACACGTTTCCGTTTTTTGCTAATTTAGAAGCGGCATATGATTATATTTTTACTGAAATTAAACCTGAATGGGGGAAAACAGAGCATTCGACAGGAACTGATGAAGGTGATAAATTGGCAAGTGATTTTAAAACCGCGAATTATTATGATGACATGATAAATACTGAAATATTTGGGAAGTTTAATTTTTGTAAAAATAAATTAGGATGCAGTGAATATGAGGATAAGGAGAATAGAATAAAAGCATCATATAGGATGTTTATGTTGGATGATGGCAGAGTAGTTTTAGAATTACAGGTTAGGCAAACAGAAAAATCGACAGCGCAGATATTATTGGTTGATTACGATCCTGGTAAATTCCATAAACAAATGCAAAAATTGAATGAGGTAGTGTGGGTTGAGGATTGAAGTGATGGGCGAAGAGTGCCTATAATGGATAAATGAAGAAGTTGGCAAAATTAGTGAATTTGATAGTGGGCTTTTGGATGTTGGTGGGAATGGGAACTTTGAGAATTGATGCCATCTCGACTTGTGAAGCTGATCCTGAGCAATTTTCTACAGTCCAGTCTTTTTGCGAAGCGGCAGTTTCGACCTGTTGGAATGATGCTAATAATGACGCTCACGGTAGAGCTTTGGATCAACCTTGGGGTTTGTGGGATCATGATGATGATGAGTATACGGCCAAGATATATGGGTGTATTTTTCATACCTACACCTGTACGGAGCCGTGTGTGGGGGTGTTGAATCCGACTACTCAAAGTTGTGCGGATAGTACCCCAGCCTGTGGGGGTGACTGTGGTGGGGGGATGATGTGTAGAGCAATGGCCAGTGACCCTAACACCTGTGTTTGTAAATCGGGTGGGGGTGGTTGTCCGGGGGGAACTATATACGAATGTCGAAGTGGGAGCGGGGGCGGGTGGAACTGTCCGGGTGGAGGATTAGACTGTGAAGGTTCTGATCAAAGCTGTTGGGCATGTTGTAGGACTGGCGATCCCAAGCCTCCAACATTAATTGCTCCAGCCGATTTGCACTCTTATGCTCTTGGTGAAGAAATTGATTTGCAATCGTTTCTGGTGTGAAAAACCGTAAGGGCGACCCGTCAAGCGTGAGAAATCACCCATTTATGCCGGGATTTCTTGCAAAAAGACGCTCATTTACGCCCTGGCGGGTCGCCCCTACCGTACATCCCGTTAAAATCGGGAGAGCCTAAAAGATAAACCCGTATTTTGGTTGGCCCAAAGCCCCCATCCCCCGCCTTCCCCGGCAGAGTTTGCCCCTTCCCCCAAATACGGACGTTCCCCAGCCCGTATTTGGGGGAAGGCCGGGAAGGGGGCCGTAGCGAGTCTAAAAAAACGAAATTGCATATACTCCAGATGTTACAGCATCCACGCCAGCAAGTTGGGATTATTGCACACCATGTATAAAAAAGTACATCCCCAGCCCTTTCTTGCGCCGGGGATGTACTTTTTAACAAATACGGGAATTTTTACGCAGCAACAGCAATATATTCTGCGGTCGCCACATTTACGGGGATGGGTAGATTATCTTCCAGCATGCCCTGGATGTGCATTTCAACCGCCTTGTGCATATTGCGCTCTGTTTCTTCGCGGGTTTTCCCGGTTGCCACGCAACCTGGCAGGTCAGGGCAATAGGCCGAGTAGTTTTTGCCAGCTTTTTCGATAACAATAAGAAAACGGTACATGGTTTACTGCCTTTCGCTTTTGCTCGATGACTTGATTTGCGCCTGTTTCAAAACACTGTTCAACGTTCCGGGAGCCATATCATCACCCGGGTGACCTGCAATGGTCACTCGGCCAGGTTTGCTGGCATGTTTGTATTGCCTGTGACTACCTTTTGTCGTCACCAAATACCAGCCATCGGCTTCAATGAGTTTTATGACATCCCGAACTTTCATAGATTAAATTTTAGCATATTTTGTAGCGCGAGATTAATCTCGCGCTACAAAAGCCTCCCATTAATCTCCCGCACCTCGGCCTGATACTGCGCCAAATCATCCCGCAGCCGCTCGACATCATTCCCATACCTGAGTCGCCGCGCTAAATACGCAAACTCCTCCGTCCCATAAGCCGGGACGGTGATGTCTTTGGCATTCCCGCGCACCATGCGCATGGAATCAATCAGCCAGCGCAGGAAGGTGTGAGCTTTGTGCAGCTTGGTGTAATCCTCGTCGCTGAGAATCCCCGCCGCATTCAGCGCGGACATGGCCTCGCGGATATTCGTCCACCGCAGGGATGGGTTTTCCACTCCGTGCGTGATTTGCAGCCCCTGGATGAGATACTCAATATCCACCAGCCCGCCGGGGCTGTATTTGGCGTTGAACTTCCCGGCGCTGACCAGGTGCCTCACCTGCCGCTCGCGCATGGCGCGCATGGCCGTCACATCGAAGGGCGCGCCGTTATAGACGAACTCATCCCGCAAGGCTTCGAGCGCCGCGCCCAGCGCCGGGTTACCGGCAATCGGCCTCAGCTTGACCAATGCCTGTCGTTCATAGGCCCAGGCCGGGCCGCCGGGAGCATAATATCGCTTGAACGAATCCAGCGAAACGGCCAGGTTGCCAGCCTTGCCGTAAGGCCGCAGCTGCAAATCGATGTGGAAAATGCCCTCCTGCCGCGCCCGGATGGCCTCCTGGAAGTGCTGCACCACCTTCTCGTAAAAAACCGGGCCGGAAACCGGCTGCGCACCGTCGGTCTGGCCCTCGCCGTAGTAAACGAACATCAGCTCGATGTCCGAAGCGAAGCCCAACTCGCGCCCGCCGCACTTGCCCAGCCCCAGCACCGTCATCTGCGAGATGCTCCCATCCACCCGGCGCGGCGTGCCGTGGATTTGGCGCAGTCCCTCGGCGGTCAGGTGATAGGCGGTATTGACCACCACCTCCGCCAGGTCGGTCAGCTCGCCCGAAAAGTCGCCAAATTCGGCGGTCAGCCCCAAAATATGGCGCATATCGATGCGGAACATCTCACGGTCTTTGAATTCATTCAGCGCGATGGCCCAATCGCCGCCCACCGCCAGCGCCGCCGCCAAATCCTGCTCCAGCTGCGCCCGGCTGCGCGCACTCTCGATGGCGCTGCGGTCGCTGACCACCGGGAACAGGTTGGCGTACTGCATCCGCATAAAATCGTCCCACAAAAAGTCGCTCACCCCCAGCAGCCGCGCCAGGTTGCCCAGCACCTCGGGGTGCTCCAGCGAAGCCAGCTCGTCCGGCCAGCCGGGGCGCGCAAACAACTGCGCCAGGAACTCGCGGAAATGCAGCAGCGCCGAAGCCGGGTTGGGTGAGCGCGGCAGCAGGTGCGTAAAATGCTTGATCAAAACCGCCGCCGTGCGCAGTTCGCGCAGCTTTTCGGCGTCCAAAATCTTCTTCCCCGCCTCGTCAGTCACGTACAGCAGGTCATCCACCTGCCGCCCGCTGGTTTGCACCACCATCCGGGCAATATAGGTGTGCGTCAGCGAGAGCGCATTGGTAAACTCATACAAAAACCCCACCGTATCGGCGGTTTGCAGGCGCAGCGCCGTGTAACGCCCCGAAATCTCGTTGTCGGTCGTGATCTCAATCGGGTACAGCGGCCTTTCGGCCTGCTCAATCCCCGCAAACACTGCGCCGACACGCTTGGCCAACTCACTACGCGCCTCGCGCCGCTGCCCGGCGTGCATCATTCTCAGCAGCGCGTGCAGTTCGCTCGCGTAGGCCTCCCAATCGGGCGGATTTTGCCCGAGCGCCTCCACCGTGAAGACATCCACGATTTTGCGGCGGTTGGTTAAGGGGGATGGATCGGAGGCTGAGAGTCTGGTCAACCGCCCCGGTCTGGCGCGGCGTCTGGGAGTGAATCCAACCGGATTTTCGCCGCCCTGTGGCTCTTGTTCCGTTTCATAGGTAAATATCTGCCCCTCGCGGATATCCAGCCCGTGGACGAACATCAGCCCGCAGATGAGCGAAAGCTCGCCGAGGTAGTCATACGCCACCACGGTGACTTTCCAGAGATTGGCCCTCACCCCAACCCCTCCCCCGAGGGGGGAGGGGCTTATATGCCCCCCTCTCCCATCGGGAGAGGGGCTGGGGGTGAGGGCGGGGGGTGAGGGAGCGGCCTCCACGCGCACCAAAAGCTCCTCGTTGAGTTGACCAGCCAGGGCGGTGTGGCGGCCAATTTCAACGGCGGAAAAGGCTGCGGCGTAGGATTTGTCCATGCGGGCGATGTGCTGCCGGATGGAATCAGGGTCTGCGGCGGGGAGTTCCGGTTCGGGCGTCTGGGCTTCCATCCCCCCAATGTATTTTGAGTAGATGGCGCGGATGGCGGTGCAGTGCTGCTGGTAGCGCTCTAAAAACGACTCGCTGGCCGCGAAACCGAGCCGCCGCGCCAGCAAGGTGATGGCTGCCGGGTCGGAGGGCAGGGTGTAGGTCTGGCGGTAGTCCATCATTTGCAGGTAGTGTTCCACCGTGCGCAGGAAGATGTAGCCGTCGATGAGCGTGTGGGCTTCGGTGGGGGTCAGCAGGCGCGCTTCGCGCAGGCGGTTGAGGCCCTTGAGCGTGGCGCGGGTGCGGATTTGCGGGTAATTGCGCTCGTGGATGAGTTGCAGGCTTTGCAGCACAAACTCCACGTCGCGGATGGAGCCTTCGCCCAGTTTGACTTCGCCCCAGCCCCGGCCTTTTTCGCGCAGGAATTGCTCGGTGCGCTGTTTCATGGCGTGGATTCCGGCCCGGATTTCCCCGGCGGGGATGTGGCTGATGTGCGGGCGGATTTTCTCGCGCAGGGCTTCGCCAAGCGCCAGGTCGCCCGCAATCGGGCGGATTTTGAGCAGGGCTTGTTTTTCCCACAGCCGGGCGGATTTTTCGAGGTATTTCAGGTAGCCGTCGAAGGTTGCCAGTAGCGGGCCGTCGTTGCCCCAGGGGCGCAGGCGCATATCGACGCGATAGAGAAAGCCCTCGGGCGTGGAGGTGGTCAGGATGTGGATCAGTTTTTGGGCCAGCGGCAGGTAGTTGCGGCTGTCATCGCGGATGATAAAGAGCAGGTCGATATCGGAGCTGTAGTTGAGTTCGCGTCCGCCCAGTTTGCCCATCGCCAGCACGCTAAAACCATCTGCGCTGATGCCGGTCTGGCGCGAGGCCAGGTTCAGGCTGGCGCGAACGAGGCCAATCGCCATGCGCGAAAGCTGCGAAACCACCGCCGAAAGGTCATACAGGCCCAGGAAGTCACACGCGCCGATGCGCAGCAGTTCGCCGTGCTGGTAGCGCCGCAGCCGGTTGAGTTTTTCCGCTTCTGTGGGTGTTTCGTGCATGGCGGCTTCGGCCTCCGCCTGGAATTGTTCGATGGTCTTGTGGCGCGTCAGGATTTCGCGCTGGCGCAGCAGGGTGAGCACCTGCGGGTTTCGTAGCAGGATTTCGGTCAGGAACTGGCTGGCAGAGAACAGCGTCAGCAGGATTTCGATGACGCGCGGGTTCTGGGCAAGCTGCTCGAACAGTCCCGGCCCGCCCCGCAAGTTCACGGGGTCATTATAGTTTTCGGCAAAACGCTCAAAGTTGACCAGTGAACGCTGCGGGTCGGCGGCGGATGCGAGGGCGGACTCTAAAACGGGGCGGATTTCTTCAAAAGGTGTGCCAAAGCGGGTGGAGAGACGCTGGAAGATGTGGTTCATAAGGGTTGGCGGTTGTCCGGTTTTTTGAGTGGAGGTGGTGAGAGGGATTATACACTTGAGGTGAAGCGCTTTTGGGATGCAGGCCAAATAGTACCCATTTGGGGAATAGACTTTCACCCTGCCCAACCCTATACTTCGCGAAGTTCCAGTTTTGGACTCCAAAATCTCCCGATTTTGGAATAACAATAAAATAAGGCTCTCCCATTTTTGATGTGTTGATGGGGTAAGGGCGACCCTTCATGGCATAAATTGGTGCAATTTTGCAGGGAAACCCGGCATAAAACTACGGTTTTTTGCGCCGGGCGGGTCGCCCTACAAATTCACCACCAGGAACGGCAGGGCCAACAGGTCGAAAATCTGGAGATTTTCGTGTCCGCAAAAAGGAGAAAAGAATGGCAAAAACAGTAGCAGAAGTCCTGGAAATGGGCAAAAACGTCAAAATGGTAGATATTCGCTTCACCGACCTGCCGGGGCAGTGGCAGCATTTCACGATCCCGGTGCGCCGCATGGACGATGAGTTTTTCAGCGAAGGCATCCCCTTCGATGGCTCATCGATTCGCGGCTTCCAGGAAATCCACGAATCCGACATGCTGCTGATCCCCGACCCCGATACCGCCTTCATCGACCCGATGGCCGACATCCCCACGCTGGTTGTCACCTGCGATGTTCACGACCCCATCACGCTCCAGGCCTACAGCCGCGACCCGCGCTATGTGGCCCGCAAAGCCGAAGCCTATCTCAAGCAGACCGGCATCGCCGATACGGTCTTCATGGGCCCCGAAGCCGAATTTTTCATTTTCGACAACGTCCGCTACTCATCCAACACCAACGAAGCCTACTACCACATCGACAGCGATGAAGGCTGGTGGAATAGTGGCCGCGCCGACCGCCAGAACCTGGGCGGGCAGATTTCGCCCAAACGCGGCTACTTCCCCGTGCCGCCCACCGACACCCTCCAGCTTGTCCGCAGCCAGATCATGCTGACGCTGGAACAGGTCGGCGTGCCGATGGAAATCCACCACCACGAAGTCGCCACCGCCGGGCAGACCGAGCTGGGGATGCGTTTCGACACGCTCACCCGCATGGCCGACAACCTGCTGCTCTACAAATACATCGCCAAAAACGTGGCCCGCAAGAACGGCAAAACCGTCACCTTCATGCCCAAACCGCTGTTTGGTGATAATGGCTCGGGGATGCACGTCCACTCGTCGCTGTGGAAGAACGGCACGAACGTTTTCTACGATGCGGGTGGATACGCCGCCCTTTCCGATACCGCCAAATATTACATCGGCGGCCTGCTGAAACACGCTCCCGCCCTGCTGGCGCTGACCTCCCCGACCACCAATTCCTACCGACGGCTGGTTCCGGGCTACGAAGCACCCGTCAACCTGGCCTACTCCCAGCGCAACCGCTCGGCCATCTGCCGCATCCCGGTGACGAAAAGCACCAAAGCCAAGCGCGTCGAATTCCGCGCGCCCGACGCTTCCAGCAACCCCTACCTGTGCTTCGCCGCAATCCTGATGGCTGGCCTGGATGGTATCCAAAACCGCATCGACCCCGGCGACCCGCAGGACAAAGACCTGTACGAACTGCCCGCCGAAGAAGCCAAGCTCATCAAGCAGGTGCCCGGCTCGCTGGCCGACGTGCTCCACGCGCTCGAAGCCGACCACGAATTTCTGCTCAAAGGTGATGTCTTTACCACCGACCTGCTCGAAGCCTACATCGACTACAAGCGCCAGGTTGAACTCGACCCGGTGCGGATGCGCCCAACGCCGTACGAATTCACGCTGTATTTTGACTGCTAATCCCGTGGCGCGATTTAACAAATCGCGTTATCCCTTATTCCCGCCGCCGACCACTGACCGCTGTCAGCGGGTCGGCGGCAATTTTGCACCTATCCCCCCGGCCCCCTTCCCTGTTAGGGAAGGGGGAGCCGCCTGCGGCGAGGGTTAGGTTTTATCAACTTATGACCTCCCTCATCGTCTCATCCTTCATCCTCGGCATCGCCTTCTGCGCGCCCCCTGGTGTCATCACCGCTGAAACCATCCGGCGCGGGCTGGCGCGTGGATTCCGCCCGGCGCTGTTCGTGCAATTCGGCTCGCTGGTGGGAGATAGCACCTGGGCGCTGGTGGCGTTGACCGGGCTGGCATTTCTCATCCAGAACACAGCCGCGCGGATTATTTTGAGCGTGCTTGGCATGATCCTGCTGCTAAAACTGGCCTTCGATGCGCTCAAAGAATCGCGCCAGGAGCAAGAATTTTCCACCACACCCATCTCTGGGCGCGGCGATTTTGCCACAGGGGCAGTGCTCTCTCTCAGCAACCCCTTCAACATTGTTTTTTGGTCAAGCGTTGGCACAGGCATCTTCGCGGGCATTCCCGGCGGGCCGCAGATGTCTCATTTTGTGATCTTTTACCTGTCCTTCCTGGGCGGGGCCTTCGTCTGGTGTTTTTTCCTGGCCGGGCTGGTGGCCTGGGGACGGCGATTCGTCACCCCGGCCTTTTTCCGCTGGGTCAACCTGCTGTGCGGGCTTTTCCTGGGCTGGTTTGCCATCCAGCTTGGCTGGCAGATGATTCAGAGTTTGGTTATATAATTCTTACATGGACTCTCTCATGCCTGATACCGACCCCCGTCTACTTGAAGCCCTCGCCAGCCTGAACCAGATTGGCGCGGCAATGAACCAGCTTGGTTCCGATGAAACCGTCAGCGTGGAATCGACTCTCGCGCTGATCGTGGAAAGCGCTTCGCGCCTCGTCCCGGATGCGTCTGCCGTTATTTATAGCTTTGACCCGGCCCGGGGCGAGTTCGACGCCGCCTCGCGCGTTTCTGCCGGGAAGTGGGACAATGCCGCCCCCGGAGATGCCCCCCGCGCCGATGGGCTGGGGCACCGCGCCCTGCTCCAGCGCAAGCGCATGCTTTCTTACGAGCAGGCCAACCTGCAAATCCACCCGGTGCGCGCCGCAGCCGGGGCGCGCACCATGGGCTGTTTCCCGCTGATCGTGGCGGAAAAGCCTGTGGGGGCGTTGTATGTCTACCTGCTCGAAGCGCGCCCGTTTTCGCAGCTCGAACTGCTAATGCTGGATAACTTTGTCAACCTGGCGGCGATGGCGATGTACCACGCCCAGAACCTGGCGCGCATTAAACGCGAACTGGATCGTAAACAGGATGAGTTGGTGCGCCTGCGCCGCGCCGGGCTGTTGATTTCATCACGCTCGCGGCTCGAAGATACGCTCAAATCCATCCTCGAGATGGCGCTGGATGTGACTGGCGCGCAGTTTGGCATCTTCCGGTTGCTGGATCGGGGCGGGAAAAGCCTGGTAACGGGAGCAGTGGCCGGGGCGGAAATGTCGCACCCGCTGGTGGAGGCGCTGCCGGTCGAGTCCGATAGTGTCATGTCGTGGGTGGCCCGCAATCGCCAGGCCATCCGCATTGAAGATTTAAAAGCCGCGCCCTGGTCGCAGATTTATTACCCGCTGGATGCGCAGATGGAGATGCGTTCGGAGCTGGCCGCGCCGCTGATTGGCTCCAACGGGCGGCTGGAAGGCGTGCTGAACCTGGAAAGCCCGGCAGTGGGCGCGTTCAGTGAAGATGACAGTCACCTGTTGCAAGCGCTGGCAACCCAGGCGGTGGTGGCCATCCAGGAAGTGCGCCTGCTGGATGCGCTGCAAGAAGTGACACGCCTGCTGCTCAACCAACCGCTTCCGGCGCTGCTGCAACGCCTTTCGGACCTGGCCTGTGAATTGCTGGATGCTTCTGCCAGCGCCATCTGGCGTGTGGAAGGCTCAGATCTGGTGTATGCGGCCTCCAGCGGCGGTTACCGGCACGGGGAGCGCATCCCGGTGGTGGACAGCCTGGCCGGGCAGGCTGTTTTGGGCCGCGAAGCGGTGGTGGCGCACGATCTGCGCGCCGATGCGCGCTTCCATCGCCCCGACCTGGCCCAAACCCAGGACTGGAAGCGCGCCCTGAGTGTGCCGCTGCTGGTGGGCGAGGGGCGCGAACCGCTGGGCGCGTTCAGCGTCTACAGTTCCACTGCTTCATCCGGGCAATTCATCGAATCGGAGTGGGACAAAAAGGTGCTGGTTTTCCTGGCCGATTTTGCCGTGCTGGCTTTCCAGAACACGGCCCGGCAGGATGACCTGCGTTCGGCCCAGGAGCAGCGCTCGGTGGCCGAAACTTTTGCGGCAGTGGGCGACATCACCTCCAACCTGCTGCATCGCCTGAACAACAAGATTGGCACCATCCCGGTGCGCATCCAGGGCATCGAAGACAAGTGCGCCGATGTGCTCCAGAGCAACTATTACCTGGCCCACAACCTGAAAGAGATCGAGCGCTGCGCCGCCGATGCCATGCAAAGCGTCCGCGACAGCCTTTCGCACCTGCGCCCCATCCGCGTGGAACCGGTGAATGTGGCCGCGCGCGTGGCAGAGGCCGTCAAATCGGCCCAACTGCCCGATTCTGTGCTGGTGCGCACCGAAACCCTGGAAAGCCTGCCAGTGGTCATAGCGGGCGGCAGCACGCTTGAACTGGTCTTCGCCAACATCCTCGAAAATGCATCCGACGCAATGGATGGGCGCGGCATCATCACCATCAGCGGCGCCACCGGCCCCAGCTGGGTCGAAATCGCCATCAGCGACAACGGCCCGGGCATCCCACCCGAGTTGCACGATCACATCTTCGAACTGAACTACTCCGGGCGGCGCGTCACACGCCCCGGCAAGCTGGGATTTGGCCTGTGGTGGGTCAAAACCCTGGTAAAACGCCTGAACGGCTCGGTCAGCGTTGAAAGCGACGGCCAGCACGGCACCACCTTCCGCCTGCGCCTGCCGATGACCAACCAGAGATGATAGAAATGCCTTTTTTTGTCAAAGCGCCAAAAGCATTAAGGTTTTTTGATAAAAACCCCAGAGACACAGAAAACACGGAGAAAAACAATAAAAAACTCCCTGTCCCTGTGGTTGACATGATTTTCCCCCAAGCCATCCACAAATTTTCACAAATAAACGAATGGAAAGGCTTCAATGCAAGCATTCGTGGCCCATTCGTGGCTGGTTTTCGTACAAACGCACAAAACAGGCTTTTTCATCACCGCACAGCGGGGAATTTGGAGGGGCTTTGATCCTCCGCGCCATCGTCATCGACGACGACCCATCCTGGCAGGCTATCCTGGGCGAACTGCTGGGCGATTGCGGCCTGCAAGTTGACCTCGCCAGCAACCTGACCGAGGCCATCCAGCGCATCAAAGAAACACCGCACCGCCTCGCCATCGTCGATCTCTCGCTCCACCCCGCCGACCACAGCAACGAAGATGGCCTGCGCACACTCGAAGCCCTGCGCCTGCACGACCCCGCCTGCCAGTCGGTGCTGCTCACCGGCTACGCCACCGTCGAACTGGCCGTCAGCGCCATCACGGGATATGGCGTCTTCACCTTCTTGAGAAAAGAAAGTTTCCAGCGTGCCCAATTCAAGGACCTGGTCAACCGGATTTTATCCACGCCCCAGCCCGGTTCCAGCGGATCCGCTTCGCTGGCCGCGCCTGCCTCCGTTTCGACAGTTCCCCCCGCTCCCTCAGCGCGCGCCATCCTGGTCGATGACGATGCCGGCTGGCGCAGCATCCTGGCCGAACTTCTAACAGACGCCGGGTACAATCCGCGCGTCTGCAACAGCCTCGGCGAAGCCCTGGGCTGCCTGCGCCGTGAAAAATTCACCCTGGCCGTGATCGATTTATCCCTGACTGGTTCACCGCTGTGGGTTGCTCCCGCATCTGATGATTTGGAAGGCTACGAGCTGCTCAACGCCACCCGCAGCCTTACCCTGCCCACCATCGTCGTCAGCGGCGTGGCATCGGTTGACGATATCCAGCGTGCCTACGACCAGACCGGCATCGTGGCCTTCCTCGAAAAACAGACCTTCGACCGCGCCGCCTTCCTGCGCGCCGTCCAAACTGCCCGCCAGCCCGCCAGCAATCTAGAATCGCTGACCGAACGGGAGCGCGAAGTCCTCGACCTGCTGGCCCAGGGCCTGACCAACAAAGAGATCGCCGAAAAACTGTTCATCACATCCAATACCGTCAAACGCCATCTCAAAGCCATATTCGAAAAGCTGGATGTGCACACACGAGCAGCGGCAGCAGCCAAAGCGCTGGGGTAGCGCAAAACTTGCCCACTAGCCCTGGCTTTTCATCAAAAAATCCACAAACCACGCCACCCCATCATCATCATTGGATGGGGCAACCATTTTGGCCGACTTTTTCACCATCTCAACAGAATTGCCCATTGCCGCTGAAACACCCGCGCACTCCAGCATGGGCATATCAATAGGCTGGTCGCCAATGGCCGCTACCTGAGAGGCAGAAAGACCAAAATTGTGCGCCAAAATCTCCAGCGCCGAGCATTTGTTGACATTTTTGGCGGTCACATCCATATATTTATTGCCCGCAAAGGTGTAATGCAAAGATGGGCAGTGCGCATCCATCAACCCTTCAGCCTGGGCCAGGATTTCGCATTCAGCCACCAGCGTCACCTTGAGTAAGGGGCTGTCAAAGTCGCGCTCCGGCAGTAGTGACCGGCGGCTTTCGTAGGCGTAGACCTTGGTCAGCGGGTCAAGACTTTCCCCCAGCGAATCATCCCCAAACCACAAATTACCATGCACCCCATCGGCGATCAGGCCGGTGCCGGTTTCACGCGCAAAGGTGATGATGTGAGCCAACTCATCTGGCATTTGGAAGGTTCGCGCCGAAATGATGCGCACATCCTCGCGCGCCAGGCCTGCGCAAACCAACGCGCCTGCCGAGCAAATGTACGGCAGGTCAATTTCCAACTCATGCAGCGCCGCTTCAGCCCCGCGCCGCCCGCGCCCGGTGACGATCACTGGCTGCATCCCGGCGGCCTGGGCCGCGTGCACGGCACGCTTCCCGGCAGGTGATACATGATGTTGTGAGTTATAAAGCGTGCCATCCAGGTCGATGGCGATTAATCGAATCATTTTGCTTCTCTCCAACGAAAAGATGAACTTGGTATTTACAAATAGACTCCAAAACGCCAGGATTTTCCCCTGGCGTTTTGGAGTTATAACTGTTTCGTGATCGCTGCCCTATTCCCCGTGCCCCAGGGCGTCAATCTCCTTACGATCTTCATAGATTTTCACCAGTTTGCCATCGCGCATTTGCAGCACACGGTCAACATATTTGCACATGCGCAAATCATGTGTGACCATTATGCCTGCGCGCTGGTTCTCATGGATGAGTCCCGCGAAGGTTTGCACCACCTGGAAGGCACGCTCCGTGTCTAGGCTGGCGGTTGGCTCATCAGCCAGGACAAGCGTGGGGCTGTGAATCAGCGCCCGGGCAATGGCCACACGCTGCTGCTGCCCACCAGACATTTGACCCGGTAAATTTGCCAGCCGCTCTCCAAGCCCCAGGCGCGAGAGCAGTTCCGCAGAGCGGACGGCTCCAGCCCGATTATAGCGATTGTTCAGGCGCAGCATCAATTCCACGTTCTCGAGAGCGGTTAAAAACGGGATCAGGTTGTTCGACTGGAATGTAAATCCAATCTTCTCGCGGCGCAGCGCCACACGCTGTTTTTCACTCATGCGCGCCAGGTCAACACCATCAATAATAATTTGTCCGCTGGAGGGGGTGAGCAAGGCCGCCAGCATGGAAAGCATGGTGGTTTTGCCAGAACCGCTCGGGCCCACCAGCGCCACGAACTCACCCGAATGCACCTGGAATGAAACATTATCCACGGCGTTGATGATGCCGGTATCGGTTTGGAATGATTTCACGACATCGCGAACTTCGAGGGCTACGTTGCTCATGATAACTTCAACGCTTTCAGCGGTTCAATACCTACCGCGTAAAATACTGAGACCAAGCCTCCGAGCGGCCCAATGGCCAGCAGAACGAGCACGGCGAAGGCCGAAGCCTGCCCGTTGAAGACCAGCGGGATGGTCGGCGGGAAGAACAACGAGAAAACATAAGTCAGGCCGCCCCCAATGGCAACACCAATCACCGTCACCAAGATGATTTGCAATACCGAAGCCAGCCCAACCATGGCATTGGTCGAGCCAATGGCCTTCATGACACCAATTTGTGGCACTTTCTGCAAAATCTGTATCTGGAAGAATCCGCCGATCACCAACACACCGATCAACAGGGTGAAGACAGCCTGAGTTTGTACCGTTCCCTGTTGGGCGGAATAGCCTGGGACATTGTTAATCGTTGTGGGGATATCGGCCACCTGGATGTTGGTCACCTGGCTGGTCAGCAGCTGCTTCATCGCTTCCAGCTGGGCCGGGTTTTGCATCTTGACTGCGATGACATTAATCGCGGCGACGGTGTTGTTCAGCTCCGCTTCGCCTTTAGGGCGTACCTGTTCCCAGGTGTTGGGCGAAACAAAAATCGATGGCTGGAAGAAGAACGATTGACCGGCAGCCAAGCCAACCACTTTCAGGCTATAAAACTTATCTTTGGTGCCCTGTGCCGAACGGATGGTGATGATGTCACCGACTTTGATGCCCGTGCGTAATGCCACATTACGGTCGATGACGGTTTCGCGGGCATTACCACTGCGAAAGACACGGCCTTCCAAAACCGGCGGGCAGCCCGGCTGGTTTGGGTCCACACCTACCAACGAAACTTTCTGGACTTTGGTGCTGGGCAGCAGCAGGATGGCGGTATTGGAGGCCGAGATCGGCCCGGCGGATTCGACACCATCCAGACGACGAATTTCCCTCAGGGAGTTTTGATCCAGGCGGCTGGCGCTGATGATGTAATCCGATTTATCGAGAAAAACGATCAACTGAGCATCCAACCGGGAAATATATTCACGGTTGCCATTGCCCAGCCCTTCACCAAGCGCTGCAATAAACAGTACCAGTAGGGCAATGAGCGCAATCACCATGGAAACCAGCAGAAATCGTCCGCGGTTACGCCAGGTTTCTTTGAAAGCTAAGTATGCTGCCAGAAAAAATGTATTCATTACGCGTTTTTCGGGGTTCCAGTTACCCGGTTCCCCGATCACTCCTTGTCTACTTATTTGCTTCCTGTTTATTCATGCACAATTGGCCCTTCGAGCGGCTTGCCCCAGTCCATGCCCATCACACCGCCA
This sequence comes from uncultured Anaerolineae bacterium, assembly GCA_903822545.1. Taxonomy (GTDB): domain Bacteria; phylum Chloroflexota; class Anaerolineae; order Anaerolineales; family Villigracilaceae; genus CAIJPN01. The sequence continues at coordinate 11,367 of CAIJPN010000017.1, read as the reverse complement.
AGTAAAAGTTCCACGGGCGGGTGGTCGGCAATATCCTGGTAGTAATACGGCAGGCGGATGCGCCCATCCGTGCCAATGATGAAGGTGCCACCGAGCTGCATAGCATCTTGACCAGCGGGCGGCAGGTCGGTGTTCCAGCCTTTGGCACGTTTCAAGCGGTTGTTTGAGCGCCAAACATTGAGAGAGAAGAAAGTCTGCCATAGGGAGGCGCGACCCAGGCCATAGGCGCGATAAGCTGCCCGATCCGGGTCAGCCAGGCAGCGGACACTGGGCGCGCGCTCGTCACAGAAGGCTTTGGCAGCTTGGGGCGTGGCATGGGTAACAATCGCCAAGCCAATGCCGCGTGTGGACATCTCTGGCCTGTAATGGATGAGTTGCTCGATCATCTCTTTGCATTGCGGGCAGCCAAAGTGGCGCGTAAAAGCCAGGATCAGCACATTCTGCTTCCACAGGGTAGAAAGCCTCACGGGCTGCCCATCCACGCCAAGCAGTTCAACATCAGGCGCAAAATCATTGAATTTCAGGTGAGCTTGTGGTGTCATAACTGAATTCTATCACCTGGATGAGCCACAGGCTGCGATGAAAAATACAACCTGATAGGTTTTGATGTAGGCAGGGACAAAAAAAGGGGAGGGCGTAAATAACGCCCTCCCCTTTCCATAACAACAAACATGAGTTTTTTTAACTTACTTCAGCCCTTCAGCAGGAGCCTTGGAGCGCATGACTGCCCAGGCAAGCACGCCCAACAATACAATGACGACTGCCCAACCGCCGACGCCAAGTTCTTTATAAGTCACTACGATGGGGGCGATAATGAGCGCAACGAGGTTGACGACTTTGATCATCGGGTTGAGCGCCGGGCCAGCGGTATCTTTGAAGGGATCGCCGATGGTGTCGCCAACGACAGCCGCTTTGTGACGTTCGGAACCCTTGCCAGAGTTCTTTTCTTTGCTGCGCGGTTCGTCTTCGATCATCTTCTTGGCGTTGTCCCAGGCGCCACCGGCGTTATTCAGGAAGACTGCCAGGAGCTGGCCGGAAACAATGATACCAGCCAGGAAACCGCCCAGGGCTTCCACCTGGAACATCAGGCCAACGACGATCGGGGTGACAACGCCAAGTAGCGCCAGGCCGACGAGTTCTTTCTGTGCGGCGGTGGTGGAGATGGCGACAGCTTGCCGATAGTCGGCTTTGACTTTGCCTTCGAGGACACCCAGGCGGAACTGGCGGCGGGCTTCTTCGACGATCAGGCCAGCGGCGCGGCTGACAGCCTGCACCGCAAACGAGGAGAACAGCCAGGGCAGCGCGCCACCAATGAGCATCCCCACGAACACTTCGGGGATGTTGACACGGATGCCGTTTGCGAGGGCAGTAGAGTCGACGCGGCTGACATCCACAATAAATGAGCCGAACAGGGAGACTGCCGCAATCACGGCGGAACCAATCGCCACACCTTTGGTAATGGCTTTGGTGGTGTTACCGACCGCATCCAGGTCAGACATAATCTGCTGGGCGGCTTTGGTTTCTTTGTCTTCCATGCCAGACCAGGACATTTCGCCAATGCCGTTGGCGTTGTCAGCAATCGGGCCGAAGGAGTCCATAGCGACGTTGTTGCCGGTCAGGGTCAGCATGCCGATACCGGTCATGGCGACGCCGTACAGGATGAAGTTGACACGCTCAACGCCTTCGATGCCCGGGATGGTGCCGAAAATAAAGACCGAGGCGAAGATGGTAGCCGCAATGACAACCACCGACCAAACGGATGACTCGAAACCAACCGAGATACCCTGCAAGACCAGGGTGGCCGGGCCGGTGTTGGCCGCCTTGCGGATTTCATCCACCGGGCCACCATGATGTGTGCCGGTGAAGTATTCAGTCAGGCGATCGATCAGGATGGCAAGCAAAACACCCACAGCTACTGCCAGGGGGGTGCGCCACCAGCCGCCAAATTCTTCAAAGGCGGGGTTGCTGCCAAGGTAGAAATAGCCAGCGATGAAAAACAGTGCGGCAGAAATGCCAGCCGAAGTCAGGAAGCCCTGGAAAATTGCGCCCATGGCATCGCTGGCTTTACCGGTGGTGCCGCCCTTGACCACATAAGTACCCAGGATGGAGGAAAGCACACCAATACCGCGCACGATCAGCGGGTAGATGATCCAGGCGATTTGCCCGGTAGAGTGATACAGCGCCAGTCCCAGGATCAAACCAGAGACGATGGTCACTTCGTAGCTTTCGAAGATATCTGCGGCCATACCAGCGCAGTCACCGACGTTGTCTCCCACCAGATCGGCGATGACCGCCGGGTTGCGGGGATCGTCTTCGGGGATACCGGCTTCAACTTTACCGACCAGGTCAGCGCCAACATCCGCAGCTTTGGTGAAGATACCGCCACCCACGCGCATGAACAACGCCAGGAGTGTGCCGCCAAAGCCGAAGCCCAGCAGCGCATCGGGCGCAGCCACACCGAGGATGATGAAGATGATGGTGCCGCCGAACAAGCCCAGGCCGTCAGTCAGCATACCGGTGATGGTTCCGGCGCGATAGGCAACGCGCAGGGCTTCACCGAATGATTTGCGGGAAGCTGCCGCAACGCGAACATTCGCCGCTACAGCCATACGCATACCAATCTGTCCCACCGTTAGCGAGAAGCCGGAGCCCATGATGAAGGCAATCGCGCGGGCGATGCCGATATAGAGCTTGAGCTGGTCATCGGTCAGGGTGGGGAAGCGCATTTTCGCTTCTGGTGAAGGCGGAACAATGTAAACGGACAGGAACAAAAGAACGGTCAGGACTGCAATAAAGGGCACAATAGACTTCAGCTGCTGCCCCAGGTAAGCATCCGCCCCATCGCGGATCCACCCCCACACTTCCTGCATCTTCGCGGTGCCCATATCCTCGCGCATAATTTGCGTGCGCAGGAACCAGGCATAGGCCAAACCCAGGATAGCGACGCCAAGTACACTCCAGATCGCCACCTGTTCGAACGAGTTAAGACCTTCCATAGTAACCGTCTCCTCCCGGGGGGAAAATAATTTAGGCGCTTTTCGCTGATAAATGAGGAGAAGCGCCTTGAGTAGAGAGAAAAATTGTACAATGGACAGGAGAATTGTGTCAAGCATAACAAACAAATTGCAAAAAATTGCTCGCTAAAATGTTCGTGAAGAAGATTAGGGTTTGATTAGACTATTAAAAACTACTTGACTCCGTTCATTAAACTTTGTATAGTGATACACGGTAAGATTTAACCCAATTGGCACCGCTGCCTATGGCTGCTGTGCCTTTTGTTTCGCCAATTTCACAACAAGGGAGACGGAATGATACAAGTTTCCGATCTAACAAAAACATATGGGCTGCGCAAAGCCATCGACGGGTTGAATTTTGAAGCCCGCCAGGGGGAAATTTTGGGGTTCCTGGGCCCCAATGGCGCCGGAAAAACCACCACCATGCGAATCTTAACCGGTTACATGCCACCATCGAGCGGGGCAGCCACAATTGCCGGGTTCGATGTAGTCAACGACTCAATCGAAGTCCGCAAACGAGTGGGATACCTGCCTGAAACCGTTCCACTGTATACTGATATGACGGTTTTCGATTACTTGAAATTTATGGCTGACCTGCGGCACCTGCCCCAGGCCAGCAGCACTGTGAACGAAACCCTGGAAATGGTCGGCCTGCTGGATCGCGCTGACGGGTTCATCGGCAATCTTTCCAAAGGGATGCGGCAACGGGTTGGGCTGGCCCAGGCACTGCTCCATCGCCCCGAAGTGTTGATCCTGGATGAACCCACCATCGGCCTCGACCCGGCGCAGATCATTGAAGTTCGCAATGTTATTCGTGAAGTAGGCCGCGAGCGCACAGTGCTGCTTTCCACCCACATCCTGCCTGAAGCCCAGCAACTTTGTGACCGTATTCTCATCATTAACAAAGGCAAAATTGTAGTTGAAGATACCCCCGATAACCTGCAAGCCCGGCTTTCTGGCGCAGAACATGCTCACTTGAAAGTGGGCAGCGGTGCAACAGGGCTGGCCGAAAAGATCGCCAAAATCAAAGGCGTAAAAGCGGTCAACCAGGTAGAAGCCGATTCACTGGAATTTGATTACGAACCAGGCCAGGATGTTCGTCCCGAAGTTGCCCGCCTGGTCATCCAGTCGAACCTTGATTTGCTGGAATTGCGCGCCATCAACCTGAGCCTAGAAGAAATCTTCCTGCAACTGACCCGTGAAGAATCTGGCGCTGCGAAGAAAGTGGAGTAACAACATGCGCAACATTTGGACAATCGCCAAACGCGAACTCAAACAATATTTCACCAGCCCGGTCGCATATATCGTGGCCTTCCTGATTTTGTTGATCCTGGGGATAATCTTCGTCTTGAACATGACCGCATTAAACAGTTCACCCTTCGGATACCAATCTGCCCCTGATGTCCGCATGGTAATCAGTCCGCTGGCCTTCCTGTTCCTGCTCGCCACCCCCGCCCTGACGATGCGCCTGGTAGCCGAAGAAGTGCGCATGGGCACCATGGAATTGATGATGACTGCCCCAGTACGTGACCATGAATTCATCATCGGCAAATGGCTGGGCGCGTTCCTATTCATACTGGCCCTGGTCGCTGTGACTTTGGTTTACCCGTTTATGCTGAACCAACTCATAACCCCGGGCATTGACCAGATGCTGATGTTATCCGGTTACCTGGGTGTCATCCTGCTGGCAGCGGTTTTCCTGTCCATCGGCGTGAGCTTTTCAGCCATATTTGGCAATCAAATCGTGGCCTTTTTTGGCACACTCGTCTTCTTGATCATTATGTGGTGGTTGGTAGGCGCGCCCGCCAACATCCTGCCAAGTGGCGGAGAAATCTTCAGTTATATCGACTTGAACAGCCATTTCTACAACGAATTTGCCAACGGGATAATCTCCCTTGGTGGCCTGGTCTACTATCTTAGCCTGACACTGGCCGGGTTAATAATCGGCACCACGGCTGTTGAAATGCGGAGGTGGAAATGAAAGACTATCGCCGGTTTGCCCCGCTCGGCCTGGTTTTCAGCGGATTATCCATCCTCAGCACGATCGGTTTTGTGCTGGTAAACGGAATTGCCAACATTGGGCTGTACACACCTCCTGACCCGCAAATACTCACCCGCGGAATCTGGTTCAGCCTGGCTGGAATTTTGCTCGGGCTGGCCATCACCGCCCTGCTCGACCCCGAAGGAACCCGCTTATTCCTCACCGGACGGCAGGCCCAATATGGAAGCAACGCCATAATCATGCTATTGGCCTTTATGGGTGTGCTCTTCTTCATCAACATGCTGGCCTACCAGAACCCTAAAACCTGGGATCTGACCGAAGACAAACAAAACACCCTGGCCCCCGAAACCATTGCACTGTTTGGCAAACTGCCCGAACCGGTGATAGCCAGGGCCTACTTCACATCCCAAACCCCCAATACAGATGCCAAAAACCTGCTGCAAAAGCTAAAAGAAAACAGCAACGGCAAATTCGACTACACCTTCATCGACCCGAACTTCGAGCCCCTCGCCGCCAAAGAAGATGATATCACCCGTGATGGAACGATTATGCTGCACATGGGTGGCAAAAAATCCCCGGTCAACTTTGCCACCGAACAAGAAATCGCCATCGCCATGATCAAGCTCGTCAACCCACAAAGCCAGGTCATCTACTTCCTGGTAGATCACGGTGAGAAAGACACTGAAAACCCGGGCGAATCATCGTTCACCTACATCAAAAAAGCCCTGACCGATAAAAATTACACTGTAAAACTCCTCTCACTGGCCTCCACAGGCAGTGTCCCTGCCGACGCGGCAGCAGTTGTCATCGCCGGGCCAATCGTTCCGCTGGCAGAAGCCGAAGTGACCGCCCTGAGCAACTACCTTGATGCAGGCGGCGGCCTGGTGGTGATGGAAGACTCCCCACTATTGACCAATTACAAAGACATAGCCAATCCGTTGGATGACCTGCTGGCAAAATGGGGCGTCGGCTTAAAAAATGACATCGTGGTTGACCCCAACACCAGTTCACCCCTGTTTGCGGTAGCAGACACCCAAAGCTATGCCAGGCACCCCATCACCGCCAACCTGCGGGGTGTGCTGACCACCTTCCCCACCACCCGCTCGCTAACGGTGATCGAAGGCACACCTTACAGCGTCACCGCGCTGGTAGCCACCGGCGCAAATGCCTGGGGCGAAACCGACGTTGATTCCATGAACAACAGCCAGGTATCCTTCGACCCAGCCACAGATAACCCCGGCCCTGTCACCCTGGCAATTTCATCCGAAGACTTCGCCCGCCAGGGACGGCTGGTCGTGTTTGGCGATTCTGAATTCGCCATAGACACGCTCTACGCCCAGGGCAACTTTGGCGATATCCTGACCAATGCCATCGACTGGGTCGCCGAACAGGAAAACCTGATCAACCTGACGGTCAAAACACCGGTAGAACGCACCTACAACCCGCCATCTGGCCTGGAATTCGTGGGAATCATTCTCTCAACCCTGTGCCTGATCCCGCTCATCGTCATTGGTGGCGGCGTTTGGGCCTGGGCATCCCGCCGCAGACGAGGCTAAACATGATCCGACGCTCCACCTGGCTGATGCTCGTCCTGCTCCTGCTGGCAGCAGCGCTCTACTACTATCTCCAACAACCCGATAATCTGCTGCAACAAGCCATGGCCGGCGAAGCCACCGCCACGAATATCCCCACCGGGTTCCTGATCGCCTACGAACAGGGCGAAGTGAATGAAATCCGTGTCAGCAACAGCGCTGGCAAAAGCGTTAAACTCACCCGCACCACCGCCGGGTGGATGATAACCGCTGGAACGGAAGCCCCCGCCGACCAGGCCGCTGCCGAAGCCGCCGCATCACAGGTTCGAGCGTTGCGCATTATCGGTGTAATGGAACCTGCCCCGGCGCTAAATGCGCTCGGGCTGGAGAAACCCGCTTATAAGTTGGGGGTTAAATTTGCCAGTGGGGCCGAATCTAATTTTGATATCGGCGACATCACCGCAATTGGCGATGGATACTACGTCAGGGTTGAAAATGGCCCGGTGCAGATTGTCAGCAACTACGGGTTGGATGCACTCATCCAAATGTTGAGCACCCCACCCATTATGCTCACTCCCACCGCCCCGGCAGTTGAACCAATCATGGAAATGATACCAACTTCGACACCTTAACCTATTGAATTTGTACAAAAAAAAGAGTATTCTTTTTGTGACATTCCACTATTTAAGGAAAATTTATGGATGAACCTTTGATGATAATTGAGGAAGAAGAAGAGTATTCCCCAATTGCGCGGCTTATCGAATTAGGCCGGCAAAAATCATACGTCACATTAGACGATATTTTGCATTTCTTCCCAGAAGCGGAACAAGATGTAGAGCAACTCGAAGAAGCGTTTGCTGCGTTGTTAAGCGCGGGTGTACCCTTTATCGAAGATTCAACTACGACTGAACCGACCGAAGATGAGCTCACCGGGCCAGAACAGGCCCCGGTAGAAGCCGAAGCTGAGATGGTCATCGATGACTATCTCGCTAACATTGATACCGACGACACCATTGGACTGTATCTCAAAGAAGTCAGCCGTGTACCACTACTGACAGCAGAAGAAGAAGTTTCGCTGGCCCAACGTATCGAAAACGGGCGCATTGCCCGCGAAGAACTGGCGCGCGGCAGCGCCACCAATCGCCGCCGGCTTGAATTGCGCAGCCAGATTGAAGATGGCTGGGCAGCCCGCGAACACCTGATCACCGCCAACAGCCGACTGGTAATCTCTGTTGCAAAAAAATATATGGGACGCGGCGTGCCCTTTCTTGATTTGATCCAGGAAGGCAACATTGGCCTGATTCGCGCCACCAAAAAATTCGACTACCGGCGCGGACACAAATTCTCCACCTATGCCACCTGGTGGATTCGCCAGGCCGTTACCCGCGCCATCGCAGACCAGGGACGCACCATCCGCGTGCCCGTCCACATGGGTGACCAGATCAACAAGCTGCTGCGCGTTCAGCACCAGCTTACACAGCGCCTGGGGCGTGAGCCTTCGGTGGAAGAACTTGCCAATGCCCTGGAAGTGCCACCTAAAAAGGTGGAGAACATGATCCAGGTGGCGCGCCGCCCGCTCTCGCTGGAAACACCCACGGACGATGAAGAAGATTCAGTGCTGGGAGATTTTATCGAAGATGATGAAGCCGCCCCACCGGATGACACCGCCACCTACAACCTGCTGCGCGAGCACCTGAGCGAAGTCCTCAACAGCCTGCCACCACGTGAAGTGCGCATCTTGCAACTGCGCTATGGCCTGCTGGATGGGCAGGCTTACACGCTCGAAGAAGTGGGCCGCAAGATGGGCGTCACCCGCGAGCGTGTGCGCCAGATTGAAGCGCAGGCTCTTAGCCGCCTGCGCCACCCATCCATTCGCCGTAAACTGCGTGATTACCTCGGCGAATAACCCCGCTGACACTTTCACAACCCAACCGGGCGAGTTCATCCTCGCCCGGTTGTTTCTTTGTGCATACAAACTAAAGTTTCAGCCCAACCTGTACTCGATGGAGTAGAAATGAACCCACAACAAGCAATCCGGGCACTGTTACAAACCTTCCAGGATGGTTATACCAACCGCGACCTGGCAAAAGTAGATACTTTTATGGACTTGTTCATCCCCAATGCTGAAGTTATCGGCACAAATGGCATTAAACCCGACACAGATGAATGGTACATGACCCGCGACACCGCCCGTGCATCGGTGCATGGGGATTGGGAAGGCTGGGGTGATTTCCTGCTGGATTTGGATTCAGCTTCCATCCACCATCTCGGTGATGTGGGCTGGGTTGCCGCCACTGCCACCGTGACGCAAACAATAGGGGAGGAGAATTATGCCTCGTATTTGAACTTCATTAAAGAATATATCGATAAGCCTGGCATCAGCGCTGAACAGAAGCTGCATCACATCCTGCGCGGCGGCACAAACACGGTCTACGAGTTACGGCGCGGCGAAAAATTCATCTGGCCGCTGCGCTTCACCGCGGTAGTGATATGCCAGGCCGGGGTATGGAAATTTGCCCAGGTTAATTTCTCATTCCCAACCGTCTATTTCCCAGATGTGCGTATTTTTACAGAATCCAATCTGTGACCCGCGGTTGTTCCCAGAAATCAAAAGAGCGTTTCGCGCAATTCGCGCCAGAGATTAGCTCTTATTTTGCATCACAATGTAGGCCACCAGGCCAAGGATGGTCAGCGAGATGCCAATGAACCCAGGCGGGCCAGGCAGGGCTCCGGCCAGGAAGATGATTTCGCCGAGCAGTGAAAAAATCACCTCCATAGACTGGGTCGCATCCACAGCCGCGATTTCATAGGGCTGCTGGCACAGGTGGCGGGCATAGAGAAAGATCGTGGTGGCAATGACGCCCGAGAACAGAGCTACCAGCGCGGTACTGATCAGTTGTCCGGTAGAAGGCGCGGGCGGTGCCATCAGCAGGAGCAGGGCCACCCAAAAGGGGACGGAACCCAGCGTCAACAGCAGGACACGCGCAAATCCGTTTCCCAGAACGGGATGGGTGATATGCGGCAGGCGCGGATTTTCTCCCTGACGCACTTCCCAGACAAGTTGGTTGCCAATGGGGTAAGCAAAGGCCGCCACCAAAACCGGCAGGGCACTGAAGAGCATGGCTTGCAGGCTGCTGGCGCTGGCGTGTTCAACATTGACCAGTAGAATGCCGATAAAAATCAACCCGCTAAAGAGCAAGCCACGGCCTGGCACTTTGCGCCCAAAGAAAACCAGCACAATTGGTGTGGCCAGGATGGTGATCTGCCAGGTGGTGGCGACGATCCAACCAGCGGCATATGCGGCGCTGAAAGTGATCATTGCATAGAATACGCCGAAGCCGAGGCTGCCTGCAACAACCCAAAAGATCCAGTACTGCCAGAAAACTTCCCACACATCCCGCAGGGACTTTCGGCCTGTGGTGGCAAGCAGGATAAGCGCCAAAAGCACCAGCATAAAACCAAAGCGCAGGCTGGCGCTCCAGGCCCAATGTCCACCGGCCAGGCTCATGGCGCGATTTAATACAAAAGTGCTGCTAAAAAACAGGGCGGCGATAACACCAAGCGAAACGCGGCGCAGCATGCGGGCTAAATCCAACCAAGGAAAGCGGTCAGAACCATCATCATCAAGATGCATCTGCCGGTGAACTTGACCGGCGCTTGGGTCGGCCAGTTTTGGCAGGAGAACGCTGCAAGGCAAATAAATCAGCCTCGGTTTCGATGGCAGGAGGCGCGGCGTGCATGGGATAAGCCCAAACGCCCGCATCGTACATCAATGTGGCAACCTGGTGCGGGTTAGGCAGGGTTTTAAACTTCTGCCTGTTCATAAATTCAAGGATCAGGGGCTGCGGCGGCTTTTCTTTTTTGAAGCTCTTTTGAATTCGGCTAAGAAAGTATTTGGCGCTTTCATTGGATAGCTGATATTTTGCGGCAATTTGTTCGAACGGTTTGTTTTTTTCCATGCTGGTATTGTACCCGTGAAATGGGTTGACCGCTGAAAGCGGCTGATCCAAAGGATTCCGCGCACCGCACCATTTTCAATCGATTCGGATCGAGGCTGGCTTTTGTTTCGTGCAACAGGATGTATCACCCCTCTGGTGTAACGCAACCCCTGCATAAATTACCTTTTTAAAAAATCATGGCCTGGACAATTTGAAAATTGGCTCCAATTGTGCAATAATACACTATAATTTTCCCCCAAAAAACACACCCAAAACAGAATAGACGAGGCCCCATGCAGGAATACGCCGACTTAGAACTTGGACTACATCGCTTTGAAGCCGGACAATACACCGTGGAGATGCGTTTCATTATGCCCGGCAGTGACACCGATACCCGCCTGGGACAGGGTGCCCCCATCCACGTCCGTCTGGATGTGGAGACTTTGCGCGAGCTGATGCTGGAGCCTAAAGAGTACGGGATTGCACTCACCAAAGCCCTGTTTGAGCCAGCCGAACTGCAGGTGGCCTTTGCCGAGGCCCTGGCCAGCGCCCACAGCCAGGATATCCCGCTGCGGTTGCGGCTGCTGATCGGCGCCAGCGCGCCCGAGCTGCACGCCATCCGCTGGGAGCTACTCAACAACCCCAAAAACAACGCCCCGCTTGCCACCGACGAGATGATCCTGTTCTCGCGCTACCTGGCCAGCTCAGACTGGCGGCCCGTCAAACTCAAGGGCAAAGGCGACCTGAAGGCGTTGGTGGCTATCGCCAACCCGTCCGACCTGGGGAATTACAAACTGGCAGCCATCGACGAAGCCGGGGAGCTGGATCGCGCCAAAACCGGGCTGGAAAACATCCCGGTGGTGAACCTGCCCGAGGGCGGC